>JAFZOU010000025.1 GCA_017550525.1 Bacteroidales bacterium
AGGAATGGAAAAAGAAGCCCGCGAGAGGCTTCTTTCCTATTGGGGCGGAATGGTTTCAAAAGTTACAGACACTCTTCCGGAGGTCTTTGACCCTGAAGACGACTTCACTTCTCCATACGGTTATCATCCCGTAAACAGTTACTGCCATCTCTGGAGCACCACGCCGCTGTATTTTATGGGCAAATACCCTTCTATAGGGCTTCTATGACGGAGAGGTTCACTTCCCTGAGGGCTTTTTCGTCCATCTTCACTATCTCACGGTCATAGGTCATAAGGCCGTTCACCTCCCCTTCCACGTCCGTGGTCTGGGTGTAGATACCCGCGGCACAGCCCTGGCGGATAAGGTCCTTGAGCATCTGGGCATACTCCGTGTACTGCTTCAGAACATCGTCAGAGCTCTCATACCGGATATAGCCCCAGTTGCCGTCCTCGTTCCAGAGGTGGCCCTTCACGGGGAAGCCTATGCCTCCGTATTCTCCCATGGCATTTACCTGGTCTGCCTCCATAAAGGCAAATTCAGGGTTGGGATAATGGTGGTAGTCGTAGATGTCTCCGCAGCCCTTCACGTAGTTGCCGCCGGAAGCCTGGTTCACGAGCCTGGTGGGGTCAAGTTCCCTTGTGAAGGCAACCACCCTTTCATTGTCAAACTGGGCCCAAGCCTCGTTGAAAGGCACCCAGACCACAATTGAAGGGTGGTTTTTGAACTGGCAGATAACTTCTCCCCACTCATGGTAATAGGTTTCGCGGATATCTTCAGGGGCATCCCAGAAGGTTCCTTCATAGCCTATGTAATCCCATTTTACGCCGCTGTTGTCTGCGATGCTGGGCATATCCTGCCAAACCAGCATACCAAGGACGTCGCACCAGTAATACCATCTTTCGGGCTCTACCTTAACGTGCTTGCGGATCATATTGAAGCCAAAGGCCTTGGTCTTCTCGATGTCATAGCGGAGAGCCTCGTCAGTGGGGGCCGTGTAAAGGCCGTCCGGCCACCAGCCCTGGTCCAGGGGACCAAACTGGAAGAGAGGCTTTCCGTTAAGGGCCATCCTGAGATGACCTTCATCGTCCCGGCACTTGGAGATTTCCCTGAGTGCGGCGTATCCTTTCACTGAATCCACAGTCTTTCCACCAGCCTTGAGGGAGAATGAAAGGTCATAAAGGCGGGGCGTGTCCGGAGCCCAGAGTTCCGGATTGGGAAGAGAAAGGACGGCGGGTTCTCCGGGCTTTGCCGTGGCTCTTACGCCTTCCGAGCACACCTCTACTTCGTCGCCGCCGTTGGCGCTTACCGTTACGGTAATTGTTCCATCCACTATGTCACTGACGTATGCGTAGCCGGTGATATCGGCCTTTGGAACATTTTCCACCCATACGGTCTGCCTTATGCCGCTGAGGGCGGTATACCATATGCCCTTAGGGTCCAGGACCTGTTTCCCGCGGGGATGGCGGCCGTTGTCGCTGCCGTCAAGGACGCGAAGACGGAGGGTCTGCTTTCCAGAAGGTTTCAGGTAAGGGGTTATATCAAGGGTGAAGGCAGTATAACCGCCGGAGTGACTGCCGGCAAGTTCCCCATTCACCCAAACCTGGGCCTCATTATCCACGGCACCAAAATGAAGGAGGGTCTTCTCTCCCTTTTTCCAACTGAAGGAGGTCTCATACCAGAGGGCATCCTCCGGGGTAACCTTCCTTCCTACGCCTGAAAGGGCCGATTCCGGTGCAAACGGCACCAGGATCTTACCCTGGAACTGATCCGGGGCGGGTTCATTGGCGGGCACTATGGCATAATCCCACAATCCGTTGAGGTTTTTCCA
>JAFZOU010000026.1 GCA_017550525.1 Bacteroidales bacterium
CCCACTGGCTTCGCCAGCGGGCCCCTCCCTCTTATCCGGCCGAGGGTGGCCAGAGGTTGCCGAGGGTGTGCCTGCCGGTACTTTGCCGTTGACATAGAATGCAATCTGCGGAATCTGCCGCATCTTATGCTGTGACCAGCCTTTTTCTATGCCCTTGGTGAGTTCCAGCATAGGACGCTCTCCCATGCCGTAGCAGAGGTAATCGGCACCGGAAGTGACCAGGACGGATGGCATTAGACAGTCTTTCCAGTAGTCGTAGTGAGTGAGGCGACGGAGGGATGCCTCGATGCCGCCAATGACTACTGGAATATCAGGATACAGTTCCTTGAGGATCTTGGTGTACACAGTAACGGCATAATCCGGACGGGCGCCGGCCTTGCCGTCAGGGGTATAGGCATCATCGTGGCGGAGTCGTTTGGAAGCGGTGTAATGGTTCACCATGGAATCCATTGCGCCGGAATTGAGGCCGAAGTAAAGCCTGGGACGGCCGAGTTTACGGAAATCACGGAGATCGTCCCTCCAGTTGGGCTGAGGCACCACTGCAACGCGGTAACCCCATTTCTGGAGCCACCTGGCTATCACTGCCGTCCCAAAGGACGGATGGTCTATGAATGCGTCACCTGAGAATAGGATGATATCTATGTAATCCCATCCAAGGGCTTCCACCTCCTTGACGGACGTGGGAAACATATATGATGATGCATCTGCCATAAGTGATGCAAATATAATCAAGAAATCACTATCTTTGCAATATGAAAAGAATATTTTACCTTATTGCTGCCGTTATCGGCCTTTGTCTTACATCATCCTGCGGGAAAGATTTCTTTGACCAGGTGCTCCTTGAAGGCAACTGGGGGCTCATCAGCTATGAGATGGTTACAAGCGTAAATGGCGTAGTGGAAGAGGATATTGTCACTCCCTTAGACCCGTTCAATCCCAAAACTCAGATGGACACCCAGCTGGCCATCCGAAACATATCCGGCAACCAGTATGAATTCTCTGAGTATATCTGGGACAATTACAGTGCATCATGGAAGCTTTCCATCAAAAATGTTTACATTGTCAGAAACGATGTCCTGTTTATGGTACAGAGTGGCCGGGAGATGGAATACGGTCATTTCTCGATATCGGCCAGTACCCTCACAATAGAAACCATTGACATCCATGAAGACCTGCTTCCATCCGGCGCAATCCAGACTTCCACGGTGTCAAAATCCACTTACAGAAGGCTGTCAGATTTTCTGTAAGCCGGATATTTTATCCCACATAAAGATGCCCCTGGATAGTCTCCAGGGGCATCTTTTGTTTTAGACTTATCCGCCACGGCATCATAAGTTCTTGATAATGAATCAACTGCCGATAGACAATCCATTTACTCCATTTCTTGGCAGTCAGGTATATCGGCCATACATTTGTGCGCAATATCTGCCAGCCGGGGGCTTGATCGGTCACCGTAACAGTTGTGCTTTTTGCTGGGGCCGGGATCTCTCCGGTCCCTTTATTCTACGTAGAGGAGAAGGCCCTTGAGGTACTCGCCTTCCGGGTGATAGATATTCACGGAGTGGTCTCCGGGCTGGTTCAGGCGGTCCAGGATACGGACGCTGCGGCCGGTTTCCGCTGCGGCGGAGAAAACGGCCAGTGCAAAGGCCTCCTTGTCCACTACCTGCGAGCAGCTGAATGTGAACACAAAACCGCCGGGAGCCACCTTGGAAATAGCGGCGGCATTGAGCCTCTGGTATGCCCTAAGGGCGTTCTTGAGGGCTCCCCTGTGCTTTGCGAATGCCGGAGGATCCACTATCATGAGATCATATGCGCCGTCAGGGACGTTCTTTACAAAGTCTATTGCATCGGCACAATATGATGTGTGCTGATCCTTTGTGAATCCGTTGAGTTCCACGTTACGGTCTACCATTGCCATGGCACGGGCGCTGCTGTCTACGGAATCAACATGCTTTGCGCCGCCTGCAAGGGCGTAAATTGAGAAGCCTCCGGTGTAACAGAAAAGGTTGAGGACATTGCGGCCGCGGGCAAGGGCACCCACACGGGCACGGTTCTCCCTCTGGTCCAGGAAGAAGCCCGTCTTCTGGCCCTCGTTCCAGTTTACAAGGAACTTATTGCCATTCTCAAGGACCACGGATTCATCGGCATCAAAACCGGAAGCCTTCCAAAGATAGCCGTCAACGAGTTCCAGGCCGGCTTTGAAGGGCGCGGTGCCGGAACTTTTGTCATATACAGCCTTGAGGGTACCGCCGTAAACCTCCCGGAGGGCATCGGCAATTGCGTTTTTGGCGCGGAACATGCCCACAGAATGGGCCTGGAGCACGCATACGCCGTCATAATAGTCTACGATGAGGCCGGGAAGGCCGTCCCCTTCCCCGTGAACCAGCCTGTAGCAGTTGGTCTCCGACGACCCTGCAAGTCCCACTGCCTCGCGGAGTTTCAGGGCCCTTGACAGCATCAGGGTCCAGAAATCCGGCTTGGTTGGGTCCTCGTCAAAACTAAGGATCCTTACCGCTATGGAGCCTATCTGGTAATGGCCGCAGGCAAGGAGCTTTCCATCGGCCCCCACTACGCTCACAAGGTCTCCCTCTGCGGGATGGCCCACAATCTGGGCTATGGCCCCCGAGAACACCCAGGGGTGATAACGCAGGATGGATTCCTCCCTGCGGGGTTTCAGAATGATTCTATCCATTGTCTTGACGGTATCTTTCAGGATGAAGCTCTTCATCAGTGAGGGGATGCTTCTGGCTCTTGAGAAGTCTCATATACATTTCCCGGCACACCCAGGCATCAGTGGCGGCATAACGGAGCTGGCTTTCGGAGAGATGCTCAGCCTCCCAGTTTGAAAGCTGCTGGGCCTTGGAAATCTTGACTCCAAGGATGATGGCGGTCATCTTCTTGACGGACTTGTCACGGATGCCATACTCCCAGACCTTTGACTGGAGGTCCATGAAACCGCCCGGTTTGAAAGAAGCGTATTTCTGGAGACCGCGGACATCGTCTATGGTTGCGGCGCCTACCTTGAGAATGGCGGGATTTGCAAGAATAGCGGCCAGGCGGCGCGGAATGCCGGTTTTCTGGACACGGAAAAGATAAGCCCTGGTGGCACCTGAAAGCTGCAGGAGGGCTGTCCCGTTGGAATGCTGGTCCTGGGTAAAAGTGGGACGCGTCTCAGTATCAAAACCCAGCACTTTCTGGCGCCTCAGGTAGCGGAGAGCGGCATAAAAGGTATCGTTCAGGGAGTCTACCAGCACAATTTCCCCGGGAAAGGAAACAAGTTCAAGTTTTGCTATTTCTTCCGGGCTAATTGATATGGGGAACATACTCTGACTGGACATATTGGGCGCTTAGCGGCACTTTCTGGAGCCCTCCTTCAAGGGATTCCTCAGTGATAAAGTACCTGACGGAAGGCCGATGAATCCGGTGCGTGAAAAGATTCTCTTCACGTAAAAGGGAATATACGGCATCAACAATGCAGGCGCCGGGGTCAAGTATCTGGAAATTCTCCGGAAGCATTGCCGAGAAAGCATCTTCCTCCTCTGTTGCCGCACGGCGGATGATGGGAATCTCAGACCAAAGCGGGGCGGGATCCTTGCCGTAACCGTCCAGGATAAGTGCATCCATCTTGTGGCCTGTAAGCCTGTATTGCCTGAGGACGCTGCGGAATTCCGTGCATATGTCAAGGGCGGGATCCGGGGTGATGGAAATAACGCTTCCTTCAAGGCCCATCTCCTCAAACACGCTCTCGTAGACTTTTGAGTCCCTGACAGGTTCAGAAGCCCAAACGGCAATATTTCTGGCACCGCCACGGACTGCAGCCTTCAGGCTCTCATGAACGGGAGACATAAGACGGCACGTACCGCCCTTAAGCTGCTGGAGAGTATCTACGTCAAACATTCCGTAGCGCGCATGAAGGGCCGATGTAAACACTATGATCTTTGCCTGAGACAGGCTGTCCCATGCAAAGAGGGCGCCCCTGACGGCAGCCTCACGGAGGCTGTCAATGCCCACTGAGTCTGTGAGAAAACTGGCATAGGGCTCATTGTAGGCATCCATTATAACATCAAAGGTTTCACCTGCAAAATCCGGGAGAGAATCCCTGTGGGCACGACCGTCAATGTTATCCCTTCTGTCCACGCTCTGGAACCGGCGGGAAAGATAGATGCCTTCAGAGCGCTCTCCAAACAGGGCTATGCGGCCATTTACGCCAACGTGCCCTGCACGTGCGGCAAGGCGGCCAAGGCCGGAAGAATCACTGGCCACAGTATATACAAGGGGCACCGCAGGACGGGGCTCAGGGCCTTTTTCCCTGCAGGATATGGCGAAGGCGGCCACAAGGGCTGCTACAAGTATTGCTTTTCTTTCCATCATTAAGTGCAAATTTACTAAAAAATCCTTATTTTTGTAAAAATACAATTAAGATGAAGAAGATTCTCACCCTTGCACTCATGGCATTATGCCTTAACACCTTTGCCCAGAGGGCGCCCAGCCCGGTGAAGGCAAAGGATTACCAGTTCACTACCGTTAAGGAAAATCCCATCACATCTATCAAGGACCAATATCGTAGCGGCACCTGCTGGTGCTTCAGCACCATATCCTTCCTTGAAAGTGAAATTATCAAGGCAAAGAACCTGAAGGATCCCGCCCTGTACCCTGACTTCTCAGAGATGTTCGTGGTAAGGAAGGCCTACTATGACCGCGCAATCAAGTACGTCCGCATGGACGGCAAGCTCAACTTCGCCGCCGGATCGGACTTCGGTGACGTTCTTGAGGTTGCACAGACCTATGGACTCATTAATCAGGCCGATTATTCAGGCTTCCAGTACGGCTATGACAAGCCCGTACAGGCAGAGCTTGACGCCGTGCTCAAAGGCTATGTAGACGCCGTTGTGAAGAACCCTAACAAGAAACTCACCAAGGTATGGCCAAAGGGTGTTGAAGGTATCCTGGACGCATATATGGGTGAGATCCCTGAAGATAAGGTAATCAAGGGAGATGCCCTGGGAATCAAGCTTGAAGACTATATCGGCTTCACTTCCTACACCCATCATCCCTTCTACACCGCCTTTGCAATGGAGGTGGAAGACAACTGGCGCTGCACTCCCTCATGGAACGTTCCGCTGGATGAATTCATGGCAATCATTGACTACGCAGTAGATAAAGGTTACACTGTAGCATGGGGCGGAGACGTCTCAGAGCCCGGTTTCACCCGTGACGGCCTTGCAATCCTCATTGACATGGAAGCCCTTGCAACTTCCGGTTCAGACCAGGAGCGCTGGGTAGGAAAAGCAGAGGAAAAGCCCGCAGAGAAAGCCTCAGTGAAGGAAATCGAGGTAACTCAGGAACTCCGTCAGGATTACTACGATGAAAAAACTTCCACCGACGATCACGGCATGCACCTGTACGGCACCGCCAAGGACCAGAACGGCACCAAGTATTACCTCATCAAGAACTCATGGGGAGAAACCGGTGAATACAAGGGTATCTGGTACATGTCAGAGAACTATCTGAAGGGCAAAACCCTCAACATCCTTGTAAACAAGAACGCCGTTCCCAAGGACATCCTCAAAAAGATCGGCCTCAAATAAATGAGCATTAAAAAGCACATTCCCAACACTATCACCCTGATGAACCTCCTCTGCGGAGTTCTCGGGGTGATATTTGCCCTCTCGTCCCGTCTGGACATAGCCTTTATCCTTATGCTGGCAGCCGCAGTCTTTGATTTTTGTGACGGTCTTGCGGCAAGGCTCCTGAAGGCTTATTCCCCCATCGGCAAGGAACTGGATTCCCTCTGTGACATGGTCAGTTTCGGCGTCCTTCCGGCAATCATGCTTATGGTATCTATGCAGAAAGGCGGCGTAACGGAGTGGTACACATACATTCCCCTCTTCCTTGCCCTCATGAGTGCCATCAGGCTTGCCAAATTCAACGTGGATGAGCGCCAGAGCACGGATTTCATCGGAGTTGCTACTCCAACATCGGCCATAATGAGCGGTGCGCTGTGCTACAGCGGAATTGCCCTCCCTTTATGGTTCATACCCTGCTTTGCCGTGGTGATGGGCCTTCTCCTTGTGAGCGAGATCCCCATGTTCTCCATCAAGATTGCAAAGGGGCATAAGCTTCTGGACGCCAAGCACATAGTTCTTATCGGCCTTGTTGTGGCATCCATAGCCGTAACCGTGGCCCTGCGCCTCAACTGGAGCGTAGCGGTGCTTCTGGTCTTCGGCTCCTACATTGTGGAAAACCTTATCATTGCCTGCATTCCCCTATTCCGTCGCAGGTGACATAGCATAGCATCGCAGGTGACATAGCATAGCGTCGCAGGTCTGCAAAAAAGGCTGGACCTGCGACGTTATTTTGCACCCAAAGCCGATTTGCGTCGCAGGTGAAGCCAAAAACACAGACCTGCGACACTCCAGGGCATGACCTGCGACGGCGGTGAGTCTAGAAGTCAAGCGAATCCCATAACTGTTCTATGTCACGGCGGTCCTTCTTTGTGGGGCGGCCGGCGCCACGGTCACGGGTAACGAAGAAAGTTTCAAAAGGGGCCCGCATCTTGTCAAGTTCCTCCTGCGGGGTAAGGTTCTGGGCATACTCCGGGACTAGTTTCGCACCCACGCGTTTTTCTAGGGGCTGAATGACGCGATACTCACAGTTAACGGCACCCTTACGTACCGTTATAATGTCTCCGGGCTGCACGTTCTTGGAAGGCTTTGCATTCACACCGGCAATCTTCACCTTGCCGCCATTGCAGGCCTCAGTGGCTTCAGTGCGGGTTTTGAAAACCCTTATGGCCCATAGATATTTGTCAATTCTCACTTCCATCGTCAACTGGATCTGAAACAATATCATCATCCGGACGCGGATCCATGCGAACCTCAAGAAGAACGGTATCCTTTGCAGCGGGGATAAGGAAAAAGTCTACTACGTCCGAAGGAAGCATCACCAGTTCTCCTGGCCTTGCATTCCAGGCATTTTCACCAACCTGAACGGATATGGCACCGCTCACACAGATATAGATAAGGAAAGTATCATCCTCCCCGCGATGGCTTTTGAGAGCCTGGCCGAGTTCTATCCTATGGATGGTAAACTGGGGTGTTGCAGCAAGGATGTCTCCCTGAGGGACTTTTGCGGTCTTTGCCCTGAAATCTATAAGGTCAAAAGCTTCTTCCAGATGGATTTCACGGTCCTGCCTGTCCCAGTCATGGAGCCTGAACCACAGTTCAGATGCCTCTGCTATCTCCGTGAGAGTCACATCCTGGGCAGCATGGACAAGACCCGGGGTAATGAGATATGCCTCCCCGGGCTCTGGATGCACAACATTAAGCAGTTTATCCACGCTCCCGTCCTGACATGCCTTATAAAACTGTTCTGCCGAAACCGGCCGCTTGAAACCCAGAAACAGTTTTGCCCTGGGGCCGGCCGATTCCACATACCAGAGAGCCGTCTTACCGAAGGCATCGTAACGCTGCTCCGCGGATTCGTCGTCCGGGTTCACATGGAGGGATGTGCGTCCTTTGATACGCAAGTGCTTCACAATGATGGGGAACTGTGTCCCATACCACTCAAAGGATGTTTCTCCTACCACCTGCTCCAGATATGTCTGCATTATGTCACTGAGGGTATTTCCCTTGAGGGAGCCCTCGGAGGCCATTGAATCCACAAAGCCTAAATCGGCAATCCTGTATTCCACTGATCCCCACGGCATATCGATGATATCCGGCAGGAACTTCAGTGGTGTCAGTTTCATATTATCACTCATTCTGCAAATTTACAAAAAAACTAGCGTCCGCAGATATCCTTGAAATCGCAATGTGAGCAGGTGTCCCTGTCCTCCGTACGGCTCCAGGGGATATCAAGATTGGTAATATCTGACAGCATGGCCTCAAGCTTTGCTGTCATTTCTTTTGTATCTTCCGGATTCTCCGGCATTTCCGGAAGATTCCCGGTATACAGGTGACGTATTGAGTATATGGAATTCACCAGCTGCTTACCGGCAAGGGAAGGCTCCTGATGGCAGAGAAGGTCATATATGAATAACTGGAAGGCAATCTTCGGCCCGCCATTGCCATCCTCCACTTTACCCGTCTTATAGTCAACAATCCTCACTTCCCCGTCACGATAACTGTCCAGCCTGTCTATATATCCGTGAAGTTTGAAACCATTAAAAGTGCCGTAGAGATGCTTTTCAAGGCCGATAATCCTGAACCCTTCGGTTCCGTCAGTTGAAGCAAGGAGGGAGGCGTCATGTCTGAGTGTAGACTGAACATAGTCCAGGATAACTTCCTCCAGGACCAGGTTACGGCCAGTCACCTCTATGGTGTGCATCTCTTCCAGAACCTTCTCCCTGATAAGTGCCTTAAGGCCCTTGACATCCTTCCTGAAGGCATCCAGCATCTCCCGCGTAATAATATCGGCCCTGCCGTAAAGACTCTCCATGACATGATGGAAAACATTTCCCAGCATGCGAGAATCAAGGGATTCGGCAACCTCGTCAACGGTTTTCAGGCCCTCGACGGCCTGATAATAGAACCTGGCCGGGCAATCGGCATAATTATTAAGGGCCGATGCCGACAGCAGTCTCTGCCTCACGGCATCCACATGAGCCTGGGTCTTCACTATCTCCTCTTCAGGTTTTGGAGCCTGCATGGCCGGGGCGGCGGTAAGCCTTTCCAGCTTTACCCCAAAATGGTATTCCAGCTGCTTGATGTACCTGCTCTCCTCACCGGATTTAAGACCCTCAGTGCGGCTGTCGTAGATGAGCCACACATGTTCCGGCCTCTGAATCATCCTATAGAAATAATAGGCCCATACCGCATCCTGGAACTCATATGTAGGAAGGCCGAAACCCTTCCTCAACTCCGGAGGGATGAAAGAGGAGCTCACGCTGCGCCTTGGGAACATGCCTTCGTTAGCGCTGAGGATTACAAGATACCTGAAATCAAGAGCGCGGGTTTCAAGGGGGCCCATGAGTTGGAGGCCCTTCAGAGGCTCTCCCCTGAAAGGCACGGAAATGCCCTGAAGGAGCCTTTGCATAAGCCTCAGATGCGTTGCAGGAAGTACTTCAAGGTCTGTCCCCTTAAGGATATTGAGTTCCGTGTGGCAGCGTTTTGCAAAGTCCAGTTCCAGCAGCATCTGGGATTTACCGGTAAGAGTGCGCCCGACAAGGCCCACTATCTCAGAGAAATACTCCTCTGTCCGGTGATTCTGTAAGGCCGATGCAATCGTGACATCCTCTATTACCGGACGGAAGATAAGATCAAGGACAGGACCTCCCTGAAGGTCCTTTAGCGGAATGTAGTATTTGGCTGCCGCCTTGACTGCATCTACCTTTTTCATCTCTTCCTCTCCAAGAAGTTCACGGAAAAGGCCTGAGGCAAACACCTCCCTCACTGCAGCATGGTAGAAATACCAGCCGTCAGGGCGCTTTCTCATCCTCATCTGCATGGACCCTACCGCATCCAGAAGCGTATAAACGGCACTTCCGGACATGGGGTAACCCATGGTCACGTTGATGTTGTCATATGACGGAGGTACGGAACTGAGTAGCGGCAGGAGCAGGTTTTCGTCCGGAAGCACAAAGGCAGTCTCCACACTGTCTCCGCTTGTCTGACTAAGTATCCAGGGCGCAAGTTTTGCCTGCCCGACGGAAGAAGGGACATCAACTACCGTTATCCTTGGGACGCCAAGCCCCGCAGGATCAATCTCAAAGGCCTGATGGAATTCCTCCACGTTCTTTCTCATGAAGAAGGAGGACTTATTCTCCCTGTCCCTTATCATAGGGCTCACATAGTCCCAGCAGAATTCTGCGAGCCCAGCATCACGCATACGCCTGAGGAGCAGTTTCTCACACTCATTCAGGGCATTCAAGCCAACAAAGACATACTTCTGGGTTTCTGGGAATACCGGCTCCAGGAGGTCCTTGACCGACCCTCCTTCCTTAAGCCCGGAAGCAACTGAGCGGTAAACCATACCCTCATAGGCCATACCCTTTTCCCTCAGGCGTTTCCCGAAAATCTCATATAGGGGGAAAAGGATGTTCCATAGTTTGACGAACTTCCCCTTTACACCTTTGTCAAGCTGTTTTGAGTCCTTGAAATGGGACAGGAAATGTGCTATGGCCTCTTCCTGGTTTTCAGAAAGATATTCATACGTATCCTGAATCTGCTTGAAATCGGAAACATTGCGGAAAAGACCCCGGGCATCTACAAGGTACTTGTCTATGTCATCGAAATCACTGAGCATGACGTCTCCCCAGAAGATGAATTCATCCAGGGGCTCAGCCTCAGGATTAAGTTCCCTGTAGCAATTATATAGTTCCAGAAGCAGGTGCAGCTTATCAGTCGCGTGGACGTCGTATACCTTATAGAAGAAATCGTTGATGGTATACATTTCCGGCGCCAACAAAGGCCTTTCCCGAACCAGGCCCCCAAGGTATTTTCTGAAAAACACCAGGGAACGGCGGTTCGGGAAGACAAAGCAGCAGTGCTCTATTTGATAGCCCTCATAATAGTGCCGGGCCACCTGTCTCAGGAAAGGATCCACTATTATTTAATCTCGTAGGCGTAGGGCATACGGGCCATAGGCTTACCAGGCTGGGCCGAGAGAATGGAACTAACCTCTGCGCTCATAGCCTCAAACGGAGTGCCGGCAAGGATGGAAGGCTCCCTATTACTCTGCCCAAGGCTTTCCATGAGCTGCTCTGCAAATGTGAGAGGTGCAGGGAATGCTGCAATGCGGGCGTCATCGGGGGCAATTCCAGCAAGGGTTGCAGCATATGCAATAGCGTCCTGGAGAGTGCCGATCTCATCCACCAGACCAATCCCAAGGGCATCGGACCCCATCCACACACGACCCTGGGCAATGGCGTCAACGGCCGATGGAGCCATCTTTCGGCCATCGGCCACAAGATTCACGAAGCTCTCATAGATATCCTCGACGCTGGCCTGCTGGTAATCAAGTTCTGCTTTGTCGAAGGGACGCATGAGGCTGTACATGTCAGAGTGCTTGTTGGAACCCACGGACTCGAAGTTTACGCCAACCTTCTTTGTGACCTTGGAGAATTCCGGGATCATTGAGAATACGCCGATAGAACCTGTAATTGTATTTGCATCGGCATAGATCTTCTCACAGCCATTGGAAATCCAGTAGCCACCGGATGCTGCGTAGTTTCCGAATGAAGCCACAAGGGGCTTACGGGCCTGGAGGCTGTCAAGGGCGGTCTTAATCTTGACAGAAGCAGCCACGCTGCCGCCGGGAGAGTTCACGCGAAGGACCACTGCCTTGATGGCGTCATCATTTGCTGCCTTGTTGATCTCGCGTACAAAGCGGTCTCCGGCTACGTTCATAAGGTCATCATCGCCGTCCACGATGTCTCCATCGGCATAGATAATAGCCACATTGGGTCTGAGGACGGGCTTAACCTTGGCAATGGCGTAGTCTGCAAAAGGAATAAGTTTGAGTTTTTCCTCAGACTCCACGCCAGCCAGGGTGCAAAGTTTCTCTACAAGTTTCGCACGTGTCATAAGGCCGTCCACAAGGCCGTTAGAAAGGAAATCTTCCGGCTCTGCAAGTGCAAGGTTATCCACAAGGGCGTTGAATTTTTCAGGGGAAATATCCCTGGCCTCAGAGATGGCGGCCGTCATCACCTTCCATGCAGAATTGACCATAACCTGGTTCTGCTCACGGTTTTCAGGGGAAGCGCTGCTGCGGATGAACATCTCGCCTGCACTCTTATACTTTCCGTGACGGATGAGCTGGACGTTAACGCCAAGCTTGTCAAGGATGTCCTTCACAAACATCATCTGTGAAGAAATGCCGATAAGCTGATAGCTGAAGCCATGGTATGAGGAGAGATAAATCTTGTCTGCCACTGTTGAAAGATAGTATGAGCCGTTTGCGGGAGACTCCAGCCACGCAATGACCGGCTTTCCGCTGCGGCGGAATTCTGAAAGTGCACGGCGGAATTCCTCGGCGTCTGACATACCCATGGAAGCACCCTCGGCGCGGAGAAGGATATACTTCACACCTGGGTCTGCGGCAGCGGCCTCAATGCCATTGATTGCATCCAGAAGGCCGATTTGGGCAACCGGCATCTGCATGCCTGCCATGGAGAATGAAGGGACGGGATTCTCCTGGGTCTGCTCCGTGATGATGAATTTTGACATATCCACGTCCAGAACGCCTTCCTTTGGAAGAGGAACGCCGGAACCACCGGCAATGGCGCCGGCAAACATTATGATCATAAGGAAGAAGGCAAGGATCCTGAGCACGATGAGAGCACAGATCACTGCCAACATGGTTTTGACAAATTCTTTCATATGTGTTTTTTATTTTACTAATTGCGTAGCCGTATTCCAGTCCAGATTCTCCTTGTAGAATTGATCAAGGAGTGCAGATCCCTTTGCAGGAAGATACATGGAGAGACCGGAATATGTTTCGTCAGATATTGGAATACTGAAAAAATAGTCTGTATGGTCCTTGTAGACAACTACTTTGCCAAGGGCATCATCCAAAACAGCAAGGTCTTCCGGGGTTGCGCCGGACTTTGCAAGGATATCTCTAAGGTCATAGAAGAAATGCCTTTCCATACGGTAATAACGCTGAATCTTACTGGCGTTAACAGAGTTCATCTGGGCACGGTACTTCTCAAACAAACTCCTGCATACAGCGGCAAGTTCTTCCAAATGTTCAGTATTTACGGCCGATATGGTAGCATATGGAGACCGGCTGGAGGTACTTCCGTCCGGATTCTCATACTGGTAAAAATAGTCCTTGCATACCTGAATAGGGTCAGGGTCATCCTTAAGAAGGCGCGATGCGAGGAGTTTATAGTCAAAGCCGTCGGCAAGAATCTCAGTGGGAGAGAAACCTATTATACTGGCCTTATCCCTAAGTTCATAAGCCACCTCTACGCAACCCATGAGACATGCGTCAAAAAGGATATAGTCCATATGGCACGGGATAACGTCACGGAAGGCCCTCAGCTCCATCTCAACGGGGCCGGTTATGTCGTCATCCTGCCCGATGGATTTAACTGCAGGATACTCAGGTATAGGAGGGAAAACTTCCGACTCTATGCTGACGCGTCCTTTCAGGGCCGATGATTTTGGTGCCTGCGCCCTGTGGGCTTCCTCATAGGCCGCAGGATCCTTATAATAGCCGTCTGGCAGATATCCGGTTGCATGGGAAGAAAGGACTATCCCATAATGGCTTTGCGGGAATTCTTCCACAATGGTACCAAGGGCATTCTCCAGAGTATTCTCACCAAAAAGGGGCGTGAATCCTCCCCACTTTCCCAGGGTGTCCCTTACCACATCACCGTTTTTCCCACGGTATACCCTGTACATTGACGCAGGGGTAGAGACGCCTTTGTTGGACCCGTTGCGGTAAATGATTATCAGAACGTCATCCGTGGCATATTTGCCATCAGGAATAGTACTGGCCTCAAGTTCCTCAATGTCTGTGGCAAGATAGCCTGAAAGGGAGTTCCGGCCACCGGAAATCATAATCATCACGTTGCGGTTCACAACGGGAGACACACGGTCCTTTGGCTGAGGCGTATAGGGAGTAGCTTCCTTACTGGAAGAGTCTATGTCAAAAAAAGGATCCTTGGCACAGGACGGGGCCAGAGCCATAATGATAAGGAGCAAAAAGGATCCCGATATTTTGAGCAAATACTTCATTATATCATACAAAGTTAATGATTTTTTTATATATTTGTACAAAACGTACAACCTATGCGTATGAAACACATTATCAAGATGATGATTTTAATTGGATCGGCCGCCGCCATAGCCGGGGCCTGTTCAAACCCCGGACAGAAAGAACAGGATAATTTCAAGTACACAATAGACTCTTTCGCAGACCTTAAGGTGATGCGCTATCAAATTCCCGGCTGGGAGAATCTCTCTCTCCAGCAGAAGGAATATGCATTCCACCTTGCAGAAGCAGCAAAATATGGCCGTGACATACTCTGGGACCAGAATTGTAAGGATAATCTAAGGGTACGTCACGCCCTTGAGGCCATCCTTGAATCTGAGGTCCATGACAGCCCCGAGTGGCAGGATTTCCTGGTTTATGCCAAAAGGGTATTCTTCTCCAACGGTATCCACCATCATTATGCAGAGGATAAGATTTTCCCGGCCTGCCCAAGGGAGTATTTTGCCTCCCTTCTTGAAGAAGCCGGCATCAATGATCCGGAGCTTCTGGACATTATTTATGACCCTGCAATATATCCCCAGAGGCGTTCCACGGAAACTTCCGGAGACATCGTGAAGCTATCGGCCGTCAATTTCTATGATAACGTCAGCCGCGCAGAGGTAGAGAGGTACTATGCCGGAATCATTGACCCCTCAGACCCCCATCCTATCTCCTACGGTCTCAACACCAAGGTCGTGAAGGGCAAGGACGGCGTTGTCCGTGAACTTCCCTGGAAGATAGGCGGCATTTACTCCCCCGCCCTTGAGAAAATCTGCGAAGAACTTGCGCTTGCCCGCGAGGTTGCGGAAAACGACATCCAGAAACGCGCTCTTGGCCTCCTTATAGAATACTATAACACCGGAGACCTCCGCAAATGGGATGAATTCAACATTGAGTGGGTGAAGGACACCATAGGCACGGTGGACTTCATCAACGGTTTCATAGAAGACTACAATGACCCCCTGGGCCGGAAAGCTTCCTGGGAGGGCTACGTAAACATCAAGGACTTCGACGCATCGCGCCGTACGGAAACCCTCAGCGCCAATGCCCAGTGGTTCGAGGACCACTCACCCGTAGATCCCCGCTTCCGTAAGGAAACCGTGAAGGGAGTATCGGCCAAGGTCATCAATGCCGTATGCCTCGCCGGAGACAGCTACCCTTCAACGCCTATCGGCATCAATCTTCCCAATGCCGACTGGATCCGAAAGGAGCACGGCTCCAAGAGTGTCACCATCGCAAACATAACGCACACCTATGATTATGCTGCCCAGGAACTGCCTGCAAGCACTCTCAAGGAGTTCGCCTATAATGACAAGGAGATAGAGTTTGAGAAGAAATGGGGCACCATTGCAAGTGAAATCCATACAGACCTCCATGAGTGCCTGGGCCACGGCTCCGGCCAGCTTCTTCCCGGTGTAAGCACCACCGCCATGGGAGAATATGCATCGGCCCTCGAGGAAGCCCGCGCAGACCTATTCGGGCTGTACTACACCGCAGACCCCAAGATGGTTGAGCTTGGCATTATGCCGGACCCTGAGGCATATAAGGCAGAATACGCAAATTATATCAGAAACGGCCTCATGGTCCAGTTCACCCGCGTGGAGCTTGGCCGTCCCAACACCGAGGCCCACATGCAAAACCGAAAACTCGTTGCAGAGTGGTGCCTGGAAAAGGGAGCAAAGGACAAGGTCATTGAGAAGAAGGTCCGTAATGGAAAAACCTACTTTGTGGTCAACGACTACGTTAAGCTACGCGCCCTGTTCGCAGAGCTTCTCTCAGAGGTACAGCGCATTAAAAGCGAAGGAGACTACGAGGCCGGAAAGGCTCTCATCGAAACCTATGCCGTGAATATAGACCCTGATCTCCATAAGGAGGTCCTGGAGCGCTACAAGGCCCTGAACCTCAAGCCTTACGGCGGTTTCATCAATCCTGAACTCCAGCCTGTGCTTGGAGAGGACGGCGCCGTCCAGGATTACATTCCTGTGTACACGGACGATTACCTTGGCCAGATGCTCCTCTACGGCAAAAAGTACGGAACGCTGTGATCCTTCAGGAGTATAGGAATTACCTTATGATAGAGCGTAGGATGTCACCAAATACGGTGGCATCCTATTGTCACGACGTAGAGGCCTTCCTGAAAAGTGACGGGCTTGATCCTTCTTCCGTAACACCTTCAGACATTGAGAGTTACCTTGGGTCAATCAATGTATCTAAACGCAGTTCCGCAAGGATACTCAGTGCCCTCAGGAACTTCTTCGACTGGTGTGTCCAGGAAGGAGAGACAAAGGAGAATCCCGCGGCTCTGGTAGACTCCCCCAAGCTTGGGAAATACCTTCCTGCGGTACTCAGCGTTGAGGAAGTATCGGCCATAATTGATTCCGTAGACCTCAAGGCGCCTTTTGGCAAGCGTGACCGCGCCATCCTGGAAGTCCTTTACGGCTGCGGGCTGCGCGTCTCAGAAGCTGCGGCACTCCGCATATCAAGGATTAATTTTGAAGAAGGCTTTGTGGACGTGATAGGAAAGGGAGACAAGCAGCGCCTGGTTCCGCTTGGGAAAATGGCGGCAGATGCCGTCAAGGCTTATCTTGAGGACAGGCCCCTCCCCTTCTCCCGTGCCCAGGAAGACATCCTTTTCCTCAACCGCTTTGGAAAGCCTCTCAGCCGCGTTTCCATTTTCAACCTGGTGAAAAAGCAGGCCATGATTGCCGGAATCCATAAGGAAATCTCTCCCCACACCTTCCGCCACTCATTTGCCACTCATCTGATTGAGAACGGGGCCGATTTAAGGATTGTCCAGGAGATGCTGGGACACGAATCCATCCTCACCACGGAAATCTATACCCACATAGACTCTTCCACCTGGCACCGTGCCGTCCTTGAGCATCATCCCAGGAGGTAACATCAACATTATTTTGCCATTATCAAAAAACTTTGTATCTTTGCGGGCTTTAAAAAGTCCGCTTAGACTTTTTGGTGCAATGGGGTGCTTGAAAAAGAGCACTGAGTAACACATTTTTATTTAAAAAAGATGAAACATTTCACTCTTAATGGCGAAATCCGCCAGAAGGGCAACAAGGCCGTACTGAAGGCCTTCCGCCGTCAGGGCCTGGTTCCCTGCAATCTCTACGGAGAGTCCATCAAGGACAACATCCTTTTCACTGTCAACGAGAAAGAGCTTAAGGGTCTTACCCACACTCCCGCTTCTTTCATCGTAGACCTCAACCTCAGCGGCAAGACTTACACCGCAGTGGCTCATGAGTATCAGTGGCACCCGGTAGAGGACAACTGCCTCCACGTAGACTTCCTCGCAGTTGACGAGAAAAAGCCCATCGTGATCAGCGTTCCCCTCGCAATCTCCGGTCACCCCAAGGGTGTTCAGGCTGGTGGTAAGTTCGTTCAGAGCGCTCGCAGCCTCAAGGTTTGCGGCCTTATGAAGAACCTCCCGGATCAGCTTGACATTGATGTCACTCCCCTGGAGCTTGACAAGAGGATGGTTGCTGGTGACCTCAAGTTCGAGGGTCTCCAGATTGTCTCTGACAAAAACACCATCATCTGCTCCGTCAAGACCACCCGTGCCATGCAGCAGGCAGCTCAGGAAGCAGCCAAGGCAGCTCAGGAGTAATCGTAGATGGAGTACCTCGTTGTCGGACTTGGGAATATTGGTGCAGAATACGCCAATACCCGTCACAACATGGGTTTTATGGTATTGGATGCCTGGGCTCAGGCATCCAATGTCCTTTTCAGGACAGACCGCTACGGATCCGTGGCGGAAGTATCGTTCAAAGGCCGGTGGTTTGTGCTCCTGAAGCCGTCCACCTATATGAACCTGAGCGGAAAGGCGGTACGCTACTGGTTGCAGCAGCTTAACCTCCCCATTGAAAATCTGATTGTAATATCAGATGACATCAATCTCCCCTTCGGTTCCATCCGCATGAGGGCCAACGGCTCCTCGGGCGGTCACAATGGCCTGGAGAATATTACAGAATGTCTTGAAACTGACCATTGGACCAGGATCCGAGTTGGGATCGGCAACCAGTTTTCCCACGGCGGCCAGATAGACTATGTTCTTGGAGAGCTGTCGGAGGAAGAACAAAAAGAGGTTCCGGAGCTTGCGGCCCGCATTATTCAAGGTTGCAAGGATTTCTCCACCATTGGCGTGCAGAGGGCAATGAGTGCCCTTAATACAAAGCCTAAGCCCAAATCTCCGGAGCCCGAAAAACCGGTGGAGGAATAATTTTTCAAAAAACGTTGCAAAATTTTCATTTTTTTGCAACGTTTTCTTTTTTTCCGCATCTATATAGTAGGTTTAGGTTTTAGTACACGTCAAGAAACCGGCGCTCCAAGCTTAGTCTTGAAGGCCGGTTTTCTTGTTTTTACGTACTTCCTTAATACTATCAGAAGCTGGTGGCAATTCCCAGGAAGTCGTCTGCCTTGAGGGCTGCGCCTCCGATGAGGCCACCGTCAATGTCCTTCTCTGCGAAGAGCTCCTTTGCATTTGAAGGCTTGCAGCTACCGCCGTAGAGGATGGTCATGTCATCGGCCACCTTGGGACCGAATTTTTCCTCGATGACGCAACGGATGCAGGCGTGGATTTCCTCGGCCTGAGCTGCTGTGGCGGTTTTGCCTGTGCCGATTGCCCAAACGGGCTCATAGGCTATCACCACGTTCTTCATATCTTCTGCGGAGAAGTTGTAAAGGACGTTCTTTGTTTGGGCGGTAACAACCTCAAAGTGCTTGCCGGCCTCACGCTCATCAAGGTTCTCGCCTACGCAGAGTATAACCTTTAGACCTGCCTCAAGGGCAAGTTTGGTCTTCACAACAAGCTTTTCATCGGTCTCACCATAGTACTGGCGACGCTCACTGTGACCAAGGATAGTGTACTCACAACCGATTGAAGTGAGCATGTTCACGGCAACCTCACCTGTATATGCACCTTTCTCATGGTCTGCGCAGTTCTGGGCGCTGAGCTTTACCTTGGAACCCTTGAGGGCGTCTGCCACGCATGCAAGATGGGTGAAAGGAGGAGCAACTACAAGTTCTACGTTTGCGGGAAGATCCTTTGCAGCTTCAACAACTGCCTTTGCCAGGGCTACACCTTCGGGAACGGTAGTATTCATTTTCCAGTTCCCTGCTACGATATACTTTCTCATTTTATAATTTTATTTAACTGACATTACTGCGGAAGCGATTGAATTGAGCTTCACATCTACTGAATCTGCGCGGGATGCAAGGATGCAGGGAACCTTGGTGCCTACCAGGAAACCGGCCTGGCGTACTCCCACTGCAAGTTTGGAGTTGGTTTTCCAGAATACATTTGCACTTTCGATGTTGGGGAAAAGCAGGCAGTCTGCGTCTCCGGCAACGGGAGAAGAGAGTTTCTTTATCTGGACTGATTCCTCATCAATTGCAACGTCAAGGGCAAGAGGGCCGTCACCGATGGCCTTGATCTGGCCTCGGTCGCACATCTTGGCAAGCATTGCACCCTCTATGCATGCGGGCATAGAATCCAGCATCTGCTCAGAAGCGGCAATAAAGGCAATCTTGGGCATTGCAATGCCGAAAGAACGGGCCACCCCTGTAACGAAGCCTGCCATCTTTACCTTCTGGCGGAAATCCGGTGCGGGGATAACGGCCATATCGGTGATGAAGATAAGCTTGTGATAATTGGGATTCTCAATAACGCCGACGTGGGAAAGGAGGCCCTTGGGAGGAAGCAGGCCAACTTCCTTGTTAAGGATGGCGCGGAGGAACTTATCTGTGGAGCAAAGGCCCTTCATAAGGACATCTCCCTCACCGTCATGGACCATGCGGACGGCCTCTGCAACAGCCTTGAGCTCATCCTTGATGTCCACTATCTCAAATTTTGCGATATCAATTTTGCATTCATCGCAAACCTTTGCAATAAGGTCCTTGTCCCCTACCAGCGTCACCTTTACAAAACCCTGGTCTGTAGCAAGCGAAGCGGCTTCGATGGTGTGTGAATCAACGCCCCATGCGGCAATCATTTTCTTGCAGATACCCTTTGCCTTAAGCTCTGCGAAAAGTTCTGTGAAATTCTTTATCATAGTTTATTCCTGATTATCAAGTACAAGATGCATGGTGTCACGAGCAATCACAAGCTCCTCATTAGTGCAGATGAGGGCTGCCTTCACCTTGGAATCTTCAGTGGAGATGATGGCATCCTCACCCCAGGCGACGTTGGCCTCATAGTCAACCTTAAGGCCAAGGTGGGAGAAGTTCTCAAGCACGCGGCGGCGCAGGCGGCTGTTGTGCTCTCCAATGCCTCCGGTGAAGATAATGAGGTCTACGCCGTTCATGGCAGCTACATATGAGCCGATATTCTTTATGATGTCATAGGTGTACTTCTTGAGTACGAGCTTTGCCTTGGGATCACCGTTATTTGCAAGTTCATCAAGCTCACGGGCGTCTGATGTGACGGTGGAAATGCCCAGGAATCCGGACTTGCGGTTGAGGATGGTGGTCATTTCATCCGGATCCACACCAAGTTTCTTCTCAAGATAGAGCACTGCATTTGCGTCAATGTTACCCACGCGGGTGCCCATGATCATGCCCTCAAGCGGGGTGAAGCCCATTGAGGTGTCTACGCACTTGCCGTTCTGGATGGCGCAGATGGAACTGCCGGCGCCAAGGTGGCAGGTGATGATCTTGGAGTTATTGATATCCAGGCCGCAGAGCTTAGCTCCTACGCCTGCGACAAACTGATGGGAAGTGCCGTGGGCGCCATAACGGCGTACGCGGTATTTCTCATAATACTCGTAGGGCAGGCCGTACATATATGCATAAGACGGCATGGTCTGGTGGAATGCGGTGTCAAAGGTCACAACCTGAGGGACGGTGGGAAGTGCATCCTGCATAGCCCTGATACCAAGAAGGTGGGCGGGGTTGTGGAGCGGCGCAAAGTCTGCGCAGAACTCAATCTTTCCAAGGACGTCTTCATTGACAAGGACAGAACCGGAGAAGAAGTCTCCACCCTGCACTATACGGTGACCCACGGCCTCGATGTCCTCCAGAGACTTAAGGACACCGGTCTTGGGGTCTGTGAGAGCAGCGAGGATAAGCTGCATGCCCACTTTGTGGTCAGGGATGGGAATGTCCGTGACAATTTTGTCCTTGCCTGCGGGCGCATACTGGAGAATACCGGCGGGAAGGCCGATTTTCTCTGCTATACCCTTGGCAATAACGTCAAAAACGTCATCGCTCTTCATATCCAGAAGCTGGTACTTGATGGAAGAGCTGCCGCAGTTGATAACTAGGATAATCATATGTTTATTGTGGTTTAGTTTTATTTTCACTATATCAATGCAAATATACGAAATAATTGCTAATTTCGCATATGGCAGAGGCGAAAAGCATAGAGGCGCTGTCGGTTATGTTCACAGCGGGAGTGGCAGTGGGGGCGGTTGTTTCCCAGCAGTTGCCGTGGGTCCTTCCCGCAATCCTCCTTCCAATAGTATCACTGCCTGTTTTTTGCGCTCCGGCACTTCACCGCTCCAGGGCCGGTTCTCCCCTGCTCCTTCTTGCCTTCCTCACCCTTGGGTTATTCGTATCGGCATCGGCCATACCCTTTCAGGGAGAGGAATCCTTCCTTGAGAGCATAGCCCTGGAATCGGCCCTCAAACTGAAGGCTCTCATTTCCGGTTTGCCCTTTAAGGCCGATGTCACCTCTCCCCTTCTCACGGCCCTTCTCACAGGAGATAAAAGCGGCCTCAGCCGGGAGACCGTCCAGGCATTCAGGGGCAGCGGCGCATCCCACATCCTGGCCCTTTCGGGGCTGCACATGGGCATACTGTACCTTATATTTGATAAACTAACCTTGCCCCTTGGCAAATCCAGGGCGGCAAAATGGGCCAGGGCAGTCATCGTGGTCACCGCTTCCGGATGGTTCACGCTCATGACAGGGGCAGGGCCGTCAATAGTGAGGGCTTTCCTGTTCATACTTATTGGAGAGATATGCACCCTTTCAGGAAGGCGCCGTAAGCCCTCCAGGGTGCTATGCCTTGCACTTCTTATCCAGCTTGTGGTCAATCCTGGTGTCATACGGAGCCTGGGATTCCAGCTCTCCTACCTTGCCATGGCAGGGATAGTGCTCTTATACCCTGTCATTGAAAAGTGGTACCCCGAAGGCTCCGGTTTCAATCCCATACGGAAAATCTGGCAGATGGCAGCTATCGCCATATCATGCCAACTCTTTACCGGCCCCTGGCCTGGATCAGATTTGGAACTTTCCCCCGCCATTTCCTGCTTACCAACCTCATGGCAATACCCATTGTCACGGTGCTGATGTGGTTTGCTGTCATAACCATAGCCCTGGCAGGCCTGGGATGGTGTCCAGGACTCCTTATAACAATAACAGACGGCCTGAGCCGCCTGCTTGTATGGGTTTTAACGGTAATCAGTTCCTGAGCCTGAACCCCGGGGAGATCCACTCTTTCATATCCCCGTTTTCATCGGCATAAGTAAGATATCCCTCAAGCTGGGAATCCCCAAGAATTATCTCCTTAGCCTTCTGAAGCCCAACCACCATGCACCAGGTGGCTATGGCATCAGATTCTGCGGAGCTAACCGTTGAAACCACCGTTGCGCTTAGGAGACTATGCTCTACGGGGTATCCTGTGACAGGGTTGATGGTGTGGGAATACTTCTTCCCGTCATGGACATAGAATTTGCGGTAGTTGCCGGATGTTGTGATTCCTACCGGCTTTCCCTCCGATGTCCACACATCCTTAAATTCTTCACCTGACGGACGGTCTACTCCAACCGCCCAAGGCTCCCCGGAGGGATTGAGGCCGTCACACCAGATCTCGCCGATATCCACAAGCATATCCCTGACGCCCAGACCATAGAGAAAGCGGGCAATTACATCTGAGGTATAGCCCTGAGCAATTGCATTGTAATTGAGTTTTGGATTGCCCATACAAGAAGGGTCCAGGGTGCCGTCAGGGGCTATCGGGAGCTCCTTCGGGAGATTTTTCTGGCCGATTTTTCCAAGTAGCGCTGAAATCTCCTCATCCGTAGGGAAAGAACTGTTCCTGAAGCCGAAGCCCCAGGCGTCATAGAGAGGAGCAGCCGCGCAGTCCACTGCACCGCCGGAGCGCTCCCACATTCGGTATCCAATACCGTACATCTCAATGAACAGGTCATTGGGCCTTATCACTTCACCGTCATTGAAAAGTGACAGTAAGGACTGCTTGTTATAACCTGAAAGTGTGAAATCTATCTTTGTAAGGATGGCGTCCACGCTGTCCCTGATGGTCTCTACAGGCATTGTTACACCGTTGGTATTGAACTTAACGGCATAGCCTACAGACTGGGCTGTACCGGTTATCTGGACATAACGTCCGCGAGCCGGACCGCAGGAGTACAGGACAAGCAAAAAAGCCAGTATGGACACTACTTTTCTCATACTATATAGCACGATAATTGCGCAATATTACAAAAAAATGACGATATTTGCGAGAATTAAAGAGAGACAATGAGAAAATCCATCATATTCACCGTTATCCTTGCCGGCTTCCTTTCCCTTCCCGCCTGCAAGAAAACAGAAACCACAGACAACACTCCATCCCTTCAGGGCCTCACCATCAATGAGGCCGTTCCTTACGTAGCCGTAGGGGATGAGCTGGTTTTCCATGCCACTACATCTCATTTATCAGCTTCAAAGGGTTCCATGCCCAGTGTCATCGGCCTATACTGGCAGGTTAATTCGGCAAAGAAAGACACCCTTTCAAGGGATATAAAGGCTGAGAATCCTGAATTCAAGTACCGCGTAGACTCACTTGGGAACTACCAGGTTGCATGCTATGCCTATGCGAACGGTTTTTATAACTCAAGCATCGTAACGTCTTTCAAGGCTATTGACCCTACCGATGCCCTTTCAGGCACGGGTTCCTCACCCACCGCAACTATCGGCGGGAAGGAGTGGTCGGCATTCAATATGGCTGATCCGGATTTTGGCTTCTCATACAAGAACGCCAGCGTGGTAGACACCGTTTTCGGCAGGTTCTACACATGGGATGAAGCCCAGACCATCTGCCCTGACGGCTGGCACCTTCCCTCCGCAGCAGAATGGGATGCCCTGGGGACCAATGCCGGAGACCTCATGGCCTCTGCAGAGTTCCTTGGTAACCGCATGTGGGTGCCCGCACTTGGTCAGACAATTACAAACTCAACCGGTTTCAACGCCATTCCCGTAGGCTATCTGGATACCACCGCAAGCACGGACAAATTCCGTCGCTACGGAGAGATGGCAGCTTTCTGGACCGCCACAGACTCAGCCTCAGATTCAAATTTGGCCCAGTTCCGTTACATTCTCCATGACAACCCTCAAATAATGAAGGGCAACGGAAGCAAAGCCTCCCTTGCCCTCAGTGTAAGGTGCGTAAAGGATTAACGTAAATCCGTTATCACAGAATTCTCAGGAAGCGATTTCACGTCAAAGGTGAAGTCGCTTTTTCCTTGCTGTTCCTCATAGACTATATCCTTAAGGACAAAACGCGCCTTTACGTCATCGTCAACGTCATAGACAACGTCCAAGCTGTCCCTGGAGCCGCCTTTCACGTGAAGAGCATTGCCATAGCCACGGTAGGAACTGATAAGGAGCGCAGGATTTGTGAGGATGTTGTCCTGCTCTGCACTCTCAATAACAACCTCCCCTGCAGAGGGGTCATATGTCCAGCGGGTAGTGCCGTCACACACAATAGTGAGGCCCAGACCGTCCAGCCTGTAGGCGTTGTCCTCTACAAGGACATCCCCTTCCGTGACCTTGGAAAAGGCTCCGCCATCCTTGGAAAGGTTGTACTCATAATGGAAACTCACCCTCTTGCCGGATGCTCGGTCCAGCTGGGGAATGCTCAGAGTCCCTTGCGCGTAAGAAAGCGCGCAGGTTACAAGGGATATGGCTATTATTACAAGGCGTCTCATTGCTGCTGCATGAAATGTGCAAGTATATTTTCAAGTTCGGCGACGTCCTTCACCAGAACCTCACGCGGCTTGGCCCCGTTCTGCGGGCCCACGATGCCGGCGGCTTCCAGCTGGTCCATCACTCTACCTGCTTTTGCATATCCCATGCCAAGACGACGTTGAAGGTCAGAGGTAGATCCCCTCTGGTTGATAACTATCATGCGGGCGGCTTCCTCAAAGCGCTCATCAAGCTGCTTCATGTCCACCATTCCACCGTCTCCCCCGTCACTGCCGTCTGCTGCGGGAGGCTCAGGCAGATAGTAAGGAGTGTTGTAACTCTTCTGGAAGCCTATCTGCTCTCCAACGGCATTTGTGAGATCCACAATCTCATCGTTGGAGATGAATGCGCACTGGACGCGTTCCATCTCAACGCCGCTGTAAAGGAGCATGTCTCCGCGGCCGATGAGTTTGTCGGCGCCGGGCTGATCCAGGATGGTGGCGGAATCTATGCGGGAAGTAACCCTGAAGGCTATTCTCATGGGGAAGTTGGCCTTGATGAGGCCGGTAATCACGTCCACCGTAGGACGCTGGGTTGCAAGGATGACGTGGAGACCTGCGGCACGTCCCTTCTGGGCAAGACGGATGACGGAAGTGGTGATAGAACGCGCCAGGGCCTTGGATTCAGGACCTGCACCCACAGACATTGTGAGGTCTGCGTACTCATCTATTACCGTCACGATGTAAGGCATGAAATGATGACCTTCATCGGCCCTCAGGTGATGCTCCTTCCATTTCTGGTTGTAGAGCTTGATATTGTTCACCATGCCCTTCGAGAGGAGCTCATAGCGGGAATCCATCTCTACGCAAAGGCTTTGAAGCACGGCTGATGCATCCTTGGCGTTTTTCACAATGGCGTGGTCCTTCTCATCCTGCTCGCTGCCGGCGTTGGGAAGAACGGCCAGATAGTGATGAAGCAGGCTTGCATATGAAGAGAATTCTACCATCTTGGGATCTACGAACACAAACTTAAGTTCCGAAGGGTGCTTGGAGTACAGTAGTGACGCCACAATGACGTTAAGGCCCACTGACTTACCCTGTTTGGTGGCACCTGCAACAAGGAGGTGCGGGGCATCGGCCAGGTCAAAGACCTTCACCTGCTGTGAGATGGTGTAGCCTATTGCAACCGGGAGTTCAGCCTTGGATTCACGGAAGGCGGCATCGTTAAGAAGGGACTTCAGGGGGACGATAGAGGCTTTGTCGTTAGCAACCTCAATTCCCACTGAATCCGAGAGCGTGGTGATACGGACGCCCTTTGCATTGAGGGAAATGCCGATATCTTCCTGAAGCTGCTTGATTGCAGCAATCTTGACACCCGGGGCCGGATAAACCTTGTATAGGGTTACGGTGGGGCCGACTATAGCCGTAACGTCACGCACCTGGATGCGGTAACTTGCAAGGGTTGCACGGATCTTATTGTTGTTACGGCTCAGTTCATCCTGAGATACCTCATGGCGGCCATATAGATGGTCTCCAAGGATATTGAGGGAAGGAACCTTGTATTTAGGAAGGCCATCCGGAGGATCCAGACGGTTGTCTATGGGTTTCAAGGGCTCCCTAACCTCCTGCTCAAGGGTGTCGTCCGTAACTACGTTGATGCCGTTCTCCCCCTCTGAGGAGTCATCGACTTTACCGTCATTACCGGCCTGACCGGCAATCTCTTCAGGATTCTTCTTTTTGAATAGGGACTTACGGGACTTCTTTTCAGGCTCTGCGGGGGCCGATGTATCCGATGTCACAAAACCTGTTGCCGCCAAAGGCGCAACCTCAGCCTGAGGCTCTTCCACAGGTTCTTCATCAGGCTCTTTTTCCGGCTTCTTTCCCATCATGAAGTCTGCAAAACGGCTGCTCATGCAGTAGAGCCAGATGCCAAAGAGGACAAGGAGTATGAGGATGGAGATTATCTCTCCAAGTTTTGCAACTGAAAAACCTACAACTGCCTGTGCAGCCCTGCCTCCGAGACCGCCTCCAAAGAAAGTGTCCCATCCGCCAAGCATACCGGCCATGGCAAGCATCCAGGAGAGCAGGAAACTCAGCGTGAGCATGCCGTAGAACCATTTGCGCATACTTATTCTAAGGCCCGGCTTCACAAGTTTTATGCTCCATGCAAAGAAGAAAGCCACAATGCAGAATGCCGCAAGGCCAAAACTGTCAGTCACAAGGAACTTCCCCAGTGAAAAGCCGGTTTCTGCGGCAGCATTGGCAACCTGCGTCCCGGCGGGGGCCGATGCCACGCTCTGGTCCTGCTTCCAGGTAAAGACATAGGAAGTTACGGATACTGTAAGGATAACGGTAAAAAGCAGCACGAGGGCTATCCCCGCAAGGCGGATGCCCTCCCGTTTCCTCTCAGACATACGGTCCAGGTATTTAGTAAAAAGTCCCATTACTTCTTGCCTTTTTTGCGAAAGCCGCGGTTAAATTTCTGAGGCTTGGCAAAACCCAGGTTCATGCCGGGACGGGAGAAGGATGTCCCTTCAGATATTTTGCTGAGTTCAAGCCCCTCAGGCACGCTTACCCGGCCTCCGGATAGGCGCTCTATATCCTTGAAAATAGTGGAGTCAGATACGGTATCCTTGTTCCAGATAAGGTACTGCTGTCTCATATAGATGGCAAGGCAGCGGATCATCTCCGTTTTCTCTTCTCCCTCCGGCTCTGAGGCAATCAGATCAAGGATGCTCTCGATGTTCCTTCCATAATGACGGGCACGGATGGGTTTTGTATTGAGCGGGATAGGATCCGGGCGGCTGTTGATCACCTCAGGTTCCGGCTTGGGGAATGGAGAATCTATGTCAAGGTCATAGCCTGCAATGATATAAAGGTGGTCCCAGAGTTTCTGGAGCCAGTTTTCCTGCTGGTGGACCTGAGGGTTCAGGCTTTCCATCACCTTCACCACGGCATAGGCCTGCTCACTGCGCTTTGCACGGTCCGGGATGTCCTTAAGCTGCTCTACCATCTTCAGGACGAGCCTTCCGTATTCAGGCATTGCAAGTTTCTCTACTTCAGTGTTGTAATATAGTTTGACGCTGTTCTCGCTCGCTTCCATATAGAATCTCTTTTTAATCAGCTACAAAGTTAATTAAATTATCGTCCAAATACCAAAGGTATCCGTCAACTTTTTCAAAACCCATCCGGCGGTACAGATTCATATACCTGCGTACCTGGGAAAGGTATTTCTTCTCCTCCTTTCCAAACTTGAAATCCACTATATCCACCTTTCCGTCCGGGTGAATTACCACTCTGTCAGGCCTGTACTCCCCTTCTCCAGGTGCCAGCACGGATTCCTCTGAAAGAATCCTCGCCTCAGGAGAGAACCATCCCCTGCCACTTACAGAGGATATTCTGGACTGAAGGAAACTGAGGGCTTCTTCCTTGAGGTTACTGGGAAGGTCTCCGGACAGGACCGAGGCCTCCAACGCCGCAGGGATATCATGGGCCACTACTACCCTTGAAAGGATGCCGTGAAGGACGTTACCCCTTATACGGCGGCTGGCCTCAGGGCCGTAGGTGCCGTCTTCTCCAAAATAATCGGCCGCCTCCTGAGAGAACTTCAAACGGTCCCCCGTCCCTGAGGGAAAAGATGCGTAACCGGTTTCTATGATGGAAGAAGCCTTCTCCTCCCTGCGGATTGATGAGAAATCATGGAGCTGGCCGCGGCTGTATTCCTTACCGCCCGTGAAAAGATAGAGAACCTGGGACATATTCCTTAATGCCGACATACTTGCAGGCGGAGTTGCGGCAATCACCTTAAGACCGTATATGGGCCTTGTGAGGGCCACGTAGAATATGTTGATATTGTCTATGGTCTGCATCAGGTGCTCCCTGTCATATTGGGCCTTGAAAAGGGTATCGGCCGTAGCATCTGTAAGATCCACAAAATAATTGCCCTCCGCCTTGCCTTCAAGTGGCGTTCCTTCAGTGTCCGGACGGCACCAGTAGGAAGAATGCTTGTACAGGTTCACTTTCTCCGCGAACGGGAAAATCACATAGGGGAATTCAAGGCCCTTGGACTTGTGAACGGTCATTATACGCACGGAGTCACCGGACTGCGGGGATGCAATCTTTGGATCGGCACCGGCCCAGGCCCGGAGGAATGCCTGCAGATTGTTGCCATTCTGGCTCACCCAGTCCTGGAGGTAATCCATGAAGGACTGGATATAAGGTATCTCTGCGTTGAAAACTTCTGGTTTTGAGGCCGATATATCCCTCAGGAGAGACTCTGCAAGGTCTGTGAGGGAGTGGTATCGTTCCGGGATGTTGATGCCCATGGATGAGGCCAGATAACCTGCTACAGAAGGCTTTTCCTGATTCTGAGGAGTATCCACAATGGATAACTGTGAGACAAGGCGGCGTACCGTGGCTGATGCTTTCACGTAGAGGGAATCATCCGAGACCACGGGGATACTCCGGGCAACCAGTTCAGCAGCTATTGCAGCACCGTCATCGTTTCCGCGAACCAGGATGGCAATATCGGCCCACAATGCCCCGGAATTCCTAAGAGTCTCAAGGGTGGAGAAAATCTCCTCCATCTCGTTATCGGTGAACACAATGTCAACGCTGCCCGGGGCAGGGTCAGAGAACTTAGGGACCTGCTCTACATCGGCATAGAGATCCTGAACTCCCAGCTCCTTTGCGGCAAAGCCGAAGAATTCATTGTTGAAGTAGACAATTTCCCGGCATGTGCGCCAGTTTTCCTTCAAGGGGTCTATCCTGGGATTGGAGAATTCCTGCTCCAGACGGCTTCCAAGGAGGTTCCAGTCGCTTCCCCTCCAGCGGTAGATGCTCTGTTTTACATCCCCTACCACAAGGGAATCGGCCCCGGAATCAATACTGCCGTGAAGGAGCGGGCGGAAGTTATCCCACTGGATATCGGACGTATCCTGGAATTCATCAAGGAGGAAATCTTCAAACCTGACTCCCAGTTTCTCATAGATGAAGGGGGTGTCAGTGCCGTCTATGATGCTTTTCAGGATGGTATTGGAGTCATCGATTGAGATGACGTTTTTCTCCTTCTGGATTTGCTGGAAAGCATAGGCAAGTTCGGAAGCCATTCCAAGCGCGTATATCTGCTTCAGAATCAGATCCGCTGTCTGATATACCCTATAAGGAGCATCAAAAAGGCCGATAAACCCCTCCAGCGGGGCTTCCAGCATGCCCCGGGTCACAGGCAGGAACCGGGCATTGGCCTTGCTGAACCACTCCTCAGGGTTAAGAGCCTTACGGGTAAAAGCCTCCGTGGGCTTCTTCATTCCATTTCCGGCGTCCAGATAATAATGTATGGAGCTCAGGAATTTTCGGTTGAAATCGTCCGTTGTGAGGCCGCAGGCGGCAACCGAATCAACTACTTTCCGGGCCGATTTCCTCACGCTCTCTTCCCATGCCTTCCTCACCTCCTTGCAGTATTTACCTATCTCCTGGAGTTTTTCTCTGGAGAAGAGGCCACGCTCCCCATCCGGGAGCTTACCAAGGCTTGTTGCCATATCCCTGAGACGGCCTTCTATTGAGAACCATCCTTTTTGCTCAAGGTCCCATCTGGCGCTGTCAGTAAGCCAGTTCAGGACGGCCTTGTCATTTTCTGAGATACTGTCAAGGACCCTGTCAACGCTTTCCTGAACCAGCTCTTCACGATCCAGTTGGACCTGATACGTGGAGAACTGCCCTATCTCCCTTGAGAAAGCACGGAGAGTCTGCTGGAAAAAGCGGTCTATGGTAGAGACGGCAAAGGCTGAATAATCATGCAGAATGCCCGAGAGCTGTGTCTGGGCACGTTTCTGAAGGGTTGTCTTATCAAGTCCTGTCTCCCTTATGAGATAATCAAGGTACTTGGATCCATCCGGATTCTTGGCCAGGGTATGCAGCTCCTTGAGAATGCGGCGCTTCATCTCATCCGTGGCCTTATTGGTAAAAGTAACGGCCAGGACATGCCTGTAGGCATCCGGCTGATTGCTCTTCACAATCAGTCTGATGTACTCCTTAGCCAGATTGTATGTTTTGCCGGAACCCGCCGACGCCTTGAGAATCTTCAGCATACCACAAATATACTAAAATTCTCCGTCAGTTCATGCCCCTTTCCTTCTTTATGGACTCGTAGGCTTCCTGCACCTGACGGAACTTCTCAGCGGCTGCTTTCTGGACGTCTGGGCCAAGGGTTGCAACCTTGTCAGGATGGTTCTTCATGGCCATCTTTCGGTAGGCTGTACGCACCTCATCATCAGTGGCATTGGGGGAAATACCAAGCACGGTATAGGCAGAGTTCGTGTCCTTGTAGAACATGGCAATGACGGAATTGATATCCGCACCATTAAGGCCGATAGTGGCTCCTATTGCCTCCAGGACGCCCTTTTCGCTCTTTGCAAACTCTCCGTCGGCAATTGCAATCTGGACTAGGTAGTGGAAGAGCTGGAGCCTCTGGGAATAGTTCATGTAGGTGGCTATCTGCGGCCCCACCTCATAGATATTCACCTGGCTGGAGTTAAGGCCCTCCAGGATTCGCATGGCCTCCGGAACCGCCTGAGGCCCGAAGTTCCGCTGGATGAAGTCCCTCACCGTGTCCAGTTCCCTCTGATGAACCTTTCCATCGGCCCTTATTACGGCCGATGACAGCACAAGGAGACTCACAAGGAAACTGTTCCTCTGCTCCGACGCGGAGTATGTCCTCCTTGATGCGGCCGCCTCCTCCTGGAACGGAATTGCCCTCCCCTCAAACAGAGTCCCAAAAAGATATCCTATAAGTCCTCCGATGGGGCCTAACGCGACCCATCCAAGTATACCTGTAATCCACTTGAAAAAACCCATATCATAGATGTTTCCCCCATCTCTTCAAATTTCGGTCCTATCATAAGCGACTGACATAATGGCATAAAGGTATACAGGAGTGCACCAAGAAGGGAGACGATTTCCGCGACGGTCGGAGGCCGAAGGCCGACAAGGGGGTGTTTGAGGGGGCAGAGCCCCTTCAATCAATGTTGAAAACTGGAGTGCACCAAAAAGGGAGACGATTTCTCGTCTCCCTTTTTGGTGCACTCTTAGGGACTCGAACCCTAGACCCGCTGATTAAGAGTCAGCTGCTCTACCAGCTGAGCTAAGAGTGCTGGTGTATGTCTTGTGACCCGTTCGGGGCTCGAACCCGAGACCCCAACATTAAAAGTGTTGTGCTCTACCAACTGAGCTAACGAGTCCTCCGTCCCAAATCGGGAATGCAAAGGTAGCAACTTTTTTTGAATCCGCAATAAAATTTTTAAAAATTTTTACGCGGAATATTCCTTGATGTGTTGCTCCTGAGACAGGCGGCACACAAGAAGTTTGTCCTTTGATTCGGCAACTATATAACCATCAAGGCCTTCCACCACGACGGTCTTTTCCCCGGCAACATGGACAAGGCAGTTAGAGCAGTCAAAAAGGCGTACATCCTGGCCAACGGCGGTGTTGCCGTCTTCATCGGCCTTGAGGTGCGTCATGACGGAACCCCAGCTGCCAAGATCGCTCCAGGCAAGGTCCTCTGCAATCACGTAGATACGGGGGCTTTTCTCCATTACGGCGTAGTCTATGGAGATTTTCTCGCAGGTGGGGAAAAGGCGGCGGAGATCCTCCTGCTCCTTATCCGTGAAGAATGAAGGCGCAAGCTCATCCATCACACCTGCAATCTGGGGAGCATAGTTGCGTAGTTCCGTGACAATAGTGTTCACATTCCACACGAAGATTCCTGCGTTCCAGAAGTAGTGACCGTCCTCAAGATAGCCAAGGGCAGTATCCAGATCCGGTTTTTCCTTGAATTCACTCACCTTCACCAGCTGGCCGCGGAGGGCTTCTGCGGCGTGAATGTATCCGTAGCCTGTTTCAGGGCGGGTGGGGGCGATGCCAACGGTCACGATGGAGTCACGCTCATGCGTGAATTCCAGAGCCTTGGCAATGGTGTCTGCGAACTCTTCAGTGCGGAGAACCAGGGCATCGGCGGGAGTTACCACAATATTGGCCTCGGGGTCCTTGCGCTGGATTTTCCAGGAAGCGTATGCAATGCAGGGGGCGGTGTTGCGGCCTTCAGGCTCTACAAGGATCTGGTCCTCAGGGATTGAAGGAAGCTGTTCCTTAACAAGGTCCACATATTTCTCTCCTGTCACAACCCAGAAGTTTTCCGGGCGGCAAAGCGGGGCAAAACGGTCTACGGTAAGCTGTATCAGGGAGCGTCCAACGCCCAGGATATCGATAAACTGTTTAGGTACATCCGGTGTGGAGAGCGGCCATAGCCTGCTGCCAATACCACCGGCCATAATAACTACGTGTGTATTCATAACACACAAAGATAGTAAAAAAAGCGTATATTTGTGATTATGATTCCACAGCCGATAGAAAATATCGAGAGCTTTGAGAGCCCTCTGGGTGAAGTAAAAGCGGGATTTCCCTCCCCCGCCGACGATTTCCGTGAGAAACTGGACCTTGTGAAACTGCTTGTGCGTCACAACGCCTCCACGTTCTTTTTCCGTATAGACGGAGTGTCTATGGTAGATGCCGATATGGACGAAGGAGACATTATCATCGTGGACCGCGCCGTGGAGCCTTACAATGACTGCAAGGCGGTTTGCTTCATAGACGGAGAATACACCGTGAAGCGAGTGGAAATAGGCCCGCAGGGTGCCGTCCTTGTGCCCTGCAACGAGAAAAACCGCAAATTCAAGCCCATCCCCGTGGGCCCGGACAACGATTTCCTCATCTGGGGCGTAGTTACCTGGGTAATCAAGAAAGCATAAATGTACGCCCTTGCCGACTGCAACAATTTTTTCGCCTCCTGCGAAAGGGTTTTCCGTCCGGAACTGAACGGAAAACCCGTGATTGTGCTGTCAAACAACGACGGCTGCGCCATAGCCCGCAGCAACGAGGCCAAGGCCCTTGGCATCAAGATGGGAGACCCCTTTTTCAAGATAAAACCAATCATTGAGAGAAACAACGTAGCGGTGTTCTCCTCAAACTTTGCCCTCTACGGAGATATGTCGGCCCGTGTTCAGGAGGTCCTGAGGAGTTTTGCTCCGTCGGTGGAAGTTTACTCCATAGATGAGGCCTTCCTTGACCTCACCGGCGTAGATGCCGATTTCGACGCCCTTGCAAAGACCATCTCCCGTGAGTGCCGCCGCCTTACGGCAATCCCCGTATCGGTTGGTATCTCCCCTACCAAAACCCTTGCAAAGATAGCCTCCAAACTGTGCAAGAAATACCCTAAGCTCCAGGGCGGATGTTTCATGCATCGGCCTCAGGACATAGAGAAAGTACTCCGGACTTTCCCCGTGGAAGACGTCTGGGGAATTGGCCGTCGGAGTGTGAAGAAACTGGCCGATATGGGTATAAAAACCGCCTGGGACTATACCCAGCTACAGGAAACCACCGTCCGTAAACTCTTCAACCTCCCTGGATTCCGCACATGGAAGGAACTGAGGGGAATCCCCTGCATCGAGTTTGAAGACATGATAGAGCCCAAGCAGAGCATCTGCATCTCCCGCAGTTTTGCCCATGAGGTAACAACCGTTGAAGAATTCACTGAACAGATTGCCACCTTTGCTTCCCGTGCAACTCAAAAACTCCGCGCCCAGAACACCCTTGCAACGGAGATGGCCGTCTTTGCCATGACCAACCGCTTCAAGGAAGCTCTCCCCCAGACAAGCGGCGGCCTCTACACGGTTTTCCCGGACGGAGTGGCCGACTACAGGACTATTGTCTCGGCCGCCATAAAGACTGCCAGGAGCCTCTTCCGACCAGGCTTCGGATACAAGAAAGCCGGCGTGGTCTTCACCAAAATCATCCCCGCAGAGGGGGCATCGACCTCCATCTGGGCCGATACAGCTGCGCAGGAGCGCGATGAAAACCTCTCCAAGGTACTTGACTCCATCCACAAGAGTTTTGGCCACGGTGCCCTTCTCTGGGGCGCCCAGGGAGACGGCCAGTTCCACATGGCCCAGGAGCACCGCTCCCCCCACTACACCACCCTCTGGAGCGACATTCCTTCGGTTACGGTAAAATAGAACAGGCCCCCGGAAACGGGAGCCTATTCTATCTATGATTATCACCGGCTAATCCGGTTTATACTCCAGCAGGTCCCCTGGCTGGCAGTCCAGGGCCTTGCAGAGGGCGTCCATGGTGGACAGCCTCACGGCCTTGGCCTTGCCGGTCTTGAGGATGGAGAGGTTGGCTGGGGTTATGCCAACCTTCTCTGCCAGCTCACCGGAAGACATCTTCCGGCGGGCAAGCATGACATCTATATTAGTGATGATGGGCATTACTCCTCCTTCTCTGGTTGAGCCTGCTCTTCCGGCTTACCCTTCAGGTATGAGGGAAGTTCCATACCGGCCATCTTGAAGAGGTCCTGGAGCGGAGGTACGGACTGCATCATACCGGAAATGAAGTTGGAAGTGGCGGTTTTGCCGTTGGCGTTTGAACCGGTATCCCATACGGTCACCTTGTCAATGTTGATGCCCTTTACGGCCTCTACCTGGGTCTTGACAAGTTCAGGGAGTTTATCGGCAATCATCATCAGGACGGCCTTCTGGGCGTCACCTTCAGCGGCGCCAACAAGGTTGCGGAAACCTTCGGCCTGCTTGTTCAGGACCTCCTGGATACCGCGTGCCTGGGCGTCCATCCTTGCGAAGATAGCGTCTGCTTCACCCTTAGCTTTGCGGCGGATCTGCTCTGCTTCTGCCTCGGCCTCGATGATCTTCTTCTGCTTGTCAATCTCTGCGGCAACAACGATGTTGGCCTTCTGGGTAGCCTGTTCACGTTCTGCACGTGCAAGTTCAGCGTCACGCTCACTCTGGTAGGCTTCCTCCAGAGCCTTAGCGGCCTGAACCTTTTCTGCGGCTACTGCAAGGCGGTCTGCCTCAGCGGTCTTCTGACGCCTCAGGGCATCGGAATTTGCAATCTCGATGCGGGCGTTGTTCTCACCCTTGACGGCGTCTGCGTCTGCAGCAGCAACGTTCACACGGGTGTCTTTATCGGCATTTGCCTTACCGGTTTCACCGTAACGGTTCTGCTCTGCGACGCTCTTCTTTGCGTCGTTGATGGCCTTAGCGGCGGCTTCCTTACCAAGGGCCTCGATGTAGCCGGACTCGTCGCGGATATCGGTAACGTTCACGTTGATGAGTTTGAGGCCGATCTTACGGAGTTCTGCTTCAACGTTTGCGGAAACGCTTGCAAGGAATTTGTCGCGGTCGGCGTTGATTTCCTCGATGTCCATGGTTGCAATCACAAGACGGAGCTGACCGAAGAGGATATCCGTGGCGATGCTCTGGATGCTGTCTGTGGAGAGGCCAAGGAGACGCTCTGCGGCGTTTGTCATGACCTCCTGCTCCGTGGAGATACCCACGGTGAAGCGGCAGGGAACGTCTACGCGGATATTCTGCTTGGAGAGGGCGTTTGTGAGGTTGCATTCGATGGAGATGGGCTTGAGGTCCAGATATGCGTAATCCTGGAACACGGGCCAGATGAATGCTGCGCCGCCGTGTACGCAACGGGCCGATGAAGAGCGGCCGGTTTTACCGTAAATTACCAGAATCTTGTCTGAGGGGCAGCGCCTGTAGCGCCTGAGGATAGCGGCCAGCGTCACGAAGAGCACGGCCACAAGGATGAGGATAAGGGTAAGTGTAGGCATGATTTATACGGTATAAGTGTTAATGTCTTCTACTAAAAGGGTGTTGGAATCAATTACATCCACAACGCGGATGGGAGTGCCGGTTTTTAGGGCAGATTCTCCCTCATAAACTGCGTCATACTCACGTACGGCGCCGGAGATGGTGATCTGGACCTTCCCCTTTCCCGCGCGTGCGCCGGGGATAGTAAGGTAAACGGTGCCTTCTGCGCCGGCCGCAGACTTCTCAAGGTTGATGTTACCACTCTGCTGCATGCCTGCAAGCCATTTGAAGAGGTACATCACGCCAGCAACCAGGGCCACGCCTATGATGACGGACACCAGGATAAGCACCGGCCAGGACGGGATGGAGGGCTGCAGGAGGATTGCACTCCAGCCAAAGCCCAGGATAAAGTTCACGAAGTTGCGGAAGCTGTACAGGCTGGCGCCGTCCATTGACATATCGGCATCACCGTCAATGTCAAAGTCTGCGCTGGCGTCTGCGTCTGCGCCCACAAAAGTGAGGATACTTTGAATGATGAAAATCAGGGTAGCGGCAAGTGTTGCCACCCAGAGGATCTTCATAACCGGGGTAAGACCGGCCCACCATAATGTGATCATTGTGCAAAAGATTTTGGTTTCTTTTGCAAATATAGTAATTATTTATTGAATTGCAATAAAAAATTATAAAATTTTCCTAAAAACCGAAAATTTCTGTCAGGGGAACTATCTGGACGGGGCCGAGGGTCTTGAGATAGGCCATATCTATGTCCTTGGTGTCACAGAGAATGGAGTAATTGTAGGTGCGGCCGGCAATCCATTTGGCGTGGGTGGCCTTAAGATCATCCATAGTGAGGTTCCCTACCTTTTCAAAGAGGAGTTTCTCACGGGGCTCGGTGAGTCCAAGTTCCTGGGCCTGGAGGTAACTGTAGAGCACCTGCTCCCCTATCACGCGCTGGGTGCGGAGTTTCCCAAGGATAGCGGCCTTTGCAATTTCCAGGTTCTCAGGGGCCTCGGGTAGGGTTTCAATAATCTCCTCAAAGCCTTCAACAGCCTTACGGAGTTTGTCGTTCTGGGAAGCGATGAAAGCGCGGAATGAGTAGGTATCGGCCTTGAATGCGGGCTCTGAGAGCCATGCACCGGCGCCGTAGGCAAGGGCGCGGGATTCCCTCATCTCCTGGAACACTATGGCGTTCATGCCGCCGCCGTAGTACTCGTTGAAAAGCTCAATGTATGGAGCCTCCTCCAGGGAGAAGCCTTCTCCGCGGTCCGAGTACTGCACGTAGTTGAACTGGCGGGAATCATAATGTGTCACATACACCTTTGTGGAGGGTGTGAGGCGCTTCACTGGATGAGTTTTCTCAAGGGGCTCAAGGTCTTCCGTGGGATGATACTTTGAAAGCATATCCTTAACCTCATTGAGGGAAGCGGGACCGTAATATAATATTGTATGCTGCTTTTCTAGGAGCTCTTCCAGGGATTCAAGGACGTCTTCAGATTCCAGGGCCGATACAGCCGCGTTAGTGAGAGTTCCGGCCTTGATATACTCCGGACCGTAGGTGAGATAATTCTGGAGAGCGCTGCTGCAGGCCCTCTGGTTCTTCTTTGAGTCTTCGCGGGAGCGGAGGATATCGGCCTTGAGCTCTGAAAGGATATCTTCATCAGGTTGCACGTTACGGAGCTGATACTCCAGCGCTTCAAGGGCGGCGGGCAGATTCTCCGAAAGGCCCGTGAGGGAGATTGCGGTTGTATTTCCTCCAACCCTCGGAGTAGCGCTGCAGGCAAGGCCGTAAAGAGTCATGGCAAAGTCCTCTGCGCTGTATTTGTCAGATCCAAGATAGGAGAAATAATCGGCGGCTATGGAGAGTACCGGGTCATTGTCCGATCCGCGGTCGTAGCGGAAGGCAAGGGAGGCAATGTCGTTCCTCTCGTTTTTCTTGTACAGAAGCCTCAGGCAGTCAAAATCGGCCACGGTCATGTCCTTTTCATAGTCCACGAAGACTGGCTCAATGGGAGCGGGCTCCGCAGCTGCAATCTCTGCAAGGAATGCGCTCTGCTTGTCCCTGTTGGTGTAGATGGGAGTAATCTTGGGAGCGTCTATCTTCTTTATGCTCTTATCCTCTCCAAGGTGCTTGAAAACAACGGCATAGCCGTCCTCAGGGAGATATTTATTGGCCCAGGCCACAACATCTTCCTTTGAAACCTTACTCATCCTGTCAAGTTTTCCGGCCTCCCATTTCCAGGAAGTGCCGTTGATGAAGGAGTTCATAAAGAGGGTGGTGCGGTAGCGGTTGGACGTAAGGCCCTCCATGGCCGATAATTTATAGTTTGCCTTCACGGCTTCAAGAAGCTCCTCTGAGAACTCACCCTTACGGAGTTTATCTACCTCCCCAAGGAGGAGATCAAGCACGTTCTGAAGGCTCTGGCCTTCCTTAGGCATGCCCTCGGCAAGCAGCAGTCCCCAGTCCGAGCGGTTGTAATTAAAGAATCCGCCACCCAGGATGGCCTGGGACTGAAGGAGGTTGCGGTCCACAAGACCGGCCTTGCCATTGAAGAGAATCTCTCCTGCAATCTCAGAGATTTCGCTTTCCGGGAAAGACTCTCCGGGAGTGCGCCAGCCAAGCATGACAAACTCTGCATCATAGCCGTAAACATCCTTCACCTTGGGCTCAACGATGGGATCTTCAGGAGCAATGCTTCGCTCCGGGAGTTCAGGGTTAGGTTTCCACTCCCCGAAGTATTTCTTTATGGTCTTTACCATCTCATCCGGGTCAAAGTCTCCGGAGAGGCAGATGGCAACGTTGTTAGGAACATAATAGGTATCCTTCTGATGACGGATGGCGCGGAGTGAAGGATTCTTCAGGTGATCCTGCGTGCCGATAACGGTCTGGGTGCCGTAAGGATGGTGGACAAACAGCATGCTGTCAAGGGCGTCTATGGCCTTTTCACCGTCATCGGTAAGACCCATGTTCTTTTCCTCATAAACGGCCTCAAGTTCCGTATGGAAACCACGGAAGACACAGTTCATGAAACGGTCGGCCTGGATACGGGCCCAGTTCTCTACCTGATTAGAAGGAATCTCCTCAACGTAGCAGGTTACGTCGTTGGACGTGAATGCGTTGGAGCCTTCAGAGCCGATTATTGACATCAGTTTGTCATACTCATTGGGGATGGCAATCTTTGAAGCCTCCAGGCTCACGGAGTCTATCTGGTGATACAGAGCATCCCTATCGGCCTGATCCGTAAGAGTACGGTATACGTCGTACAGGGAATCTATCTGTGCCAGGAGCGGTTTTTCAGCCTCATAGTCCTGGGTACCGAACTGCTCCGTTCCCTTGAACATCATGTGCTCAAGATAGTGTGCAAGGCCTGTGTTGTCTGCGGGGTCATCCTTTCCTCCGGCGTGGACGGCGATGTAAGTCTGGATACGGGGTTCATCCTTATTCACGGACATATAAATCTTCAGTCCGTTGTCAAGGGTGCAGATTTTTGCCCCAAGGGGGTCTCCTTTTACGGTTTCATAACGCGGACCGCAGCCTATGGCCGATATTGCCAGGATGGAAAGTAGAATCAGTTTCTTCATTTGGAATCATTGTTTAACAAACAAAAGTACAAAAAAATCTGTATCTTTGTAAGTTATATCATTTTTACTTATGAAGAATTTTGTAGAGGAGCTCAAATGGCGCGGCATGATCCAGGATATCATGCCCGGAACAGAAGAGAAACTTATGGAAGGCCCCCAGGCGGCTTACGTGGGCATAGACCCAACTGCAGACTCTCTGCATATCGGCCACCTTGTGAGCGTAATGATACTGAAGCATTTCCAGAACTGCGGGCACAAGCCCTATGCCCTCGTTGGCGGCGCCACCGGTATGATCGGTGACCCTTCAATGAAAAGCGCGGAGAGAAATCTCCTTGACGAGGAAACCCTCCGCCACAACGTAGAGGGCATCAAGGCACAGCTTTCCCGCTTCCTGGATTTTGATTCGGACGCCCCCAACAAGGCGGAACTTGTGAATAACTACGACTGGATGAAGGATTACACCTTCATCAATTTCATCCGTGACATAGGAAAGCACATCACCGTAAACTATATGATGGCAAAGGACTCCGTGAAAAAGCGCCTGTCCCGCGATTCCTCAGAGGGTATGTCCTTCACGGAATTCTCCTACCAGCTTATGCAGGGCTACGATTTCTACTGGCTCTGGAAGAACAAGGGCTGCATCCTCCAGCTTGGCGGAAGTGACCAGTGGGGCAACATCACCACCGGTACGGAACTCATCCGCCGCATGGACGGAGGCCAGGCCTTCGCACTCACATGCCCCCTTATCCGCAAGGCCGATGGAACAAAGTTCGGCAAAACGGAGAAAGGAAACATCTGGCTGGATCCGGAGCGCACTTCACCCTATGAGTTCTACCAGTTCTGGCTCAATGTGGCCGATAACGACGCAGAAAGTTACATCAAGATCTTCACCATGCTGGACCGTGAGACCATAGAGAGCCTCATCGCCCGCCACAGGGAGAACCCCGGTGCACGTGAACTCCAGAAGGTCCTCGCAGAGGAAGTAACCCGTATGTGCCACGGTCAGGAAGCACTTGACAACGCCATCGAGGCATCCCGTATGCTCTTCAGCGGCAACTCTGAGGCCCTCCGCAAGCTGGACGAGAGAACCTTCCTCTCCGTCTTCGGAGACGTCCCTTCCTTTGACCTCCCCAAGGCCGATCTCCCCGTGAACATAATGGACCTCCTTGCCGTCAAAACCGCCATCCTCCCCTCAAAGGGAGAAGCCCGCAAGATGATCCAGGGCGGCGGAATTGCCATCAACAAGGACAAAGTCACGGATATCGCCGCAGAGGTAACTGAGGCCGATATAGTGAATGGTCACTACATCCTTGCCCAGAAGGGAAAGAAGAATTACTTTATCATCAATATCAAGTAATGGAAAAACCCGCAAGTACAAGGCAGCTGAAAGTTGCCAGAGAATTGCAGAAGGACCTTGCAGAGCTCATTCGCTCCAAGGGCATGGCCGCTTTCGGCGGCGCTATGGTTACGGTAAGTGAAGTCCGCGTAAGCCCGGACCTCTCCGTAGCCAAGGTCTTCGTGAGCATTTTCCCCTCTGAGAAGCAGGGTCCCGTGATGCAGATCCTTCAGGATAATAATAAAGCTCTCCGCGGAGAACTTGGGCATCTTGTTGCCAAACAGTTCAGGATTGTCCCGGAACTTATTTTCATCCTGGACACCACCCTGGATTATGCAGAGCATATAGAGGAACTCCTTAAAAAGTGAAGCTTCCGTTCATATTTGCCGTCCGGTATCTGTTTTCCCGGAAAAGCCATAACGTAATCAACATGATTTCGGGAATTGGCGTGGCAGGTATGGCAATCGGCACTGCGGCACTGGTAATCATTCTCTCCGTTTTCAACGGCTTCAATTCCCTTGTTGGACAGTCCCTGGAGGCGTCGGACCCCGATTTTGTGATTAGGCCCGCCTCCGGGAAATTTTTTGTCCCGGACAGTTCCGTCTTTGCCCCCATCCTTGAAGACAGCCGCATCCAAAGGCTTTCCAGCGTGCTGGAGGAGCAGGTTTTCCTCTCTTATGAAGGCCGCCAGAGCCTTGCAAGGGTAAAAGGCATTGATGAGGCCGCCCAGGAAGAATCACCTCTTCAGGAGAACATCATTGACGGAGCATGGATTTTCCACCGCGGAGCAATGTCCGCAGCGGTGGCGGGTGCGGCCCTGGCGCATAATATCGGCCTTAACCCGCGGTTTGTGACGCCCTTTGAAATCTATTACCCGTCCAGGAAGGAGAATATCTCCCTTGCAAATCCGCAGGCATCGCTGAGGAAGGTCAAGGCCCTCACGGGCGGAGTCATTTCCGTCAATTCCGAGATTGATTCCAAGCTCATGCTGGTGCCTATAGAGGCCATGAGGGAGCTTTTGGAACTTGAGACTGAGGTTTCATCCCTTGAGATCTGGGCTGTTCCCGGCACCGGGGATGCCCTTGAGAAGGAGCTTCAGGCCATAATCGGCCCGAACCTTAAAGTCCTCAACCGTTTCCGCCAGGAAGAATCCATCTACAAGATGATGAGGTACGAGAAACTTGCTATTTTCCTTATCCTCATCTTTGTTGTTATTATAATTGCGTTCAACATCTACAGCTCCCTCAAGATGCTCATAATTGAGAAGGAGGCCGATATGGGCACTCTTCGCGCCATGGGCGCCCCGGACGGAATGATACGCCGTATCTTCCTCCTGGAAGGCTGGATGGTGTCCCTTCTGGGGATGATCATAGGGCTGATCATTGGGGTTTGCGTTGTCCTGATACAGCAGCGCTTTGGAATAATTGCCATGCCCGGGAATTTTGTTGTGGACGCATACCCTATATCACTAAAGATCACGGACCTTCTGTGGATTGCCGCAGGAGTATCCGTGATAGGTTATCTAATGGCTCTTTTACCATCAAGAAAGATATGAAAAAACTACTGCTTTCAATCTCTCTTATCACCTGCCTGTCAATAGTTGCAGCTGCAGGAAATCCTCCCACACGCCATTCGGTGCGCGTGGGCTGGGGAGATATGCTCTTTGAGACGCTGGTTTTCCACGCCAGCGCCCCGGGCACCTTTGATTCCGCGGCTCTGCCTGCCGAATTCCGCTCTACAGGCAAATTCGGCTACGGATACACCGGCCATATCTTTGCAGACTATATGTATTCCTTCACGGATGTCGTAAGCGCCGGCATACAGACGGATTTCGAGGGAATATTCTGGAAAGAGGGCGTGAGGGATGCTTCCGGCAAAATTATCGGGGACCCTACAAAGGTTAACAACTACAACCTCTCAATCCTCCCTTCCGTGCGGTTCACATATTTCCGCAGTGAATGGGTTGACATCTATTCTGGCCTGTCCTTCGGCCTTCTGATGGCCTTTGACAACCAGAAGCAGTTTGAGATGGCTCCAGCCTTCAACCTCAACCTGGTTGGTGTAAGAGTTGGTAAGGGGCACTGGAACGGAACCGCAGAAATCGGCCTACTGAATGCCTTTAAAAGCGCCAACGATGTATATATGTTTGCCTCCAGGCTATTCTCTGTGGGCGTAAATTATATCTGGTAAGAAGATGATGAAAAGAATCCCTCTAATACTCCTTGGCCTCGGCCTTCTATGGGCCTGCCATCATCCGGATATAGAGTACGTGGATTTTGACACCTTCCACGTAACATCCACAAAGTGCACGGACGTAATCATGCAGGATGGTTCCCTGAACCCGGATATCCTGTTTCTTGAAGATGATGATGAGCCCGACACCAAGGTTGCCAAAACTTCCGGTGTAGAGATTGCCCGTAACCTCATCGGCACCATGAACAGCAACACGCTGGTCCACATTGCCGGCACATACAAGGGTCATGACGTAGACGGCTCTCCCCTCACCCTATCCGGAAAAATCCTCCTTCCCCAAAAAGGAGAGATCAAGAATATGATCCTGGTGAGCCACTTCACCATCGGCTCAAATCCCGAGTGCCCCTCCGAGGCCTTCCCGCTTGAGGGAATCCTTGCCGCCAAGGGCTACGCGGTTGTCATTGCCGACTACATCGGCTTCGGTGTCACCAAGGACCGCATCCACCCCTACATGCACGTGAAGAGCACCGCAAGGGCAGTTGTGGACATGGGCCTTGCCGTAAAGCCGTACCTTGAGCATATCGGCCGTAAACCCCTCAGTGACAAGGTTATCCTCTTTGGATATTCCCAGGGCGGTTCCACCACGGTGGGCGTAATGAGGATGATCCAGGAGGAATGCTGGGACACTCTCCCCATCAAGAAGGTGTATGCCGGCGCAGGCCCATATGACCTTGCCTCCACCTATGACGTTTCCGTGGAAGAAGACCTTACGGGCATTCCCTGCGCCATTCCCATGATTGTCCAGGGAGTCAATTACGGAGAGAATCTTGGTCTCGAGATGCAGGACTTCTTCAAGCCAAACCTCCTTGCAAACTACAAGGAATGGATCAATTCCAAGAATTTCACGGTCCAGCAGATCAATAGATTCATCGGCGCCAAGAGCCTGAGGGACATCATGACCGATGAAGGCCGTGACAAGCGCAATCCCAAAACTGCGAAACTCTACAGGTCCCTGATGTTCAACTCCGTGCTGGACTTCACCCCCAAGGCGCCCATGTTCATGTTCCACAGCCGTGAGGACAAAACCGTGCCTTTCATCAATTCCGTAAAGGCCGAGACCTATTTCAAGGGCCAGAATGTGACCTATGACTTTGGTAACTATGGCGCCCATGGCGCAGGCTTTGTCCGTTTCCTGTTCACCGTTAATAAAGAACTGTAATGAGATACTTTAATTTACTGATAATTGCCGCCGCAGGACTCATCCTTACCGCCTGCCCCGCCAAACATATGCAACTGTCAGGATTTGACATCCAGGTCTCAAATGTCCATTCCACCAAGGCTAAGGTGGTCATTGTGCCTTCAAATCCAGACGCCTACTACTGCTACGGCAAACTGGACAACGTAAATCTTACCGATTACTTCAATAAGACCGATCAGGAAAACGCCGCATTTCAGGTGGACTTCTCCAAAGAGCGCTGGGAACTCATCTGCGAGGAAGAAGGCTATGAGGTCCCCTTCGAGCAGATTTTCTGCTACCAGGGCACACAGGAGATTGATTACACGTACCTTATTCCGGACGCGGACCATAAGATTGTAGTATTCCAGGTAGACCCCAAGGCAAAGGAGTTTATCGGAACGCCGGTCTCAAAGGTATTCCACACCAATCCCCTGGTAATGTCGGACCTCACTTTCAAGATCGGCCTTGACAAGGATAAGATTACCATCACCCCCTCAAGCCGTGACAGCTACTGCTTTGACTATAACCTCAAGGAAGACATCCTTGACGAATATGCCGATACAGAGCACTATTTCAGGAATCTCGTCAACATGTGGGAAGATTATGGGCTGATTGAGGGTCGCCAGGTACGCGGCCCCGCATCAATCGAGTTCTCATCCTCAGATCCCGCCATCCGGGAGGGAGCAAGGTACTCATTTGCAATAAGCGGTTACGAGGATTTTGAAATCAATACCGCCGTAACCACTTTTGACTTTATCTATCACAAGGATATCCCCTGTGAAATTGTTAAGGAAGAGCAGTAAGGTTTCTCCTACTCTTCAGGCGCAAACATAGGATCCCATGCCGGCAGAAGGACCGGCTTCTGAGACATCATCGAGAGTACGTCCCCGGGGACGTACTTTTTTTCTACCACAAGGCGGAACATGTAGTTATCGAACCATTCGTCCGTCATAATGATGTTTCCCTTATAGCCGCTGGTTTCGCCCCAACTGTTTTCCACCATCCACTTCACGGGCTTTCCGTCCTTGATATCCACGGCAATGAGGGTCATGGCGTGGGTGGAGCCACTGGCGTGAGTAAGGATCCTGTCGCACTTATCCATGCCGTAATTCACGCCAAGGAGGGACTGGTAGTCGAAGTTTTCAATATCGGCCACACCCTTATTCCTGTCAAGGAATTTTGCAACGTCGCAGGAGAAATAGAGGGCGGTGCTATCCTTGATGGAGGCAATTGCCATTTCCTTGATGCGGTCCATGGGAAGGTTCACGTAAACCCAGTTCTGGCCGTCGTAGACGTGACGGTCATAGTCTATCTCATATACCTTGCCGTACTCCAGGGTGGGATTGTTCATCACCATTACGTAGTTGTTCTCAAGGTCCTGCCCAAGATACTGCTGATAGAACTCCTGAGGGGTGTAGGTTTTGCCGTCCTTACGCCAGGTGAACTCCTTTGGAGGAACGCCAAGGCAGAGAGCCAGAACGCGGTAGACATCCTTGAGGATTCCCACCTTGAGGGCCTGGACCTCCTTTTCCTTTGCAGCGCGGAGTTTGAGGCCGCCTTCCCTCAGGATGAGGCTCAGCTGGGTGCGCATGGCCGATGTATTGTTGGCCGAATAAGTCTCCGGCATAGCCTCTGAAGGCACTACACCGTACTTCATGATTAGGTTGCTCACGCCCGTGAACTGGCCGCCGTCACCAATGGGATGGGAGAACAGCCAGTCTACCTTGCGGTCTTCCATAGGAAGTTTCCTGGTGTCAATGACGCCTTGGAGGAAAAGGTTTGACTTTTCCAGCTGGTCATAAAAGAAGAGGTAGTTCTGGGAGAAAGTGAACTCATCCAGGTTATGGCGTGCCATCATCTGGGCCCTCAGGACATTGAGGCCGGTGAAAAGCCAGCAACGCCCGGAAGATTTCTGGTCCGTACGGCCATTTGTCTTCACCTCATATGAAAAATTGGTATCCGGCATCACGGATTTATCGGCCGATGCCGCCAGGAGAGCCATAGACGTGTTATTGAGGGCGTTACGGATGGCTTTGTCTGCGGCATTGCCTTCGAAAGAGGCGTTAAGGTCTTTCAAGATATCGGCCGAAATGCCTCCGGCCTTGTTTTGGGCCGATGCCGCGATGGAAAGTAGCATCAGCGCTAAAGCAAAGGTCTTTTTCATAATTACTTAATTACTCCAAGTTCTTTTCCAACTTTGATGAAGGCCGATATTGCCTTATCCAGGTGCTCTTTCTCATGTGCAGCGCTTAGCTGGACGCGGATGCGGGCCTGGCCCTTGGGCACCACGGGATAATAGAAGCCGGTGACAAAGATGCCTTCCTTAGCCATTGCGGCTGCGAATTTCTGGGACAGAGGGGCGTCGTAGAGCATTACGGCGCAGATTGCGCTCTGGGTGGGCTTGATGTCAAATCCGGCGGCAAGCATCTTCTCACGGAAATACACCACGTTCTCAATCAGTTTATCGTGGAGGGCATTGCTTTCCTTGAGGATCTTGAAGGTCTCTATTCCGGCGCCAGCTATCATGGGCGGGATGGAATTTGAGAACAGGTACGGGCGGCTACGCTGCCTGAGCATATCTATGATTTCCTTTCGGCCGGTTGTAAAGCCGCCCACTGCGCCACCGAAGGCCTTTCCAAGTGTGCCGGTGAAGATGTCTATGCGGCCGTAGCAGTTAAACTGCTCTGCAACTCCGTGGCCGGTGGGGCCAACAACGCCGGCGCTGTGGCTTTCGTCCACCATCACAAGGGCGTCATACTTTTCTGCGAGGTCACAGATCTTGTCCATAGGGGCCACATTGCCGTCCATGGAGAACACGCCGTCAGTGACAATGATCCTGTGGCGACAGGCCTGGGCTTCCTGAAGCTTTGCCTCAAGATCCTGCATATCGGCATTGGCGTAACGGAAACGCTGGGCCTTGCAAAGACGCACGCCGTCAATGATTGAGGCATGATTCAGGGAGTCTGAAATGATGGCGTCTTCCGGGCCGAAGAGGGGCTCGAACACGCCGCCGTTGGCATCAAAGCAAGCGGCATAGAGGATGGTGTCCTCCGTCTTGAAATACTCCGAGACGGCCTTTTCAAGTTCCTTGTGGATGTCCTGGGTGCCGCAGATGAAACGTACGGAAGACATGCCGTAGCCGCGGCTTTCCATGGCTTTTTTGGCGGCCTCCGCAAGACGGGGGTTATCGGCCAGGCCAAGATAGTTGTTGGCGCAGAAGTTAAGCGCCTTGCTGCCGTCCTGAAGAGTGATTTCCGCGCTCTGGGGGCTGGCTATATTTCTTTCATTCTTGTAAAGTCCTGCATCCTTGATGGCCTGAAGCTCATCCTGAAGGTATTTTTGAAATTTTCCGTACATAATTAAGAAATGGTTTTATGCTTTCAAATTTAACTCTTTTATGTTGAAATTCCACCAAAATTGAATAAATTTGTACAATCTTTAAGCAGAATATGAAAAACGTACTTGTCATAGGCTCAACCGGCCAGATTGGCTCAGAGCTCACAATGAAGATAAGGAGGGAGATTCCAGATTCAACGGTAGTTGCCGGTTACATTCCGGGCGCAGAGCCAAAGGGCGTACTCCTTGAAAGCGGGCCTTCAGAGATTGCCGATGTCCGTGACGCTGCCGGCCTTGCCGCCATTGTGGACAAGTATCAGATAGACACCATCTACAACCTTGCAGCGCTGCTTTCCGCCGTCGCAGAACGTAAGCCCCTCCTTGCCTGGGACATCCAGATGAACGGCCTTCTCAACATCCTAGAGATAGCCCGTGAGAAGGGCTGCGCAGTGTTTACGCCCTCTTCCATCGGCTCTTTCGGCCCTGAAACCCCTCACGTGGGCACTCCCCAGGACACAATCCAGCGTCCCCGCTCAATGTATGGCGTCACCAAGGTTGCAACGGAACTTCTTTCAGACTATTATTTCCACAAATACGGCGTAGACACTCGTTCCGTGCGCTTCCCGGGCCTTATTTCCTATACCACCCTTCCCGGCGGCGGCACCACGGATTATGCTGTAGAAGTGTATTATTCGGCCGTAAAGGGAGAGGAATTCGTATGCCCCATCGCTCCCGGAACCTTTATGGATATGATGTATATGCCGGATGCCCTTCACGCCGCAATCCAACTTATGGAAGCGGATCCTTCGCGCCTGAAGCACCGCAATTCCTTCAACATTGCATCAATGAGTTTTGAGCCGGAACAGCTCTTTGCCAAGATCCGCGAGTACATCCCCGGCCTCAAGGTCCGCTATGAGGTAGACCCCGTGCGTCAGGCTATCGCCACATCCTGGCCGGATTCAATGGACGATTCCTGCGCCCGCGAGGAATGGGACTGGAAACCCACCTTCACCCTTGATCAGATGACGGTGGATATGATAGAAAACCTCCGTAAGCGGCTTCTGTAGCTATTTTCATGGATATCAAAGATTTTACTTATCTTTGTATCCATGAAAAAGATGAATATCCCCCTGATTGCCGCTTTGCTCGGCCTATCACTCATCGTGTGCCCCCTCCTTTATATATATGTAGGGCCCGCACTGGACGATCTACAACTATCCACCTTCAAGACTCTTGGCATCATTGCCGGGTGCAGCGCAGCTTTCTGTTTTATTGTAGGTGAACTCACCAGAAACAATTCCCAGATGGACAAAATCTGGAGTATTCTGCCTGCTGTATACACATGGGTAATTGCCGCAAACGGCGGTTTCAGCGCCCGTCTCATCGTGATGGCTGTCCTTGCCACCCTCTGGGGAGCCCGCCTCACCTTCAATTTTGCCCGTAAAGGCGCGTATCGCTGGAAATTCTGGGAAGGCGAAGAAGATTACCGCTGGGGAGTCCTCCGCGAAGGCCCTTTCTTCAACGGCAACCGCTGGGGCTGGATGCTCTTTGACCTTTTCTTCATCTCCATATACCAGAACGCCCTGGTCCTTATGACCACCTTCCCCGCCCTGGTAAGCATGAATTCCACCGTTCCGTTCGGTATTGTAGATATTATTGCGGCAGTTCTCACATTTGGATTCATCGCCTGGGAAACTGTGGCCGATGAACAGCAGTGGGCTTTCCAAACCAGGAAATGGGCTATGATCAAGGCCGGTCAAAAACTAGAAGACCTCCCGGAGCCATACAACCTTGGCTTTAACACTCAGGGTCTGTGGGCTCGCAGCCGTCACCCCAACTATCTTGGAGAACAGGCAATCTGGATTGGCTTCTACATTTTCTCCATTGGTGCAGGTATCGGTATTTTCAACTGGAGCATTATCGGCTGCCTGCTTCTTGTAGTGATGTTCCTTGGCAGTTCTTCGCTTGCAGAGGAGATCAGCGGCGGCAAGTATCCGCTCTACGAATCATACTGCAGCCAGGTGCCAAGATTCTTCCCCGGCAAACGTTTTCACAGGTAATATTTCTATTTGAAATTACCAAAATATCTCAAAGTTACGGATTGTAAGCGTTTGCTTACAATCCGCTTTTAATTTGAAACAGGCCAATTATTTCGCACTGTTTCGTTATTTCATAAGTTGCTGACTCTCAACACTAAAATACCCTATAACAATTTGGCGCATATCAGTTGGTTTCGAAAGTTCTCAAAATTTTTTCTCGCTGATTATCAATGCGTTACGTATATTTTGAAAAAATTTTGTAAAAAATCTTTTGAAAAAATTTGCAAATCAAAAAATTTGCAGTACCTTTGTATCCGGATTGAGGAAGTGAGGTTCTCTCAGCGGAATCAATCTATTGGTTATTAGTTTTAGTGTTATTAATTATGTGGTTAGTAGAGCGTCCGCCTGTGAAGGCCGACGTTTCTTTTTTTATGCAGCCCCCCCCCAACTCTTAATACTCCCCAACACCCTCTCCGGTAATGCCGATGCAGTGGAGACTATCTAGCTGATTCACAGCTACTTATGAAAGTGTTTGGGGTTACCGGTAATCCCAAACAATCCCGTAACCACCTGACACACAAGCAGTTAACCTCCACCAAGCCTGGAAGGGCGGCAGGGGTGCCGGGAGCGATAGGATAAGGCGGATAAGGGGCGCCCGGGAAAGGGCTGGTCACCGAAGGGGATGCCGGGCTTTTGGGAAAACCTTGCCCCGAAGGGCCGGGAGCG
>JAFZOU010000027.1 GCA_017550525.1 Bacteroidales bacterium
ACTTGAGGCCGAACTTAAGGACCTCCAGGCAAAGCGCGACGAGCTTATGAAGCGCTGGAACGCGGAAAAAGAGATTCTGGAGGGGCTCCAGACCTCACGTCAGGAACTTGAAGACCTTGCCATCCAGGCAAAACAGGCCGAAAGGACCGGCGACTACGCCAAGGTTGCAGAGATCCGCTACGGCAAGATGGCCGCAACACAGAAACGCATAGATGAACTCACCGCAAAGGCCGAAGCCATCAAGGAACCAATTGTCACAGAGGCGGTTACACCGGAGGACATAGCTGAGGTTGTGGCCAAATGGACCGGCATCCCCGTAAAGCGAATGCTTGAATCAGAGAAGGAAAAACTCCTCAGGATGGAGGCGGAACTCCATAAGAGGGTTGTTGGCCAGGACGCCGCCATCAAGGCCGTGGCCGATGCTGTGCGCCGTAACAGGGCCGGCCTCAGCAACGAGAAACGCCCTATCGGCAGTTTTCTCTTCATGGGTACTACCGGCGTTGGTAAGACTGAACTTGCAAAGGCGCTGGCTGAGTTCCTGTTCAACGACGAAAACATGATGACGCGTATCGATATGAGTGAGTATCAGGAGCGTCATACCGTCTCCCGTCTTGTGGGCGCGCCTCCGGGATACGTGGGCTACGACGAAGGCGGCCAGCTCACTGAGGCGGTGCGCCGTAAACCCTATTCCGTAGTACTTCTGGACGAGATAGAGAAGGCCCATCCGGACGTTTTCAACGTGCTCCTGCAGGTGCTTGACGATGGCCGCCTCACAGACAACAAGGGCCGCACCGTGGACTTCAAGAACACTATCCTCATAATGACCTCCAACGCCGGGGCCGATATAATCCAGTCCTATATGGAGCGTCTCCCGGAGGTAAGTGGGATTGATATGGAGGCCATCACAAGGCGCCGCCAGCTTCTTGACGAATGCTCCCGGCGCGTCCTGGATGTCTTGAGGCAGACCGTGCGTCCGGAGTTTCTCAACCGTATTGATGAGATCATAATGTTCGACCCTCTCACCAAGGCCGATATCATGGACATCCTCCACCTTCAGGAGGAAGAGCTCCGGAAACGCCTCTCAGACAGCGGCATCAGCGTAGAGTTTACCCAGGCCTTTGAAGACCTTATGGTGGAAAAGGGCTACGATCCCGCATACGGCGCCCGTCCAGTGAAGAGGGTGATGCAGCGAGAACTTGTGAACCTCCTTGCCAAGGCCATCCTGGACGGCACGGTGCACAAAGACAGTGTTGTCCACGTAGACGCCATTGGCGGCGAGGTCGTGGTGCGATAACAAAAAACGTCTGCCAGCTGGCAGACGTTTTTCAGTTATGAAATAAAGATTATTTCACCAGCTTCATGCCGATACGGAACTGGTCATAGCCGTCGGCAAGACCTGCGATGGCCTTGATCTCTGAAGACTTCTCACCAAGCTGCTTGGAGATCTTCTTCATCATGTCCAGAAGTTTGTCGGCAGTGAACAGCATCTTGGCGCCGCTAAGGCTGCTCTCAAGGGTGCCGGTCATGCACAGGAACTTCATGGTCTTTCCGAAGGTAAGGGTGACGGTCTTTTCTCCTTCACCTACCTTGAATGTGCCGGGAAGGGCCAGGGGGCCGCAGTTGAGGACAAAGCTGTTGTCTTCTGCGTTGAATGTGAATGTCATTGCTCCGGGTTTGATGCCAACCTTTGCAAGGTATTCATCTGCTTTGGATTCCATGCCCGCGGTAACGGCAGTACCGGCAAGGTTGGTGAGGACGTTGCCCTCTGAGCTGCTTGCAGAGCATGCTACGCCGTTGTAGGTGTAGGTGCCGTTGAGGCTTACGGGAGCACTGTAGACTGTGCCTGCAAGACCGGAGATGATGTTACCAACGGTGGAACCGGCGCTTGAGCTGCCGAGACTGCTGAGAATGTTGCCAAGAAGGCTCTGTGCATTTGCAGAGGCTGCAATGGCCACTGACAAAGCAATAACGGTGATGATTTTCTTCATATTATAATTAAGCTTAATTAGTTTCAACCCGTAAATATAATAAAAAAACTTTCAAATTATTCACTTTCGTTGGCCCAACCCTGCGCTTTTACCGGAAATTCCACGCCTTCGGGGGTTACAAGGACCGTTCCGGCCTCCGGCTGGGCAAGATGGCCGAT
>JAFZOU010000028.1 GCA_017550525.1 Bacteroidales bacterium
AAGGTAGGAAATAATGCCATCGATATGGAGGTCAACAAGAGATTGTTGGCCTTCTTTGCTGAGGAGGAAGTCACAGTCCTCGTGGTTGTCCATGAAGAGGTTTTCGGTGAGGACGGCGGGGCAGATGGTGTGGCGTAGGAGGTAGAAGGCGGCTTCCTGGTCGGGGTCGCCGTCGGTGTAGTCGGTGCGGAGACGCATGCCGGGGAGGTGGGCCTTGGCGGCGTTGTAGAGGGCGGTGGCGAGGGCATCGGCACCGGTGGGGCCGGGAGTGGTGTAGGCGCACCAGCCGCGGGCGGAGAGCCAGCGGTCGCCGTGGCCGGCGGCGTTGCAGTGGATGGAGATGAGGATGACGTTCTGGCGGCCCAGCTGTCGGCACCACTGGTTCACCCGGCGGCAGCGCTCGGGCAGGGAGATGTCCGTTTCCTCGGGCACCAGGAGGGAGGCGTCCAGGCCCCGGGCCTGAAGGGCGGAGACGATGCGGCTGGCAAGGAGCCGGTTCTGGGCGTATTCCAGGAGACGGCCGTCGGGGCTTCGCTTGCCCTTGGTGTCGATGCCGTGGCCGTTGTCGATGAGGATCTTCATAGCTGAGTCTGTGTTTAGGTTTACACCTTTAAGTTACACAAAATCAGCCGTTAATGCAAGAGGTATGGCGGGGGCGTTTACCCCGTTTGGGCGTAGTGAATTCTATTGGACGGAAAAAGTTTGGGGGGTGGTCGATTTGTGCCATCAAGGATTATTCAATCAAAATTTGTATATTTGCTAACTTAAACACGAATTCGTTATGAGCGACGATAAATATTTACGTTCAATAGAGGAACTGGAAGCACTGGCCTGCAATTGGTGGCCAATCGAGGTGAGGGAAGAAGCCCAGAAAATGAGCATACTTCAGTACCTCCTTGACACACAGGAAAAGTTCATCTCAATTTTGAAATTGGCCGATAAAGATAAACCAGAGAAGATTTTTGAGCTTCTCGATGCTTCATCTTTTGACTACCATTTGTTCCTGAAGCACCTGATTCTTTTGACCGACCTTGGTGCAGAGCAGCTTCAGCGTATCAATAAAGAGTTCCCGACCCTTTTCCCCAATAAGAGCCTCACGTACAAACTCAGACGGAAAGAAATCTCTTACCAGTTTACCGGCCTACCTACGAGAGGTGCTCTTAATAACAAAAAGATGAGGATAGACTCATTGGAGCATCTCCAGGCTTCATCATATGATGCGGCTATTTGCAAGGACCTTATCATGATGCTCATTTATGGTGCTTCTGCCGTAATTCCGAGGACACGTGCCGTCCTTTACAAGTGTAATTGTAGCGACTATTTGGGTGACGACGCCCAAATAGAGGATTATGTCCGTAAGAATTACATTCGCGTTAGCAAAATTATTGCTGGCAAGGTTTCCAATGACCTTGGTAACAAGGCTCAGGAGTATGCGTTGAAGTACCTGTCGGAGAAATTGGGGCCGAATTATCGTCTCCAGAGCAATGGCAAGCTTCCTGATGTTTCTGAGAATGATGGAAAGACCTGGGCTACTTTCGACATCCTTGTTGACCGTATTGACAAAAACGGCAAGTACAAAGAGTATGTTGGTGTCGAGGTCTCTTTTCAGGAAACATCAAACAGCGTTATTGAGAGGAAGGCAACGCTGGCCCGCAACCGCTTTGTCCAGGTGGCCAGCCGAAGAAGTTATGTGGCCTACATTATAGATGGAATAGGCAACTTCTCCAGACGCTCCGCAGTCCGGACTCTTTGCGATAACAGCCATTGCACTGTGGCATATACCCCGGAAGAGTTTGATATCCTCATTGATTTTATACGGGAGAAGCTTGGATGATCAGGTTTATTGACTTGTTCGCCGGTGTTGGCGGCATCCGTATAGGTGTGACTGAAGCCCTTAAGGAATTTGGGATTCAGTCCAAGTGCGTCCTCTCCAGTGAAATCGATGAGAACGCATGCCTGACTTATAACCTGAACTTCAATGAGAAACCGAGTGGCGATATCCGCCTAATTACTGAGTCCGAACCATTTGACCTCCTCCTAGGAGGATTCCCTTGCCAGCCTTTCTCATATGCTGGCAAGCGTATGGGCTTTGGCGATACTCGTGGCACATTGTTCTTTGAGATTGAACGACTTTTGGAAAAATACCGTCCAAAAGCGTTCCTTTTGGAAAATGTCCGTGGACTATACACTCACGATGGTGGACGGACATTTGAAACTATTATGGGCAAGCTCCATGGCCTTGGGTATGGAACCTATGATCTATTGCTCAATAGTTCTAACTTCGGTGTGCCCCAAAATCGTGTGCGGCTTTACATCGTCGGCATCCTTGGCGCAAATCCCGGGATGACCTTGGCAACTAATCTTGGTGCTGCGGATTCCCACCGTTTCAAGAATGAGTACACCCTCTTCGATGACTTGTCGATTTCCCGCCATACAGTTGGAGATGTGCTGGAAAAAGAAGTTGATGAGAAATACTATTGCTCTGAAGATTTCCAGGATCGTTTGCGAAAAGCAACTGGAGGCAACCTTTCCATTCTTCATGGCTACAGGATGATGGATTATCGTGGTGGCCAGTCACTTCATTCTTGGGACCTTGGCCTACGTGGGGAGTGCACGGATGCGGAACGCAACTTCATGACGCTTCTTATACAGAACCGTCGCAAACCGGAATTCGGCCGTCATCAGGACGGCAAGAAACTGACGTTGGAGCAGATCAAGACCTTCTATACTGATGATGATATCCTGGAGGTAATCAAGAGCCTAAAGGCAAAGCATTACCTCAAAGAGGAGGATGGAAAGTTCAACCCTGTTTGTGGAAACATGTCGTTTGAGGTTTTCAAGTTCCTTGATCCGGACAGCATATCCATCACCCTAACATCCTCCGACTCTAACCGTCTGGGAGTGATCCAAAACAATCGGGCACGTCACATAACGCCACGTGAGTGCGCCAGGCTCCAGGGTTTCCCGGATTCTTTCAAGCTGCATCCTTTGGACCAATATTCCTATAAACAGTTCGGCAATTCTGTGTCTGTCCCTGTGATTACAGCAGTAATGAAAGATTTTATTCGTTCCAATAGAGAGGTGCTCGGATGGTAGCACCTCTTATTTGTCTTGTGGCTGCATAAGAGCCGCCATGAGAAGAACTATGTGAAAAACCCTATCAGCATGAGTGAGGCTGAAAGAATCCTCAATTCCATGGCAATATAGATTTCTCATGTTCCAGCCTGTCTTCTGTGATAAGATTAACCTCAAATAATTGCTGATATTCTTCTCACAAACGATAATATCTTCCTTGGAAAGAAGCGTTCCAAGGGCATCGCTTGTTGTCCCAATCTTGTCGTTATCAGTGACTGTAAACCCATTGGTCTGAAAGAATAAACGAACCAGATACTCAACCTGAGGGACGAGAATAGAAATGCTTGTGATGTAATCATTATCCAAAAAAGCGGCAATGCCTTTCTCAATAATACGGATTCTTTTCTCTGGCAAGCAGGGTATACGAGCAATGAAGTCCATTATACTGTCCACATTCAGGCGGCCCGTTTCTTCCCCCTTCATAATCATTACATGAAGGGCAACTCCAAGATATTGTAATGCAACGGAGCAAGCTTGATCGAATTGGGCAGAGGAGCCCTCTAAATCAGGATTCACTTCGTGGGAAAGATTGCCATCTGTCCTGAAGTAAAGATGCCGGAACATACTCAAGCTTTTTGACCCCTTGATAATCTTATCAGAGTAATCTTTCAATTCGCTTTCGGTCGGCACGAATCTCAGGGCAAGGATAAAAAGGAACTGCTCATCAGTAAATCCCTCGCTCATTGCCTTGAAATCTTTCTCAATCATATCTGACGGAATACTCAGCTTGAAGGATGAAAGATTCATTTCATCCTTGATGTGAGGAGCATTATCTTGTAAAATTTTGTTGATTCTCTCAAGAGGTTTTTTCCTGCCAAGATCACGGACAATTGGGACCAGGTCCCTGTAAATTGATACTTTCCGCATCGCCGGCATATTAGGTTCCGATTCCTCGATGCTGTCAATTATACTATTGAGGATAGAATCTGTTTCAATGAACATCTGTTGTTTTGCATAGTATTGGACCAGCACTTTCCCCAGTTCGATAATCCCGTGGAGGCTATAATCCTGTTTTTCTTTGAGTGCTTTTATCTCGTTGGTAAAACGTTGGAATGAAAGCGGATATATGGCTTCCTTCTCATCCTTGGTAAAGGCTCTCCTTGATTCATCAATGAGTCGAAGTATAGGAAGGAAAGGGTTATAGCTACCACTAGAAGTCTCGTTTGTAAGAAAGACGATAAGGGCACTCTTGATGCCAGCAACTTCCTTCGCCATGTTGTATTTGATGGCGGCAGGGAGCGTGAGCTTTACCTGCTGCACAACATCAAATGCAGAAAGGCTCCCTCGGTTATTCAGGTTCCCAATCAAAACAGGAATCTGTTCTTTTACATTATCAACATCAGCAAATTCCATTTCAATTATGGTTTCTTCTTTATTCTGGGCATTATGTCTCCAATCTCCATAATCAACGCCATGCGTCTGGCTTCGGACTCTTTTCTTTCTAGCTTCCTTTGTTCACGCGCTTCACGGCGCTCAATCCGGCGTTTCCGGTATTGGTTTCCGTCCTCGATGATTTCGTTGGCTACCCTTTCCACGGTTTCATCGAATCTGGCTTTCATTAGCTCGCACTCCCATACAATAACCACGGACCAGCCTTTGGCTTCCAGTTGCCGCCATACTTCTTGATCCCGTTCCTGGTTCCGTGTCACCTTGGCTTGCCAGAACTCTGTGTTAGTCTGGGGTAAGTGATAAATATTGCATCCCTTGTGGGCATGCCAGAAGCACCCGTGAACAAACACCACAGTCCTATGCTTGGGTAGCACTATGTCCGGGGAACCTGGCAGGCTCTTAACATTCACACGATACCGGAATCCCCGCCGCCAAAGGGCACTTCGGAGAGCTACTTCAGGCTTGGTGCTCACGGAGCGGATGTGTGACATCAACTCGGACCTCTGCTCTTTTGTCAGTCGATCGGCCATTTGTTACGGGAAAATAATGAATACCGCCAAGGCTTTACAGAACCTTAATGGGAAAGGTTTTTGATCAGGTCGTCCAGATTTCCCACAACCTGGTAAAATAGTTTGTACATGAGCTCCGGCTCCACCATTTCCGGAATGTAGACGATAACCCGTTTACCGGCTCCAGCCATCCAACCGGCCTCCGTGTGTGCGCTCCTCCCACAAGGCAGAACCAGCACACACGTGTCCGCCCACTCCAGGGCCTCCAAATCGGCCGCAAACTGCCTTTCCGCCTTTGGATGGTGCAATCCCTCGGAATACTCCTCGAAGCTCCAATTCGGGGCGTTTTCATCAATGTCCGTCCAACGGAATCCATTGCCACCGTGAGGAGGATTCCGGAAGTCATATACTTCATGTCCTTCTGTCCGGAGCCGTTTCACGACCTCGGGGTAATAAGGATTCCTCCAGCTGGAGGCAACATAGATGTTGGCCATAGTATCGTGTGTAATTGTTATCTGTACTTTCTCCTCTCCAGCACCTCATTCTCATACTCCACATACGCCTTCTTCAGGACATCGAATATCTCCGCCCTCATCTCCTGGTTGTAGTGATTCAGCCCCTCGCTGAGATTCGCATTGGCCCGGTCCAGATCCAGGTCCAAAACCTCACCGAACGCCGCAAACACGTCCTTCCGGTCAATCTGGCCACCAACCTCATCCGTGAAGTAACCAGCCTCGTGCAGCGCCACCAGAACCCGCAGGAAGTCCAGCTTCCGGCCGGCGCCGGCATTCAGCTTCACCGGCTTGTGCGCTGCCTTCTTCCCGTGCTCCTTCTCGTACTCCTTCTGCCAGGACTTCGGATACGGCATCCGTACCGGCATGGAGACCTCCTGATGGAGAGAGAAATCGTTAATCACCCCGTTATTGTTCAGCGTATCAATCTTCATTGTGCAATCTTAGGCAAACCCGGGCCGCAATCCGGCAACTGCACAGAAGAGCCCGAAATCTCGTTCAACGTACCATTGTTGTTCAGCGTCCCGATGTGAACCTCGTACTTCTCGGAATGCTCCCGCATCTGGGCGAAGACCCTGGTCATCACTTCCTCGGCCTTAGTGCTCCAGCCGGTCCCGGTGAGCAGGAAATTGATATGCTGCAGGGCCTCGGTCTGCATACTGAACGTAGGCAGCCGCAGGATACACTCGGCAATTTTGTTGAAGGAGATGTGCGAGCGTCCCAGCTGCTCCTCCATAGCCTTGATGGTGGCCTTGTATTCCTCGGACTCCTTCATCCGCTGGGCGTTCTCGGCCTGTGCCTGGGCAAGCTGCTGCTTCTTTTCCTCGATCTCCCGGCGGACCTCCGTGAGTTCCTCGGTAGCGCGGGCAAGCTCTGCCAGGGCCTGGGGATTGGCGTCGTAGTCGGAAGGCTTGATTTCCGCGGCCGTCTTGTGGTAGAGGTCGTTTTGGACGTCATCACCGACATAAACCTGAAGGATCTGCTCTTCGGTGAGCTGAGCCTTCAGCAGGGCTTCGGATTCCTGCAGGAAGATGTCGTCCAGGTTGTCGTGCAGGATGGCGTAGGCACGGAGCTGCCCCAGGATGGCTTTGGCCACCAGCTGGGGGTATTCGTAGGTGCGGGCCAGTACCAGGATGCGGTTGACGTTGACCGGAAGAAAGTTCTGCGTCATCCAGCACCAGTTGACGAAGTCGGAGTTGGAGAAATAGGGCGTCCGGGGATAGAAGTCGATGTAGGCGGTCTTGACAGGAAGGGCCTTCAGGATGCGTTTCAGGGCGGTTGGCGTGACGGCCTTGACAATCTGCCGGCGGAGCCCTTCGAGTACGTCAAAATGGTCCAGAAGGCGGTAAGTGACGGCATAAACGGCGCAGGCAACCTTGCGGCCCATGCGCTGGCGGGTTTCGTCGAAGTAGTCGGCCCTGAAGTCCAACTCTGGGTCAAAGTCCAGCAAGAGGGCGCGGGCCTGATAGTAGGCTTCGTCCACGATATCCTCGGCTGTCCATTTCTTGGAGGTGGCTCCCATCTGGTCCAGAGAGACGGCAATTTCCCGGACGAAGTTCTCTTCATTCAGGTACTCTTCCCACTGCTGCCGGGTGGTGTGTATGAGCTCTCTGCCGTGTTTCATCTCTGTGAGCAGGCCGTTCGGCCCCTCATTGCAATTGGTCTATGTGTCCAGATGTAAAATGTGGGAATACAAATATAATGATTTTGGGCGACAGATAATAAGTAAATTCTACGCAAAAGCAGTGAACACCCGGCAAATACGCTTTGCAGGGTGCTCAGATAAGGGAAAAAGTTTTCAACAGGTTTTTCTATCGTTTGCGGCCGTTTCGGATGAGCCAGTCGTCCACTTCGCTGCGGCGGAAATAGTAGGACTTGGCGTTCTGGAAGTATGGGAAGCCGTCGTAGCGTATCCATTGGTAGATGGTGCAGCGGGCGTTGTGACCAGGGAGGTAGTCGCGCAGCTGGTCTATGTCCATCCACTCGGACGGGCTTGCTTAGGCGGTGGTGTGTTCCAGCATGACGGTGAGTTCTTCTATACGGTCACGCAGCTGAGCCAGTATGGCGGGCATACTGTCGAAAGTGATTCTTTTGTCTGATGAATCCATTGTCGTTTGCTTTCGGGTTGAACAACGGGTTCTTGTATTGAGGCCTCAGAACAAAAATCCCAGAGTCGGTTTTCGGCTCTGGGTACAAAAATATAGCAAAAATTTCGGGTAATTCCTTGAGTCAAGGACAGGTCAAGGAAAACTTTTTCATTCATCGACAGGCTCCATCTTTTCCACCCCCACAAACTCCAGATCCAGGTCGTGAATGAGCGCACGGATCTCTTCGTGGACCTCCGGAGAGAAGTACTGCGCAACGGCCGCGAAAGTGGCATCGGCCCGGGGATTGGGGGTGCGGTGCCAGCGGATGAGCCAGTCGGCAATATCGATGTGGGCTTCGTGGTCTTCGGGCTTGCCATATTTGACCAGGAGGTCACATACAGTGTAGGAGAATCCCTCCAGCTGGGCGAGCTTCTCCACCCATGTACTGTATCCGTCAATATCAGGAAATGCAGTTATCGAGCGGCCCTTCAGGACATCCAGCCGGGCGTTGATCTGGGACTTACCGCCGGTGGCCAGCCAGATGAATTTGGGAATGAGTCCGGCGCAGATAATAGCCGTTTTCTCGGACTCCACCAGGGCAACCGGCTTCTCGGGGAAGAGCGGCAGCAAGTGCTCCCCGAACAGGCACTGCGTCAGCGTCCATTCCTGAGGAAGTTGGCTGGCGTATTTCATCAGGGAATGCACCCAGGTGATGCGGCCTTTGGTGTTCTCGTCCTTGATGCGGTGTCCGGTCTCGGGATCGTATTTCATGACCTTGCCGGTCCTGCATCGGCCCTGGATGTCAATCTGGTAGAAGATGACGGCTTTCTCACGCGTGACCC
>JAFZOU010000029.1 GCA_017550525.1 Bacteroidales bacterium
CCTGGCCGCCGCAGGTGGGGCAGGTCTTGATATCGGCATCGCTCTTGGCGCCCTTTCCGTTACAGTCCGGGCAGGGACGGGCGCGCTCCAGGGAAATCTCCTTGTCGCAACCGTTGGCTATTTCTTCCAGGGTGAGTTTCACCGACGTACGGATATCCCGGCCTCTGAGTACCCTGGGGCCGGATTCCTGCTGGCCGAAACCACCGAACCCGCTGCCGCCGAAGCCTCCAAAATCAAATCCGAAACTGCCGCCGAAGATATTGCGGAGGAAGTCGTTGATGTCCATTCCGCCGAAGTCGAATCCGCCGGCGCCGCCGCCCATTTGCTCTGCGGCAAAACCAAATTGGTCGTACTTGGCCCTCTTGTCCGGATCACTGAGGATGGAGTAGGCCTCTGCGGCCTCCTTGAAGTTGTCTTCCGCGGTCTTTTTCTCTGCCTCCGAGCCGTTTACCCAGCGGTCCGGATGCCATTTGAGCGCCAACTTGCGGTAGGCGCTCTTTATTTCATCGGCCGAGGCCTTCTTGTCCACTCCAAGGACCTCGTAGTAATCTCTTTTCTGTGCCATAACTTATGCTCCAACAACAACTTTGGCATAACGGAGAACCTTTCCGCCAAGGGTATAGCCGGTTTGGACTACGTCTATCACCTTGCCCTTCAGGGACTCTTCCGGGGCCGGGAACATGGTTACCGCCTCATGGAGCTCCGTGTTGAACTCCTCCCCTTTTGCCTCAATCTTTTCAAGGCCCTTGCCCTTGAGGTAGGACATCAGTTTTCCAAAGATCATCTGAGTTCCTTCCTTGGCGGCGTCACTGTCCGTGCTCTTCTGAAGGGCATCCAGGGCAATTTCGCAGTCGTCCAGGATGGGCAGGAGCCCCTTAATGGTATCTGATGCGGCCGATTCCGTAAGGGCCAGCTTTTCCTCTGCCGCGCGGCGGCGGAATGTGTCGAATTCTGCCATAAGACGGATGTAATCCGCTTTGGAATCCGAGGCCTTTTTATCGGCCTCCTCTTTTGCGGCCTTCACCTCTTCAAGTTCTTCCTTCAATCCTTCTACACGCGCCTCCAAAGCTGCCAGCTTCTTGCCGTCTGCGGGCGCTTCCGTATTCTTGTTTTTCTTTTCTGCCATAGTTTAGTACTGATTGTGCCTCAGTACCTATCAAATTGCCTGCCAAGCCCCCGCGTTATGACAATATGTCAGTTATGACATAAAGGGAGAATGATAATACGGGATTCCATTTTCAGAGAATAGTTTGGCCGATACATCCATAGGCAGGAAATAACCCTCCTCCCCTGTCTGCACCCATATGTCGAAGGCCGCCACAACGGGGTTCTCCTCCGTATAGCCGATGCCGCTGATACAGATGCACTCCGCGTCCCTTACCCTGGCCTCAACCAAGGCCCAGATCATATGGATTCCCCTAAGGATTGTGTCCGGGACTTTGATGGAATCCGGCCCGCCCGGGAAGCCGTCAATGTGGACGGACTGTCCGTCGCACACGATGTGAATGTGATACTCCATAACTTCAAGTTTTGCGTGAAGTTACGGCCCCGTCGCAGGGTTTTCCAAATTTTGGCAAGGCTTGCCAAGATTTGGCAGTCTCAGGAAAAATTATTATGGGCCGATAACAAAAAACGGCAACCTGAACTGTCAGGCTGCCGTTTTGAACCTTTAGGCTGCAATGATTATTTCTTGCGGCTCTTGTATCTCTGATAGAACATATCCACACGACCGGCGGTATCCACAAGTTTCACCTTTCCAGTGTAGAAAGGGTGAGAAGTGTTGGAAATTTCCAGCTTCACCAGCGGGTACTCTACGCCTTCCACGGTAAGGGTTTCCTTGGAGGGAGCGCAGCTGCGGGTTACGAAGACTGTGTCATTGGACATATCCTTGAAAGCTACAAGACGGTAGGTTTCGGGATGAATTCCTTTCTTCATTTTACGTAAAAAATATAATTGTTAACAATTTTGGGCTGCAAAGATAGGAAAAGGTTTTCACATTTCCAAATTATTTCATCCTGTACGGCTGGTCGTCGTAGAGGAGATATCTCTTTGCCTTGCGGATCCACTTCTGTTCTTCCAGTTTTACATGCTCCTGGATTACATCAAACGGGATATTTTCTTTGAGGTACTGCTCCAGCACGGGATCGGCCAACTTGGTCCAGAACCCTGCCTCGAACTCGAAGGCGGAGTAGTGCTCCCGGAACCAGCGCATGAGGTGAAGGGTGTGAAGGAGGCTGTGGTAGGGCTCCCCGGGAACCAGCATAATCTGGAATCCCTGGCAGCGCTCCCCGGCGTACCTGCCTGCCGCAGGCGTGAAGGAGCAGGGTCTGAGAAGAGCCCCGTGCGCCTGGGGAAGGTCCTCCGGGTGCAGAGGCTTCACAAACGGCGCTCCAATGTACTCATACGGCCTTGCCGTGCCGATACCAGGCGTAATGGTGGTATTGTTCCACAGTCCGCCGCCGCTGTAGAGGTAGGAGCTGAACAGCCCAGGGATATCGGAGGCCGGAGCGATGGTCCAGGGCATAAGCTGCCTGTTTGCATCCGTTGCCATTGCCGATATCACGTGGATTGGGAATTTTGCCCCTATCTCGGAGGCATAGAGGTTCACAACCTCTCCAAGCGTCAATCCGTGCCTGTGCGCCAGTTTGGGAACATACATCTCCCCCGCCACGGCAGGGATGGTGCCTTCCACCACCCTGCCGGAGGGGTTGATATGGTCTACAATATAAAGGGACGGGGCTTCATCCCCAAGGAGACGCAGCATTTCCATAAGCTGCATCACGTCCTTGGTGTAGTTGAAGTACCGCACCCCGACGTCCTGGATTTCCACCACTATGGCGTCCAGACGGGCAAGGACATCGGCCTCAAACACTATGTGATTGGTGCCGGGCGTGAGTTCCGCATCCCTGGGGGTGAAAACCGCTTCTAGGTTTCCCCTCTCCCGGAAGAGTTCCCACATCCATCGGCCCTTTGCAGTATCCCAGCAGTTCTGGGTACAGAAGCACCCAACCTTGCCGTACAGCAAAGCCTTGTCCAACTGGTCCTCCAGCGGTGTTGTCCTGAATGAAAACATATATTACTGCCTAGCAAAGGGGTATACTGTCTCTGAAACCTGTTGCCACCCTCGGCATCATAAGAGGGAGGGGCCCAAACTTGTTTGGGAGGGGTCGCGAAGCGACGGTTTCAGAGACAGTATACCCCCTAGCGATTATCCAATGATTTTATTAGCAACAGCAATCACCTCATTGCCAAGGGCCTCTGCTGCCTCCATTGTGGATGCCTCGGAGTAGATGCGGATGATGGGCTCAGTGTTGGACTTGCGGAGATGGACCCAGGTTTTGTTTGCCTCAAAGTTAATCTTCACACCGTCAATGTCGTTGATGTTTTCATTGGCGTAGATCTTCTTGAGCTCATTAAGGATCTTGTCAATGAGGGCGTTGTCGCTTAACTGGATCTTATTCTTTGCAATGAAATACTGGGGGTAGGTCTTTTTGAGTTCGCTCACCTTCATCTTCTTGTGGGCAAGGTTACTCAGGAACAGGGCCACACCTACCATAGCATCACGGCCTGCGTGGATGGCGGGATAGATGACGCCTCCGTTGCCTTCTCCGCCGATAAGGGCCCCTACCTTATGCATGAGGGTGGTGACATTCACCTCACCCACGGCCGATGCATAGTACTTGCCGCCGTGCTTTTCAGTGACATCACGAAGTGCGCGGGTACTTGAGAGGTTGGATACGGTTGCGATGGGCTTACCCTCCTTCTCAGCCAGTTCACAGAGGTAATCGGCCACGGAAACAAGGGTGTATTCCTCCACAAAAGCCTCACCGTTTTCCATGATGAACGCCAGACGGTCTACGTCGGGGTCCACTGAAACGCCAAGATCGGCCTTCTCCTTGACCACGGTCTCACTCAGCTCCACAAGGTTTGCGGGAAGGGGCTCCGGATTATGGGCAAAATCACCGGTAGGATTGCAGTTTAGGCCGATACATTTGACTCCCAGGCGCTTCAGGAGGCGGGGCATAATGATGCCACCAACTGAGTTCACTGCGTCTACCACAACGGTGAACTTAGCGGCCTTGATGGCCTCAACGTCCACTGCGGGAAGGGCAAGGACTGCATCCAGGTGCTTGTCCGTGAAGTCCTCTTCCTCTATCTGGCCAAGGTTATCCACCTCTGCAAAGTTGAAGTCCTCCTTCTCTGCAAGGTCAAGGACGGCCTGACCCTCGATGGCGGTGAGGAATTCTCCCTTGTCATTGAGGAGTTTGAGGGCATTCCACTGCTTGGGGTTGTGGCTGGCGGTGAGTATGATTCCGCCATCCGCTTTAGCAAACAGCACTGCCATTTCCGTGGTGGGAGTGGATGCGAAGCCGCACTTTACCACGTCTATTCCGCAGCCGATGAGAGTTCCCACCACAAGCTGCTCCACCATATCTCCGGACATACGGGCGTCCTTACCCACAACAATCTTGTAACGCTCCCCGTTGGGCTGGGGCTTGCGCTGAGGAAGAGTTGCCGCATAGGCAGCAGTGAATTTCACAACGTCAATGGGGGTGAGAGAACCGCCGGGTTCTCCGCCGATAGTTCCACGAATACCGGAAATGGATTTGATTAGTGTCATATTTTTTGGTTTTTAGGCTCAATTATCATACAAATATATTAATTTTGCGCGCTTTAAACAATAGATAGACTGATGAAAGGGTTTTGGACTGTTTTGATGTTGGTGTTTTCAAACGTTTTTATGACGTTTGCATGGTACGGACACCTCAAACTCCAGGAGATGAAAATATCCACCGGATGGCCTCTCATACTAATTATTCTGTTCTCCTGGGGAATAGCCTTCTTCGAGTACTGCCTCACCGTCCCCGCAAACCGTATCGGCTTCCTTGGGAACGGCGGTCCGTTCAATCTCCTCCAACTGAAAGTGATCCAGGAGGTTATCTCACTTACAATCTTCACCATCATAGTCACCTTCCTTTTCAAGGGCCAGCCCATCCAGTGGAACCACTTTGCAGCGTTTATCTGCCTGGTCCTTGCGGTTTTTTTCGTGTTTTTGAAATAAAAAATTTGGAGATTCAGTTTTTTTACTTACCTTTGCACTCCCAACCGCTGGGTTCGTATAACGGTTAGTACTCGAGATTCTCAATCTCGCAATAGGAGTTCGATTCTCCTACCCAGTACAAAAAAGCAGGCTGCTTGGCAGTCTGCTTTTTTGTACAATTCCGTTTCAC
>JAFZOU010000030.1 GCA_017550525.1 Bacteroidales bacterium
CTCCCGATGCTTGCAATCGCAATCTTCGGCGGCGAGAGCATCCGCGGTCTTGCAGTTGCACTGTGCCTGGGTGTTATCATCGGCACCTACGCTTCAATCATGATCGGTACTCCTATTATGTTTGACGCCACTGCCGCTGCAGCACGTAAGAAGGAGAACAAGTAGTTATACCTTTTCCAGCAGGACGACGCAAAATAGTCTGCGTCAGCGTCTCTAAAGGTTCCGTCCGGAAAAACACCCCGTTTTCCCGGACGGAACTTCCTTTTTGCCCCCTCCGTCCGGGATTTCGGCCTTTTTCCCGGACGGGGCGACGCAACGGTTGTTGATAACTTTTTTCGGCATAATTCGCTGAAAAAAGTTATCTTTGTTCCTATGAAAAAGAGTTTATTTCTATTAATCATCGTTCTATGCGCTTCTTGTAATCGTGAGGTTAAGCAGGATTTAGAGCCCACACCTGATGTGCCTTTCGGTGATTTCTCCGGAGCTGCTTATGGCCTTGACACGTCTAGCAGCAACAAGTTTAACGAGTCGCAGTTCTTATACCACTGGGCGGTGGCCAAAGTGACAATACAAACATATATTGATGGGGAATATGTAAGCTCTGAGGATGCCACCAGTTACATTGGAACAAACGAAGAATATACCTTCCGTGAAGATCATACTATGTTTCCTGGGTGGAAATGGATATATACCCATAATTGCATCTTATGGAAAACCATTTATGGCGGATATTATGGGTATGAAGTTGTGGATGTTCATCCTGGTGTTCTTATATGGAAGACGGAAGAGTTCCCTGATGGTGGACCGATAACTCCATATGTCAAGGACCCCAAAGGAAAGCATGTTTTTTATATATATGAGCTTCACTCCGTGGGTTTAGAGTAAAGTTCATATCATACTAAACTGTTGATAACTTTTTTCGGTGAATTCCGCTGAAAAAAGTTATCTTTGTTCCTATGAGTTTTGTGCACCTTCATGTCCACACCCAGTACTCAATCCTGGACGGACAGTCTTCCATAGAAAACCTCTTCAACCGGGCCGATGAACTGGGTATGCCGGCCCTTGCCATCACAGACCATGGCAACATGTACGGCGTTAAGGAGTTCTTCAAATTTGCAAAGAAGCACCCCAATGTGAAGCCCATCATCGGCTGTGAGATCTATGTTTCCAAAGGTGACCACAGGCTCAAGGAAAAGGGCTATTATCACCTGATTCTCCTGGCCAAGAACTACACCGGTTACCTCAACCTTGTGAAGATAGTGTCGGAGGGTCACATCAACGGTATGTACTACCGCCCCCGTGTAAGCCATGAGATCATTGAGAAGTACCATGAGGGTCTCATCTGTTCATCGGCCTGCCTTGCCGGTGAGATTCCGCGCCTTATAATGGCTCATGACGATGCCGGCGTTGAAAAGGCCATTGAGTGGCATAAGAGGGTGTTTGGGGAGGACTATTACCTGGAGGTGATGAAGCACCCCACGGAGGTTCCGGGCCTTTCCAATGACCTCTATGAGCAGCAGTGCTACTACACGGAGGAGATCTTCAAGCTGGCCGAAAAATTCGGCATAAAGGTGATTGCCACCAACGACGCCCACTTTGTCCGTAAGGAAGACGGCCCGGTCCACGACCGCCTCATCTGCCTTACCACCAACTCCTTCATTGATGACCCCCAGCGTCTCCGCTACACCCAGCAGGAGTACATCAAGACGGAGGAGGAGATGGCCGCCCTGTTCCCGGACCACCCTGAGGCCCTTGCCAACACCCTTGAGGTTGCAGACAAGATAGAGACCTATTCCATCGACAGGGATCCCGTGCTGCCGGTCTATGAGATAGACCCGGCCTTTATGGCCCAGATAGACAAGTATCTGGAGGAATATAAGGACGTAATAGATGCAGGCCGATGTGACAAACACGGTACCTACCGCGGAGACGGCTTCTGCCATTCCGTGGCCTACCTCTGCCACCTTACATATAAAGGCGCGCATGAGCGTTACGGTGAAACCCTTACCCAGGAGCAGTCAGAGCGCATAGATTTTGAGCTCAAGACCATCTGCCGTATGGGCTTCCCGGACTATTTCCTCATAGTCCAGGACTACATTGCCGCATCCCGCGCAATGGGCTCCATGGTGGGCCCGGGTCGTGGTTCCGCCGCAGGCTCAGTTGTGGCCTACTGCCTCAAGATAACCAACCTGGACCCCATAAAGTACCAGCTCCTGTTTGAGCGTTTCCTCAATCCGGACCGTATATCCATGCCGGATATAGACGTGGACTTTGAAGACCTTACAAAGGCCCACCAGTACGTTGAGGACAAGTACGGCGCATCCCACGTGTCCCGCGTGATTACCTTTGGAACAATGGCCGCAAAAAGCGCCATAAAGGACGTCGCCCGTATCTCCCACGTGAGCATAGATGAAAGCAACCGCCTCACCAAGATGGTCCCGGACCGCCTCTCTGAGAAAAAGGAGAAGGAATACCCCTTCAACCCCAAGCTGGATGAATTGAAGCCCGGTTTCAAGGTTGTGGAACGTGACGGAAAAACCTTCCAGGTGGGTATGGAGGACGTAGACGTCAAGATTAACCTCAAAAACTGCTACAGGCTTGTTCCGGAGTTCATAGAAGAGCTCAAGAACGGCCCCGAAATCAATAAGGAGGTCCTTAAATACGCCCAGGCCCTGGAGGGAAGCGTCCGCCAGACCGGAATGCATGCATGCGCCACTATTATCGGCCGAGGAGACCTTACCGAGTATCTTCCCATCACCCTTTCCCAGGATAAGGATACGGGGCTTTATGTACGTACGTCCCAGTACGACGGCCACTACATTGAGGATGTGGGTATGCTCAAGATGGACTTCCTGGGCCTTATCACCCTCCAGATCATCCACAACTGCCTGGACCTCATCAAGGAGCACCACGGTGAGGATATAGACATTGAGGCCATCCCCATCGACGACAAACCCACCCTGGAGCTTTACGGCCGCGGAGACACCACATCCGTGTTCCAGTTTGAATCCGAGGGAATGAAACAGTGGCTCCAGAGGCTTAAGCCGGAGCGCTTTGAGGACCTAATCGCCATGAACGCCCTGTACAGGCCCGGTCCCATGGACTATATCCCGGACTTTGTGGCCCGTAAGCAGGGTGAGCAGAAGATAGAGTATGACCTCCCTGAGATGGAGGAATACCTCCAGGACACCTACGGAGTAACGGTGTACCAGGAGCAGGTGATGCTTCTGTCCCAGAAACTTGCCGATTTCACCAAGGGTGAGGCCGATAAACTCCGCAAGGCCATGGGTAAGAAGCAGATAGACATCCTGAACTCCCTCAAGGACAAGTTCATGACGGGAGGAAAGGCCAACGGCCACCCGGAGAAAGTCCTGGACAAGATATGGAAAGACTGGGAGAAGTTTGCCCAGTATGCCTTCAACAAGTCCCACGCCACGTGTTACGCCTGGGTTAGTTACCAGACAGGCTGGCTCAA
>JAFZOU010000031.1 GCA_017550525.1 Bacteroidales bacterium
GTCCTGGACCACGATTCCGTGACTCTTCCCGGGCTGGGACGTTTTGTGACGGAGATTGTTCCTGCAAGTTTCACAGACCGCGGCTATACCATTCTGCCGCCTTATAGAAGGCTCTTCTTCTCTCCCAAGCAGGGGGATGACACCCTCCTTGTGGACATATACCGAAAATCCAATCCGGATGCCTCGGAGGCAGATGCCACGCGTATCCTGGTGGAATTCCTCCAGGAGATGAAGGAGGTACTGAAGGTTAGAAAGACCATCATCTTCCCCGGCCTTGGGCGTCTGAGGGCCACCAAGGAGAACAATTTCTTCTTTGTGGCCGATGAAGACCTTGACATCTATCCCGCCGGCTTCGGCCTTCAGCCCATCTCCCTCAAAACCCACGAGGAAACTCCGGAGGAGACTGAGGCAGCCGTGGCAGGGCTTGCCAATATCCTTGAAGCCCAGCCGGAAGAGATGCCCGATCATGTCGGGCATGACGAGGTGGAACCGGAACCCGAACCCGTGGATGTTGCCCCTGACGTGGTTCAGGACTTTGAACCCGCACCGGAACCCGAGCCTGTCATTCCGAGCGAAGCCGAGGAATCTCCGGAACCGGAAGAGATGCCCGATCAAGTCGGGCATGACGAGGTGGAACCAGAGCCGGAACCCGAGCCTGTCAAGAAGTCCAATTGGCTGAAGATTGCCCTCTGGGTTATTCTGGGCCTCATTGTACTTGCGGTACTGGCGCTGGTGATTCTGGGCAGGGTGTGCCCGCACTGGCTGGATCAGTTCCTTTATTCTCCTGAAGAACTGGAGATTCTTTATCCTGGCAAGTTATGACACCGGTTAGAAGGGAAGGGTATAAATTCTGTCAGGACATCTGCATTCCTTGTTATGATACGGACCGCAGGGCTTTTCTGAAGCCCGCGGCCTTCATGGATTTTGCCCAGGAGATAGCGTACTGGGCGGCAAATGACCTTGGCTTTGGTTACGACACCCTCCACGTCCACCATACCGCATGGGTGCTCACAAGGATGCATATCCATTTTGAGGAGCCACTCAAATGGCGTGAGAACGTCACTCTTTATACTTGGCACAAGGGTGCCAGCGGCCTTTTCTACCTAAGGGATTTTGACCTTAAGGACGCCGCCGGCAACAGCCGCGTAAAGGCCACCACCTCCTGGGTGGTCATTGATGAGCGCACCCGCCGTATGGTGCGCCCGGAAGACCTCAAAGACCTTCTGGACCCAGATATGAAGGTTGATGATGCCATTGCAGAGCCCGTGCAGAAGATTGTGCTTCCAAAAGGAGATTCGGCAATGACGGGGGAGCACACGGTGTCATACTCAGACCTTGATATAAACGGCCACACCAATAACTCCCGTTATGTGGTGTGGGCAATGGACTGCCTCCCCAAAGAGGTTACGGACAGTCCGGTCAAAGACTTATATATAAACTTCGTAAAGGAAACTCTCCCCGGAGACATGGTGCAGCTGTGTGCCCTAAGTGACGGCAGTACCTGGTATGTTGAGGGGAAGGGTTCAGATAGAACCTGTGTCCTTGTTAAAGCAGTTTTCTGATGCATGATTTGTTCTTCGGGCAGGGGATTGCCCATACAATCCTTCTGCTTGCATTCGTAATAGGAATCGGCCTTTATCTTGGCCGTTTCAAAGTGAAGGGAATCTCCCTTGGCACCACCTGGATCCTGTTTGCGGGCATCCTGATGGGCCATCTGGGCTTTAAGGCCGATCTTAACGTCCTCCATTTTGTGAAGGAGTTCGGTCTCATCCTCTTCGTGTTCTCCATCGGCCTGCAGGTTGGTCCCGGCTTTTTCCACTCCTTCCGCAGCGGAGGCGTCAAGATGAACCTCCTGGCGGTTATGAACATACTCCTTGCCGTGGCCATCACCTGGGCTATATCGGCCTTTACCGGTGAGCAGCTTACCACCATGGTGGGCGTCATGTCAGGCGCCGTCACCAACACCCCCGGCCTCGGTGCTGCCCAGCAGACTTTCATAGACGTTTCCACCGCCGGCGGCACCACCGCAATGGCGGCCAGCGTTGCATCGGAGAAACTTGCATCGGCCTATGCCGTGGCGTATCCTATAGGCGTTCTTGGCGTCATTGCCGTGATACTCATTTTCAAGGCCGTCTTCAAGATTGACCATAACAAGGAGCTGGAAGTGCTCAAGGAGGCCGAGGATTCCGGCGAGCACGCCCGCCGCATGCATGTTGCCGTTGAGAATCCCGCCATTTTCGGCCGGAAACTCTTTGACGTTGTGAAGGAGTTCGGCGGAGATTTTGTGGTGTCCCGCGTCATGCAGGGGGAGGAGATCCTTCTTCCGGACGAAAATACTGTCCTCAATGAGGGCGACAAAGTGCTTATTGTGACCACCAACGCAGAGGTTGACCGCCTCCGTATCCTCTTTGGAGAGGAGGTTCCCATGCACGTCCAGGAATGGCGCGAAAAAGACCACGTGATGGTTACACGCCGCATTGTCATCACCAATTCCAAGCTCACCGGCAAAAC
>JAFZOU010000032.1 GCA_017550525.1 Bacteroidales bacterium
CCAAGAAGCAGAAACGCAATCTTGACCATTTCGCGATCCTCGACAAGGATGATCTCGGAAGGGTAAAAGAACTTCTGGTCCTGTAAATTCATTAATGTTAAACTTGGAACGCAGTCAGAAGTGTGCCCCACAGCGGCACCACTGCCTCCAGAATCAAAAACAAAATGCCAAGATCAGTTAATTCAGTCGCCTCCAGGGCGAGGCGCAAGAAGATTCTCAATAGGACCAAAGGTAATTTCCTCTCGAGGAAGAACGTCTGGACCGTAGCAAAGAACACCTACGAGAAAGGACTTACCTACGCTTATCGTGACCGCAAAGCCAAGAAGCGTGAATTCCGTTCCCTCTGGATACAGCGTATCAACGCCGCTGCCCGCCAGTACGGTCTCACCTATTCTCAGCTTATGGGTCGTCTCGCAAAGCAGAACATCGGCCTCAACCGCAAAGTTCTGGCAGACCTCGCAATGAACAACCCTCAAGCATTTGAGGCTATTGTGAACTCTGTAAAGTAGTCATTGCGCCGTGAGCTGGAAGGAAATCATCCAAAACAAGTGGGTACGGCTGGGCTTCTGGTCGGCACTTTATCTTGCCTGGGTGATCTGGCTCGGAAACTATTGGTTCCTCCTAGGCCTCGGTATCATCTTTGACCTTATAATTACCAAGAAGGTCAAGTGGCTCTTCTGGAAGAAAGAGTATGAACCCGGGGAAAAGCACAACTTTTGGCTGGACTGGCTTGACGCCATCATCTTTGCCGTAGTAGTTGTAACTTTCATCAATATTTTCTTCTTTCAGGCCTTCAAGATTCCTTCCTCGTCTATGGAGAGCACCCTGTACACAGGAGACCACCTCTTCGTGTCAAAGCTCGCCTACGGCCCCAGGGTCCCTCAGACCCCGCTCACAATACCCTTTACGCACAACCGTGCTTTTGGAAAGGAGAGCTATTCCACTCTCATCCAGAATAAGTACCGCAGGCTCAAAGGGTTCCGTGAGGTGAAAAGGGGAGATGTGGTAGTATTCGGGTTCCCCAACGGAGATACAGTCCTCACCCGCCGTCCCGCAGACGACTATTACGCCTGGGTACGGGTCATCGGCCGGGAACAGACAATCCGCCAGTACGGCCCCGTCATCGTCCGGCCTTCAGATAAGAAGGACCATTACGTAAAGCGCTGTGTAGCCGTTCACGGAGACACGCTGGAAGTAAAGGACGGACTTGTATGGGTGAACGGAGTGAAGGAACCGGATTATCCAGGACGACAGCTCACATATAAAGTAGTTACAAGCGGCTCCCGTATCAATCCGGCCAAGCTGGAGAAGATGGGCCTCAACCTTCAGGAACTCTATTTCGATCCAAAGCTTCCGGGATATCCCATGATGCCTTTGACGGAAAAAAGCCTTGAGAAGGTAAAGGAAATGGGGAGTGTGGTGGAAGTGGTTCCAAACCTTGAAACCTATCCCTCCTCCGGAGCAGAAACCGCAATCTTCCCCTTCACCGGGAAAACGCGTTGGACCTCCGACTATTTCGGCCCGCTCTGGATACCTGAAAAAGGTGCCACAGTGCAACTGAGCCTTGAAAACCTGCCCCTCTATGAACGGATTATCCGGGATTATGAGCACAACAGCTTAGAGGTGGCCGATGGAAAGATCCTCATCAACGGGGAACCCGCTACGGACTACACTTTCAAGCAGGACTACTACTTCATGATGGGCGACAACCGACATAACTCCCTGGACTCCCGTTATTGGGGTTTTGTTCCGGAAGACCACATTGTTGGAAGGCCCGCCATCATCTGGCTCTCAACGGACGGAAGCCGCCGCTTCCCCAAGAACATCCGCTGGAAGCGCTTTTTAAAACTTGTATAACAATAAAAAAAGTAAAATATTATGTCAAAGGTTTGTCAGATAACCGGTAGGAAGAGAATGATCGGCAACAACGTTGCCCATTCCAAGCTGCGCACCAAGCGCGACTTCTCCCTCAACCTCAAGACCAAGAAGTTCTGGTCAGAGGCCGAGCAGCGTTTCATCACTCTTAAAGTGACCACCAAGGGTATGCGTATCATCGAGAAAAACGGTCTCGACGCAACTCTGAAGGCCGCCCAGGAGAAAGGATACGTAAGCCTTGTTTAACCCTTTAATCCTGTAAAATTATGGCAAAGAAACAGAAAGGAAACAGGGTGCAGGTCATCCTGGAGTGCACAGAGCAGAAAGCCAGCGGTGTTCCCGGTATGTCACGTTACATCACCACCAAGAACAAGAAGAACACCCCTGACCGCCTCGAGCGCAAGAAGTACAATCCGTTCCTGAAGAAGGTGACGGTCCATCGTGAAATCAAATAATTAAAGGAGATTAGAATATGGCAAAGAAAGCCGTTGCAACCTTCGCAGCCAAGGCCGGTGCCAAGAGCATGGTCAAGTGCATCCGCATGGAGAAATCCCCGAAGACCGGCGCTTACGTTTTCACGGAGCAGCTCGTCGAGGCCGAAAAGGCCAAGGATTATTTCGCCAGCAAGAAATAATTTTCTCCTGAAC
>JAFZOU010000033.1 GCA_017550525.1 Bacteroidales bacterium
CGGTGTTGAAGACGGAATGCAGCTTACAATACGCGGTGAGGGACATTCGGCTCCTCATGGCGGCGTAAACGGTGACCTTCTGGTAGTTATCAATGAAGTTCAGCATCCGCAGCTTCAGCGTGAGGGTAACAACCTGTTCCATACCCGCATAATCTCCGTAATGGATGCAATGCTGGGCTGTGAGGTTTCCGTGCCTTGCCTGGATGGCAGCTATAAGGTGAAGGTGGAACCCGGCACTCAGTCCGGCACCGTGGTTAAGCTGCGCGGGAAAGGCCTTCCAAGTGTCCAGGGATATGGCAGGGGCACCGGTGACATGTACGTGAAATTCCAGGTGTGGGTGCCTCACAAGCTGTCCAAGCAGGAGAGGGAAGCGCTGGAAAAAATGAAGGACAGCAACAGCTTCAAACCGGATCTCACCAGGGAAGACAAGAACACCTTTGACAAGGTTAAAAATATTTTCTAAAAAATCTTTGAAAAAGTTTTGGAACTTTGATAAAAGTTTGTACCTTTGCAGTCCCAAAAACAACGCAACCTCTTGTCAGGAGCCAAACCGCAATGTTGCTTAAAGAGATTTAGAAATTATGGATTTGATAAAAATTGCAGAGCAGGCTTTCCAGAATGAAAAAGCCGCTTCTTTCCCGGAGTTCAAGTCCGGTGACACAATCACCGTGACCTACAGAATTAAGGAAGGTGATAAAGAGAGACTCCAGAAGTTCCGCGGAGTGGTTATCCAGATCAGCGGTCAGGATGCTTTCACAAAGACTTTCACCGTCCGCAAAATTGCCAGCGGCGTTGGCGTAGAGAGAATTTTCCCTTACCAGAGCCCGTTCATTGACAGCATTGAGGTTAACAAGTTTGGTAAAGTGCGTCGCGCACGTATCTTCTACCTCCGTGACCTCACCGGTAAGAAGGCCCGCATCAGGGAGAAAGTCTACACTGCTGAAAATAAGGAGGCCTAATTAAGGCCCACCTACGGCTCCATAGCTCAATTGAATAGAGCATTTGACTACGGATCAAAAGGTTACAGGTTTGAGTCCTGTTGGAGTCACCAGAGCAAAAGCTCAAAAGAACGCCTCGCAAGAAATTGCGGGGCGTTCTGTATCAACCCTTGCCGCGACGACGCCCAGGAAATGGCGCCGTTTTAATGCATCTAGGAAGAGGTTGCATTTTATTATCCATTTTGAAAGATCGGTTTATCCATAATGATAAGTGGTTTATAATCACGGCCTTTATATTTGTGATATTGCCCGTGCATATAAATCAACAAAGCATATGGAAGTAATACAGAAACAAGTTTATGAAGAGCCCTCGAGCCAGGTGATCGAGGTGAAAATGGAACGAGGCATCCTTAATCTCAGTGGCAATCTGGTCAGCCTGATAGGGGCCGGCGTAGATGAAAGTGACGCAGATGATAACGGTAGTATTTGGTAGTGTTATGAAAAAAGTATTGTATTTCGCATCTGTTGTTTTCATCGCAGCCATTGCTGCGGGATGCACCAAAGAATTAGCAGAAACTCAAGAATCAAACATCCCTGCAGACAACGGGGACAAGATTACGCTTACCGTTTCAGCAGTCACCAAGAATTCGAACCTGACCGGGGAACCCGGAACAAAGGTTTCCTATGGTTCTACCGATGCCACCTGGGAAACCGACGATAAGATTTTCCTTGTCAAAAGTGACGGAACAACCATTACACTTACGCTTAGTGACGGTGTAGGTACATCCACCGGCTCATTCACTTCAACCGACCCTGTTGTCGCAGGTACTTATATTCCTTATGCGGTGAGTGCCAGTTCCCTTTCCAAGGGCTTCGTAAGCATTGCCGCCGGTGTCATTACCCTGGACCTGAGTTCACCTGGAGGCGGTTCACTTGCCGATGCTCTGGAGCACGATATCCTTAAGGGCGACTCTATTATTCTTACGGATGACCAGGCTACAGCTTCCATCACCGGGCTCACAACGCACATTCTGAGCTATCTGCGTTTCCGCTTCAACGCTTCCGCAAAGGCGGTTACGTCCATTGGTATGAGTTCAACCGGAGGTATTAACCAAACTGTGACGATTGCCGCGAACGGCACTGTTTCCGGAAGCAATTCATCTACCGGCACCTTCTCCGTAAGCGCTTCCGATGACGGAGCTGGTTGTTATGCGGGTTATTTCGCCGTATATGACAAGACCACGGTAAGTTTTCTGGCACATGCCGAGGATGAAGACGGAGGCAGGTACTCCCGACTGGTGTCTGCAAAGGAAGAAGCAGATTATACAGCAGGTATGGTTTATGGCAAGGCATACACTTTGAGCGACGCGATGATGAACTCTGACGCGGAGGGTACTCTCTCTGATCAGGACTGGAAGAATCTTGGATTGAGTGTCAAGTGGGCCAAGTTCAATGTAGGACACGGGAGTGGAGGCGAGTATTCATATGACCGGAATTTTGACAACCTGATTTCCGGAGCATGGGCGGGAAGCACCAACCAGTGTGCAATCCCTGCTGAATGGGCGGATTGGCGTAAGCCCACTAATGCCGAAGTTCAGGAGCTTTTCTATGCAAGCAACCGTCAATGGATAACCGGCGAGTATAATGGCATTAAATTCAATTGCAATGGCAATTATGTGGCGATGGGCGCCGGTGGAAGGGCAAGGCAGAATGATGGTTCTGGGGACTGGACATATGAGATTGGCAGCACGGTGTTTTTCTATACAAGCGATACATACGAATATACCGGCTCTTATCCCCACGTCGTCCAAAAATGGGCAATGATCGGTGCTTCAAGCACAAGCCCTGGTTTCTCCTATTCGAACTGCGATAGTAGAAACTATTACTATTACAATCAAGTTGCCATGCGCTTGGTCTGCGACTATTAGCAGATAATTCCGTATCTTTGTGCAGATGAGAGTGATCCCTATACTCATAACTGCATATCTGACACTTATTGCAGCATGCTCTCCGGCTTCTTCCGGAGGGCATGCCACAGTGTCTCCGGACGGAACCAGGTGGCAAGCTATGAGGGTGGAGCGGCTGCCGGACCTTCCAACGCCGCGAGGTAGTCATCGTACTGTCGCCATTGGCGATGAAATCGTATTGCTGGGTGGCCAGACCGACGGATTCAAGCCTCTGGAAACGGCGGAATACTACTCAAAAGGCGCCTGGCACACGGTGCCGATGCTCTATCCCCACATCAACGGCTTCGCATCCCGCCTTCCGGACGGACGCATCCTGCTTGGCGGCGGCAGCGAGGAGCATTTCGGAATCGGCCAAAGCTTCGGCGCGGAACTCTACGATCCGGCAACGCACTCGTTCACATCGGTCGGCATAATGTCGGCCAAACGTTCCCTGCCGTCAGCCCTCACGCTTCCGGACGGTCGGGTAGTCATTGCCGGCAACTGGTATGCTGCAGATAGCTGGGAGACCTGGTCCCCGGATGCGGGGTTCGTTCCCGGCGAGGCCCTGTCACCCGGATGGGCGGAACCGTACATCCTGCCTGCATCGGCGGACGATATCATCGTTTTCGGTCCATGGGATACGCGCGGCGACGGCACCGGAGGCCGTGTAGACCATCTTGGGGGCCGGACTGAATTCAATTCTCTGCTGGAAGGCTGTACAATCTGCGCAAACTATTACGTTTTCCCGGAGGACTATCAGATTGCTGACTGCACATATCTGATTCCGGTAGTCGTTGATTCGGCCAATACAGCAGCTATCCTCAAAGTAGCATCCGGCGAATTTTCCTTTCTTGAACTGGAGGCTCCTATTGCTCCCAATGGCCCGCATGGCAATCCTCTCACATGGTCCGTGATTCAGGTGGACCGCCCTGCGCGTCTTGCGTGGATGCAGGGATTCGATTCGGTGACAGGCAGCATGTGTTTTGCCCGAATCGAATACGACGCCACCTTTGATGGCGGAAAAGCCTCGGTTTCATACTATTATGCGGAGCAGCCCGGAGGTTTCCCGCCGAGCCTCGCAAAACTCCTCCCCGGAGGCCGGTTGCTGCTTGCCGGAGGAACAGGCTGGAAGCAGGGAGAGTTTCCAACGTTGACCGACAACTTCAAGGCGTATACATCGGCCTATATCTTCTACTCAGAGCCACCGCAGAAAGCTGCCATGCCTTTGTGGGCCATTGCGGGCTGCGTTTTGGTCATCGGGGGTGGCATTTTGCTGATCGTAAGGGTATTGCGCAGGCGCCGCAAAGAGCATGACGCTGCTGCCGCACCGGCCGAATCGGAAGAGCAATTGCGCCGGAACCTCGTGGAGCAGATATCGACTCTCATTGAAGAAAAGGAACTCTACCGTCGGAAGGATTTCCGCATCACGGACCTGGCTACTGAACTGGCCACAAACAAGACCTATGTAAGTCTGCTCCTGAACAACATGTCGGGAGAGAGTTTCACTGCGATGATGACGCGCTACCGCATCCAGTATGCCCAGCGCCTCTTGCGGGAGCATCCAGAAATGCTCCTGGAAGACGTGGCCTCCGAATCCGGCTTTTCCACTTACATCACCTTCTACCGCAACTTCATTGCCGTCACCGGCAAGACTCCCCAGGAGTGGAAAAAAGGCCAATAAGCGCTCCCTCGACAACGGCAAACACAACGGAGGGCTGGACATGGTCGTTTGCTTCACATCAATATGATATTGTAGGCAGTAACGCAGCTAATACGGCTCAGCAGGGGCGTCAGTATGGCAGGCACTCAGACCGGAGGTAACGATGGCTGCCACGATCAGATAGAGTGAGAGCTTATTTTTCATTGATAATCATTGTCCGGGGAAATGTCTATCTTTGCATAATCAATTCTGTCTTTATGAGAAAGATTATTTTTTCCATTGCCCTTTTCTGCTCAGTGACAGTGCTTTCTGCCTATGCAGGCGGGGATAAAGAGTTGTCCTGGACGCCCAACGGGACCATCTGCTATCGCTTTGCTTCGCAGGAAGAAGGCAGGCAATTAAAAATGGCCAATACGTCTTATCTGAACTCCCAGACTCAGAACGACATAGACTGGAAACTTGGATGTACAGGCAAATCCCTTGAAGATTTCAAGGCTATATCGGCCGATCAAATAATGGACTTCACGGAAGAAGAGAAAAAGGCGCTTGGAAAGACAATGGATTTCATAGAAGCCCGATGCACTGAATTGGGCTTCAGGCTGCCTATAAAGCGTGAAATCGTTTTCATAAAGACAAAGATGGACGATGAAGGCCATATGGGCGGCTATACGCTGAATAATGAAATATACCTCAGCGAATTCGATACTGAAAGATTTGCCCGCGCATATCAGGGGGATCCCTCCCTGGATCCGGACTACAGGGAGTACCGCGTGTATATTGCCCGCGATTTAGTGTCGCACGAGCTGTTCCACACCATCACGCGGGATGATCCTGATTTCCGACGACTGATGTATTCAATGGTCGGCAGTACTATTATGGATCATAACGTACAGTTTGGCCCCACGGTTCAGAAAATGCTGGTGAGTAACCCCGATGTTGAGAGATACGACCACTATGGAGAATTCACCATAAATGGGCAGAAGCGGCGCTGCACGCTGGTTACAGTATACTCCAGCACGTTCGCCGAAGCTGTGGCCACCAATCCCGAAGCCGAATTCTATCTTGGTATGCGCCCCGTGTTGGTGCCTTTAGATGACCCGGACGTTATGATTCCCATTGAAGAATCGGCCGATTTCTTTGACATTATGGGCCACAATACAAGCTATGTTTTTGCCACGGAGGAATGTATGGCTGTCAATTTCTGTTTCCTGATTGCCTATGGCTTCAACGGATACTATGAGCACTCCCTGGAAGACAACAAGCTCCATTTCATCCCCTACAAAACTCCACAGCTCATAAAGGCCATTCATAATGCGCTGTTGGAGCATTACGCCAGATAGCCTGCTTAGCGCTCCTTCAAATCGCGCAGTGATATAGCCCAGAATTGTTTACTTTATTCCAGCCGCCGCCAGATCACAATCTTGGGGCGGCGGAGCGGAGGAGGTAGAGGACGGGGAAGATTTCTAATCGGCCGATGAGCATCTCCAGGAGGCCGGTGAGTTTGAGGAGGGTGGGGAAGGCGGCGTAGTTGGACATTGACCCTACGTCCCCGAAACCCGGGCCCACGTTGCCGATACAGGCGATGGATGCCGTGACGCCCGTGGTGAAGTCCAGCCCGAAGGAGATGTTAACGGCCGCGAACACCACCACAATTAGCAGGTAGCAGAAGATGTAGCCGTAGGCGTCGCTCACCTGGTTGTCACTTTTAACCTTACCGTCAACTCGCACGAAAGTCACCGTGCTGGGGTCTACCGTGAGTTTTACCTTCCGGTGGATGCCCTTGGCGGCCAGGATGGCCCTGTCTATCTTGATGCCGCCGGAAGTGGAGCCGGAGCAGCCGCAGATGAGGGAGCAGATGATGAGGGTTGCCATACTGAGGGGCGGCCACAGGGTGGTGTCCTTTGTGGCAAATCCCGTTGTGGTGGAGATTGAGGCCACCTGGAAGGCGGCATCCCTGAGCGCGTGGAAAAATGACCCGTAACTTCCTTTCACCATAAGGTCCACGGTAACAACCACAATTGCAAGAAAGACAAGTGAGAGGAATACCTTGAGCGTTTCGGACCTCAGGATGTATCTTGGCCTCGCCCTCAGGACAGCCAGGAACAGGATGCCAAAATGGATGCCGGCGGCAAGCATGGCAAAGGTGAGTACTATCTCGGCAGCGGGATTTCCAAAAGATGCAATGCTCTCATTCCTGGTACTGAACCCGCAGGTACTGGCGGCAGACATAGCGTGAGTGAGGGAATCGAACCAGTCAAGCCCGGTGAGTTTGAGGGAAAAGAACGTCACCACCGTAAGGGAAACATAGGTAAGTAGCATCCTTCCTGCAAAACTGCTCTTCCTGTCGCTGTTGAACCCTTCCTGCGCAACGCTTGAGATCTCCGCCCCGGAAAGGGTGGATTTGTCCATCCCCACGGTGAGCATGGAGAACAGGGTTACTATGCCGATACCCCCAACCCACGCCGTGGAGATCCTCCAGAACTGCAGCCCGCGGGGGAGTGCCTCTATATTATTAAGGATGGAAGCCCCGGTGGTTGTGAATCCGGAGACGCTTTCAAATAGGGCGTTCACAGGGGTGAATTCCCCGCCATAAAACATAAACGGGAGCATCCCAAAGAGGCAGGCGAGGGTCCAGGCGCCAACCACGATGCTGTTTCCCTCCTTGAATGTGAGCCGATGCTTTCCTCTCCTTACAAATATGAGCGGATAGAACCCGATGGTACCGGTGAGGAAGGCCGAAAAAAGTAGCGGAATCCGGCTCTCGTCCCCTGGGGTGCAGCACGCGATTATGCCGGAGACAGCCATCAGCGCCGCCACCAGAAGGAGTGAAACTCCCGTGTACCAGGTGATTATCTTCCAGTTCACGGTGCAAAATTATAGTTCCCGATATCATTTATCAATATAAAAATGTTTATCTTTGCATTGATATAATCAATCGGCACGGAAAAATGACACTACAGCAGTTACGCTACATTGTTGCAATAGAGCGGTACAGGCACTTCGGGAAGGCGGCGGAATCTTGCGGCCTCACGCAGTCCACGCTCAGCCTTATGGTCAAAAAACTTGAGGAAGAGCTTGACGTCCAGATCTTTGACAGGGACGCATATCCTGTTGCTCCAACGGAAATCGGCCGGAAAATAATTGACCAGGCCAAGGTGGCGCTCTATAACGTGGAGCAGATATCGGAACTCACAAAAACGGAAAAGGAAGTCCTCTCAGGCCCTCTAAGGATAGCCCTTATCTCAACGGTTGCGCCCGTTCTTATCCCGGGGATGTTCAAAAGTATCGGCCATAACTGCCCGTCAATTTCCCTCCAGACTGAGGAGATGCTCACCGGCACCATCAAGGACAAACTCCGCAAGGCCGAGGTTGATATGGGAATAATGGCAGGGCCCGTGACGGAGCCTGAATTCCTGGAAATACCGCTTTACCGTGAGAAATTCCTGGCTTATGTATCGGCCGATAACCCCCTCTACGCCAGCGAAACCATAAAGGCCGAATCCCTCCGCAGCCAGGCCATATGGATTATCCGTGACGGCCTGAGGCAGCTGGAACCGGACGATCTCAAGGATGGCCGATTCACCTACGAGCGCTTCTTTGAAGGCGGCAGGGTGGGCACCCTCATCCAGGTTGTGAACGACAGCGGCGGCATCACCATCATCCCTGAAACCCACACCAACCTTATATTGTACAGCCAGCAGCACGGCCTGAGGCCCATTGTAGACCCTGTGCCAAGCCGCACAATCTCCCTTGTGATCCGCCGTGATTACATCCACGAGGCCAAGGTGAACGCTGTGGTGGACGCCATCCGTGAAATCATCCCCGGGACGCTCCTGGAGGGCACCATAAAGAAAGGTGAGATAAGATTGTAATGCCTCCGGGACGGCTGGCGACACAAATACGGCCATTTTTGCGCGGTTCGTTGCCCGTTTGGTCAACGAAAAACACGAAAATGGCCATTTTTGTGCAGTTCGTTGCCCGTTTGGTCAAATATTATTATATTCACGGATTAAAATTTATTGATAGATATGAAGTTACGCAATATCCTCACCGCCGGAGCGGCCATTCTGCTTGTATTGTCTTGCGCAAAGGAGCCCCAGTCTGCAACGGATTCGCTTCCGCTGCCAAGCGGCGCTGAAGCCGGCAAGGACCTTTCCATAAAGCCCGGAGACAATTTCTACGACTACTGCAACGGCACATGGCTCCGCAATACGCCCATTCCTGAAAAGAGCGCCGTTGGCGGTATGTATGCGCAGACTGAGGCTATGGCGGAGCGCGTGAAGGAGCTCCGTTCAAAGGTCCCGGATATAGAAAAATTCTACAGCCTCAAGGAGGCGGCTTCCGGGAACCCGGAGGCTTCCAAGGCGTTTGTTGACGCCCTGAAGGCCCGCTTCCCCCAGCCTCAGACAAAGGAGGAAGCCTTCATCACCATCGGAAAGTTGATTGCCGATGGTAACCCCGCGTGGGGAAGTACGCTTTTCCAGACATGGCGTCTGGTATGGAAGGACGGCAGACTTATGGGTAATCTTTTGCCGCTTTTGGAGTCTTCCAGTGTCCCCCTGCCTCCAGGAGAGATAGATCCAGCTAAGCTTGTTCCCATTGCCCAGACCAAGGCGGGGGAGGAAGGATCGGCCCTGAGTCTTGTCATAAAGGGTATGGGGGTTGATCCCTCGCTCTTTGTGATAGACCCGGGTATGGCTGTCTTCTGGAACTTACTGGGTCAGAAGTCACTGGAGGAACTCCTCTCTATCATTGACAAGTGCTGGAAATACTATGACCAGTTCTCTGAGGAGCAGCTTAAGGATGATGCCCGGAATACTGCTGCCTTTGCCAATGCCTATACCCTGTCATATCACTTTGCCAATACCATCCTCACCAAGGAATTCAAGGACAAGTATCTTGGTATTACCAGGGAAATCAAGGAGTCCCTCAGGAAACGCATCCAGAATGTTGACTGGATGAGCGAGACCACAAAGAGTAACGCCATTGACAAACTGGATTACTGCGCCCTCAACGTGGCATACCCGGACCAGTGGTATATGGATGCCGTGGCAAAGTATACCGACTGCGAAACCCTTGCCGAGGCCGTTTACCGCGGAAACCGCGGCATTGCGGCAATGAAGGGCAAGCTTTTGGGCAGCAATGATATGTTCAGTTTTATGCTTACATGTGCGGTACCGTCCACCAATGAGTTTATTCCCGCGGACCTTACCCTTATGAACGCAATGTACGATGCTTCGTATAACGCCGTGTTCATCTATCCGGCGTTGATGCTTCCGCCCACCCTTCCGGAAAACGTCACGGCAGCATACGAGTACGCCATGTTCGTGATTATCGGCCACGAACTTACCCACGGATTTGACACCAACGGCTCTGAGTATGACAAGTACGGTAACAAGGACAACTGGTGGACGGTGGCCGACAAAATGGCCTTCGAGGACCGCCGTGACAACCTTGTGGCCTGCTACAGCCACCTTGAGATAGATCCCGTACGTAAGCCCGGACTCTTTTCCAAGGGAGATGTCACCCAGACGGAGGATATCGCAGACCTTGGCGGTTTCCACGCCGCCCTTGATGCCTACAAGGCCCGTCTTCAGGCCGATGGCTATACAGGCGAAGCCTATAAGGAGCAACTGAGGAAGTTTTTCGAGTCTTATGCCTATGTGTGGAGGGTTCAGTACAGCGATACCAAACTGGCCCAGTTCCCGGAAAAGGACGTCCACTCACACGCCCGCCTGAGGGTTAACGGCGTGGTGATGAACTGTGACCTCTGGTACGATCTCTTCGGGGTTGACCGCAACTGCAAGCTGTACCTTCCCAAGGAAAGAAGGGCCTATATCTGGTAACACAAAAACGGCCGTTCTTGTGCCAGATGGCAATTAGTCACTTACAAGGTAACGTGCACGGAGTTTATGGAGGTCTGACTGGTCTATTCCCATCTGCTCCTCAAGGTAACCCGGGATTGAGCCCCAGTTGGCGTCTATGAGGTCCAGGCCGTGGCAGAAGTTCTTCACGCTCACGCCCATAAAGGCACGTACAACCTCTTTCTCCTCCTCACCGCCTCCGGCGGCATCTACATCGGCACAAAGCCTCTCCACAAGAGGCCTGTAGTTGTCATTGGAGCGGTCGAAGTCCTTCACTATTGTTTCCCTATCGGCCCCAAGTGCGCCAAGGATAAGGGCTGCACCTATCCCGGTGCGGTCTTTTCCCTGAGAGCAGTGCCACAGAACAGCCCCTTCTTCCGTTTCCAGGATGAGGTTCATGAAGGTAGCGTACTGGAGCTGTGAAAACTCGCTGAGTATGAGCGAAGGATACAGTGCCTTGGCCTTTTCCTTGAACAATTTCATAAAGGACAGGTTCACAATGTGCTTTGGAAGGTCCAGCCACATTGTCTCCGGGATTGCCTCGCCGCTCTGATGCTCTGCTGCGGTATCAAGGGTGGGGAGCAGCAGGTATTCCGCACCCGGAACCGGGCGGTCCGGCTGCATTGAGGCCTCCGGGTATGAACGAAAGTCAAAGACTCGTTTCAGGTTATAGTCCCGGGAAAGCTTCATGATATCCTCATCAGAAGCATCGTGAAGGTGCGCCGTCCTGAGAAGCAGCCCCTCCCGGACAGTCCTGTCACCAATCCTTATCCCGCCCAGATCCCGGGCATTCACTATGTTCTGAAATAGCATAATTGCACATTGGCTCATTCAACACTGCAAAGATAATCAATTATTCTGCGTGTCCCCATAGATAACAGCGCCCGGGGCAGCTTGTAACCCAAAAACGGCCATTTTTGTGTCCGTAGCTGTCCCCAAGGGCAGCTTGTAACACGAAAAACGCCCTTTTTGTGTCCCTGGCTGTCCCAATTCTAATAGAACCGCTGTGTAAAGGAATAATTAAAGCTCCTCTATCATTGTATCGGCATCAGTAATAGTGAGCTTGAGGGCCGATACGTTGTTGCCGGGGAAAACCAGGTCCTGAGGCAGGCTGGAGATAGTTTTGGTGATGCGGTGTTTGTCTGTTTCCATTGTTACCACAAGGGATGAACCTTTGCTCAGAGTAATAGGATTGACAAGGATAAATGCCGATGATTCTCCGTCAATGGAAATAGGGCTTTCAAGTATTGCAGTTACACTGTTATTGGCCGATAGGACGCTGATGCTTTCGCTGGCGTAGTCCCATTGGATTGAGCCCGTAAGGGCGGCATCGGCCATATTGGATGTGAGGGTAATCTTGCGAATCTTTTCTCCCTCCAGATTCTTTTTGCCGTTGTTTACAACCCTCACGATAATTGTGGCAAGAATCCTAGAAAAACGGATATTGCTGATTTCTGCAAAAGGATTATTGGCTTTTACAACAATGTGATAGCTCTTCCCGGCCACAAGGTCTGCCGTCGGGTCAAATGAATTATTGGGCAGGTGCTGCTCTGTAGGAATTGCAAGGTTGATTTTGTTCTCACCCTCCGTGCCCAATAGAGCAGAGGCAGGGGAGAAGGTGTACAGGAAATGGCTCCCGTCCAGGATATCGCGAATAATACCCTGGAATGATGCGCTTTCTGTGCTGGCGGATGTATTATCCATCACCAGCGCCGGCTCTTGCTTGCTGCCCCAGGAGTCCAGCAGGACGCCCAGTTTGTCTCCCTTTGCCCATTTGATGCTAAAGGCTGTCTTTCCGTCATCACCGGTATGCTCCTCAATGACAGTCTTTGTGGCTGGACTCACGGAACTGATGCTCAGCGTAAGGTCCACTTTAGCACCTGTAGAGGGAACTAATTCATCCTTGCTCTCAAGGCATGATGAAAGCATTCCAGCCAGAACAAAGACGGATATGATGTGTTTATACATAATGTCCTCTTATTAAAAACAAAGTTACAGATTATTTGCTAAATGATAACGATAACTTACAAAAAAATGTCCGGGTACTGCCCGGACATTTTTTGCAAGAGGAAAATGTTATTCACCAATATAGTGGTACCACCGATATTGACATGCCTTAATATTGTTATTAACGGAAGTGTAACATCTCCAATTGTTGCCTTGGTAACAACCGATATAACGAGTCTGTGAGCCATCGCTTCCTTTGACGATTGTGCCTGTTAAACCACTATCACCACTTTGGAATGTTAACACGGTTCCATCACCGGTAGCTACTTTCAGACCATTATTATCATTTGTGATTTGTAGCGTCTTTCCGTCGCTATTGGACGCGGTAAAGCCAGTAGAAGTGTCCCCCGTTAGGATAAACCACATATTGTTATTAGTGACAAAAGAGCTTGATGTAGGATCGCTTGAAAGAACAACGGCTGAGACATTCTTAACAGAGGCAGTTGCTGATGACATATAATAGTCAGTTTCATTGTATTTGGCGACAAACATATATTTATCTCCACTAACAATGCTTGAGAAGTCATTAACCAACTCCCAATCAGCAGTGGCTGTCGCGCTGACTACATTAATAGTGTAACTACTTGAAGCTGGACGATAAGTTGCATCTCCGTCAAATGAAGCAGTAATAGTTGCCGTGCCGGAAGTCCCGTTGAGCGATACGGTACCTGATGAGGCGTTTACATTACCAATCGCGTCACCTGTCAGAGTATAGGTGATATTATTGGTAATAGCAGCTACATTGGGAGAGGCAGATACTACCTGGCCTGTGCAAGTGGCATAATTCTCCGTGTTATATGCAAGGTTATCATTTGCAAATGAAAGGGTTACGGCCGTTCTGTTATCGTACGAGCAAGGGATAAGGCTGATATTAGGCGCGGATGTATAGAATGCAAAACGAGGAGCTGAGGTATTGTATTTCAGACTACGTGCAGTCTTAAATTTGCTTGTAATAGTAGCAATGTCTTCACTGATACTTATTGAGAAATACGTGGTGAAATCATCGTCGTCTAATGCACCTTCGGCAGAAGCTTTGTTGTCATCTACCTTTAAAGCTACATATTTGTTTGTCTTATAGCTCTTGATTGAATACCCGTTGGCATCTTTCTCCACTTTCCAAAGATAATCGTTGGTGTTATAACCGGCGGTAACAAATTCTGAGCTGTTCAAAGATGCAAACGCCGTGGATACCGAAGTGGTCTCGGATTCATAATAGTCTTTTGAGTTAACGGAAGAAGTCATCAATACCCACGTATTTGATGAAGTGTAGTATCCGATGAGATAATCTCCTGAAAGGTCAGGATCTGTACCTGAACCTGAATCTACAACGGTTACAGATGTTGTTGCAACATCAGAATCAAGTTTTACGGAATGGTCATTGGAAATGGCCTTGACAGTTACCGTGTAAGTGCCGGGGGCAACTCCCAGGAATGTATAATCAGTATCAGTGACACCGGTTTGAACGGTTTCTCCGCAGCTGACAGTATAGGAATCTGCATCTGAAACGGCATCCCATGTGACAAGCACGTCACCGTCAACATCAACAGCATCAAGATTTGTGGGAGTATCAAGTGCAGGAACACTGTAAGAAGCGTAGAGTTTGAATAAGCGGACCTCTTCTTTAATTGAAGACTCTTTGTTGTAGCAACTGAACATTCCGCTGGTATTGTAGCGCATAAAACTGTGAGTGTTACTACCGCTTGCAACCAAAGTAGCTACGCCGCTGTCATCAATTACAATAGAGAATGAGGCATTATCATCCTTCGCCGCCTTTGATCTCATGTAGTTGTTCGAACTAGATGCTGCGTAGATGTAGTTATTTGTCTGAGCGCCATTGATAGATTTGAATGAGTAGGTATTGGCAACAGTACCATTCTCTAATGTGAAACGCTGGACAGTATTGTTAATTGTCATTATATCGTCAGAAACAGTCACGTCTACTGTACCGCGATTATTGGAGTTTTGAGTGGTAGACACGGCAACGTCATGGGCTGCAGCAACAATTGCAACCTCATCACCCGGACGGAGCCAGTGTAATTTCTTAACTAGAGACCATCCTGAAGTAGGCTCTGAAACAGGGGGAGCAACGGCAACACTGGCGTCTCCGTCAAGGTTGATTCTCAACTCTGATATTCCGCCAAGAGGGAAGACAAAGTCCTTGGGAAGGCTGTTGATGGTCTTTGTGACCTCGTGAGCGCTTGTGGAAACGGTGACGGTCAGTTCTGAACCTGCAGCAAGAGTTGCGGGATTGACAAGCAGATAGATAGGGGTGCCGAATGCAATGGGATTGGCGGCAAGGTCTGCCGTAACGGTGGCGTTGTCTGAGGCTGCGGTTGCATCTTCACTGACAAAATCCCATACCAGGGCGCCGGTAAGATTTGCTTCTCCGGTTATGGAAATTGCATTGATTGTCTCTGCGGGATCAATATCACCGTTGCTTTCTGTGACAGTTACCTTAATAGTAGAAAGCAGACGGGCAAAAACCATATCAGCAATGTCTACGCTGTTTCCTGTTACATTGATACTGTAAGCCTTGGCAACTGCGATGTCTGCCGAAGGGTCGAATGTGTTTGCTGCAGGGCGCTGAACTGTTGCAACCTGAAGCTCCACCTTTTGGTCTGTAGAACCCTTCTTGAAAACGGTGGTTGCAGGGTAGAAGGCGTAGATGGTATGATCTCCTGTAGAAACTGAAACGTCTCCAACGAACTCTGCGGGATCTCCGTCATCTCCATAGTTCTCAAGCTCTGCGTCCTTGGCTGACTTAGTGCTGTCAAAGAATATGGCAAGCTTGTCTCCCTCGTTCCAGCTGGGCTGATACTTGTTGGTGCTTCCAACCTGCTCGATGTAGGTTTTGGTCTGGGGGGCCTGAGTACGGATGGTCAAGCGGACAAGATTTTTCTCATCCTTGGGTTCAACATTGTTTTCAACCTCCGCTACTTTGGCGCAGCTGGCAACTACGGCCAGAGCGGCGAATGCATAGAATAACTTTTTCATAAGGCAATAAGTTTAGAGGTTGTAAATGAAATCATCCTCGAGTGTAAGTTCTACACCCACCAGTCCGGGATTTGTCTCATTGAAGAGATCGCTCTGGCAGATCATACCTTCGGGTTGTACTACGAAGGCTTGGGCCCAGGGGGCCTCATAAAGTTGTTTTTGTTTCATTTTGTATTGGACTTTTGTGTTGTTGCACAGTCACTTGCGGGAAAAATGACAATGCCCCTGAATGGTCATCAGAGGCATTTATATGGATAAGTATAAAGGTCATTATTCCCGTTTTGCTATTTGTAAAGCACAAAGATATCCTTTTTGGCGGACAAAAGCAAGGGAAAGAATTAATTATTTCAGCTGGGCGGAAAGACGAGAATTCCGCTCAGCCTAGCCGGTTTTTTAGAAGGTAAGGCAGAGGCCGACGCCGTTACGGGTAGCGCCGAATGAGAGTTCCATCTCCGGGGCCGGTTCAGTCTCAGGCATGGTGGCCGGGAGGGACTCATTGTACTTGTCCACCAGCTTACTCATCTTTACGCTGTTCACAACTGTGAGGGGAATACCGGCAATGTGGGTGGCAAGGCCCAGACCCATTGCTATGATACCTCCGTTTATGATGGGTTTTCCGGCATCTGCGCCTTTCTGAGCCGCCTCGGAGGCCGATTGCTGGGCTTGCTCCTCACCTCCGATACTCCCCACTGTGGCTCCGATACTCCCCACTGTGGCTCCGGCGACAGCCCCTACAGTGGCGCCAAGGGCCGATGTGAGGGCGCCTATGAGGACCGCCATGGCGCCTCCGGCGGCAATGGCCCCGCCACCCGCTATCATAGAGATACCGGCGGTGCGCCAGCCGCGGGCCTTTGCCCACTGGGCGGAATAATCCTCCCCGTCAATATTGGACATAAGAAGATTTGCCTCCTGATGGCTAAGCTTTTCTCCGTCAATCTTGATGGTGCAGCCCTTGCGCTCTGCGAGTGCGGGGGTGGCATACTGGGCGTAGGCCGATACAGCCACGACCAGAAGAATAATAACAGACGCTATCTTTTTCATACCACAAATTTACATTTTTTCCGGAAATCTTCCTATATTAGTGGTTTGAAAGAAATACTAATCCCGAAACTAATGATCATAAACTCACCCGATGCCCTTGAAAGCATCCGACAGGAAGCCCTTAAAGCCCTGTCTGTCAGGGAGGAAAGCAACCTGGCCTCTTCCACAGAGGCTGCCGGCCTTGAGAAAGGCACGCCGCACATGCAGATCCTCTGCTGCGGCGGTACCGGCTGCAAAGCCTCCGAAAGTGCCAAGATCGTAGAGAATCTCCGTGAGTCGCTGAAGGCCCACGGGATTGAGGACAAAGTGGACGTGGTTGTTCCCGGCTGCTTTGGCTTCTGCGAAAAAGGCCCCATTGTGAAGATTGTCCCGGACAACACCTTCTACACATCCGTCCGCCCGGAAGACGCGGAGGAAATTGTGTCGTCCCATATCATCGGCGGCAACAAGGTGGAGCGCCTCCTGTACCAGGATCCCGGAACCGGGGAGCACATCAGTGACTCCAAGCATATGAACTTCTACCGCAAGCAGCTGAGGATCGCCCTCCGTAACTGCGGTTTCATCAATCCGGAGGATATCCGCGAATACATTGCCCGTGACGGCTACAAGGCACTGGCCCAGAGTCTCCAGAGGGACAGCCTTGAGGTCCTTGCCGACATTAAGGCCTCCGGCCTCCGTGGCCGCGGCGGCGCAGGTTTCCCCACCGGAGTGAAGTGGGAGATTGCCCGTAAGTTTGACGCCCCGGACAAATACGTTGTCTGCAATGCCGATGAAGGAGACCCCGGCGCATTCATGGACCGTTCCATAATGGAGGGAGACCCCAACTCAGTCATCGAGGCAATGATGATTTGCGGTTATTGCATCAACGCCCACCACGGCCTTATATATATCAGGGCCGAATACCCTCTGGCTGTGCATCGCCTCAAGGTTGCTATCGGCCAGGCCCGTGAATACGGCCTCCTTGGAAATAACATCCTTGGAACAGGCTTTGACTTTGACATAGAGATCCGCTACGGCGCCGGTGCGTTCGTGTGCGGTGAGGAAACCGCCCTCATCCACTCCATGGAAGGTAAGCGCGGTGAGCCCACCCTGAAGCCCCCGTTCCCCGCAGAGGCCGGCTACTTTGGCAATCCCACCAACGTGAACAACGTTGAAACTCTGGCCAACGTTCCCGTCATTCTCACCAAGGGCCCCCAGTGGTTCGCTTCCATCGGCACTGAAAAATCAAAGGGCACAAAGGTGTTCGCCCTTGCCGGCAAGATCAACAACGTGGGGCTCATCGAGGTCCCCATGGGCACAACGCTCCGGGAGATTATCTATGACATCGGCGGCGGAGTCAAGGGCGGCAAGAAGTTCAAGGCCGTCCAGACCGGCGGTCCTTCCGGCGGCTGCCTTACTGAAAAGCACCTGGATATTCCAATTGACTACGAATCCCTTGCTGCAGCGGGCTCCATGATGGGTTCCGGCGGTATGATAGTGATGGACGAGGACGACTGCATGGTGTCCGTTGCAAAGTTTTTCCTGGAGTTCACCGTGGATGAGAGCTGCGGAAAGTGCACCCCTTGCCGCATCGGCAACCGCCGAATGCTGGAAATCCTGGACAAGATTACCCAGGGCAGGGGAACCATGGAGGATCTGGATACCCTTGAGAACCTGGCAAAGGTTATCAAGGACACTGCCCTCTGCGGCCTTGGCCAGACATCTCCCAACCCCGTGCTCTCCACCCTCTCCAACTTCCGTGAGGAATATGAGGAGCACGTACGTGACCATGTGTGCCGCGCCCATAAGTGCAAGGCCCTCCTTACCTACTCAATTGATCCTGATCTCTGCAAGGGCTGTAGCGCCTGCGCGCGCGGCTGCCCCGCCGAGGCTATCACCGGAGAGGTCAGAAAGCCCTTCTCCATCAACTCTGAGAAGTGCATCCGCTGCGGAATGTGCCTGTCAAGGTGTAAGTTTGGAGCCATTAAAGTTATTTAATCCCGCACGCTATGGAAAATATGATAACCCTAACTATAGATAACAGGGCCGTAAGCGTGCCCAAAGGAACAAGCATCCTTGACGCGGCCGCTACTATCGGCATAAATATCCCCGCCCTTTGCCATATGGACCTTAAGGGCACCTGCGTCAAGAATTCCCCTGCATCCTGCCGTGTTTGCGTGGTTGAGGTGGAGGGAAGGCGCAACCTTGCCCCTTCCTGCGCCACTATGGTGACTGAGGGAATGGTGGTCCGTACAAATTCCGCCCGCGTTGTCCGCGCCCGTAAGACTGTTGCGGAACTGATTCTTTCCGACCACCCCAACGACTGCCTTACCTGCCCCAAGTGCAATGACTGCGAGCTCCAGAAGCTGGTTACCCGCTTCAATATCCGCAGGATGACCTACAAGGGAGAGCAGAGCGTGAGGAAGAAGGAGGAGACCGCGGCCATCACCCGCAACATGGACAAGTGCATCCTGTGCCGCCGCTGCGAGACAGTGTGCAACCAGGTCCAGACCGTGGGCGTTCTGGGAGCCGTGCGCCGTGGCTTTGAAACCACAATCGCCCCTACCTTCGACCGCATGTTCAAGGATACGGACTGCACATACTGCGGCCAGTGCGTGGCGGTGTGCCCCACCGGCGCCCTTACGGAGCGTGACAACACTGACCGTCTTCTGGATGACCTCTGCAATCCGGATAAGATTGTGATTGCACAGCCCGCACCGGCAGTGCGTGTTGCCCTTGGCGAGGAATTCGGCATGGAGCCCGGAACAATTGTTACCGGAAAGCTTGCAACATCCCTGCGCTACCTTGGTTTTGACTATGTGTTTGACACGGACTTTGCCGCAGACCTCACCATCATGGAGGAGGGCGCAGAGATCCTTCACCGCCTCAAGGCCTTCCTTGGCGGGGACAAGGGCGTGAAGCTTCCCATCATGACTTCCTGCTGCCCGGCATGGGTGAATTTCTATGAGCACAACTATCCGGATCTTCTGGAGTATCCTTCATCGGCCAAATCCCCGGCCCAGATGTTTGGCGCAATTGCAAAGAACTACTGGGCTCAGAAGATGGGTATCCCGCGTGAGAAGCTGGTGGTGGTGTCCATCATGCCCTGCCTTGCCAAGAAGTACGAGTGCGAGCGTGAGGAATTCTCCGTTAACGGAAATCCGGACGTGGATTACTCAATCTCCACACGTGAACTCTCGCGCCTTATCAAGCGTTCAAATATTGACTTTAAGAGCCTTCCTGACTCTGATTTTGATACTCCCATGGGAGAATCCTCAGGTGCCGGTGCCATCTTTGGAGCAACCGGCGGCGTGATGGAGGCAGCCCTCCGTACCGTGTATGAGGTGTACACAGGGAAGACCCTCCCGAGGCTTGAGTTTACGGATGTCCGCGGCCTTGACGGCATCAAGGAGGCAACCATAGACCTTAACGGCTTTGCCCTGAAGGTTTGCGTTGCCCATACCCTTGGCAATGCCCGCTACCTTATGGACAAGCTCCGTTCTGGCGAACTGAATTACCACGTGGTTGAGATCATGGCATGCCCCGGCGGCTGCATCGGCGGCGCCGGACAGCCTTACCACCACGGCAACGTTGAGGTCCTGAAGGCCCGCGCCCGTGCCATCTACCGTGAGGATGAAGGCAAGCCCATCCGCAAGAGCCATGAGAACCCGGATATCCAGCAGCTCTATAAAGTTTACCTTGGGGAACCCCTGGGAGAACTTTCAGAGAAACTCCTCCATACCCATTATTTTGACAAAAGCATCAAGTAGAAGTTATGAAAGTATCGTGTGAAGCTCTCCGTCAGGTGGAGGCCATCTGCCGGAAATTTAATAATGATCCCGGTGAACTCATCAGCATCCTTCACGAGTGCCAGAATACCCTTGGTTACCTCCCTGAGGAAGTTCAGAGGGTGATTGCCCGTGAACTTGGTATCCCCGCTTCAAAGGTATACGGCGTGGTGACGTTCTATTCTTTCTTCTCAATGGTGCCCAAGGGAAAGTATCCCGTGTCAGTGTGCCTTGGAACCGCCTGCTATGTGCGTGGCTCGGACAAGGTACTGGAGGAATTCAAGAGGGTGCTTGGAATTGAAGTGGGTGAGACCACCCCGGACGGCAAGTTCTCCCTGGACTGCCTCCGCTGCGTTGGCGCCTGCGGCCTTGCCCCGGTGGCAACAATTGGCGAGAAAGTCTACGGAAGGCTCAACCCCTCCGACATAAAGAAGATTGTAGCGGAATTTGACGCCTAAGGCAAGGAAATCCTTCCCAGGATACCCTGCAAGGCCGCAATGGCTATACCGTAGTTAGTGATTGGCACTCCCTGGCGGAGTGCCTTTTTTATGCGGGACTGCACCAATTGACGTCCGGCAACGCATGCCCCGCAGTGGATTATGAGGGAATAGCCATCCAGATTCTCTGGGAAGTCATTCCCGGCGGCAATCTGAACCTCTACCCGGGCCTTCTTCCTGAGGAGCGCGGGAATTTTTACGCGGCCGATATCCTCGGAGTCCGGGACGTGGGTGCAGGCCTCGGCGATAAGGACGCGGTCTCCGTCTTTGAGGCTTTCAATGGCTCTGGCTCCTTCGACATAGGCCCTTATGTCTCCTTTTGCGCCGGCAAGGAGGACGGAAAAAGAGGTGAGTGGAGTCTCAGAAGGAATTGCTGCATTCACTGCGGCAAACACCTGGGAGTCAGTAATCACAAGGTCCGGAGCGGTGTTGAGGGCTTCAGGGAGGCTCGCCGGGGTGCAGCAGACGGGGATGCATCCGCGGTCCAGAAGTTCCCTGAGAACCTGCACCTGGGGGAGGATTATTCTGCCTTTTGGGGCCTCGGAGTCCTGGGGCATCACAAGAAGCACCTTGTCTCCGGTTTTTACAAGGTCCCCGGTAAGGAACCTTTCATCCTCCTTGGGAAGGGCCTTTCTGATGCGTTCCAGAAGGGATTCTATGGATTCTCCAGGGGTGTAGTTGACAACTGGAATACTAGCATCAATCTTAGGGAAAGGCGGCAGTGCTACGGCAATATCGGCCTCATCTAGGACGGAGATGGTGCGGCGCATGCGTTCAGGGCCAAGGGCGGTGGTGTCCTCCAGGCCGGGGGTGTCGATGATGACGGATGCGCCGATTCCCGGCAATTCCACGGCTTTTCTTACAGGGTCTGTGGTAGTGCCGGCAACGGGGCTCACAAGGGAAACCTCCTGCCCGCAAAGAGCGTTGACAAGCGTGGATTTTCCGCTGTTTACATGGCCGATGACCGCTATGTGGATGCGTTCCATACCTTAGAATCTAAAATCCCTTGCGCCTTCCTCAATCTCCCCAAGGTGTCTTACCGTTATCTCGCGGGTGCGCTCAAGGGGGATATCGGCCAAAGACTTCTCTATGAGGGCCTCGCCGGCGGCGCGGGTTTCCGGGGAGGCGTAGTCCATCAGGTACTCCTTCAGCGTCATAAGGGCATTTGGCGTGCAGCAAAGGCCGATTTTCCCGCTCTTACAAAGGCTCATGAAGCGGTCTCCGGTGCGGCCTTCCCTGTAGCATGCGGTGCAGAATGAGGGGATGTGGTCGTTCTCCAGGAGCCAGCGGACTACGCTGTCCAGCGGGCGGGTATCGGCAATGTCAAACTGCGCGGTTTCGTCGTGGCGCTCCACGGTGGTGTAGCCGCCCACGCTTGTGCGGGAGCCGCCGCTTATCTGGGAAATGCCGCAGTGGAGGAGCTGCTCCCTCATGCGGGCGCTTTCACGGGTGGAGATAATCATGCCGGTGTAAGGGACCGCAACGCGGAGAACAGCCACCAGTTTACGGAAAATATTGTCCGGAAGAGCGTCCTTGAAATCCTCCACGGAGATGTCCTCTGCAGGGCAGATACGGGGAACGCTTATGGTGTGGGGTCCCACGCCAAAACGTGCTTCAAGGTGCTCTGCGTGCATTAGGAGGCCAACAAGTTCATAGCGGTAACCGGAGAGGCCGAAGAGGACGCCTATCCCTACGTCGTCGCAGCCGCCTTCCTGGGCGCGGTCCATAGCCTCAGTGTGCCACTCGTAGTTGCTCTTTGGGCCGGTAGGGTGAAGTTTAAGGTACTGCTCCCTGTTGTAGGTTTCCTGGAAGAGGATATATGTGCCGATACCTGCAGCCTTCAGTTTACGGTAACTCTCCACGTCAGTTGCGGCGATGTTCACGTTCACTCGGCGGATGGAGTTGCCGCCCTCTTTCACGGAATAGATGGTTTTGATGGATTCAAGGATATACTCCAGAGGGTTGTTCACAGGGTCCTCACCTGCTTCAACCGCAAGGCGCTTGTGGCCCGTGCGGATAAGGGCGCGGACTTCCTCCGCAATCTCCTCCTGGGAGAGTTTCCGGCGGGGGATGGTCTTGTTCTTATAGTGGTAGGGGCAGTATACGCAGCCGTTTACGCAGTAGTTTGAAAGGTACAGCGGGGCAAAGAGCACAATGCGGTTGCCGTAGAAACGCTGCTTTATACTTGCCGCCAGGGCAAAGATCTTTTCTTCCAGCGCGGGATCAGTGCAGTCCATAAGGATTGCGGCCTCACGGTGGGTGAGACCCTTCAGAAGGGCTGCTTTCTCAAGGATTGCGGCAACCCTCTCAGGGTTACGGCTTTCCCTTTCCGCCTCCTTGAGACTCTCAAGGATTTCCTCATGGTCTATGAATTCCTGAGCGTATGGTGATGAAGGATTATACATCTGTCTTTCCTTTATAAAGGTCGTATTTCTTACGCTCCGTAATGGGAGTGTAAACGTTCATGATTACATTTGCCCCGGCCAGGATTCCAATCTGCTTGCCCCCCGGCAAAAGCGTTGCCAGGGCAGTTGTGGCGGGGATATTGGCCTCCGGGAACATAAGCCTCATTATGGCAAGGAGCCTGAGAGTTGTCTCTGCGCTTCCGGCGGGGTAATTCTCAAATGGAGTCCCTTCCTGAGGGATAAAAGGGCCGATACCAATCATATGGGGGCTAACCTCCTGCATAAGGCGGAGGTCTTCCACAAGGTTCCGGGTGGTTTGCCCGGGGCTTCCAACCATCATCCCCATTCCGGTTTCATAGCCAAGGCGCTTGAGTTCCCGGATGCAGGCAAGGCGGCTCTCCAGATGCATCCCGGCGGGATGGAGGCTGGCGTAGTGCTCCGGATTAGCTGTCTCGTGACGGAGAAGATATCTGTTGGCTCCTGCTTCCTTAAGGGCTGCGTAGAGTTCAAACGGGAGTTCTCCAAGGGACAGGGTGATTGCGGCCGATGGATAGCGTTCTCGGATTTCCCTCACCGTGGGGATGAGGCTTTTTGCCGCGGCGGGGTTTTCTCCGCCCTGAAGCACGAAGGTAGGGACTCCGTCGTTCCAGGCCCTGTCACAGCACTGAAGGATCTGTTCAGGGGTAAGTGTGTAGCGGACAACTCCCTCCCTTGAGCGCCTGATGCCGCAGTAGAGGCAGTCGTTCCGGCACACGTTGCTCCACTCTATGAGCCCTCGGATAAGCACTTCCGGGCCCTTTACCTTGAGACACACTTCCCGCGCCGTGTCCTTTAGCCTCTGCGCCAGGGCGGCATCCGTGCTCTCCAGAAGCTCCTGGAGAGCGCTGTCCGGCAGATTTCGGGTATTTTTCAGTGTGTCTATCATATAATTCCGAAATTTACGCATTTTCCGTAACTTGACAAAATTTAGGAGATCCTTCGTCGCTGCGCTCCTCAGGATGACAAGTCCTGTCATTCTGAGCGAAGCGAAGAATCTCCTTTTTTATTCGTATATTTGGAGTATGAAACTTCGGATCGGCAGTATACTTCTTATTATATTATCGGCCATGTCCTGCATTCCGGGACGGAACAGGGGAGGGGCGGTTGCGGAGCCTGTAGCGGAGGTCAGGGATACGGTTTATCCCCTTGGATTTTGCACTGACTCATTCACGGTTGTTCCCGGTACCATCAAAAGCGGGGACAATTTCACGGCCTGGCTCACCCGGCTTGGGGCTTCGGCGCAGCAGGCGCACGCGCTGGCAGGGGCCTCGGATACCGTCTTTGACGTCAGGAAACTCCGCGCGGGCAATGCCTACAAGGCTTATTACAGGGATTCATCGGCCCTGCAGTATGTTGTGTACAGTAACAGCCAGGTGAAGGAAACCATATTTAGTCTCCGTGACAGCATCCCCGTTTGGACTTATGAAAGGCCGGTGGAGATTGTCACCAAAACGGCCGATGTAACCATCAACTCCTCCCTCTGGAACGATATGATTGCGGCGGGAGCGTCGCCGGACCTTATTGTGAATATTGCCGATATTTATGCCTGGACGGTGGATTTCTTCGGCCTCCAGAAGGGGGACAGGTTCCGCATCCTTTACAGCGAGAGGATGTGCGAGGGGGAGTCCGTTGGCATAGAAAAAGTGAGTTACGCAGAATTCCATAGGGGAGATACCTGCCTTCCGGCCGTGTATTTTGACCAGGGAGACGGCGGCAATACGTACTGGAATGAGAAGGGTGAGAGTATGCGGAAAGCCTTCCTGAAGGCTCCTCTCAAGTTTACCCGCATATCTTCCGGATATTCCCTCCACAGGCTCCATCCCGTGCACGGAACGGTGAGGGCCCATACCGGAGTGGACTATGCCGCTCCTACCGGAACGCCTGTGAGAAGCATTGGTGACGGAACCGTTCTCAGCGCCGGCTGGGGCAAGGGCGGCGCCGGGAATATGGTAAAGATCCGCCACAATTCTGTTTACACCACGGCCTATCTCCATCTTTCCAAGATGGCGGTAAAAGCCGGCCAGAGGGTATCCCAGGGCCAGGTTATCGGCTATGTTGGAATGACCGGAACGGCCACGGGCCCGCACCTTGACTTCCGCGTGTGGAGAAACGGCTCTCCCATCAATCCGCTCAAACTTGAGTCCCCACCGTCAGAGCCCATCAGGGAGGAGAATCTTTCCGCCCTTGACTCCGTGCTTGTACAAATGAGAGATATAATCAACCGCATATGAAACGCATAAGCTTATTCCTTTTCGGCCTGATTCTCCTTGTTTGGAGCGCCGGCGCACAGACATCCCGGGAGGAGCTCCTCTCGCACATTGAACTCACTGCCGGTAATTATGCCAATTACCCCATTCCCACAGGCCATATCACTCCCGCCCCCAAGGGATACGAACCCTTCTACATAAGCCACTACGGCCGTCACGGGGCACGTTATATGACCGGGGACAAACAGTACAAAAGGCTTACGGCACAGTTGGATTCGGCTCATAGGGCAGGTCTTCTGACACCTTATGGTGAGGATGTGCGTCAGAGAATCATCATTGCGGCGGCAGACGCCAAGGGCCGTGCCGGTTCCCTTACTCCGCTTGGAGCAAAGCAGCACAAGGCCATTGCAAAGAGGATGTTTGACAACTATCCGGAGCTGATGACAAAGCCCCTCAAGGTAATCGCCAACTCCTCCAATTCAAGGCGTGTTGTCCACAGCATGGAGTTTTTCTGTGAGGAACTGAAGGAACTGAATCCTTCATTTGACATCTCTATGGCAGCCGATGATGAAGCTCAGTTTTATGTAAGGGCCAACAGGTCCATAGAGGTGCCAAAGAATGAGACCGACGGCCCTCTCTATGATAAGCTCCGTGCTTTCAAGCGGAAGATGCTCAGCGGAAGGCCCCAGATGAAGGCTATGTTCAATGATCCGGATAAGGCCAGGGCATTCATAGACCATTATCAGTTTGCCGATGATCTTTACAACGTTGCCTCCGATATGTATTGCCTTCCGGAACTTGGGCTCAGTTTCACTGATGTCTTTGGGGATGAGGGAATGATAGATGCTTTCAGAGCCTATAATGCCAGCTGGTGCCTGTGGGAGGGCCTTATGCCGGGCGCCAGGAAGAACTATCTGATGATTTATCCTCTTCTCCAGAACTTCCTTGACAACGCCTCTGAGATGATTGCTTCCGGCGGCAGCGGCCTTCGTCTCCGCTTTGGCCACGACGACGTTGTGCTGCCTTTCAGCTACGTTCTGGGATTTCAGGAATCCACGGGCGCAACTGACGATATGGAGACACTTCACCAGCATTTCTCCATCTTCCGCCTCATCCCTATGGGAGCCAATATCCAGTGGGTATTCTACCGTAAGCCGCGGAGCAAGGACATTCTTGTAAAGTTCCTGATGAACGAGAACGAGACCTCAATCCCTGTCAAGACAGACTGCTACCCCTTCTATCACTGGAAGGACGTAGAGGCCTACTACCGCAATATCATAAAGGAAGCAAACCTTACCTGGCAGACCAGGTAAAAGGGCTTATATCAGAATCTTGATCCTGAAGCCGCGGGCGGTGGGTTCCTCCACTATGGCCTGGGCCTTCATGCGGATACCGTCAAGGACGGAAGGATCCTTGAGGGGTGAGGCCGATGCCCCTTCAACCATAAAGTCAAGGGCTGTCTCACCGGATAGTTCCGCAAAGGTAATGCGGAAGGTAAGCGGCCTTATTCCGCCAAGGTGTTCAAAGAGCATCTCGCTGATAATGGAGTACGCATTCTCTGCCTTCCCAGAGAGGTTGTACTTGAGGAAGAACTGATTGAGGCCCGTGCGGATCTGGAGGTAGTCAAAGTCTTCGCTGTCAATATTGTACACCAGTTTCTGGATGCGGTTCACAAAGGCCTTTGTGGCGCTATGAACGGGGTGCTCGAAGATCTGTTCAGGGGTGCCGTCCTCATATATTATACCCTCGTTCATAAAGAAGATGCGGGTGCTCACGTCACGGGCAAAACGCATCTCGTGGGTAACTATAAGCATGGTCATGCCGTCCTTCGCCAGCTGCCTCATGACGCTGAGGACCTCTCCCACCATTGTGGGATCAAGGGCCGATGTTGGCTCATCGAAGAGGATAACGTCCGGGTGCATTGCAAGGGCGCGGGCAATGGCCACACGCTGCTTCTGGCCGCCGGAGAGGGAATCCGGGAAGACACCGGCCTTCTGGGCCAGCCCCACTTTCTTCAAAAGCTCCATAGCTTCTTCCCGGGCCTTTTCCTCAGATAATTTGAGAAGGCGCACGGGCGCGTAGGTGATGTTCTCCAACACCGTCATATGGTCAAAGAGGTTGAAGCTCTGGAACACCATGCCCATTTTCTTGCGCATCTTGTCCAGCCTGTACCCCTTGGCCATAATGTTCTCACCGTCCACCCAGATTTCCCCGGATGTGGGAGGCTCAAGCATGTTGATGGCCCTCAGGAGCGTACTTTTTCCCGTCCCGGAAGGGCCGATGATACTGATGACCTCTCCCTTCTGAATATCACAATTCACATCCTTCAAAACGGTAATTGAGGAACCGTCCGGATTCTTGAAAGTCTTGCTTAAATGCTTTATGCTAATCATATTACTTGTTCTTGAGGAAAAGGTTCAACACTACCCGGATGAGCCAGGCAAGGACAAAGTAGAGCACCGTCACAACCAGCAGCGGAATGAGAGCGTCGAAGGTGCGGCTGCGGATAAGGTCGCTGGCGCGGGTAAGGTCCTGAATGGCTATGTAGCCAACTATTGAGGTGCTCTTTAGAAGAGACACGCACTCTCCGGCAAAAAGCGGAAGTCCCTTCTTCACGGCCTGGGGCAGGACTATTCCGGTGAAGGTCCTTAGCGGCGTGAATCCAAGGCTGAGGCCGGCTTCAGTCTGCCCCTTGGGGACAGATGAGATGGACGTGTCAAAGATGCTTCCTGCCGACCACGCAAAGCACATGGCAAAGGTGATAATGGCTACCACGGAACCGTTTAGGCCTGCATTTGCAAGGATAATGTAGAACATTATGAGAAGGAGGACCAGCGTGGGGATGCCCTGGATGAAGGCTCCATAGAGGCCGGCTATCTCACGGACCCATTTTCTGCGGCTACGTAGCATGGCGCACACACCGGCTCCAAGGAGAGTTCCAAGAAGGATTGAGAGGAAGGTGATCTTGAGGGTCTCAAGAAGGCCGTCTGCAATGAGTTTCCACCTTCCTTCAGTGACAAGATTCATCTTCATACGCTCTCCAAAGCCCATGCTTGAGGATTTCCCGCCGTCATATACGAAGTATCCGGGATGGCACTCATAATACGGGATGGTGAAGTCTACGGATTTCTGCCTCTCTTCCGTCACATAGAGGCAGGCGCTCACTACGTCGCACTGGCCGGTAGAGAGGGCTATTACGGCCGATCCAAGCTCCTGGAACTGCATCTGGAACTCACGGCCGTTCAAGATGGCAAAGCGCCTAAGGATATCGGCATCCATACCCATCCACTGCCCGCCTTCACCCACAAAGCTGACCGGGGCCAGATTAACGGCGGTGACACACCTCAGAGGTTTCCCCGTGAGAGTAACTTCTGAAGGGGCGGGCATCTCCGGCGCCGGAG
>JAFZOU010000034.1 GCA_017550525.1 Bacteroidales bacterium
AAATCTTTATTCCTGGCCATTCAGGTTATTCTTATGGGACCTGCCTATGGGAAGGGGTTTCTCCACTCCAAGCAGTTTAACGCTTACCGCAGTGCGTTTCTCTATCCTCCATACCGGAACAATGTAAGAACGGTGAATGCGGGCGAATTTACCTTCCGGAAGTTCTTCCAGGACGTCTTTGAGCGGTTTCTGGGTTACAACATCATCCCTGTGATCCAGATGGAAGCAGGCATAGTTATTCCTGCCTTCAATATACTGGATGGCACTTACGGGAATATGGATGGTCTTGTACTCCGACTTCACAAGGATGTCGTCATCCTTCACCACTTCCTCCGCCCTTGTGCGCACGGCATCCTCGTTTTCCTGACGGGCTTCATCGGCCTCCTTTTGGGCCGATAAACGCCCGGCCTTTGCGGAGAGCATGCCCACAGGAATACCGTAGGAAACCACCGCGATGAGCATTATCCACATGGCGCGGATATGCGGGGCGATGCCGGTTCCGTACTCCGGGTTACGCGGGAACTCCACAGGGGTAAGGGACATGAGGAAGGTGGCGGCCGCCGTCAGAAACAGGACTCCCAGCACCGTGAGATAACCCTTTTTGCCGTCCAGAAGGACGGGGCCAAGGGCCTTACGGCAAAGGAAGAACACCAGATACAGCCAGCCGATGTACAGAAGCACGTAGCTGGAGTGCCACTGCACCCAGTCCCCTATTGGAAAGAGAAACATCATCAACGGCATCATGATGACGCCGAAGATGATGTCTAACCAGTCTACAGTTTTCACGGTTTAGAACTCGTAACCGGCAAACTCGATGTCCTTGGGAGCCCTTTCCTTAAGCTCTGCGTTACGGAAAGCCTTTTCAAGGTTCTTCTTTACGCCCTCTGCATCTCCCTGACGGGCGCTGATGATGGCCTTGAGGTACCACACCTTGGGATCTCCGCAGTGGGCGGTCTTGAGGGCCTTGTCAAGTTCATCCACAAGGATGAGGGAAAGGACGGTGTTGTGGCAGCAGCCCTTGGGGTCCTTCAGGACCTGGACGGCTTCCTCGTACTGGCCGGTGAGGATAAGGACTATGCCAAGATTCTCCTTGGCCTCGGGGGAAGTGGACTTGCGGAAGCAATCTTCTGCAGTTTCAAGGTCGTCCTTACGGAGGGCCAGGACGCCGAGAGCATTCACTACGTCGTCGTCTTTGCTCTGAACCTTTGCAAGCTCTTTCTCTGCGGCGGCGTTCTTGCCCTGCTGGAGATAGAGGGCAGCAAGATTGTACTGGGCACGGTCACTGCCGAATTTATCGATGGCCTTGCGGTACACGCTTTCCTTCTGGGCGGGATCCTTCACAACGGAAGCAACGCGGAGGAGGGCTTCCTCATCAAGGGCATTCTCATTATTGGCAAGGAGCTCTACAAGTTCCTCGTTGGTGTAGTTCTTATATTCTACGTTGGCGATAAGGCGTGCACGGCGGAGCTCAGGAAGAACCTCTCCCTTGAGGGCAGTGTAAACCTGGGACATGTTCTTGATCTCGTTTTCACGCACTGCAGGGTCTGAGTACATGGAAAGGACGCGGAGGATGAGGTCTTTGTCCTCGATGTTGCTCTCTGAGACAAGCTGCTGGAAGCCTTCCCAGTCTTCACCCACGCTCTTTACCTCGGGGGCCGATGCATCAGTTCCCTTGGTAACCTTGTTCCAGGCCTTGAGGGCGCTGTCTCCACGGTTGCCGGAGAGTTTGTCGTTGAGGTCTGCGCCGCCTTCGGGGGATGCATAGGCAACGATCTCTGTGCTGGTGACGGTTGAGCGTTCATCGGCCTGAACTGCCTCCAGGGCTGCGACGAAGTCCTTCACGGAGCTTCCCTTGAGCTCTGAACCGCGGACCTCTGAGCTATTGACCAGGTACTTGATCTGGCCTTCGGTGGTGCTGGAGAGGGTCTCCTGGTAGTTATCGGCCTTGAAAGCGACGTTACCGGTGCGTTTTACAAGCATGTAGGTGGTGTTGGCGCCGTCTGCTACCTTCTTGGAGGGGAGGTCTATGGCTTTCTTGCCGGCATATACCTTGCCGCGAAGTTCAAGATAGCTCTTCTCCATGCCTTCGACATACTCAAAATGCACTTTCTCAGTTACTTTCTGACCGTCTGAGGAAACTACCTTGAAGTTATCCTTAACGTCTTCACCCTGATACTTGAAAGGCTTCATTGAGGCTTCTCCGCCTTCATAGACGATGACGGGGGTTACCTCCAGGATAACCTTGGAGTTGAAATAATCCTTGGGATAGGTTACGGAAACGGTGGCGTCTATGTTGCCGTTAACAACTTCCAGCACCTGAGGGGTGCACTCTACAAGAACGTCATCGGCCATCTTGGCCATCTTTTCCGGTGATGCGCAGGCTGCTGCAAGGGCGGCTACTGCAAGAAAAACTGAAATCTTTTTCATATTTATGGTTAAAGTTTTGTTCTTAGTGTACAAATATAATAAAAAAACGGCGCGCCGCAAAGCACACCGTTTTTATTCAATTTGGGTCCCGGATTATTCTTCGGGATTCTCCTGGGTTACAGGGAACTCTGCGGCCGCGGCCTCTTCCTGAGTGTCTGCCTGATTCAGGATCTCTGTGGAGATGGCGTCGTTGGCGCCGCGCTGGGTGCCGCCACGGGCAACGAACACGGTGATGATTGAGAGCACCAGAATGAAGGCTACAAGATACCAGGTGGCCTTTTCAAGGATGGTTGCTGTCTGGCGTACGCCAAGAGTCTGGTTTGCGGAAGTGAAGTTTGTTGCAAGGCCGCCGTCCTTGCCGTTCTGAAGGAGGACGACTGCAATCAGGAGAATGGCTGCGATGATAATGAGGACAACCAAAACTGTAAATGCTGCGTTCATAACTATTGTTTTTTCATTTCATTCAAAAACCCCTGCGCACCTTTTTTTCTCTACGTTACCCCTTCCCTAAATCCCTTCCCTCGGGGAAGGGACTTTGTCGCTTCGCTCCGGAGTCACGGTATTCAGCCTTATCAAAGGTGCAGCTGATCAATAAGGGATGCAAAGTAAGCACTTTTTTCCGGAAATTCCAAAATCAGACGGGAATAAATGCGCCTGGCCTCCTCTATTCGGCCCTGTTCCGCAAAAATACGGGCAAGGGTCTCTGTAGCAAAGCGCTCTGCGATGTCAGAGGTATCGGATTCATCCCCGGCGGTGGAGGATGACTTGAAGGCAAAGCGGCTGAAGATGTTGTCGGAGCCTTCCTTCACGTTGTCGTACTGAGCCTGGGAGAAATAATCTCCGCCAACAACCCTCACCTGGTGCTCGCCTTCATTCTGGGCCGATGACGGCTCCATGAACGAGGCCAGAAGGGCTCCAAGGTCCTTGTCAGAGCAGTCTATTTCCCGTGCGCCATACGCGAGGTTTGCCATTGCACGGCGGTTCTGGACATAAAGCGCGCTGTGCGCATACTGCTTTTCTCCCCAGCTGTCTCCGCCCACCTTGGACATCCTGCGGGCAAGTTCAACGTGCGCGGCACCGTACCAGGGGTAGAGGTTAACTACTCCTGTAAGTTCATCCAGGGTAAGGCTCCTGAGGTTTATGTATGAAGAGGCTACCATTGGGCTACTGTTGCATTGAATATATCTTCCACCAGCTTTTCTATGATGGTCTCGCAGAGGCCGGATTCAACGGCGTCAAGTGACAGCGTTGCGTCAAAGTCCTCATAGGCGGAGAAATTATTGGAGACGTCGTCTTCCGGGTATTTCTTATTGGAGAACTCCACCTTGACAGTCACTGTCAGACGGTTCTGGGAGGCCATTTCGTTGGCGGTAACGGCCGTTGCCTTGACATCATAACCGGTTACCGTACACACCAGTTCCAGATCTCCGTCCACATCCACCTCTTCCAGACGGGTGAGTTTGCGGTACTTTTCCTTGAGGGCCTCTGTAAGGTCATTTGAAAGGGAAGGATTCACCCTGAGGGCCGTGTACTCCACATAGGGGATGGTGATGGTTTTCACGTCCGACTGGATGGAAGTACCGGAGAAGGAGTAGATTCCGCAGGAGGAGAGGAGACTACAGGCAAAGCCGACAATAAAGATATTTAAAAGCAGTTTTCTCATTTCTTGCGGTATTCTTCAGGGAGTTTACGGTAGAGGGTGCGCTCGCTCATTCCAAGCTCTTCAGCAGCCTTTTTACGGTTGCCGTGGTATTTTTCGAGGGCCTGGCGAATAAGTTCTTCCTCCGTGCGACGAACACTTAAAGAGTGTTCCACGGCGGGCTGTTCCTCTGGCTGGAAATCTTCCTGCTCCTGCCATTCCGCCTCTTCAACGGGGGCCGATGCCTCTTGTGGCAGAGGGAGTTCTCTACGGTCCATACGGGCCTTGAGGGCATCCACTTCCTGTTTTATGTCAAGTATGGCCTTGAAGATGGCCTGACGTTCTTCCTGGTTGAAGGCGCTTCCCTGGGCCTGCTGCTGAGCGGCTCCGGCGTCATAGAGCACGGGGATGGGCTCTCCCTCTTCACGCGGCATGAACGGCTGAAGTTCCGCGGCCGATAATTCTATACGCTGGAGGGTAGGGGTTACCTTTGTGGAAAGCTGGGCGGTGAGGCTCTGGGTGAAGCCCTGCAGCTGACGGATGTTACCCGGCCAGCGGTACTGCTCAAGAAGACGGATAGCTTCCGGACGGAGGCTTATCTTGCACATTCCGTTTACCTCAGAGAAATCAGAGGTAAACTTGCGGAATAAAAGATAGATGTCTCCCCGGCGGTCCCTGAGCGGGGGAATACGGATCTGGGCGGCCGATAGACGGAAATATAGGTCTTCCCTGAACTTTCCGCGCTTTACGGCCTCGTAAAGGTGAATGTTGGTAGCGGCAACAATACGGACATCCGTGTGCTCAACCTTGTTTGAGCCCACCTTACGGTATTCTCCGCTTTGAAGCACGCGAAGAAGGAGCGCCTGGCTTTCAAGGGGAAGTTCCGCAATCTCGTCAAGGAAGAGCGTGCCGCCATCGGCCTCCTCAAAATAACCCTTGCGGGTATCGGTGGCGCCTGTGAAAGAGCCCCTCACATGACCAAAGAGCTCAGAGTTCACAAGCTCCTTTGGAAGAGCGCCGCAGTTCACAACAAAGAACTGGCCCTGCCTCCTGGGGGAGAACTGATGAATTATGCGGGCAAAGCTTTCCTTACCCACACCGCTCTCTCCCTGGATGAGCACGCTGAGGCCGGTGGGAGCGAATTTCACCGCTGTCTCAAGGGCGTCGTTCAGGGCAGGATCGTTGCCAATAATATCGTATTTATTTTTTAGTGCTTGTAAGTCCATAATGTAATAGCTTACAAAAATACTAAAATTTTCCGAAAAATAGAGGCCGGCACCCTTTTGAGGTACCGGCCAATAATTCATGCATGCTATCCTAGCGGAGCTGGAAGATAACGGGGAAGGTGTAGGTAACCTTAACCGCGCGGTCACGCTGCTTTCCGGGTTTCCACTTAGGTGAGCTGGAAACAACGCGGACGGCTTCCTTGTCAAGGGACTCGTCAACGCCACGGAGAACCCTTACGTTGGTTACACGGCCATCGGCCTCCACAGTGAACTGCAGAGTTACACGGCCCTGAACGCCGTTTTCCTTTGCGATTTCCGGATAAACCAGACGGGAGTTAACCCACTTTGAGAACTCGTTGGCGTCTCCGCCGTTGAAGGAGGGTTTCTGTTCTACCAGCTGGAAAGGAATGGCTTCTTCTTCAACTGCCTCTTCCTCAACTTCGGCCTCTTTGTAGTCCATGATGTCTACGCCAAGGTTAGCGTCGTCTTCGGTGTTGATGAAGAGATCGTCCTCGAGCTTGATGTCATCATCAACGATGTCGATCTGGTCTGAAAGGACGGGAATCTGCGGAGCCTCCGGCGGGGGCGGGGGAAGCTCGTTCTGGATGGCGATCATCTCCTCTTCGATGAGAACCTGAGTGGTGTCTTCAAGGACGGCGACACCCTTTTCACGGGAAGAGAAGTTGAAAGCAAAATACACAATACCGAGAGCGAGTACAAGACCTATCTCGGTGAGGAGCAGTCTCTTGTTTTCAAGGCTTGCTTTGGGTGATTTCTTTACTTCCATACCTTTATGATTTTAGTTATTTTTCTTCTGATGCAAAGTTACAAAACCCGTTCCAAGGAAAAAAATAATGCGCCCGCGAAAATCTCGCAGGCGCACTTTTCCAATCGACTGATTTTCAGTTATTTACGGTTGTGCCGATTCTGAGAAATCTCGCAAGCACGTTGATTCACGTCGAAGACCATCATTTTTAGGCCATTTACAATCACTTCTCCAAAACGGCCAATAGTTGTACTCTGTCCGTTGTATCAGACTGCCTGATTCGCTCTTTGAGGCGATAAAGCTTGTTGTAAACGTAGGGTTTGTCCTTCTCAAGAAGGGTGGAAATGGTGGTTGAAGAGAAGCCGGAAGCGGTGAACATGTAGAGAAGAAAGTCCTCTTCTTTCCAGGTGGGAAAAGCATCCCGGAGTTTTGTCATTACGCCGTCATATCGGGTGTTCAGAGACTGCTCCAAACTCTTTTGAACAGAAGGGTCGCTGCGCAATCCCTCAACGATGGAACGGACTTCCTTCAGAATTTTTGGCTGGAGGTTTTCAGTACCTTCATATATATAGTACTGCTCGCAGAGGCGGTCCAGTGTGTCCAGTTTTTTATCGGCCTTCTGCTCTACTGCGGAAAGACGGGACTTGAGGTCTTCCGCTATTGACATCACGCGCTCGTTCTCTTCTCGTTCCTGAGCCAATTGCTTTTCCAGCTGTGCCTTCCTGGCCCAGAAATACAGGACCAGGGTGGCAAGCACAGCGGTTATGAAAAGCAGAAGGGCGCCCATAGGCTACAGATTGCGGAGGAGATTGGTGAGGGAGACCTTCTTCTCTATGAGGGCGCGGAGGTCCTCGATCTTAACGCGCTCCTGAGTCATGGTGTCGCGCTCACGGACGGTTACGCAGCCGTCATTGAGGCTGTCGTGGTCAATTGTCACGCAGAAAGGAGTGCCGATAGCATCCTGACGGCGATAACGCTTGCCGATGGAATCTTTTTCGTCGTACTGGTAGGAGAAGTCGTATTTGAGTTCGTCCACAACCTTCTGGGCAAGCTCCGGCAGACCGTCCTTCTTGACAAGGGGCATAACGGCAACTTTGATAGGTGCAAGGGGCGCGGGAATACGCATCACAACGCGTTCCTCGCCGTTTTCCAGCTGCTCTACTGTGTATGAATGGGCCAGAACGGCAAGGCACATACGGTCTACGCCGATGGATGTCTCAATTACGTAAGGAGTGTAAGAGGTGTTCTCCTCGGGATCAAAGTACTCGATCTTCTTGCCGGAGAACTTCTGGTGGTTGCCAAGGTCAAAGTTTGTGCGGCTGTGGATACCTTCCAGCTCCTTGAAACCGAAGGGGAAGTTGAACTCGATATCCGTGGCAGCATTTGCGTAGTGGGCCAGTTTCTCGTGGTCGTGGAAACGGTAGTTCTCTGCACCCATACCAAGGTTTACGTGCCATTTCATGCGGGTTTCCTTCCACTTTTTGAACCAGTCAAGCTCTGTTCCGGGCTTGATGAAGAACTGCATTTCCATCTGCTCGAACTCCCTCATGCGGAAGATGAACTGACGGGCCACAATCTCATTACGGAAGGCCTTGCCGATCTGGGCTATACCGAAGGGGATCTTCATACGGCCGGTCTTCTGGACATTGAGGTAGTTCACAAAGATACCCTGAGCTGTTTCAGGACGCAGATAGATAAGGTTTGCACCGTCTGCGGTTGAGCCCATAGAGGTGGAGAACATAAGGTTGAACTGGCGTACCTCCGTCCAGTTGCAAGTGCCGGAAATAGGGCAAACTATATTACAATCGATAATTATTTGCCGATATTCAGCAAAATCATTGGCTTTTTCAGCGGCAACGTAGCGGTTGTGAACCTCGTCCCATTTTGCCTTCTCACGAAGCACGTTGGGGTTGGTTGCACGGAACTGTTCCTCGTTGAAAGAGTCCCCGAATTTCTTGCGTCCCTTGGCCACTTCCTTCTCTATCTTCTCCTCGATCTTACCCAGGTAATCCTCAATGAGGACATCGGCCCTGTAACGCTTTTTGGAGTCTTTATTGTCAATGAGGGGGTCATTGAAGGCACCCACGTGACCGGAAGCTTCCCAAATGCGGGGATGCATGAAGATGGCGCTGTCAATGCCAACGATGTTCTCATTGAGGCGGGTCATGGCTTCCCACCAGTAGTTCTTGATGTTGTTTTTTAGCTGTACGCCCATCTGACCATAGTCATATACAGCGGCCAGTCCGTCGTAAATCTCGGAGGAGGGGAAAATGAATCCGTACTCCTTGCAATGGGCTACAAGCACTTTGAAAAGTTCGTCCTGTGTCATATTATAATACTATTCAAAAATTTCAGGGAAGGCTTCACGGATTTCCGGTTTGGATATCTCCAGAAGCGGTTTTTTGGCAAATTCTCGCTCTGCAATGAGCGGGTGGGGAACAATCAAATCCTTGTTCTTTATTGTAAAAGCTCCGTAGCAGAGAATGTCTATGTCTATTATCCTGTTATGGTAAATGCGGTTTCCATCGGCATCAAAAAGAGGCTCTGAAAGGTCCCTGCCAAGCTTTTGTTCAACCTCCTTCACCTTGTGGAGAATCTCCATGGCGTGGTCCTCGGGGTTACCTACCCGGGGCAGCCTGTAAAGGACACAGAAATTGAGGAAAGCCGGGCCGTCAAAGCCCCAGGAAGGGGTTTCGACAATACGGGAAATACGCTCCGGATGGGTACCAAAGGCCTCATCCAGAAGGTTTACAGCCTTCAGGAGGTTAAGCTCCCGCTCACCAAGATTGGATCCAAGTCCAAGATATACGTTAACTCTCTCCATCTAATTTACCGTAAGTGTCTTCTTCATAGTCCAGGCCCAGTTCTACGCGGGCTTCATCTGACAGCATGCTGCGGTCCCAGGCGGGCTCAAATGTTAGCTCAATTGTGCATTTCTGCACGCCTGGAACGGCCTCTACACCCTCCTGGACCTCCTGCAGCACTTGATCGGCCAT
>JAFZOU010000035.1 GCA_017550525.1 Bacteroidales bacterium
CGGTATACCATATGCCCTTAGGGTCCAGAACCTGTTTTCCGCGGGGATGGCGGTTGTTGTCGCTGCCGTCAAGGACGCGGACACGGACGGTCTGCTTCCCGGAAGGCTTGAGGTAAGGGGTTATGTCAAGGGTGAAGCCTGTATAGCCGCCGGAATGGCTTCCGGCAAGTTCCCCGTTCACCCATACCTGGGCTTCGTTATCAACTGCACCAAAATGAAGGAGGGTGCTCTCTCCCTTTTTCCAACTGAAGGAGGTCTCATACCAGAGGGCGTCTTCCGGGGTCACCTTCATTCCAACTCCCGAAAGGGCCGATTCCGGTGCAAACGGCACCAGGATCTTCCCCTGGAACTGATCCGGGGCAGGTTCACCAGCGGGCACAATGGCATAATCCCACAGTCCGTTGAGGTTTTTCCACTTCCCTTCCCTAACCATTGCAGGACGGGGGTATTCCGGAAGCGGAGATGAAGGGTTGACATCCTGGGCCCAGCAGGTCATGATATGGCCTTCCACGGGCTTCCAGGAAGGATTGGTGGAACAGGAAACGGCGGCTAGAAGAGCCGCCATAAGAAGTATTCTCTTCATATTAGAAATACGTTACGGTGGTACCGGAAACGGCGCTGAGGAGTTTGTTGGCAAGGGATGACACGCCAAAGCGGTAGAGGTCCTTGTTCATCCAGGAGTCTCCCAGTATGGTTTTGCCAATTGTCCAGTAGCACACTGCGTCAAGGGCCGATGCAATGCCGCCGGCGGCCTTGAATCCAACCTTCACGCCTGTAGCCTCATAGTACTTCTTGATGGCCTCGCACATCACCCAGGCGGCAACGGGAGTGGCGTTCACCTTTACCTTGCCGGTAGAAGTCTTGATGAAATCTGCGCCGTTTTCCATGGCAAGGAAGGAGGCATCGGCAATGAGTTCCGGGGTAGCAAGAAGGCCTGTCTCAAGGATCACCTTCAGGACTACGGGACGGCCAAGCTCCTTTGCAACGCGGTCTATGCACTCACGGGAGGCCTTGATCTCTGCGCCTGCGGTCTCATAGTCCCCTGCAAGGAAGCTGTTTAGGGCAAGTACTATGTCAATTTCATCGGCACCGCCGCGTATTGCAAGTTCAATCTCACGGAGTTTCACCTCAATCCAGCTCTGGGATGTGGGGAAGCAGCCGGCTACGGTGGTTACGTGGAGGGCGGGGTCCTTACGGGTTTCCGCTACAACATGGCCAAGGTTGGGATACACGCACACAGATGCGGGGAGCGGCCAGCCGGGGAATGCGGCGGGAATGCCGTTCACCTTCTCAACCATCTTCTTTACTGAAGCGGGGGTGTCGTCTGAGGAAAGGGTGGTCTGGTCCATAATGCCGAAGCAGGCCTTGTAAAGCTCCTCTGAGGCAATGTTCTCAAGGTTCTGGGCAATAAGGGCAAGCTGGCGGTCGATGGCCTCTTTGTCCGGCGTATAGCCGTATTTTGCAGAAAGTGACATAGTTTTATGCTTTAATTTGTAGTTTATATCCTTCATCTATCAGTGGCAGCACAAGGGAGAGCATTTCCTCATAAGAATACTTCCCAAGGCCTTTCATGGGGGTTTCGCGGTCTATGGTATACACCTGAATCTCACGGGGTTTGATCTTCCTTACAATATCCATCCAACCCTTCACCCAGTCACCGGTGGCCCAGCCGGGGCCTTTCAGGAACATAGTCTGGAGGATGAAATTCCCCTCAAAGCGGGACATCCATTCCACTATCCTGGAAACGTGATACTCCCCTACCGGACGGTTTACAAGGGCCACCTGGGCGTCAGTTGGGGCATCCAGTTTGAGGATGGGGTTATCCACCTTCCTCAGAGCCTCAAAGATACCTGGCTCCCCGCAGCGGGTGGCGTTGGTAAGGACGGAAACCTTTGCGGCAGGGTAATACCTGTCCCTGAGGGCTATTGTAATGTCCACTATTGCGGCAAACTCAGGATTAAGAGTGGGCTCACCGTCTCCGGAGAAAGTGATGGAATCTATGGGAGTTCCGGCCTCAAGGCAGGCGGAAAGCTTTGCCTCCATCGCCTCCTCAACGTCCCGTGCCGATGGAATGGTACGGTCCTGAAGACCGTCCTTATTCCAGCCGCACTCGCAGTAGATGCAGTCAAAGTTACACACCTTTCCCTCCCGGGGAAGAAGGTTTATCCCAAGGGAACTACCCAGCCGGCGGCTGAAGATGGGGCCGAATACAGTGTCTTCCCTTAGCATAGGCGGGTGGACTTGTTGTTTAATATCCTGACCACTCCGGGCTTTTTGCCGGGCTCAAGGGTGCCGATGCGGTCCTGGAGACCAAGGAAGCGGGCGCCGTTAAGGCAGGCCCAGGTGAGAAGTTCCTGCATGGGAACGTCAAAGGCACGCCTGAGGCACATTATCTCATCTATCATTGACAGCTGGTCATTGGAAGACAGGGAATCAGTGCCTATGCATATGGGAATTCCGCTCTCCCTCATTACGGGGATGGGAGGAAGGACGCAGTGGATGAACAGGTTTGACAGGGGGCACACGGCAATGTATGGGTGCTGGAGCACCTCACGGGCGCGTGCGGCGCCTTCCGGGGTAAGGCAGCATTCATGCACAAGGAGGACGTTCCCGGGGACGGGAGCCGGCACTGCGGCAGTTACCCTCTCAAGGAAGTACTCCAGGGAGCTTGTACCCGTAACTGGGGGCGTAGGAATGCCGTTTCTAACGCGGTTGTCCCACATGGGGCCGCGGCCGAAACGCATCATCTCCTCCTCTTCGTCGGATTCCTCTGAGTGGAAGGAAAGGAAGCCGCTCTTAAGCCCTGCGGCCGATGAAGCAGTCACAAGTTCCGGGCTCATGGTGTAGCAGGAATGGGGCGTAGGAGCAGCGTCAAGGCCGTATGAAGCGGCCTTTTCCTGAAGGGAGGTGACATACTCCATAACGGAGTCACACTCCTCCGGAACAGCCCCGAACACCTCCAGGAAACTGCGGGTGTACATGGGGTGGGAGGCCTTTACCTCAAAGGAATCGGCACAGTTGGAAATATCGGCCATAGCCTGAACGCCGGAGGCCCACATTGAGTCCATAGCGTCCTTCAGAGCCGATATCTTCTCCTCCATGGAGGAAGTGTCCCGGAGCTCATTTATCTGGTCTATAAAGCCCGCCATGCCCGTTCCTTTGCGGAAAAGGCCCTTCATGTAGGAAAGTTCCACATGGCAGTGGGCGTTTACAAATCCGGGGCAGATTGCACCATCTTCTACAGGGCCGTCAGTATGGCCCACCGCCAGGACGGTGCCGTCCGGGGCCACATCTACGTAGCCGTTTTCTATGGGCTCACCGGCAAGGGTGTAAACTGTTTGGGCCGTGAATCTCATAGGGAGTCTTTTTGAACTGCAAGGGAATCTGCAACTGCCAGAGTATCGGCCTTGACATTCA
>JAFZOU010000036.1 GCA_017550525.1 Bacteroidales bacterium
AATACCCCAGGCCGTCAAAACGAAGGGTGTAATGAAGCGAAGGGTCATAAGCCTTGAATACGGTGGAATAGGTGAAACTTCCCTCCAGGGCCTCAGGGGTGAGTTCCACGCCGTTTTCAAGGAGCACCGCCGCCACTGTTGAAGGAACTGAGGCGGGGTAAGATTTTCCGGTGATATCCTGGGTTAGAGTCCAGTTATTGCCGGCGCAGGACGCCAGCAAAAAAATAAAAGCCGATACAATTACGTTTCTCATAGCGTAAAGGTACGGCTTTTATTATTTAAAGACAAATAATTATTTTACAGAGGCCTGATACTCTATCTTCTGGCCCTTCACAAGGTGGTCACATTCGATGGTGGGTTTGGAGGCCGATGTTGCGGGGCAGGCTATCTGGATCCAGGTATATTCTCCCGGCATAAGGTTTCTGAGGTTGAAGCCACCACGGACACCTTCTACGGCCACCCATGCATCCCTGTAGATGGGAGCCACGCCAATATTCTCTATGAGCACTGAGGCCGATTTCCCCGGATTCACACAGAAATCCTTAATCTCGAAGCGATAACCCATGGACATGGAAGCCTCCGTAATACGGGCGTCCGTCTGCTTTCCGGGTTGGTCATTGCCAATTATGAAGGTCATGTGTACTTTGGCTACCAGATCTTCAAACTTGCGGCCATGCATTCCCTCCTTGTCAAGGGCATGCTTCTGGTCATAGGAAGAGTAATAACTGAATTCTCCGCCCTCTGCGGCCGTCTTATACCTGTCGGCGCCAAAGAAACTCCATCCATCCCAATTATAGCCGCTCCAGTCCTCACACATAAAGGAATCGTCAAAGTTTCCAAAGGTCAGATTCTTAAGATCCGGGTACTTCTGGAAGGGGCCGTAGTAGCCATCTGCGGCGTCAATGGATATACTCCAAGTGGTATCATGGAACCAATCGGCCATTCCGCGCATGAAATCGGCCTGAAACTCCTTTGAAGGGAAGGTTTGGCCGGCTATGAACTTGCCGCCATACACGTGGTATTCGGCCCAGTGGCCAAAACCGGTTTCCAGAAACGCCAGGCGGGGGTCACGGTCATAGCGCTCCGCAAAAAGCCTGTGGAACTCCTTGTGGAAACGCTGGAGCTCCTCACAGCGCCAGTCCGGATATTCCACTTTGCCATCCTCCGTATTATAAGTAACGGCCTCATAACCTTCCAGTTTCTTGATGTAGGCAGGTACGGCATTACTGTGGGAATCGCCGGGATAAACATAGCGGAAACGCACCACGGCCTGGTGACCGCGGGAGGCTACGGACTCAAGAAGATTGTCCATTGCACTCCAGTCATATACATCCTTTCCCTTACATACCTGGTCATAAAGCATGTAGGCGTACTCCAGCTGCACATAGCTCTTTGTCTTTGAGCCGCTGGTGGTCCAGAGCACAATGCCCGTCATGGGCTGCACACCGGTAAGGGAGGCCGATAGCGGAACACGGTCCCCGGCATCATCCGGCTTCTCTGTAACTGGTGGTTCAGGAGTATTGGGATTCTCCAGAGTCTCTGAATTCTCCTCATTATCCTGAGGCTGGGGCACGGGGCCGCCCTGGCACCCGCAGGAGCCAAACACCAGAAGAGCTACGCAGATAATGGTCAGGAGCCTTTTCATTACTATTCGCGACTAAAGATGAACACGCAGGAGATTGCCGCCACCATACCGCATACCTGCCACACGGTGGGAAGGGCGTTCATACCGGCAATAAGGAGGAGTACAATGGAAAGCAGGCAGCATATAACCGGAGAGCAGGCATCGGCCAGCGGAGCAATTACCATAGCCTTTCCGTAGCGGTTTGCGTACACAAGCGTGAATGCGCCAATGGCATTGAGGATCTGGACAAAGAACACTTTGGTAGGTACGCCCCAGCCATATGCCGCAAGTTCTGAAGGAGACTTGAGTAAGAATGCCACGGGGATGAGCACCACGGCGGCAAGGGCCATATACACAAACACGCTCTCGGCATCCGGCGTGTTGTTGTTGGCAAGCTTCATGACAAAGGCCTGGATACCCCAGCAGATGAACACCACCGCAGCAAGGACTATCCAGATCCAGCCGGAAGCAGCTCCTTCGGTGTCACTGGGCATTGCAAAGCAGATGATGGCCACAAAAGCCAGCACAATGCCAAGGATGCCAAGTTTGGACACTTTCTCCTTAAGGAAGATAGAAGACAGGATTACCGTTACGATAGGCGCCACGGAAATCATGGGCATGACAAGATAGGAAGGTGCATACTTGAGAGCAAGGAACAGCACCAGCTGCCCGCCTGCGCCAAGAAGGCCCACACCCATTGAGAGCGCCACAGTCTTTGGACGGACATCCAGTTTCCACTTGATGTTTATCAGTGCAAAGATTGCACAGGGAATCATGGAAAGTGCCCACACCACATACACCATCTCAGATGGGAAGTCAGAGGGAATTCCAAGATAATGCTCCCCTATGGTAGGGTCCGAGAATGTCATCCAGATGCCCCAGGTAATCATGGTTATCAGGGCATACAGCAGCCAATTGTGTTTCTTCTGTGCCATAATTCTGTTATTCGTCATACCCGGCGTGACCGGGTATCTTTCCTTATTTTACAAACGATGCAACAAGTTTTCCCCAGTCCTCATTCTCACGGATTCCCGTGAACTGCGCGCTGCCAGGGCCCCAGGCGTAGAACGGAACGGCAATGCCGTTATGTGCCTCAGAAGCAAAATGAACGCCGATAAGGCCTTCCTCCAGATTGCCGTCCTGAAGAGTAAGGCAACCAGTTGCGTGGTCTGCGGTCATCACAACAAGGGTATGGCCATCGGCCTCTGCCCACTCAAGGACATCTCCCAGCGTACGGTCAAAGTCCAGGAGTTCCTCCATGGCTTTTTCAATGTCATTGCCATGCAGCCAGTCATCAATGCAGGACCCTTCTATCATCATCACAAAGCCTTTCTCATTCTTGGAAAGCCTGTCCAGGCCACGGGCAACCATATGACGGAAGAGGTCTCCCCTCTCCTGTGCCACAGGCAGATTATCCGGAGAAAGAATGCCGATAACCGGCAGTTCCGCCGCCATAAGCTCATCCTCCGTAAGTGCCACGTTGTAACCCGCTGCAGCCATTTCCTTGGTAATGTCCCTACCATCCGTACGGTTAACCGTAAACCAGTCCAGGCCGCCGCCCGCAAGGTAATCAACGCCGCAGGTCACGTAGTCTGCGATAAGATCCTCCTGGTTGTACCTGTACTCATTGTGACAGCAGAAGTCGCAGGGCGTTGCATCGGCAAAGTGGCAGGTAACGGCTACGCCCGTGCTCTTTCCAACGCGAGAAGCGTCCACCAGGATGGAATAGAGGTCAGTGGTATCTGCGGCCGTACCCACGTGACTGTATCCGGTCTTCTGACCTGCAGCCAGGGCGGTTCCGCCCGCACCTGAGTCAGTGATAAGGGCATTTGTGCACCATGTACGGGAAATACCCACGGACGCAAAGTTGTCAAAGTTCAGTTTGCCCTTGTTGAGGACCCAAGCGCAGCTCACCTGCTCCAGACCCATGCCGTCACCGATCATGAAGATGATGTTCTTAACCTCATTGGTCTGGGGCGGCTCCTGGACTGAAACTATGTCATAAGTGTAAGGAGTCTGGTAATACTGAAGCTGCGGTTCCCCGTTCTGTTTGCAGGAAACCAGGAGGGCAGCCAGCAGGGCTGCCGAAACAGTTAATAGAATAGATTTTTTCATCCCTTAATTATAATTCCAGCAGTTTGTTATAGCCCGTTGCGCTCTCAAAGACACTGGTGTTGGCGCAGGCAATGCTGTAGAGCGGATTGGCGGGATAGTCGGGGTCTGAAAGCACCATATAAAGGGTTCCGTGCTCTGAGGGCAGTGAAAGGTCATTCACTGTAACCACATTGATCCCGCTATGCCAGGTTCTGGGATCAGAGCCCAGGCTGTAGGTCTGGGAAGCGCCAGCCGTGGGGACAAACACAAGTTTTGCCTCCCTTGGATTCTGAGGCGCAGAGAAGCCCCTGTTGTTGATTCTGAGGGCAAGATTAAGGGTGGTCCCGGACAATGTATAATATGTGTCCATCAGCACCAGCCTGTAACCAAGGCGGTTCATGATTTCAGCGTAGCAGTCATTGGACTTCCAGAAATTCAGGACATCGGCATTATAGCCGTTGTTAAGGTATGTCCAGTGATAATCCTCCAGATCCTGCAGAGATTCATCGCAGGCACAGGCGGCGTCCAGTTTGCAGGTTTCTCCGCCCATAAGGACATACTTGCTGTCCGCCTTCCAGAAATCCCTGTCTCCCGATTCATTTTCAAAGGTGCCGGAATCCGTGGATGAAGCCTTGAAGCAGTCATTATGAGCCGCCAGGCGTGAAATGGCGCTGCCATCGTGAGCGGTTTCGGCCGATAACGGCGTGTTTCCATACATTCCCATCTTGAACTGGGGCGTACGTAGGGCCACCTGACGGTCCGAAGGCACGGCAGAGAGAAGCTTATCCACCACCGCTTTGCGGGCAGCAAAATCAATGTCATGGGCGCTTTCATTGCCATTTATATATCTGTAGTCTCCGCCTCCGCCAAATGATTCTGTGTAGTACCATTCTCCCCAGGATCCAATAAGACCCGCCTGAACCACAAGGATATCCTTCTTATAATCGGCAATAATACTCTCAAGCTGGCCGATATGATATTTAATCCAATACTCCGATGCATCCCAGGGTCTGTCAGATTCCGCATGCCCGTTGCTGTAGGCAAAGCGCAGGATGCACTTTACGCCGGTGCCGGCAAAACGGGACAGGGATGTCCGGATGTTGGCAAGGAAAGCATCCGAAATGGCCGATGACTCAAACCCCGTAAGATAAAATGCAATGTACATGAGCGAATACCCCTGCACACGTGCAGCCGTAACCGCAGCAGCCGAAAGAGGCTCAGAATCCTTTGTGAAGTTTCCGGCATTCTTGTAGAATCCCCTTTCCGGATTCACCAAGGCCGATGAAGATTCCGTATACACGGTCCTTGAGGAATAAGAGCCCGCCAGGCTTGGATCAGAGTCCGGTACAGGGATAGGAGTAACCGACTCTCCGGGGAGAGTTACCTGCAACATGGATGACTGAGGAGCATGAAGATATGTAGACCAAGACCCGGAACTTTCTGCAAGATTGTTATAGAGGAGGCAACCCACATTAGCCGTATGCGCCCCTGCCAGGAATCCCAGTTCTCCTAAAGGATACCTCCTGTCTATCTTTATCTCGTAGACGTACTTGCTTTCTAGACCATTATAATTGTAATCCAGGACAAGGTCTGTCTTCCTGTTCTTATAATCTGCAAGACCGTTATTTGTAAGCCAGGCTATATCGCCATTCCAGTGATAAGTGTTGGGAGCGGTATTCCATAGATGGGAACCCGCAACGGTTCCTCCGTCCTCATTGCCAAGGTAAAGCGTGAACTGATTGGCCCGGCCTATAGCATCGGCCATCCAGAGGCTTGTCTTGTCTACTTCGGCATATAGATAAAGGTAATCGCTGTCGGGGGCGTATGCCTTAAGGGTAATACCGCTGTATGGAGCAGAGGCCGCAGTCACTGAAGACCAGTCTATTCCAAACTTGGACACAAGCGGCACACCAGCTCCCGGAACGGAGATGGAAGGCAGAACCACCATCCTCTCTGCTTTGGGAAGAAGGGCATCGGCATCAAAAGCCGGTTTTGCCACATTATGAAGGAGATAATAACCGGTGTCTTCGTCAATAAGATCTATTGTGGCACCGCTCATTGATTCCTCCTTGCAGCCCCACGGCACAAAGAAAGTAACCGTTTTACTGCCCGGGACAGTCTTCAAGATGGAAATCTGCTGGTTATCAGAGCCTTCGGAAGCAGCCGACGCCCACCAGTAAATCTTTCCGCCAGATTCGCTAAGAGTTATAGCTCCGGAAAGCTTATGGGTAGTGGAATGCCTAATCCTGAGGCGCACCCTGGAGGCACCCAAATCGGTGAAGGTGAACTTAAAGCACCCGGCAATATGCTGGAAGGAATAGTTATAAGTGCCGTCTCCGTGGGCTGCCATGGGAATATTGGCCGATTCCCTGGATGTCTGGTCCACCACATTGGGAATATGGAACTTGACCTTCCCGTCCGATGTGTTATACACATGGCCGTCACTTGCAGGATAGAAGGCCCATTCTACACCGGCCGAAGAGCCAATCTCATACCCGTCCTCTATCTCATCACAGGTAAAGGTGGCCTTTTTGCTGCCACCGGCATCGGCCGTGAAAGTGTACCACTTATGAGTTGTGCCGTTATGGAACAGGACGGAAATCTGGTCACCATCGCTCCAGCTGAAATACTGGTCATCGGCATAAGCGGTCTTGGTATCATCGGCCTTTGTGGCGCTGAGAGTCACGCTATGATAGGACACGGAAGGGGTCACCTGCTCTTCACCGGCAGGTTCTTCTTCCTTTAACGGGGCATCGGCCTCCTTTGCGCATGACAGTAGGAGCAACACCGGAATGATTGCAAACAGAATCTTTCTCATACTGCCTCCTCCTAACCGAATAAAGAGCCCCAATCCACTCCGGGAGTACTTGGGGTACCCAAATCTTCACCCTCTCCATTGGGAGAGTTTTTGCCAAGGGTTTCAGAATATGTTGCCAGAGACAGAACTTCCAGCGACGGAATCACATATTTATCCTTCATGAGTTCCATCGCTTAATGGCTTATAATATAGTCATCCAAGTTGGGGAATTCATACTTGTACAGGTATGAGGTTGAGCCATAGTCGTCACCAATCCAGATGCATTTGTGGATCTGGTCCACGCAGATAGATTCCTCGTTGGAACGGCTTTTCAGAGAGTAAGCGCATAGAAGCTGCTCAGCATCACCTGTGAGGGCATAAAAGCGGTGTTTATTTGAATCCACAACCCACAGCCAGTCCGAGAGAGGATCGTAACTTAAACCGGCAATCTCGGAAAGAGCGGGAAACATCTGGCCCAGAGGCTTCATCCACAGCACTTTCCCCGTTGCCAGCTCATAACAATAAAGGTTAGCTCCGGTTTGGGCGCCGGCATATGCCAGACCGTCTTTGTAATATGCTATACCCTCAATACCGCTATTATCGAATCGACTAGCCTCTGCTATGCTTGGAAGGCCAACCACACCCTTAAATTTACTTGAGGCAAAGATATTCTCAACATCTTCTGCGGGAATGTAAGAGACAACATTCGGTTCTCCTCCTATAAGGAGATCACCGGTGTCATAGTTGAGAGAAATGGCCTCTGAGTCAATGGTATGCCCAGTTTTTGTATAAAGGTTGGCCTCTGACAACACTTCTCCTGTCAAGGATAACTTCGCTATATCACTTCCGTCTCCGACTCCCCAAATAAAAGAGCCGTCTTCACTGAGGCAGATGCCAGAGAGCTCGTTTACCGAAACGGTGTATTTAGTCATCTCACCCATCTCCGGCATATTCGGGCCCAGCCCTTCAAAAAAGTCAAGTTCTGATGAAATGTCGCCAAGCTCCAGACAATCACCGGTGGCCAGGAGTGTTCTTTGGGTGGAAATATACGCCTTGGACCACTCTCCGTCTTTTCCCACATATATACTGAACCCCTTCATAAACACTACACCGCCGGGAAACCACAGGGTAACTACAGAACCGTCAAGGCTCCCTTTCCGGAAAGGATTGCCGTCATTTGACGGGGCCGATATCGACTCATTCTCTGAAGAGTAGGAGGTATAGAAAGGTTTATTGTAAGACAAGCCCCAAAGCTGATTATCGGCAAAAGCATAGCTGTCATAATCTCCGGATACGGAGAAAGACAGGTATGTAGTAGCATCGACAAAATCGAAACTGTCTCCGCTCAGGTAAGCGACTGAGAGAATTCCGTCATAGGTTTCGAATGTTATGTCGCAATCAGTAGTACCTCCTTGACTACGCACAACTTCGGCGGGATATGCGGCATAAAGACCGTCCGGATCGGCATATCCGGAAGTGACGGGCTCTCCAAGAATGGCGGTAGCAGTCTTTCCGTCGGCCGAGATATCATCGGCCGAAAGAATTATTGTCTGTGCTTTTGAGCCATCTGAGCCACGCACCAGAATCTTGTCTCCAACTTCCCAACGTCCCTTGAGGGTTGATGCGGTAAACTTATATGTTCCCGGCAGGACCTTGTGAGATTCAGGCTCCGTAGATGGTGTGTCAGTATCATCGATTGGGGTACAACAGATACAGCAGGGTAACGAGAAAAGAGCCGCTAAACCAAAAATAAGGAGAAATTTATTCATAGACTAATATTTTACAAGTTTATATCCGGTCTCCACATTGCCATCTGTATCCACCACAAAATAAACAGGCGTCATTTTGGGATCAAATACGGCTGATGCGTTTTGAGGCCGATAGTATTCCCAGCCATCGGCCGTGGGAGCAGGACCATAACCGCAGCAGATTGCAACTTTCCTGATGTCCGTCCACTCCGGCTTCGCAGCCAGACTGTCCAGGGCAAGACGGCAAGAAGGACATCCCTGATCCAGGACAATAACCAGTACAGGTTCCCCATTGACGGAGACACCGGGCAATGTTGCTGCGGCGCCAGCTTGGTTGTATCCTATCCATTCTCTTTTGCGCAGATACTGCTCACATTCGGATTCAGTAAGTACACCGTCGGCTATTATTCTATCCACTGCCTTGGAATAAAGGGCGGCGTCACGGCAGGGGGATAATACATTGTAAAAAGCGCCATCAATCCAGGACGTGTAAACGTAATATGCTACCTCATCCTTTACAAGTTTGTCAAACAGACGGTCTATGGCTTTGAATGAATCTTCCCTGGGTGAATTGATTGCGAGTGTTGCGAAAGCCGCAAAATGATCCTCCTCCTTCCGGATATCTTCAAAATCGAACTTATAATTGTCCCAATAGGCTTTTATACCACTTCTCTGGCATCCGGACAGGATTGCCAGAGAAGTGCAAAACGCTATGATGGGAAGCCGAAAAGACATTACTTGTCAACAGTGACATTTAGCAGATGCTCCAAACCGTGGTCCTCAGTTTCCGAAGCCTGAGCATTTGGAAGGACGCAGACAGGGGACCAATCTGAGTCATAGAAAGTCATTCCCGTCTGAAAAGTGTCTCCCATAAGCATAGGCACAGAACTCTTGGCGGCAAGTTCATTGAACTTTGCTATATCCAGACTTATTTCTATCTTTTCATCCTTACCGACTGCGTTGAGCACGCCGGTACCTAGTTCCGGTTTGGTCCAAGATCCGCCGATATTCTGATACAGTTTGACATCAAAATTTGTAAAACTGCCCATACCGTCGGCAAGCTCGCCTTCGAACATAAAATCGTAACTGTCCAGAAAATACTTTTTGTACCCCGACGTGAATTCCCCGTCAGTGTTCAGATTGATTCTGGTGGGAAGAGTATCACCGTCTTTCAAAAAAGTCTTCAGTAAATGGTCATTGAACTCGATTAAATAGAACACATATTGGGAGTTGGCATATACCCGAATTTTCCTCACGAGACCTTCCCAACCAGAATTGTTGTTGTGCTTTGCAGTAACTATCTTGGTTTGATCCAAAGTGTCCCAATCGGAGAACTCGCCATCAATGGTAATAGTTTTGACAGCATCATTTTCTCCTGAATTCTGTTTATTGCAAGAATAAAACAGAACGGACAATACAAGCGTAACTAATGACAATAGCTTTTTCATAGGTGTCAATTTTCAGCGTTTATATCAAACAGTTTGTTATACCCCAAACCGGCATTAAAAATATCATTGTTGGCAAGGGCGATACTGTATTCCGGACGATCCATAAGAAGAGGGTCAGGCAGCTCAAGATAAACTGTCCCTTCGTTGGCCGGAGCAATAATTCTTGCATTGAAAACCGTAGTCCTTCCAGGGTGCCAGTCACGGGGATCGGCCTTAACGGGAGCCTTGGTCACGTTGCCTTTACCATCGACGAAGACCATATAGACCTTCCTGGGATTCATCGGGGCAGCAAAGCCCACGTTCTCAAGAGTAATCTGCATAGTAATGGCATCACCCTTTTTTTCAATAGGAGTATATACAACAGATTTCAAAACCAGACGATATCCAAGACGGTCTGTAATCTCATCCATACATCCGCTGGAAACCCAACGGTCAATCACATCGGTGTTATACATTCTGTTAAGATATGTCCAGTGGTAATCCTCCATATCTGTCAAAGAAGCCTCGCAGGTGCAGTAATCAGATACGTTACAGGTTTCTCCCCCCATAATGGTATAGCGGGTTTCGGCCTTCCAGAATTGCCTGTCCCCAGGTTCATTGTCAAATGTTCCCCAGTCATTCTTAGATGCGCCGAAGCAATCATTGTGAGAACCTATCCTTGACAGAGGGGAACCGTTATGGGCAGTGGCCTGGGTAAGTGTGTCTTTAAAGGAAAGGCCAAACAACCTCATCTTGAACTGCGGTGTGCGAAGTTCAATCTGACGGCAATCCGGAACGGCGGCCAAAAGAGCCCCGGCGACACGCTTGCGGGGAAGATAGTCGTCATCGGTACTGGGCTGATAATTGAAATTGCTTGTATAGTACCATTCTCCCCACACGCCTATAAATCCAGCCTGAAGGACAAAAATCACATCTTTGTTTTTTTCGAGCAGAGGCTTGATCTGTTCGATATGCCTCATAACTACTTCTTCCTTAGCATCCCATGGTTTTGAACTCTCTGAGTTCTTGTATGAGAAACGCAGTACACACTTTGCCCCTCCCTCACGGAGAGCATCAAAACAAGACTGGATCTTATCAAGGTATGACTGGGAGATATCGCCGTTCATGAAATCCGTCAGGTAGAAACCTAGATAGTACAAAGTCCTGCCCAGAAGCCTGTCGGCCTTAACGGCACTTGCCGTGATTGCGCTTGTTTTTGAATGGATGTCTGCGTAAGACATAAAACCGCGCTCCGGATTGATAACGTGCCCTGTATACTCTGTATATCTGACCCAAGTATCGCCATCCCCGGGGGTATAGACTACTTCTTCAGCTTCAGGTTCCTGGCCATCTACTGGAAGGACCTGGCAGGAAATAACCGCAAAAAGTGCGGTGGCAAATAATAACAAACGGTTCATTGATAGTTACAGTAAATCATTCACCCCAACAAGATTGAATGCACGGAAATACTTGTCCATATCCCGTTCAATGCGGCCAAGGACTATCTCTTCCGCGTCAATTCCAAGCCTCTGAAGGTTAGCATAGAGGAAACCGCGGGCTGCAAGGGTGCGGGGCTGCTGCCAGATGTATCGGCAGCAGGTAGATACAATCCAGTCCTGGCGCTCCGGGGTGAGAGCATGGAGGGACTTGCCTTGCTCGTCCTCATGGAGCCATTTTTCCCAGCGGTGGCTGTCCTCAACCTCCTGGAGGAGGACTTCCTTCATATGGGAAAGTACGGCCACGCGGCCTTCCTTGTGGTGCTTTTTCTCAAGCTCCTCAAGTTCACAGAGTGCGCGGTATTCCGACATAGTGAATTCAGGGCCTACGTTGGCGGCTCCCATGCCGCAGAGAGGATACTCCTCAGGGTTAGCTACATCGTCGGTGTAATGACCCTTGATGTAGCTACCCAGAGGACGTACCTTGGACGTAAGCCGGCGTGCGACCTCTCCGTCGAAGATGGTGGTGTCAAGGTCTGTTCCCACCTTACCTACGATGAAGCAGGGCCATACATCCGGCAGTCCTGCAACCATTAACCCATTTTTTAAATCACTAATGAAAGTGTCGAAAGTAGTTTCATCGGCAAGACCGCCGTGCACTTCTTCCGTTCCCACCTCATAGGAAATGGGAGCGATACCATGCTCCTTGCGGAACTTCTCCACATGGGCGATAAGTTCCACAGTGCGGGCTGCCACAACGTGAATATCTATGATTTCCCCCTTGGGGACGTTGATGTCTACTGTAGGATCTACGTGGATGAGGTCATAGCCGGCAAGCACTGCGGCCTCGAAAGACTTCTTCACGCCGTCCATTGCGTCCTTTACGCTCCACTTTTCCACACGCTGCCTGTCCTTGAGCCAGGGGCCGCCGTGATCTATGGCTATGATGACGTCTCCGGTAAAGTTCACGCGCTCCGTTTCAAAACGCACGGTACGCACAAAGTCTTCCTGGGTCATTCCGGTGTATCCTCCGTCGCAGTCTATCTGGTTTAAGGTAGCGGCGAAATAGATGGGGGCGTTATTACGCTTTGCGGCCCTCAGGGATGCACGGATTACGGTGGGAGAATTGGGGCATGCCGCGAATATGGTGCGGGGAATGCCGGTTTTCTCACGGATGGCGTCCAGTTTGTGGAGCAGTTGTTCTGTCTTAGGCATATTCTTTAATTATATAAGGTAACGCCCTCCACCACTCTGGAGATATTTCCGGAAATGGAAGGAGAGTCAGGGCTTAGGCCCAGATCCAGCGATTTGAAGAATCCAAGGAGCTGTCCCATCCAGGCAAAACTTACGCAGCCGTAGCAGGGGGGCATTGAAGGGTTCATGCCGGTTATAATGCCAAGGTCATAGTAGGATTCCTCTATGGAAGGGTCATCGGCCGATATTACAAGGGTTCCCTTGACGTTGTTGTTGGCCTTTACCTGACGGATGAGGTCCAGCTCATAGCGGCGTACCTTGGGATTGGGTGAAAGCAGGTATACAAGAAGAGAATTGGGTTTTACCACAGCCTTGGGGCCGTGACGGAAACCAAGGAAGGAGTCGAAGGAGCACATGACGGCTCCGTCAGTGAGCTCCTGAAGCTTGAGGCGGCATTCCTCCGCTACGCCCTTGAGAGGACCGGAGCCAAGGAATACAGCACGCTCAAAGTCACGTGAAGCAAGATCCTTGATGGCGGCTTCATACTTGGCGATGGAATTCTCAACTGCGCCGGCCACTTCCTTGATGAGTGGAACATCCTCATCGATATGATCTATATTTGCTATCATTGAGCATGTAAGCAGCATTGTGGAATAGCTGCTTGTCATGGCCAGGGAAAGGTCATTGGTTTCCGGGGGAAGAAGGACACAGAGGATGTTTTCTCCCTTCATCTGTGCCAGTTCACCGTCCTTGTTGCAGGTGATGAAGATATGGGCAACCTTTCCGGCGCTGCCTTCCACGGCTCTAAGGGCACCTACGCTTTCCGGACTGTTGCCGGAACGGGCGAAACTCACCAGAAGAACACTGCTGGACTGGTCAAAATACATCTGGGGATTGGTGATGATATCAGTGGTGGCAATGGCGCGGGCTCCCTTGAAGCTGGTGGTATAAAGGGCCGGCTCCAGGGCATCTCCAATGTAGGCCGATGTACCGGCACCGGTGAGCACAACCTCATAACCTGCATCCAGGTATTTATCCTTGAAAGCTTTGATTTCCTGCTTGTGTGCAAGAATGGAATCCAGGGTCTTGAGCCAAACTTTGGGCTGCTGAAGGATTTCCTTGTAAGTGTTATAATTGTAGTTCATTTGCATTTTTATCAGTAAGCAAATTTAGTTTTTTTAAGTGAAAATGTTTCGGTTTGAGTTTTGCTTTTTAATCATTCTCCAAACCGAAACACATGGTACAATATCGCAAATGTCTATTAATCAAAGTTTTATCCCGAAGGTAAAAATTGTTTCAACCGGTTTCGCTTTTGTTACGGAATAACCGTCTCAACATTGATATTCATGGCTTTCAACTGCCGTTTCACATTAGCCGGCAGGTTGTTATCTGTAACTATGGTGTTTATCTTATCAACGTCTGCGATAAACGCAAGGGCGCGCTTGTTAACCTTTGAGGAGTCAAAAACACCTATTACCTCACGGGCGCGGGAAATCATGACCTGGTTTGTGCTGGCCTCATCCACGCTTGGAGTTGAGAGGCCGGTTTCAACGGAGAAGCTGTCTACGCCAAGGAACAACTTGTCACAATAGAAAAGCTTAAGGTTTGATTCGGCCAAAGGTCCCACCATGGACATACTTGCTTCCCGAACTGTCCCTCCAAGAAGAATAACGTTAAAACGCTTGTATTTAAGGGCCTCCGTCATTGCACTGATTGAATTTGTAATGATGGTGAGGTCGTCAAACTGCTGGAGATTCTTAACCACCTCCAGAGCCGTTGTACCCGAGTCTACCAGTATAGTATCTCCGTTATTAATATAACGTGCAGCAGCACGGCCGATAGCTTCCTTCTCACGCATATTCACCATCTTCTTGAAGCTGAGATGACGCTCCTCTGCGGCAGGTTCCATGGCCGATGTGGCGCCAAGGATGGCACCTCCGTGAACCCTCACAAGCAGTTTCCTTTCCTTCAGGATACGAAGATCCTTTCTGATAGTAACTTCCGAAACACCGAAACGATTGCTCAGTTCAGTGACATTTACCGATGAATCGCTCTTTAAAAGTTGAAGAATGGCAGATCTGCGGCCCTGAGCGGAATCATAAATATCCATCTTGGTTATTATTTTAGTACGGTTACAAATTTAGTCATTTTTTTATATGAAACAAAACGAAATGCTTTTTTGTTGTCAAAAACGAAACTAAATGAAATTTTTCCCACTTTTTCCCTATATTAGCAAGGTAAAATGACACTAACATCTATGAAAAAATACCAAATAGCCGCTATAGGGGAACTTAACGTTGACATCATCCTCAACGGAATAGAATCCGAGCCAGAGATCGGCAAGGAGAAATTCTGCAAGGATATGACCGTGACCCTGGGCAGTTCCACGGCCATCTTTGCGGCAAACGCAGCTGCGCTTGGAAGCAGGGTGTGCTTTGTGGGTCTTGTGGGCAAGGATTCCTTTGGAGAACTAGTTAAGAGTTCCCTTGCCGCCAAGGGGGTCGCCACCCATTTTATCGGCACGGGAGATACTCCCACCGGTGCTACAATATGCATGAATTACGGTGAAGACCGCGCCAACCTCACATATCAGGGTTCGATGGACGTGATGGGGTTCGATGAGATTGACAAGAGCGTATTTGACCTCTCTCAGCATATCCACCTTTCATCCCTATTTATGCAAAGCGCCCTGCTCCGTGATATCCACAAGGTCCTGGACCTTGCCGCAGAGAAAGGCGTTACGGTTTCCCTTGACACCCAGTGGGATCCCATGGAAAAATGGGCTCTGGATTATAAGGCCGTCCTTCCCAAGATTACGGTGTTCATGCCCAATGAGAAGGAGCTATGCGCCCTCACCGGCAAGGCCACCCTTGAAGAGGCCATCAATGAGGTGCGTCCTTACCTTGGCGGAATAATGCTGGTAAAATGCGGTTCCAAAGGCTCACTCCTGGTGAAGAAGGACGGCTGGCAGAAACTCCTTCCCGCCTTCCTGAACAAGAACGTAGTGGATGCCATAGGCGCAGGAGACAGCTTCAATTCAGGCTTTATAAGCGCATTTGTCAGAGGACTTGACCCCGAGGTATGCCAGATAGCCGGCAACCTCACGGGTGCAGTGAACACCACAGGCGCAGGCGGCACCGGAGCCTTCACGTCCCTTGAAGCAGTGCGCACCATTTGTAAGGAACGCTTTGGACAGGAACTCCCCTTCTAAGATTATGAAAAACATTCTCATAGTAACATCTGCTGTCATTTTGGTCGCAGCGTGCGCCGGTCCCGCAGCTCAAGACTCCGTTTTATATAAAGGGAAGGCCCTGAAAGGAGTTGAAGTGGTGGTAGATGCCGCGTCCGTTCCGGGACATGATGGAATGACCCTCAGGAACATCGGCTTTGTGAACACCACCGGTAAGGATGTCCTTGTAGATGCAATGGAGACATCGGCCATAACCATTGAAGGAGAGGATGTGTGGTCTTTACAGCCTTCCTCCACCGCAGAACGGAAGGACTGGGTACTGCCTGTCACCAAGGGCTTCTACCAGAAGAATTATCTGGGTATGAACGATTCCGATTACGGCGGCGGCATCCCCATGGTAAGTCTCTGGACGGCCGATAAAAACATAAGCGTAGGCCTTGCGGAGCCATGCCTTGAGACTGTCAACTTTCCCGTTAAGCGTAAGGGAAATACCTCAAGTGCCTCCATTCTCCTGGAACTTGGAGCCCCCGTTGTCCTGGAGCCGGGAGATACCCTATTTGCCCTCAAGCAGTTTATTTGGGAGGGAAAGGGAGATTTCTTCAAACCAGTGAGGGCTTTCTCGGAATTCATGCAGGAAACTTACGGCTTTGAGATGCCGGTTTCCCCCGAGGACGCTTACGAGCCCGTATGGTGTGCATGGGGCTATGAGAGGAACTTCACCGTGGATGAGGTCATCGGCACCCTTCCCAAGGTTGTGGAACTTGGTTTCAAGTGGGTGGACATTGACGACGGTTACCAGATCTGCGAAGGAGACTGGACCACCAATGACAGAATCGGCCCTGAAGGTATGAAGCGTATGACGGATGCCGTCCATGCAGCGGGCCTGAAGGCCAAGATCTGGTGGGCCCCCATGGCCGCAGACCCTGAGAGTTCCATTGCAAAAGAGCACCCTGAGATGCTTTTGGTGCAGGAAGACGGCTCATATGAAGACATCTCATGGTGGGACAGCTGGTATCTCTCCCCCGTGAATCCGTATACATGGGAGTACACTGAGGATCTTGTGGACATGTTCCTTGCCAAATGGGGTTTTGACGGATTCAAACTGGACGGCCAGCACCTTAACCTGAGTGCCCCGGACTACAACCCAGCCAGTGGCCTTGAATATCCCGGAGAGGCCCAGGAGCGCCATCCGGAGTTCTTCCAGCATCTGTATGAGCGCGCCCAGGCCCTAAAGCCTGGCTCCGTGGTACAGATTTGCCCCTGCGGCTGCGCGGTGAATTTCTTCTACCTGCCTTATATGAATCAGGCAGTAGCATCGGACCCTACTTCCAGCGCCCAGATTCGCCAGAAGCGTAAGGTATATGCAGCCCTGGCGCCCAAGCTTGCATATTACGCAGACCATGTGGAGCTCTCCGACGGCGGTCTTGACTTCGCTTCCCAGATTGGCGTAGGCGGCATTATCGGCACAAAATTCACCTGGCCAAATGTAAACCCTGACGCCAAGGAATCCGGCGGCAGCCTCCTCACCCCTGAAAAGGAGGAGCTTCTGCGCAAATGGGTCCCCATATACAAGGAGAAGATGCTTTCCAAAGGTAATTACCGCGGAGACCTCTATATATACGGCATTGACAAGCCGGAAACCCACGTGATTGAAAAGGATGGCGCACTCTACTATTCCTTCTATGCACAATCATGGAACGGAGAGCCCATCAGACTCCGCGGGCTCAATCCCTCGCTCAGTTACTCCGTCACAGAATACACGGATGACATCCCCACAACATATATCATAGACGGCGCCAATCCCGTAATCACACCATCATTCAAAGGCAATTATCTGATTGAAGTCAAATAAACTATTAATAACAAAACCTATGAAAGTATTTAAACTATTACTAGCATCCCTGCTTGTATTCCCGCTACTCACATTCTGCACGGCACCAACCCCAGATTCAGACAAAGAACCCGGTGGAGAGACTCAAGGCACACTGACAATCATCGGAGAAAAAGAGTTTCACTTTGGCATTGATGGCGGAACAGCCACTCTTAAGTTCAGTGCCAATATGGACTGGACGGCAGACCCTCGTGACAGCTGGATTGAAGTCAACCCCAGCAGCGGACAGGCCGGAGAAAACATTTCCATTTCCATCACCTGTGGAAAAACCACAAGCCAGAGCGAGAGAAATTCAGACATTACCCTTTCCATCACCGACAAAGATCTCTATGTAGATATCAGCCAGGACGGAGATCCTATGGCTGGAGCTGGCCCCGAGTTCAAGAACGGTGATGTCCTGCTGGCAAACAGCGATCTTACGGAAAAATTCCTCACGGAAGTAAACTATGAGGACAAGACCTATAAGACGTACACCAAAATCTTTGACTATCCCGGCGGTTTCGGCGGCCCTGACGGCCTTACATGGGACAACTGGGCCACAGATTGGCCTGACGGAGACATGCCCAGCAAGTACAGTGTCCGCTGGGACAAGAACGCCATGGAAAGCGGCGCCATGACACTCCACATGGAAGATGAGCTTGGCTGGTCAGGAGACCTTGAAATTGCCGAAGGCGCCCTGTATGTGAATCTCACAAATCTGGTTCCTAATGACAAATATACTTACAGGGTAACTACCGCCAACGGAAAAGTCCTTTCTGAAGGTAATTTCAGCACCAAGGGCAGCCTTCATCAGGTTTATTTCCTTGGAAACCCTGCCAGAGGGAACATCAAAGGTGGCGGCGGACGTAACGCCAGAGACTTGGGCGGCTGGAAAACCGAGGATGGAAAGACCATCAAATACCGTAAGATTTACCGCGGAGGCCGTCTCAATGAGAAATGGCTTCCTTATCCGCTCAACGCACAGGGACAGAAGGAAGTCCTGTTTGAGGGCTTAGGCGCAGAACTTGACCTCAGAGGCAACAGTGACGTCATGTTCACTCCTGCTGTTGAAGGTCTTGAGCACTGCGCACCCGTTATTGAGGAAGGCGGAAAGACTATGTTGGTCGAAGACAAGGAAAAGACAAAAGAGTGTTTCATGTTTGTCTACAACTGCGTCAAGGAAAATAAGCCCGTTTATTTCCACTGCTCACTTGGCCGTGACCGTACCGGAACCCTGGCCATTCTCCTCATGGGCGTTCTGGGCGTTAGGGAAGGTGACATCGCAAAGGAATTTGAACTTACCTACTTTGCGCCTGTGGGATACAGCGTATCCAGTTCCGACAAGAAAAACAATCCTCTCCCCACATTTAAGAACACAAGAAAGGATTGGGTTTACAGCGATGTCGTTCCTTACTTCTGGGAGCTCGCCGGTAACGGCACATTCGCCGAAGGCGTAGAGAAATACCTCCTCACGGTTGCCGGAGTAAGCCAGGATGTCATAGACGACTTCCGGTCAATAATGCTTGAGTAATCAAAAACGGAGCGGTTTTTTCCGCTCCGTTTTTTTTAGCTTTTACTTTGCCTCAAGGTAGAATACCGCAGAATCAAACATACGCCTGAATTCAAGGTCCATGCCTTCAGTCATGAGGTAGTCTCCCTCGTATCGGCCTCCATTTCCCCACCAGTAACTGTGCTCCGTATTGAGCTCCGTTACCTTATAAGTCTTTGAGGGGTCAAGGCCCTGGAGCCTCACCACGGGCGCTTCAAGAGCACGGCTGCGGAAGGTGGTGGAATATGCGAAGAAGACGGCGCGGGACTTATCCTCAGAGACATACATAAGGCCGTAAAGATCCGTGTTCCAGGGGTCTCCCAGCCTGTAGAGGTCTCCGGTGAACACAAGGTCACGGTACTGCTTGTAGGACTCTATGCAGCGGGATGCGAAGGCGCGTTCATCGACCGTCATGTTCTTGGGCTGAAGTTCCATTCCAAGGCGGCCGGTGCAGGCAACGTCGAAGCGGAACTTCAGGGGTGTCATGTTTCCGGTCTGGTGATTTGGAACGGCCGATACATGCGATGCGTGAAGGCATGCAGGGTATATCATGGAGGTGCCGTACTGGATCTTGAGGCGGGTTATGGCGTCTGTGTTGTCACTCACCCAGAACTCGTTGAAATACTTCATAGCGCCGTAATCCACGCGTGCGCCGCCGCTTGAACAGCACTGGACAATAACGTCCGGATACTTCTCACGGATCCTTCTCACAACGTTGTAAAAGCCCTGGATATACTCAATGTAGAAGCGGTTCTGCTCTACGCCAAGGTAATCGGACCCCATGCTTTCCACTGGACGGTTGCAGTCCCACTTGATATAGTCAATCTTGTCTGAAAGAGCCATTGTATTGTCAAAGACTCCGTACACGAAGTCCTGGACAGCGGGATTTGAAAGGTCAAGGATCCACTGGTTGCGTTCCTGGAGGATTTCACGGCCCGGGGAACGGACCACCCAGTCAGGATGCGCCGCGGCAAGGTTACTCTTGGGATTAACCATCTCAGGCTCTATCCAGATGCCGAATTTGATACCCTTATCGTGGGCATATGATGCAAGGTAATCAATGCCTTCGGGAATCTTATCCGTGTTCAGTTCCCAGTCTCCAAGGCCCTGGGAGTCATCGTTACGGGGGAAGTCCTTTGCAAACCAGCCGTCATCCAGCACAAAGAGTTCCAGGCCCATTGACGCGGCGTCGTCAATCATGGCCGTGAGGACAGGAGTTTTGAAAGTGAAGTAAGCACCTTCCCAACTGTTCAGAAGGGTGGGATTGATTTCACCGCCCTTATACACCTGGTGCCTCCTTGCCCATCTGTGAAGGCTCCTGGAGGCGTTGCCTGCGCCTTCTGCGCTGAATGTCCATACCATCCTGGGGGTCTGGAAGGTTTTTCCGGGAGCAAGGGTATAGGCGGAATTGAAGGGATTGATGCCGGCAATGATGTCCACGCTGCCGCCGGTAGCGCGGGAAAAGTCAATCTTGTAGTTGCCGCTCCACTCAAGGGCTCCGGCAATTACGTCACCTTCAGTCTCGCTGAACTGATGGGCGTTGACGCTGAGGACAAATGAAGGGTTGGCCCTCTGGGTGGTCTGGACGCCCCTTCTTGTCTCTATACTGGTAAGGCCGAAGGGCAGAGGGGTGCGTTCCGTCTGCATCTCGAAGGCCCAGTCTCCGTGGAACTGCGTGAGAAGGAATTCCTCTCCGGGCACGTTCATTGAGGCCGATGCAAAATTTGTGAGCGTGACAGGCTTCTTTCCGGGATTGGTGATCTCGCTGTGGGATGCAATCACGTCTTCCTTGAGGTACGCTTCATAGATAAGCTTTACCTCCAGCAGCGTAACGTAATCCTTGAGGGAAATCTCTGTTGTAGCCACTCCATCGGCCTGATCTTGGGCTATTCCCGTCACATAAAGTTCCGTATTCAGACTGCCGTCCGGGTAGGTTACGGCAAGGGCGGTTGCATCGGCCGTATAACCTCCGGCGGCGGGGAAAGCGCGGGCCGCACGCTTACGGGAATTCCTGAAAGGAGCCGTGTCCAGTTTCTTTCCGTATCTCACCTGCTGGAGTTCTCCTTTTTCCGTTGTCTTTAGGAGGAGCTGGGTGTTTTCCGTCTCAATTGCAATAAGCTGCGGCTGCACCTTGGGAATCTCAACTACGGTGTGCTGCTTCACCTGGGGCTTTTTCCTGGCGTTTGCTCCGGGAGCGGCTGCCAGACAAATGAGAGCAATCAGGAATAGGGTTTTCTTCATCGTATTATATTGGTTATAGTTCTTTGCTTCCCACAAATATAACAATTATTTGCAAGATGAGAGACGCCCTGCTTTTTACCGCCCCACTCTCTGCCGGGCAACGAAACGCACAAAAAACGCCAAAAACGTGTAGTTCATTGACCAAATGGGCAACGAAACGCACATAATCGGCCAAAAACGTGTAATTCATTGCCCTACATATTGTAATGCCGATGCGGTGGAGACTAAGTGATTGTCGCACAACCACTTACACAATTCTTTGGGATTACCGGTAATCCCAAAGAACTCCATAAGCTGTTGATACACAAATAGTTAACCACCACCCAATCGGCATTACCATGTCTGCTGAGCACCCAGTTAACCTCCACCGCCAGGGGAGAAACATAAAGGGAGCGCCATGCGCACTACAACTCCCCCGGGACAGGACGCGGGGAAGGGCGGGTGTTTGTGTAAAAAGTTGTATATTTGTAGGTTGAACAGCATGTGAATGGTAAACATCAGGCATATTCTCACGCTAGTGACCGCGGCAGGGGCTCTTTTGGGCTCCGGACTGCTTACCGGCTGCGGCTACAGGGCGGCGCTCCATGCCTCCTACATACCGGAGGTGACGGACAGCACCATGTATCCAGGTGTTAAGCCGGAGTACCAGCAGCTGGCCGCGCTGATGGAGAAGGACACCGGCATCCCCCCAAGCACGGGAAACACAATAGGTTTCATCCCTGACGGAGACCACAA
>JAFZOU010000037.1 GCA_017550525.1 Bacteroidales bacterium
ACGATGAAACCGTAACGGTTGAGCTTTTCGCCCTCAGCCGTCATTTTCTCGGTTACGATTGGCTTAATTAAAATACCCATTGTCTTTTCTCCTTTACTTTACTCTTGCTGCGAGGATGTCCTGCACGCCGTCCACAAGCACCAGGGAATGGGCATTCATAATGGCGTAGGTATTGATCTCGTCAACGGTTATAACCTGCACATTGGGCAGATTGCGGGATGACAGGAAAATATTGTTGGAGTTCTCAGGAAGTACAACAAGAACCTTGCGCTCTCCGGCCTTGATGGCGGAAAGGATGTTCTTGAGCTCCTTGGTCTTGGGAGCGTCCATTGCGAAGGGCTCCACAAGGGTGATCTTGCCTTCAGCGGCCTTGTAGGAAAGGGCGCTTACGCGAGCGAGCTGCTTTACTTTCTTATTGAGCTTGAAGCGGTAATCGCGGGGCTTGGGGCCGAAAACATTGCCACCACCTACGAAGATACCAGCCTTGAGGGAGCCGTGACGTGCACCGCCGCCGCCCTTCTGGCGTCCGAGCTTCTTGGTGGAATATGCAACCTCACTGCGGTCCTTGGTCTTGGCAGTGCCCTGACGCTGAGCTGCGAGGTACTGGAGAACATCCAGATAGATGACGTGGTCGTTGGGCTCTACGCCGAACACCTTCTCGTCAAGGACAACTTTCTTTCCTGAAAGTGTGCCGTCAATCTTATAAACAGAAAGTTCCATAGTTTAGTCCTCCAGAATTAAGTAAGAACCTTTGGCTCCGGGAACGGAACCCTTTACTACTACGAGGTTGCTCTCAGGGATAACTTTCAGAACCTCAAGGTTGAAAACCTTAACGCGCTCGTTACCCATGTGACCTGCCATACGCATTCCGGGGAATACGCGTGAAGGCCATGAGGAAGCACCCATGGAACCAGGGTGACGGAGACGGTTGTGCTGACCGTGGGTCACACCACCGACACCGGCGAATCCGTGGCGCTTAACTACGCCCTGGAAACCCTTACCTTTAGAAGTACCAACAACGTCGATGAACTTGACATCCTCAGTGAAGATGTCAGAGACGGTGATGGTGTCTCCAAGCTTGACCTCTCCGGCGAAGTCTGCGGGGAATTCCACAAGCTTCTTCTTGGGAGTGGTGCCAGCCTTCTCAAAATGACCCTTCAGGGCCGCGCTTGTCCGTTTCTCTTTCTTTTCGTCATAGGCAAGCTGCACTGCTGCGTAACCATCGGTTTCCACGGTGCGGATTTGCGTGACAACACACGGACCAGCCTCGATGACGGTGCACGGTATATTCTTACCGTCGGCACCGAAGACGGAAATCATTCCGACTTTCTTTCCAATAATACCAGGCATTGGTGTTTGTTAATTAATTGTTTATTAATACTTTAACGCTAATTGTAGGCCTCTTGGGCACAATTGCGGACCGCAAAGATACGGATAATTATTTTATTTTCCAAAAGTTATAAACATCATTTTCAACAACTTTCCCGGCGGCCCCTCGCTACAGTCTTACCCCCTTTCCGTCATGCCCGTTTTCCGTCATGCCCGATATAATCGGGCATCTCTTGGACCTGGCCCACCGCATTGTTGGACCTGGTCCACCCTCCCGGTACTGAGCACGTACGATTAACGCCGAAAGTGCACGTTGTGAGTACCCGGCGGTACTGAGCGCGTACGTTTAGTGCCGATAGTGTACGCTGTGAGTACCATCGGCCTACATTCAGCGTAATTCTTTGGAGGCAAGGAGTTGCCGGACGGTCTTTTCCTTAATATATATTGATTTTGAGATCTGATAGGAGTTCAGCCCGTAGTCACGGCTGAGGATTATGACCATCTTTCCCCTGTCTTCTTCAGACAACTGACTAAGTTCCCTGCCGGAGAACCTTTTTTGCAGTACGTGGGACACTATTCCTTCTATCTCACTCTTGTTGAATTCCTGCAGTTCCCCCAGCCTCCCTGCAATTTGGAACATAACTTCATAGTCTTTTACCAGGGCTGTCTGCAAATCCTTAGGTTCCGGAAACAGTCTCATCACAAGAGATGTGTCCACAAATGATCCGGGATGTAGGCCGATATACGGATTGACCACCCACTCCTCAGGCAGGGCGTCCTGGCCCAGAAGGAGCCGCCTCCTCTGGCGGCAGGAAATCTGCCCGGCGAGTATTCCGTCCACAAGCTTCGAGACGTCAGAATGATAAAGCCACGCAGAACTCCAAAGGTATCCGCCTACTACTCCAAGTCCTTTCTCAAGGCAATTCCTGAGCACATAAACTATCTCTGAACGCATCTGCCCTTCAGATTCTATCGGCACCAATTTAAACCAATAGTCTTCAGGCAATGGGCTGTACCCGTCCTTGACAAGTCTCAGCGACAGTTTCCTTTTCAAATAATCAAAGGCCTTAAGACAGTCTATCCCTGTGCCGCTGAGTATTATATGGATATGGTTGGGCATCAACGTAAACGCATATATCCGCACCCCATAGAGGATACTGATAAGCCCCATAAGGAACATCCCAAACGCAAATTGCCGGGCATTATTGAAAATGAGTCCACCCTTGAGCCCATCAGTGCAGAAATGGTAATAACCTTTCTTTAGCGTGCGGTATTCCTCCCGCCTTTTTTGACTTGCTTTCATAGCGCAAAGGAAAAAAGAATTATCCGTTTCAGCCAGATGAAACGTTTCTTTTTTCTGAAACGGCACTACAGTCCATTCTGATGGCGTTTTCTTCCCTCCGGGTGGGACTAAAACCGCCATTTAGGGATGAATGACGTGTTTTTTTGCATTTATGGGGCGAAGAACGCACATTATTTTTGCAATCCTCCGCCATTTTTTCACTTAACCCTCCTATAGTTGGACCTGGTCCACCCCTCCAGTACTGAGCACGTACGTTTAATGCCGATAGTGTACGTGGGAAGTACCCGGTGGTACTGAGCACGTACGTTTAAGGCCAATAGTGTACGTGGTGAGTACCTCGGAGTACTGAGCGTGTGCGTTTGGGGAGTAACGTGCACGTGATGAGGACTTTTTTACTATCTTTGTATGACGCGTGGGGCTATCCCCATTTATTGGGATTGACCAAAACCGCTTTATGGGTTAATTTTGCACGCTGGAATGAAACGTACAATCATCATCATACTCCTTATGCTTCTGGTGGCGGCAAGCGCGGCGGCCCAGAGGCTGGAGATAAGCGGTAAGGTGCTGGAGGCGGGAACGGACCTGCCGGTGCCGGGGGCCATAGTGCGGCTGGATGAGAATTACGTATGGGCCGTGACGGATGAAGATGGCGCATTTGCGCTGGAGGGCGTCCAGAAGGGAACATACACACTGGAGGCTTCCTGCCTTGGATACGTTACATACAGCCGCGAGATAAAATTGAAGGGAGACCTCGGGGGCCTTGTGATAAGGATTGCCCCCAGCACCCTGGCACTTAAGGAAGTGGTGGTAACGGCCGAAACCTCCAAGGACAACCTCAACACCACTCAGAAGATCGGCCGTACGGCCCTGGACCATCTGCAGATGAGCGGAATGGACGGCATTGGAGCCCTCCTTCCCGGAGGTAAAACCATTAACCCGGACCTTACCCAGGACAACGCCCTGTCGCTGCGCGCAGCAGGCTCAGATGCCGGCAACGCCGCGTTCTCCACGGCCGTGGAGGTGAACGGCGTGCGCATGGGAGACAACGCCAACTTCTCTGCGATGGCAGGTATCGGCACCAGGAGTATCTCTGTTGAGAATATTGAGAGCGTGGAAGTAATAACTGGCGTACCAAGCGCAGAATACGGAGACCTTGGTAGCGGCATGGTGAGAGTCACCACCAAGAAGGGCCGCACGCCCTGGAACATAGTGTTTGCGGTGAATCCGCGCACCTATGAGGTATCGGCCTCAAAGGGTTTTGAAATTGGAAAGGGCGTGATGAACGTGGGCCTTGAATGGGCCAACGCCACCTCCAAACTCAACTCACCTTATACTTCATACACGCGCAGGGGCTTCACCCTGGATTACACCCGCACCTTCGCAAAGGTGCTGCGCCTGGAGGCCGGCCTGAACGGAAACATAGGCGGCATGAACTCCAAGAGCGACCCTGACGCATTCTCGGAGGCCTACTCCAAGGTGAGCGACAACCTTCTCACGCCGCATTTCAAACTCACCTGGCTCCTCAACAAAAGCTGGGTCACAAACCTTACGCTGGAAGGCAGCGTCTATTTCCACGACACCCGCTCGCTGGACCACGCTTACAACTCCCACGCGGCCGTCCTTCCGGCGGTACACGCCACCCAAATTGGTTATTGGATGGCCGATGCCCTCCCCACCACCTACTACTCCGACCAGGTTGTGGACTCCAAGGAGTTGGATTATTCCGCCTCCCTCAAGTATCACTGGCTGCATCATTGGGGCGCCGTCAAGAACGTCCTCAAGGCCGGCGTGCAGTGGAAGGCCGATGGTAACGTGGGCCGCGGAGAGTGGTATGAGGATCCCCGCCTTGCCGCCAACGGATACCGCTCCAGGCCTTACTCCGATTACCCCTACATGCACACGGTTTCAGGCTTCCTGGAGGACAATGTAACCATCCCTATCGGCCGCACAAAACTTAATCTTATGGCGGGCCTCAGGTATGAGAACGTGTTTGTGGCCGGGTCCATGTATAACGGCCTTAATATACTCTCCCCGCGTTTCAACGCCAAGTGGGAGCTTTCAAAAAGCGTTTCCCTCCGCGGCGGCTGGGGCGTTGCCGGAAAACTCCCCTCCTTCTACATCCTCTACCCCAAGCCGGAATACAGGGACATCCGCACAATTGACTACTCCCACGGAAGTTCCGCCTCCTATATCTATTATACGCAGCCCTACCGGATGGAGTACAATCCTGAGCTCAGGTGGCAGCGGAACCAGAACGCGGAAGTGGGCCTTGATGTGGACTGGAAAGGCTTCAAGATTGGCCTTGTAGGCTTCAGCAACATCACCAAGGCACCGTATGAGATGGGAACGGTTTACACCCCCTTCTCCTATAATATATATCAGGTGCCCGCAGGATACACAATGCCGGATAATCCTCAGGTGCAGGTGGACCACCAGACCGGCATGGTCTACTTCATGGATCCGGAAGGGTACTACGTGCCGTCGGAGCTTAAGCTCACGGACCGTTCCTTTGCCGCGGCCCGCCGTCAGGAGAACGGGGCCGATATCCACCGCTACGGCATGGAACTCACAGTTGACTTCCCGGAAATCAGGCCCATCAAGACCACCTTCCGCCTGGACGCCGCCTGGAACCACACGCAGTACACATCCAACGTTTCTTCAAACCTTTACAGGGACGGATGGTCCCACAGTACGCTGCCCGGAAGGTCTTACGAATATGCCGCTGTGTACCGCGGCGGCACCAACGTGTACAACGGCCGCATCACGGACAACGTAGACGCTAACCTCACCGCCATCACCCACATCCCAAGGGCACGCATGGTAATCACCGTACGCCTTGAGGCGGCGCTTCTTAGAAATTCCCGCTACACGTCCGACAAAGCCTTCACCTTGGACGACAAAGGGAACCGGACCGGCGGGAACATCCTTGACGGCAATTCCTACACGGCAATATATCCGGAAGCCTATATGGACCTTGACGGAGTGGTACATCCTTGGACCGCTGAATCGGCCCAGGATCCTGCCCTCCAGAGGCTCATCATACGCTCCGGCAACATCTACACATTCGCACAGGACGGATACAGTCCCTACATGTGCGCAAACCTCAGCGTGACAAAGGAGATAGGAAGCCACGTTTCCCTGTCCTTCTTTGCCAATAACTTCACAAACGCCCGCCCCATGGTCACAAGCCGCGCAACAGGCGTCAGCGCAATTTTCACCCCTAACTTCTATTACGGACTCCGATGCAGAATAAAATTCTAGGTTTATTTGCCGCCCTGGTCCTTGTGGCCGGCTGTATGGACAACGGAGAACCGTATGCCCCGGGCAGCCTCAACATCCTCACGGTAAAGGCCGTGTATCCTGACGGCATCGCCGCAAAAGGCGGCGCCACCGTATCCGTTGTGGAAGTGTCCGGCATCACTTCATACACGGTCAGTACGGGGGCCGATGGCAGCGTTGTCACGGAGGTTCCAAACGGAATCTACCGCATAACCGTAAGGGACCGGAATGAAGATTTCGTGTTCAACGCCACAAAGGACAAGCTCCTCATTTCCAATGAGAATGTAAGCCTTGACATGGAGCTCAAGGCATCCAAGGCCGGCGCCATAGTTGTGAAGGAAATCTACTGCGGAGGCTGCTCCAAGGCCCCCAAGGAGGGAACTTATCAGAGCGACAAATACATCATCCTCCACAATAACAGCCTGGACACGGAATATCTTGACGGCCTTTGCATGGGAACCCTTTCCCCATACAACAGCAATGCTGCAAATCCCTGGGTGGTGGACGGAAATCTTCCGGATTTCCTCCCTGTAATCCAGGCCGTCCTGGCCATTCCCGGACGCGGCACGGATTTCCCGCTAGAGCCGGGAGAAGATGCCGTGATAGCCCTTAACTGTGCCATAGACCACACTGCGGAATATCCGCTTTCTGTCAATCTGAACAGGCCAGACGTATTTGCGCTCTATGACTCCGTCCTCTTCCCAAACGCCTCCTACCATCCGGCTCCAGGGCCCCTTGTCCAGACGGCAAGGTATCTTGACATCATAATAAAGACCGGTCAGGCAAACGCCTACACCCTTTCAGTCAACTCCCCCACTTTTGTCCTGTTCAGGGCACCCTCAGGCGTGAATATCAGGGATTATGTGCAGCTCTCAGAGCATCAGCCGCAGGTTCCCGGAAGCAACGAAAAAGTGGTTGCAATCCCCCAGGACTGGGTAGTGGACGGAGTGGAAGTATTCAACGGCGGCTCCTCCGGCGACCAGAAGCGCCTCCCCGCCACCATTGACGCCGGCGCGGTATCGCTGAGTGAGACCTACAAGGGCCGCACGCTTATGAGGAAGGCCGATGAATCCCTCTCGGAAGAACAGGGATTCGAGGTCCTTCAGGACACCAACAATTCAACAGAAGACTTTTATGAACGCGAGACACAGTCACTTCACCAGTAGAGTTCTGCTGGCCATCCTGGGCGTGTGTCTATGCGCTCAGGCCGCCTCTGCCCAGGGTCACTGGGGAGAGGGCATCAACATAGCCGGAGAGGCCGTAAACGCAGGTCTTGGCCATGAGGCCGAAGCCTCCGTGGGCGGCACGTTCACCTCCGGAAACTTCCGCTCCCCTTCCATGGGAAAGACCGTCTGGAGTACCAAGGCGGAGGCCGCGGCAACATCGGCCTTTGAAGACCTATATCTTACCGGCGTCTTTGGATTTGACCTTTCCTACGGTAAGGGAATGATGGGTTCCATGTTCTCAGACCCCGGATTCTATCCCATAGACGTGCTGGAATTCACCCCCGGAGACAAGGTGAAGCAGACCTACACCATAGGCGGCGGCTTCGCCTGGAAAAACGGCAGCCGCTGGACTCCCGGCGCCACGGCCTCATTCCAGGGCGTGAACTACGCAAAGCGCAAGGACCTCCGCCACACCACCTACAGGCAGGAATTTGAGATTGCCCCTTCCGTCCACTACTGGGGAGACGCCTTTGAAGCGGGCCTCACAGGCATTTTCCGCAAGGACTCGGAATTCATCACCGCAGAGCAGGTGGGCCAGGCCAAGGCCGATTCCTACATGGCATTCCTGGACAAGAGCATGCGCTACGGCACCATGCAGGTTTGGGACGGCAGCGGCATCCACCTCAATGAACCAGGCGTAAACCGCCTCCCCGTGAAGCAGTACACCTACGGCGCGGCCCTCCAGGCCAGCTACGGAAAACTCCTTTACGGAGACCTCCAGTACACACATTCTATCGGCGAGGTTGGGGAAAAAGGCTACAACTGGTTCCGCTTCCCCGGCAATAACCTTGAGACAAAACTCATCCTCACCCTCCCCGGAGACGGCATGATCCATAACATAACGGCAAGTTATGAGTGGCATTCCATGGAGAACTATGAAACCGTCACGGAGAAAGTTACTGAGGGCGGCGTCACAACTCCCCGCACACACGGAAGCAACATCATCTACAGGCATAAGGATATGACCGCCGGTGTGCAGTATGCCCTTGGCCACAAAAACGGCTGGAGGGCCATGGGCGGCATTTCCTTCGACCACGCCCGGGACCTAAGCACCCTCATGTACCCTTATTATGACGACGACCGCTCCCTGCATATGAGCCTGAACGCAGGCGGTGCGGTGGCCGTAGGCCGGTTCCTCATAAGGGGTAACGTGAAGTATGTCCAGAAGATTGGAGAGCACAGCCATGTTGTGGATGTAGCCGATGCCTCCCTTGGCGTCAAAGAGCCGCCCACCCGCCTCCAGGACTGGTGGGACAGGGAGCAGGAAGCGGCCGATGCAACAAGGTTCGTCCTTATAGCGGCCGTCAGGTACAGCTTCCCAAGCGGCATTTACCTTGAGGCCAACACCTTCTGGATCCACGCCTTCAAAGTGGTCCTCCTTTCCGGCAATGACCGCCAGACATCAGGCCTTAAACTCGGTTATAATTTTTAATCTATATGATGCTTATGAAAAAAGTACTTGTTTTCCTTGCTTTCGCAGTTGCACTTGCAGCCTGCGAAAAGAACCAGGTTCCAACATGGACCAATCCTGACCAGCAGGCTGTAACACCGGATGGCCAGACCTATGACGTACGCATCCTTCCCGTCATGACAAAGGTCACGGACACCGCATTTGAAGATGGAGATGCAATTGGCGTATCCATCGCCCGCGCAGCAGGCGAGTATGCCACCAACGAGAAACTCACCTACAACGGGACGGAGTTCTCCGGCAGCCTCAAGTGGTATGCTGAGGGCACTGAAGGAGCAACCGTAAGCGCATACTATCCTTACGCCGCCACGGTTCCCGCTTCCTTCAGCGTACAGGCCGACCAAAGCGCAGGAACATCGGCCTCAGACTTTGTGGCAGGTGCAAAGACTGGCGTCCTTCCTTCAGCCTCACCCGTTGTGATTCCCTTCAAGCACAAACTCACCAAGATCATCCTCAACGTCACCAAGAATGTTGACGGAGACCTTGGCGCCGTAAAGCTTGGCGGAGCACGCCTTGCCGCCAATCTGGATGCCGATTTCAACGCAACCGCTGATGCAGGCGCAGCAGAAGGCACAGTCACCGCCTTCAAGAAGGACGCCTCCACCTACTGCCTCATCCTCCCTCCCCAGACCGTGGCCCTTGTTGCAACCGTGGTCACAACCGGGGACAACGAGCTTTCCCAGATCCTTGAGGAAACCTCCCTTGCTGCCGGCAAGCAGTACACCATCAATATGATCGTGAACCCTTCAGACCTCAAGGTCACCTTCTCCGGAGACATCGAGGACTGGGAAGACGGCGGCACCCTTGGCGCCGACAACACCCTCATCGAGAAACTCTCCGACGGCTATATCACCTATCATGAGGCAAAGTACACCGTTGCCAAGATGAAGGACGGCAAGTGGTGGATGACCCAGAACCTCCGCTATGTTCCGGAAGGAATCACCGTGGACGGTTCCCTTGACGGCAAGACAGTAACCAAGGTTGACGCCGGTATCTACTACCCGGTTGTCGTCAACTCCGAAAACACCCAGGCCGTATTCTCCAAGGACGTTGAGGTTATCGCGGCACGCGGCTATCTGTATCAGGCCGAAGTAGCCCTTGGACTGAGCGTCGGCGCAATCACCTCCGTAGCCCAGGCACAGGCACTTGAAGGCGCACAGGGTCTCTGCCCTAAAGGCTGGCACGTTCCCACCGGTGCCGATATAATCGGCCTTGTAGGAAAAGCCGTGAGCCCGCTCACAAATGACACTACCGCTCCTTACTATGACGGATCCAACGGTTCCATAGCCCTCCTGAATGCCGACGGCTTCAACATGGACGCATTCGGCGCCGTTTCCATCCAGGACAACACCAAGACCAGCGGTACCCTGATGGGTTGGGCATCCGGTTATCCCGACAAGATTTCTTCCGGTATGTTCATCGGCTCCACCTATGGCAGTGTAACTTATAACACCTCCGGCGACGAAACCTCCGGCATCAAGAACCTCCAGTTCATGGGTCTTATGCCTATGACAAGCAAGGCCAGCGAAGATGCATACACCTGCAACGGAACCAAGGTGAGTTACCGCATTGCCTGTCCGCTGCGCTGCGTCCGTGACAACTAAACGCCATGCGTAAGTGGCTCATAGCCATTGCCCTCGGCCTGTGCATCCTTCCGGGTGCGCGGGCCGATGAGGGTATGTGGCTGGTCCAGTGCCTGGACAGGGCCCTGGAGAAGAATATGAAGGCACGCGGCTGCAAGCTCAAGGCAGGAGAAATCTACAACGAGGAAGCAGGTGGCCTCACGGACGCCATAGTGTCCCTTGGCTTTTACTGCTCCGGGAGCATGATCTCAGATGACGGCCTCCTTATCACCAACCACCACTGCGCCTATTCCGACGTCTCAAGGCTCTCCACCCCGGAAAACAACCTTCTGGAAAACGGATTCTTCGCCCTTTCAAGGGCCGATGAAATCCCCGTTCCCGGCCTAGAGTTCTTCTTCCTGAGGCGCGTCATAGACGTTACGGATGAAGTGGCGGCGCTGAAGGCGGAACTTGAAGCCGCCGGAAAGCCCTCCGGAAGCCGCCGGCTAAGTTCCATCCTGGAGAAGAAGTACAAGGACGAAACCGGCCTGGAGGCAGGCCTGCAGGGCATGTGGGCCGGGGAGAAGTACTACATGTGCCTCTACTCCAAGTACACGGACATCCGCCTTGTGGGCGCCCCGCCCGTGCAGGTTGCGGCCTTCGGGGGAGACGAGGACAACTGGGAATGGCCGCAGCATAAGGCCGATTTCGCGCTGTACCGCATCTACGATGGCGGCGAGCCCCTACATCCCCGCCGTCACCTCAAGATAAGCACAAAAGGCTACAAGGAAGGCTCCTACGCCATGATCATGGGATATCCGGGCCGCACGCAGAGGTATATATCGGCCGCGGAACTGGACCAGATGATTAACATTGAAAGGCCGGAGGTAAACCGAATCAGGGCCGCCCAGATGGAGATTATCCGTAAGTGGATGGACAAGGACCCCGCGGTTAGATTCAAGTACTCCGACAATTTCTTCTCCCTTTCAAATGTTGCGGAGCTTCAGGAAGGGGAACTTGAATGCGTGAGGCGCTTTGGCGTCATTGAAAAGCGCAGCGCCTTTGAGGCCGGAATGCCTGACCAGGATCTTCTGAGACGGCTTCAGGAGGAGGTATCGGCCACATCTTCCATAGAGAAGCAGAAGCTGTATTTCCGTGAAGCCATCTTCCGTGGGCTCATCATTTCCCGTACGCTCATGCGCATGGGAGGGGCCTCCAAGGACCTTTCCCAGCAGAAACGTTTTCTTGCCCGGGGGCTGGCGGAGACAGACCCCAGGGTGGAGCATGAACTCCTGGAGGCATCAGTGAAGGAACTCTTCGGGGGCATTGACCCGGAACTCCTTCCTCCGTTCCACAAAGAGCTTCGTGAGCGCTTTGGGCATGATTACAAGGCAATGGCCGCCTGGATATGGGAGGGCTCATTCCTGAAGGATTTCGGCTCCATGCCGGATTCCACAATTGTGGATGGGTTTGACGGAAATATTGCCGATGATCCCCTATTCCGTTACGTGAAGGAAATCAACATGAACCTTTTCAACGGGAAGGAGCAGCATGTGGGGGATCCCATGCAGCTGCATAGGGAATACGTCCACGCGCGTTATCGCTACCTCCAGAGCCTTGGTGTGCCGCAGTACCCTGATGCCAATTCCACAATGAGGCTTACCTATGGCAGGGTGTGCTCCATGCGCCCCCGGGACGGTGTGTATACCCACTGGCAAAGCACTGCGGCGGGGCTCCGTGAAAAGTACTCAGAACAGGCCTACGACTACCACTATCCGGATGCCTTCCGTGATGCCCTTCCGCCCATGGATTTCCCCGTAAACTTCCTCACGGACAACGACATAACGGGCGGAAACTCCGGTTCTCCGGTTCTCAATGCGCGCGGGGAGCTGATCGGCCTTGCCTTTGACGGCAACAAGGAGTCCCTGGCCTCCAACTTTGAGTCCGTTCCCGGCTACAATATGTGCGTTTGCGTAGACATCCGCTATGTCCTCTGGATCCTGAAGCACTATGCACGCCAGGAATATGTCCTCAGTGAACTGGATTTGCACTAATTTTGCTATATTTGCATAGGAAAACATTTTAAAATCTAATAGTTATGCTTGGAACAATCCTTTACATCGCCGGTCTTGTACTGGCCATCCTGGCAGTTCTTGACATTCTCAAGAAGCCCATCTCCCTTGTTGGAAAGATCATCTGCTGCGTGCTTGTGCTTATCACCAGCTGGGTAGGCCTTCTGGTATACTATCTCTACGCAAAGGACCATATCGTAGAGTGGTTCAAGTAAGATAACTCTATGAAAAAACTCATTTTAGCGGTTGTACTTGCGGGTATGACCATTATTTCATATGCCCAGCGTGATGTCAGGCCCGGGAGCAGCATGGAAGTTGCCAGCGTAGAGCAGAACGACAACAACCTCTACATCTACAAGGTAAAGGACAATGAGGGCAACCCCGCTTACTACCTCAGCGTAAGCCGTGTGGAGTACGCTTTTGAGGCGGAAATCCTGAATTCCACCACCACCTTCAGCTCTTCTGTCGGCATGGTGCTGCTTTTTGGGGAAACCTATGAGGACGCCCTGGAAAACCTTGAAGAGCTCCTTGAGATGTTTACGGAAGATGACGGCGAGCAGAAGGAGTTCACCTCAATTGACGGCACCAAGGTTCTCTGCACCCTCCATAGGGGCTGCCTTGGAAAGCACCTCAGCATTGGAGAGGCTTCCCTCACAAAGGGCAGCATCAAATCTCTCCGTTACGGCCTGAAAGTTTCCAAGAAACTCCACCCGGATATTTAGCCGTTTTTGCCAAACGCCTGATTATTAGCGAATTATAGCATTTACTCCCGTCTGTTTGGACGGGAGTAAATTGCATAAAGCGCTAGCAATCAACAACTTAGCGTTTACGCAATAAACATACACCACCACTCACTATTGGCAATCTTATCATATATGTTAAGATAAATAGCAAAAAACTCTTTGATATTCGATTATTTGCACGTATCTTTGCAACAAATAATTGTGTATGAGAAAGATTGAATTTGTGCCGGTGATTCTAACGGACGTGACTGACATTTTTACCATTAGAATTGACAATGATACACTTACGGAGTTTCATAAGTTCTTAATTATGTTCAAGGACACCACAAACCCGTATCTGAAGGACGATTTATTTAGAATAGAATCGGCCATTAAACAGATTGCACAAAATGGAGCGCTGGAATCACTGTTCAGGCCTGAAGGCAAAATGAGCGACAGAGTTTGCGCAATGCCTTTACTTATCAAATCACGTAGCAAGACCATTGGAACTCTCAGATTGTACTGCATAAGAATATCCGACAAATTACTGATTTTGGGTGGCGGTGGGCTTAAAACCACTGATTCTTACGAACAAGACGATTTTCTTAATAAGAAGGTGGAAGATTTACAGTCAATTGATATAGAGATTGCCAATTTAGAAAAACGGACCATTATTGAGGACGCCATTTACAACATAACAATAGAGATAGATTAATATGGTAAAGATTCATTATATAGACCCGGTGCTTGAGGGCGCGCTCAAGGAGGTTCCGGATGAAATCACCCGGGAAACAGAACTTGCTTATGATATCGTTAACAGGATATACGGCATCTTATCCAGAAAAGGCTGGTCTCAGGCCGATCTTGCAAGGGCCACACATAAAACAGAGGCCGAAGTATCCAGGTGGCTCAGCGGCACCTACAACTTCACCATAAGGAGCCTTGCCCTGATAGAATCCGCAACCGGAGAAAAGATTATTTCCGTAAACCAATACCGGAAACCCTCTGAGGTGGTTTCCGGTTATCGGGTTTCTCCCCGCAAGGCTGCTTTCCTGAATAGCCCAAAGGCCAAGTACGGAAAGTAATAAAGACCTTTAAACTATCTGAATTATTTTCGGATACGCTTGCGGTATTCATTAGGGAGCTCACCAAAGTAGTCCTTGTAACACTTGGTGAAATACGAGGGCGTGGAAAATCCCGTGTCATAACATATTTCCGCAATACTCAGATCCGTGGTGGCAAGCATCTGCTGGGCACGACGCAAACGAATTATGCGCACCCACTCATTGGGAGAATGGTTAGTGAGGCCTTTTAGCTTGCGCCAAAGTTGGATTCTGGACATAGCTAAGTGATTCGCAAGGGCATCCAAATCCAAATCCGGGCGATCAATATGGTCCTCAACAAAACAACGGAACTGATTGATGAACTGCTTATCCATCTCTTCCATATTGGCCGATAAGGAAATGCCAGAAGGACCGTCAAAACTCTTTTGGACCTGCTCACGACGATTCAGAAGATTCTGTATTCGAGTAGTAAGCACCTCTGAGCGGAATGGCTTAGTAATATATGAATCGGCACCACTGGAATAACCCTCAACCCTCTTTTCATCTGCGGCGCAGGCGGTGAGCATGATAACCGGTATATGGCAGGTCTGCATCTCCTGTTTAAGACGGGCACAACATGCTACACCGTCCATTTTGGGCATCATCACGTCCATTATTATTATATCCGGGACATATGCCAATGCTTTCTTGAACCCTTCTTCGCCATCACATGCCTCAAGAACTAGATATTCGCCCCCCAAAACTATTCGGACCAGCGTCCTTATATCCTCGCTGTCATCAACAACAAGAACAGTTCTGCGATCTTTATCCTCAGTCTCTACGTCGCTTATATCTTCTATCATATCTCCATGACTGGAGGCCGATAGTTGCGCCGATAAAACTGCATTAGTGTCCTGTTCTTCGCTGATGGGCAAAGATACCGAAAAGGTGGTCCCTTTTCGACGGTCGCTTTCTACTCCCACAACACCTTTATGCATGTTTACAAATGCCTTAACTATAGCGAGTCCTATTCCCGTACCCTGACCTCCGCCATTACCGATTTGATAAAAACGATCAAAGATATTCTCTCTTTCAGATTGGGGAATAAACGTCCCGGTATTAGTAACGGAAAGTACCATAATATTATCTTTCCGCCCTAAACGAACCACAACAGATTCGTTTTCCGGAGTGTATTTGAACGCATTCGAAAGAAGGTTATAATAAACCTGCTCCATCTTGTCCACGTCAATACTATTCATATAGTCCTGACCAGGCTCGGCGACAAAAGAGAATCTCAGATGTTTTCGCTTGAGCATGGGGATAAAGGATGCATTCCATGACTCAACAAGCCCCTTTACGTTAACAGATGTACGCTTAATATCCAGTTTTCCGTTTTCATATTTGCGAAAATCCAGAATCTGGTTAACCAGCCGGAGAAGAATATTTGTATTACGTTTTGCAAGGTTTAAAAGCTCGTAGTTACTATCACTCTCCGATGTCTTGCCTATAAGTTCATCTACCGAACCGGATATCAGTGTCAGGGGTGTGCGCAACTCGTGAGATATGTTGGTAAAAAAGGCCATCTTAGCGCTTGCCGCTTCCTCTACCTGGCGCGAGAATTCTACCAGCTGCTTGTTCATCCTACTCCTTGAGCGCAGGATAAAAACCAGGGCCACTAGGACGAAGACAAGCATTACGACAAGAATCATCGAAAGATACAGCATTATTCTCTGACTCTTATACGCCGCGCTGAAACTGCCCAACTTTGCGTTCAGATTCTCGAATTTCCTCTCTTGTTCGGCAATAGATGAATTATACATATCTATCACCCTGACATTGCTCCTGTCTACAATTGTTGTATTCAGAATAATTTCGCGGGGGTAATCGTGGCCAGACAAAATGTCGTATGCCAGCCTCATGACTTTATCGGTTCCGGAAGGGTATACAAACGACGCCTCAAGTATTCCGTCCGATACCATGCCGATACCATTACTCCGTCCAGGCAACGCATCTATTCCGATAAACTTTATCCGCTTCCCCAAACCAAGCATCTGCGCAGCCTCATAGGCTCCAGACGCCATCTCATCATTATGTGCGAAAACGACATCAATGTTAGGAGTCTTAGATAGAATCTCTTTAGTTCGCTCAAAGGCTTCTTGTTTGAACCAACCGGCATCTACAGAATATAATAAATGAATTGCGGAATCAGTAAGGGCCGTAGAACAAAAGCCCTCATGCCTTTCAATTGCCGGAGAAGACCCCATAAGGCCTGTAATCTCCAGAACGTTGCCACCAAGAGGCAGCAATTGCTTGATATACGTTCCGGTAGCCGCGCCAATCTGCCTGTTATCTGCCCCCACAAACGACGAATAGTGGTCTGTCATAACCTTTCGGTCTACGATAATTACCGGAATTCCATTATCATAGGCTTTTTCAACCATCGGGGCAATCTCAACCGCTTCGTTAGGAGACACGATAAGCAAATCCACACCTTCATCGATGAAACTGGATATGTCCGCAATTTGCTTCTGTGTATCGCCATTTGAGGATTTTATTTCCAGAATAATATCCTCATACAGCATGGCCTCACGCTGGAGGTCGTGATTCATCTTGACTCGCCAACTGTCCTCGGCGCACTGTGAGAAACCGACGCGCCACGGCTCTCGTTGAACAGATGCCGGATTGTTGCACCCGGCCAACATCAACAGTATAGCGATGAATATTCCTAAATGAAAACGCATCTACAATAAAGACTCTGAAAGTTTTGGCATAGCCCCGGTCTGCGTACATACAAAAGCCGAAACCGCAACAGCCTTACGGTGCGCCTCTTTAATGCTTGCGCCTTTTAGCAGCGAAGCGCAAAATGCAGCCGTGAAACTGTCACCAGCACCTACTGTATCGGCAACATCAACTTTTGGTGTTGGCTCGAAAGACTCTTCTTCGCCGGTAAAGATATAGCTACCATCCGCTCCGCAGGTGAGAATAACCATCCTTATCCCATATTGTTTCATTATCCATAGGGATCCTTTTTTGTAATCTGCGTCTGGACATCCAAGCAACTTGACAACTATGTCGAACTCGGTCTCATTTATTTTCAAAATATTGCTTGCCCTGAGAGACTCTTCAATAAGTGCTTTACTATAAAAATGCTGACGGAGATTAATATCAAAGATAACCAGAGCCTCATCCGGAACCATTCCGATAATACGGCGAATGGTTTTGTGAGAAACTTCGCTCCTTTGTGCCAGGGACCCGAAACAAATCGCGCTGCACTCTGCAGCCTCTTTGGCCAATGTCTCAGAGAAAGGAATCATGTCCCACGCCACATTTTCCATTATGGTAAACGTGGGGACTCCTTCTTTATCCAGGGACACCTGAACCGTTCCGGTTGGAGCATCCACCCTTTGAACGCAAGTATTTATTTCCTTTTCGGCCAGCAAGAGCATTATCTCATCTCCCAATTCATCTTTACCCACAGCACTTACCGCCAGGCTCTCCAAGCCAAGTTGTTGAACGTGATATGCAAAGTTTACAGGCGCTCCCCCCAGTTTCTTTCCCGTAGGGAATACGTCAAACAGTAGTTCTCCAATTCCAATTACTTTTCCCATAACTAAATGTTATCGTAAATGTTTTTCCAAATAGAATCTAGTAATGTCTTGCCATTAGGCGTATGGGCAAATGTGGCGACAACAGCATGTTTCTCAGGAATAATGACACACAGTTGACTCCAAGCGCCATCCAGGCGGTATGCTCCATGAGTACAACACCACATCTGGTAACCGTAACCTTGATTCCAGTCATCATCGGCATGTGCAGTAATCCATTCTTCAGATACGCCACGCCCCTGATACTGGTATATCTGCGGAGACATGGCTTGGTTGAACCAAGCCTCATCAAGAAGACGCACATCATTCCATACTCCTTTCTGAAGCATAAACTGCCCCATTTTGGCAAAGTCTTCAAGTTTGAGGAAAAGTCCCCATCCTCCAGCATTGTAACCTTGAGGAGATTTTTCCCACACCCACTCCCGGATACCAAGATGGCGGAACAGCTTCTTGTTCAGGTAATCTTCCAGACTTGTTCCAGTTACTTTTGAGACTATGACGGATAACAAGTATGTGTCCATACTGTTGTATTCAAAGAGCGTCCCCGGCTCAAAGTGAACAATGTGATTCAGTGTTTCCTTGGCCCAATTCAAATCATCGCGCCGTTTGGTCTGCTCACGGATATCGGCTCCGATTCCTGATGACATGATGAGTAAATCCCTGACGGTCATCTGGGCAAGCCATGGAGAAATAGTCTCGGGCAGCTCTTCTGAAGGGAAAAATGATATTACCTTGTCATCTATGGACAGCAAGCCATCCTGGCATGCAAAACCCACAGCCGTGGCTGTAAATGTTTTACTGGCCGACCACAATATATGCAATTCATCCGGACCGTGTCCCGTCTCATAATGCTCAAAAATCACCTTCCCATCTTTCAAGACCATTAGTGAATGCAATTCGTTGGTTCCTTGACTCCAGACATCATAGAACACGGTTTTAAAAGCTTCGGATCCAGGATATGACATCCTAGGTAGCTTGTCAGATGATCTACCACAAGAGGCCAGTGCCAACAGGCACAGGACGGCCAAGACATTTTTTTTCATCATGATTCCAGTTTCAACTCTTTCTGTATCTGTTCCAGGCTCTTGCCCTTGGTTTCAGGGATAAGGAACTGAATGAAAAGGCCAGCCAATAAACACAGTACAGCAAAGATAGCAAATGCTATGTTTGTTCCCAAGGTTTGCTCCATCCAAGGATACAGTTGAACCACGATAAATGCACAAGCCCAACTGATTCCTGTGGAAAGAGCCATGGCGGTTCCGCGAATATAGGACGGGTACATCTCTGACGTTACCACAAACATGAGAGGTGACAGAGACAGGGCAAAAAAGCCGATGTAAGCAAGGATTGCCACCAAAACCCCTACGCTGCTTGGATTCGGGATAGAGTATGCGTATACCAGATACCCCAGCGAAATGAAGCATCCTATGCAACCTGTCACAAGAAGGGTCTTTCTGCCGAACTTGTCACACAGCCAAAGAGCAATAATAGTAAACACAAGATTTGCTATACCAATAACTACTGTCTGAAGCAGAGGATTGCTACCGGCAATCCCCAATTTGCTTAATATACCCGGAGCATAATTGATAACCACATTTATGCCAGTAATCTGTTGGAAAAAAGCCAGCATGGAGCCAAGGAATACGACCCAGCCTATCCTACCCCGAAACAGTTCGCCAAAAGAAGCGCCCTTCTCTTTGGATTTCCCACGGTTATCAATCCATACCGGGCTTTCTTCAAGGAATAACAGCAGTACGACATCCACAGCGGCAAAAACTAGCGGCAGGCCAAGCATCAAATGCCAGCGACTTCCTTCTGCGCCAACAGCCCAGTTAAATGTATAGGCGCCCAAGATGCCAATAACCACAAACAACTGATAAAGGGAAACATAAGTTCCTCTCTTTTCTGCTGGAGATATTTCTGTAATGTATGCCGGGATAACGGCAGACAAGACCCCCACCCCAAGGCCGCCGATAAAACGGTAGGCCACCAAATAAATAGCAGCGGGAGCCACAAACCAGCAACCGGCAGCCGCAAGGCCAAGCAACAGGGCAGATACAAGGAGCATCGGCTTACGGCCGAACTTGTCGCTCATGCTTCCACCCGTAAGCGCCCCGATGAGGCAACCAATCATCAGAGAGCCTGTGACAAAGCCTTTTGCCAGGGCAGTGAGGGCAAACTCGTTTTCAATCAGGTCTATGGCACCTGAGATACCTCCAAGGTTGAGACCTACTACCAAAGCCCCAAAAGCGGCAATCAGAGCTTTGGCAAGTGTTGAATTGTTGTCTTTCATATCTTATCCATTAAAATATAATCCAAACCGAACATATTACCGCGAGAGAGTGGATTCTGACCGGCTATCCTTATTGTCATGGTTATTACCCCGTTTTTTGTGGTCGCTTCCCCAAGACGTATCTCACCACTATTGACAACATCGGGGAAATAACAATCCACAGATGTGGGCTTTCCTTCGTTTAGGGAAATCTCTATTATGCCATAATCATTGGCTCTGGTCCCATAAAGAGATATTGAATATGTTCCTTCTACTTTTGGCGCCAATTCAAAAGTAGCCATATCTCCTGTTTTGCCCGCAAAGAAGGTCCATTGTTTTCCATTACTCCAGATGCCCTCCGGGAAACCCCGCATGTCTTGACTGTTATACAATAATCCATCTGATACCTTTTGCGGTTCCAGGCTTTCGCATTCGATGGCGTTCTTTATTGCGAACGTGGTGGGGTCTGGCGGTGCTTCAGGAAAAACATAGGAGAAAGCCTTAGGGTCGTCCGAGTTCAAAGCCTTTGCCTCTGGCGCGCCGTACCAATAAGCGGTACGGAAGAAGTCTACTGTGCCAGGACTCCAGCTCAACTGCTCTAATCGAATCTCCAATGACTCATTGAACGGAATAACATCTGCAATTCTTGTCCGAAGAAAAGTATTATATCCCCTTGATGACGTCAAGTCTGCCCGCGGCGCTCCTCCCCAAGGCGTATGAAAAACCACCACCGGGGCCCAAGAACTGTTATAATAGTCTTCCGTCCCCGTCCCGAAAAAGGACGGGAAAGACTCTCCGTCAATAAATATTTTCTCATCTCCTTCACCATACCAAGCTTTGGAGTGATTAAAGAGCGTGAGATTGTCTCCTGCGTAAAAGCCCCTCCCGCTCAAACGAACGAAATCCCACTCTTCCGCAGATTCGGCATTGTTGGTGATTCTAAGACCCGGCCCTGCATGCCAATCACAATGAAAATGATATCCCCGGAATTTCTCTTTCTTAACCTTGGCCTCAACCATAACTGGAATGGTTTCATGTCCATTATTATATATTTGCAATACCGCTCTGGAGTCATAAGGCATAGGCCAGAATGAGTGAATGGAGCCTTTCCCATCTGCAATCATCTGATATGTTTTCACCGGTCTGCATCCAAGTCCGGAACCCTGATAATCTGAAAGGGGGACGGATATAGTCTTTTCTCCGTCAAATACTCCTTCAAATATAAGTGAGCGCATCGCTAGATCAGAATCAATGCCATCAAGTCGGGCTACAATGTTAAGTTCCTTCACTACTGATGAATGAGACGGCAAGGTGAGTTCGATAGATTCTCCCGGAGCCAGTTGACGAAAGACAGAATAACGGTGGCCTCCAGCTATAGGTTGTCCCGAAAGGACTTTCCCAGCCTTAACTATACAAGAAGAGTACTTTCTAACACTGCCAATACCAAAGGACTCGACCTTGATATCATCACCATATCTCCGGTATTCAATCTGATAGTAACGTGGAACAGATGTCCATCCTTCCGGCTCTTCGAAAGTAACTTTACAAGACTTAGCATAAGGGATAGGGAGGAATAGTGTTTGACCGCCTTTCACACCATGCTCATAACTAGTATGGCATTGAAGGAGCGGATTCCCCTCCAATTCTTTTATTCCAAATTCGGTCAAATCAAATCCGGGGACAATCCAATCCGGTTCCTGATGCCCATCAAAATAAAAGCGAAGCAATCCTTTGGGGTTCATTGTGGTAAGCCATAAGCGGGTAATGGCTCCCGGGTGTGAATCTTCCATAAGGACCTTCTCCACTCTGCCGGAATTAATCTCTATCCTCTCAAAACCGAATCCATCGTTATTAGCAAACCATTCTGGAGTATTTTGATTAACAGAACTTCTGTCATGGCTGCTTGTCATATGTGCCGTCCAATTAATCGGCACAGTATAGCCGCCCGTCATTTCTGAGAGTAACGTTTTTACGGAAACAGTATTATCCCCCGGGTTACATGCCCAGAGCGTCAACAATGCCATTATTAACCACTTATGCAGTTTCATTATATTACCAAATATCAATTATACTGTATTGCCTGGAAGGGAATACGCTTTCTGTAAATGACACAGCGCCATCGTCAATGAATATCTCCACCAGATTGGAATCAACAAGAAGCGAAACATCGTGTGTTTCCGATGCCTGAATAGGCGCCCTGTCAATTGAAGGATACGCATCGTTAAAAGTAACGTTACCAGAGAAACGCCTGTTTACTGAAACCACATTTCGGGAAAAAGATATTTTCAAGGCTTCTCCACACTTGTTCCTCAAGACTATCTCATCACCATCCACAACTTTTCCTTCCCATATAAATGGATTACGTCCGGCAACATGAGGAAGAGTATGTACAATCTCATGAACTGGTTTATTTTTTAGGACTATGTCGTCGCCATAATCCAAAAGTGACAACTCTCTGGGGACCGTCATGCCGCCACGAGTTCCAACAAAAGGAATATCATTCGCATATTGCCAGTTATTCGCCCAAGCAATCGCCACCCGCCGTCCATCAGGCGCATCATTCCAACTGGCGGCAGCATAGAAATCTCTGCCATAATCCAGCCATCGAACGTTGTTATCACAGGGAGTAAACTCGCTGCCGTCAAAATCGCCTATAAAATATTGAACCGCACTACCATGATTTGTATCACGGGTGTTTGATACCAAAAGAACCCATTTCTTTCCATCAAGATATGGAAGCTCAAACAAATCCGGACACTCCCAAACGCCACCATGGTTGCCGATTTCCTCACCAAAACAGCTCTCATAATCCCAGTCAATAAGATTGGAGGAAGAATAGATTTCAATGGTATTCCCCGATGCTAGAACCATTCTCCAGGAATCCTCGTATCGGAAAATCTTGGGGTCACGAAAATCGGGATTGGATGATTTAAGAACAGGGTTTGACGGTAGTTTCACGTACGTCATTCCTCCGTCATAACTCCATGCCAAAGACTGGCTTTGGCCCTTCCCTGCAGATGTGTACATCGCTGCTATCCGGTTCTTGTCACACGCGGCGCTTCCAGAAAAAATCATCCCAAGAGAATCTGGCATCAGGGCCACCGGATGTTCTTTCCAATTAACAAGGTCTTTAGACGTAGCGTGTCCCCACGACATGTTTCCCCATTTGGAAAAGAACGGATTATACTGAAAGTACATGTGCCAAACGCCATCTTTATAAACAAGTCCGTTGGGATCATTAATCCATCCTGAAGAGGGTGTGAAATGAAGGAAAGAATGTTTCTTTCCGTCGTGTCCTCTCTTGAGTTTTTTATAAAAGACACTCTGAAACGACACCCCCTCAATCCTAACTACACAATTGTCTTCAGCCTTGTATTGGACATGATAGTCCACAGTAGAGGTCGCCGGTAATATATCATACTGTATTTTTTCTTTATTACCGATGACATATAACTTTGCAGCGGGCGCATCCTCTTGAACAGGGAGCATTATGACCTCGCCTTTCTTTAAAGTACATTCGGCAGTCATATTGTTCAAGAATATAACTTCCTGCCGAGTGCAAGCAAACGACAGGGCAGCAGCGATGACAATGAGCAATCTCTTCATACTCTATTGATTGGTTTCCTTGTCTCCATACCAGAAAACAGCACTTTCAACATCAACTGTTCCTGCCGCGTGCCCTTCCATTTCAAGGAAGAATCTGAGTTGGTTACGGAATGTTATGATGTCAAGATTTCTGGTTCTGTAATGCGTGTTATAACCGTGGAAGTCTGTTCCGTCGAGTCTGGGCTCGCCTGAAAAAGGAGTGTTAAATCGGAAATAACCGCAAAAACTATAATAATCCTCCACTCCGGTCCCAAAATGAGATGGGAAGTCTTCATCGTCAACCCAGATCTTTTCGTCGCCCTCTCCCGGCCACTCTGTAGTGCTATTATTAACAGTGTACACATCGCCAATATACAGCCCACGCCCCCCTTTTATGTGGGCGAATGTCCATTCTACGCCGTTGCTGTAATCAGACCAGTACCTTAACGGGAACGACTCGTCCTTATGATAGGCGGCATGAAAATAAAGGCTGCCCTTTGACCATTTATATGGAGACACCGTGGCCACGATGCTGACTGAGGCTGTTTGTCCAGAGTTGTTAATCAGTGTGAGCTTAGCATCTTTTCTATAAGGCATCAGCCATCGGCACTCAAGAGTTCCACGACCGTCACAATCAAACCTCCAACTTTTCATATAGTATGCCCCCCGTCCCGTCCCAAAGAGATAGCTCAAAGGGCATGAAACCGTAAGAGAACCGTCGAAACTTATTTCCACGGATAAGCCGTCAATTATGTCGGACGAAGATGTTGATTCAGAAGACACTGCGACCCGTAAGCGGCTTATGGCTGCCGTCCCTTCCGGGAAAGCCATCTCGAGACTGGAGCCTTCGGCTATATTCCCTTCTTTAGATATGACATCCCCTTCCGGTGGAGCCGGTTCCAATAGGGCCGAATTGACTTTTTTCACCTTCGAGGAAAAAGTTTTCAAAAGAGTAGGAGAAAAAGTCTCTATGGTAAAGTCGTCAGGATACCTTCGGTAATTTATCTGATAGTATCTTGACACGCTGATAGGCTCCACAATCTCCTGAATAGTAATCTTGCAACTTTTAGAATAAGAAATTGGAAGATATAGGGAACTTCCTCTGATCCAAGTAGAGACCGGTTGGGCTAATCCTTCTCCCAATGATACCCCGGCGATACTGCCAAAGGTCTTGAGATTATAATCGTCTATCTGGAAAGACGGCTCGTTTTCACCATTCAGATAAAATCTGACAACAACTTCAGGAGACCCGAATGACGTCAGCCAAATCCTACTTATTACACCAGGATGATTCTCGTCAAAGATAACCTTCTCTTCCCTGCCGGAGTTGTACTCCATACGTATATATCCCCAGCCGTCATCATTGGCGAACCACTCGGGGCTACCAGGGGTTACGCTCCGACGGTCACGGCTGCTTTCCAGACGGCATGTGTATGCGACGGTCGGATATCTTGTAGGGGCATCCCACGAAACCAATTCATCAAGGAAATCCACCCATCGCAATGATGTCGGAACAGGGTCATCTGGAATTTCTGGAGTATCCGGCTCCTGACCCTCCGGCTTTTCCGGAACGACGATTTCGGGATCCGTATCGGAATCCGGCCCCGGGTTGTTTCCACTATAGCAGGAAATAACAACGGCAAAGAGCAGTATGGGTACTATCTTTCTTACCATCCCAGATTCTGGATTAATCGTTTCTTATTTTTGTCTATTTCGCCCTGCGCTATGGGGAAGAAATAATGCTTGGGGCTTTCAAATGCACGCTCCTCGCATACTACCCTCTCATAAAACTCGTCATCATTCAGTTTGTTGCCGGCATATATATTTAGGCAATGCACCGCGCCGCCCTGGGTAGCAGCCGCATCCTTCCATCTGCGAACATCAAAAAAGCGATGATTCTCAAAAGCCAACTCTATTCGACGTTCATGCTTGATGCGGTCTCTCATCGCATCCTTGTCCAACCCGCTCTCCAGTCCTTCTAAACCAGCACGCTCCCGTATCTCTTCTATTGCGTCATACACATCTTGTACGGGGCCTTCATATTCGTTAAGGGCTTCCGCCAGATTCAGATACAGTTCTCCTACTCTGAAATAATTCCATGTGGTTCGTGTTGCCTTGAACGGATTAGATGTAATCTCAATGTTGTTGTGCTTACGCAAAATATAACCGGTCTTGCAATAGTCGGAAGATCCATATTTCTTACCGTCTATCCCATTGTACCATAACTCAAGGGTGTGGCCGTGTTTCCATATCTGACCGGCAAAATTAATTGAGGCATAGAATCTTGGCTCACGGTTTACATACATCATCCTAACTCCCGCAGGCCAATAACCCTTACTGCTGGCCGATGAAGTGTATCCTTCTTCAACATACCCCGAGGCTGTGTTGATTATGGGGGTTATCCCATCGTCCTTATACCCAAGGATCGGAGCCATTCCATTAGCCATTTCATAAGCGTCCACTAACTCTTGGGTAGGGTTGAAAATTGAAGGGCAGCCATAACTGATAGGGTCTGCACACCACATATGATGCCAGTAGTCGCCAAGGTTTTTGGCCCAGATTATTTCATCGTTCCAGTTTTTTGTAAATGTCTCTTCGTAACTTGACTTGGGATCCTTGTCGCTGGTATAATGGATTTTCAGACCAGCCTCTGTCGCGGCGTTTATTGCGTCTTGCGCTGCATCCGCCGCTTTTTTCCACTTCTCCGCGTCATAGGTCTGAGGAATAAGGTTCTCTCCGCTTATCGGGTCTTTAAGCCTTTCCTGTTCTGTGTTTCCGTTGTATAACGGAGAAGCCGCATATAGAAGAATGCGGGACCGCAATGCATAAGCCGCGGCTTTAATTGGCTTTCCATACTCAGTTTCAGGGCGCGTTACCGGAAGTAATTCTGCGGCACTTTCACAATCTGTCACAATTGCATCCACACAGGCATCAACGTTTTGTCTGACTATAGCATTCCAGTCGTCTCCCGTCCCCACTACATATTTGACTATAGGGATAGGGCCGTATACCCTAAATGAAAGAAAGTGAAAGAAGGCCCTCAGGAAATATGCCTCGCCTATCATGGAGTTTTTTTCTTCTGCCGAAAGATTAGGCACCCTGTCTATATTCTCAAGAAAAACATTTACCGTTCTTAAAGCGCAATAAGTCTCGGCCCATATAGGTACTCTGGTTATGTTGGTCCCATTCCAAGCCCCGGAATTAATCAGGTGCGCATAGGATCCACCGAAAGCAATCTCCATCTCATCGCAACCTCCAGTGAATGGGCTACGGAAAGAGCCACCGTCATCGGCAAAGTTCGCCTCGTTAGGAAGCCAGCTATATACGTTAGCCATCCAGGCACGTGTCCATTCTGGATTAGTAAACACCTCGTCTTTGGTCATGTCATCGTCAGGTGCCTTATTAAGATAGTCTTGACAAGACGCGAAGACGTTCAGTAACAATAACAAGCAGATATACTTTTTCATTTTGCTTTCCTCCAACTTAAAAGTTCACCTGTACGCCAAAATTAATGGTCCTCTGCTGCGGATAGTTTCCCGTTCCGCCATCCTGTTCTGGATCTGTAATCTTAATATTGTCGAAACAGAGAAGGTTTATACCGTTAACAAATACTCTAATCCCTTCAATCTTCAAGAACTTGACAACAACCGGAGGAAGCCTGTAGCCTATCTCCGCATTCTTGAGCTTCAAATATGAAGCATCTCGCATATAAAGCGTACTTACCTGATAATTATTGGAGTTATTTCCATTGATGACAGCTGGATATTTGGCGCTTGAATTTTCTTCACCTTCTATCCAACGGTTGTCATAGTATTCTCTGGATATATTATAACGGGGATATTCCAACGAATAGGGCCACATGTCTTCTGAGGAAAGGAACATACTTGCCCTCGCGGCCCCGGTAAATCCTAATGAGAGGTCAAAACCTTTGTATGCCAACGCAAGACCAAATCCATACATTATTTCCGGAGTTCTTGGGAAACCTATAAACGTCCTGTCATATGCGTCAATTACGCCATCGTTATTCATATCTTTATAACGAATATCCCCAGGGCGCACCGTAGTCATAAAAGTTTGCCTGGGAGCATTGGCAATTTCATCTTCGTTTTCAAAAAGGCCAAGGGCCACATAGCCGAAAGGTCGGCCGATGCTTTGTCCCCGACTATCCTGATAGGCAAACTTCGGTTCTGGCGAATCATCTTCTATGATATAATTGTGTGCATATGTAAAGTTGCCATAAACAGACCAATAGAACCCCGATTGGTATTGTTTTTTCCATTCAAGCATGGCGTCAATGCCACGATTATTCACTTGCCCAAGGTTGGCATATGTGGCAGCAGTAATACCAGTCACGATAGGAATGGTGCCCCTGCTAAGAAGAATATCCTTTCTGTCTTCGTTGAACCAGTCGACCTGCAAGGTTAACGCATCTTTGAAAAGACGCAAATCAATGCCGATATCTGTTTTGTAGGATTTCTCCCACGACACATCTGTAGCAATCTTCCCTTCAAATATTCCCGAATATGATTGCTGCGTGAGACCGAAGAATGCTCCGTTGCCATAAGTGACTGTGGAGATGTATAGGAATCTGTCTCCTCCTATCTGATCATTACCTACTATTCCATAAGAGCCACGTAGTTTCAAGTGGACATCCTTCCTGAGGAATTCAGGGATATATGGTTCATTGCTTATAACCCAACCCAAAGAAACTGAAGGGAAAAAACCATATCTCTTTCCTGGCGCAAAATTCTCCGATCCATTATAACCAAAATTGAATTCGGCCATATACCTGTGCGCAAAATCATAAGTTACCCTCCCGGCAAGTCCTTGTCTGCGGTAAGGAAGGTTCAACATGCTATTTCCTGCCGTCAATTCTTTATAGTCCCGTCTGTTGAACAGGAGCATCCCCGAAACATTATGGTCGTTAAAAGCACGTTCATAATTAATGGCTATATCGTAATAATATGCCCTGTTGGAAGCATTACCCACAGAATAGCCCATACTACCTTGCTCACGTATCTGATTATACTGGGCATCACCGTTCTCATCGAAGCCTATCAGGCGTTTCATCTCGTATGATATGTACCTGTTGTTGTAATTAGCATAGAACATATCATAAGAAAACTTCCCGGAAATAGATAAGCCTTCAGTGATAATGCTTGAAAGATCCCACTTGAAATTTGCCGTACTCTGAACGGTTGTGAGGAATTGCTTGGAATAACCTGTTTGAGTTGAAAGCGCCCATGGATTCATCACAATAGCAGATGCGCCAGCTCCCGGAGTTCCATCGGGGTTTCGTACCGACATCTCTATTGGACTAACCTGCCTCATCTGCTGAAATATCGTACTGGAGGCTGTTCCTGGATATGTTTTATCCTGACAAATGGCCCCAAGGCTCATACTGAAGACCAAGTTCTTGGTAATATTTACATCAGTGGTCGCCCTAAAATTGTAACGGTCTGAACGGGTATTGGTACGGTACTCATAATTAGGATCCTCTTTAAACAAGCCTGTTTGACTTGTATAACCGACATTCATGAAATATCGTATCAGTTCGTTTCCGCCAGACACATTCAAGTTGTTGATTGTCTGATATGCTGTCTTGTTGAGTATCTCATTGATCCAGTTAACATCCGGGTGACCGTAAGGGTCTGAGCCATCCTTAAATTTTGCCAGGTCATCTTCTGTCCATGGTTGTATCCCTGTACCCCCGGTTGCATGGGCAACGGCCTCATTCATCAGGGATGCAAATTCATATCCATTGATATACTGCGGAAATCTCAATCCCTGCATAACGGCGGACTCGCTGCGAAGAACAACCTTTGGCTTACCCATGGCCCCCTTCTTTGTGTTGATAAGGATAACGCCATTTGCGCCGCGGACGCCGTAAACAGCCGTGGCAGAGGCATCTTTAAGGATTGTAAAACTTTCAATCTCCTGAGTGTTGATAAGGTTTAAGTCCCTCTCAACACCATCTACCATAATAAGTGGAGTTTTATCCTGCCAAGTAGCCATTCCACGAATGAAAATAGCCGCATAATCATTACCAGGCTCTCCTGTTGATTGTCTGGTAATGATACCCGGCATAGAGCCACCCAAAACAGACGACAACGTCACTGCCGGTTTGCTCTCCAGAATCTCTGGTTTTATCTGGGACAGGGCACCTGTGACGGAAACTTTTTTCTGAGATCCATATCCCACTACAACAACATCGTCCAATGTTTGACTGGCAAGATGCATCACGACATTATGAACCGGGGTGCCATCAAATGTATAAACCTGTGTAATAAAGCCGATGAAATCAAAACTCACTTCATCTCCTGGTTTCAGGCCGTTCAAGACATAACTGCCATCCTCTCGGGCGGTTGCACCCACACCTTTAGCTTGAACAAACGCCACCGCTCCTGGCATGGGATTACCATCGGAATCTACAATAATTCCGCTAAGGCTTGACCGCGTCTGTCCAGAAACCAAAACAGGTATCATTGACGCAACCAAACATAGAATACGGATTAGTATTCTCTTATTCATAATGAACTATAGTGATATTAGGTAACTCTAATGAGGTAATAATCTGGTCCTTCTTGAAGTAAGCTCTGTACAAACGTGAGTTCCTTGGGGCGCTTACAGTGGACATTTTCGCCGGGCAGTTTCTGATGTCAAGTTCCAGCAAGTTGTTGTCTCCACACCATATATCTTCCAACGCGGTACATCCACTTAAATCTAGTGATTCCAACGCATTGTTCCAACAATGAAGACCAAATAATGCCGGCTTATCTCCCAAACTCAGTTCAGTAAGGCTACATTGTTGACAATAAAGGACGCCAATAAGAGGATTTGACGAAACATCAAGTTTTTCCAAATGAGGATTAAAACAAACAGACAGCAAATACAACTCTTTACAAGAAGAGATATCTATCGATGAAAGAAAATTATAATGGGCATCTAAAACCAGCAGTGACTTGCAGCCATCAACGTTCAAAGAATGGATGTTTGAACTTTCCCCGTAAAAGTACTTTAGAAACTCCAATCCTGAAAGGTCAATATCATTGAAAATATTGTAATAGCAGAAAAGCGTTTCAAGTTTTTTGAAGTTCTTGATTCCCTCAAGGCTTTTTAAATTTTGGGACGAACAGTCTATCTCCTTAACTAAATCACACTCCCTCACAGTAAGAACACCGTCTCCATCAATGTCGAAACGGGATATGCAGAACTCTTCAAAGGCGGTGTTGCCTCCAAAAGATACTGCGGGAGATTGCTCCTCTATATTATCGACCGGCTTTGTTTGGCAAGATAGAACAAGGCTAATCGCCAAAAGCCAGAGAAAAAATCTTTTCTGCATAACGTTCACCCAGCAAATCATAAGCAGCATGATCAAAATGGATATCATCCCCTTTTGAACCACAACCCTCAGCACTTACCCAATCACTGTAAGGAATGTATTCTGCCACCTTTCTCACTACCGGATTCATCATATCGGCATATGATGCGCCGTAATAAGTTTCCCCTACAACAAAAGGTAAAGTCGGGTTATCAAAATCTTCTCGAAAATCTTGTACCATCTGTGAAAGATACCCATACCAGTATTCCTCAAAATCCACTCTGGTACAATCAGACTCGCCTTGATGCCAAAGGATTCCTTTAAGATTAACACCTGGGACGTCCAGCGCTTCTTTTGTTCGACGAACTGCTTCTGAATAGAAATTAAATGGACCTCTTTTCTGCCATTCACGTATTGCCGATCCTCCTCTGGGGTTCACTACCAGCAACACATAATGCCCAGTTTTAAAACGGATAGCCCTACCGAATGATGCCCCAAGTCCATACCCGGTAGCTCCCATAAAACGTATGGTTGAAAACCGCGCCAATGGGGATGATGCTGGAATTATTTTACCTTCGCCATTCAAAAGAAAGACACCACGTATAGCAACGGTATCTTCCGGTGCCAAGTCTGCGTAACCGACCATGTTGGACTGCCCCAGAAGCAGATAGCAGTCATATTCCACATCCGGGGCCTTATCTTCAGAAACCTTCCCCGTTCCGGTACAAGCCGGAACGAGGAAAGGAATCATAAAAATAAGATTAATTAATAATAATCTCTGTCGAGGCATCGTGATGGAAGTCAGCGATGGTCTGTGCTGCACGTAGATAAATAGTTTTCAGCAAAGGATTAGCATCCAGGAAGATCTGGCCCATCTGATCGGCACAACCGCGTAGATCTATGCTTTCCATTGCAGTATTCCATGACCAAAGATTATACAGGCCAGGATTTGACGTCATCACTAGCGTCTTTAGAGTGGGGATATCCCTTGCAGCGAGAGAACGAAGATTGGGAGCTCCCGTTACATCGAGATTGACCAATTTAGTGTTGACAACATTGATGTTAATGTCGGCATCACCGCTAAGTTTTGCCGCGTTACTTATGCTAAGAGTCTCCGTAGGCGCGTTCTCAAGGTTAATATGCTGGAGAGAAGGCACATTGTTATAAACCACAGATTTAATCTGTGTACTCCAGAGAACTGTAAACCAAAGATCCGGCATATCTTCAAACTTAACCTCATTGGCAACAGGGCTGAGGTGGGCATCAAGATAATACAGGGCCTTGCTGTCATTAACATATAGATATGTCATTGCGGGATTCTCAAACGCCCAAATAACACGCAGTTTGGGGCATCCGGTAAAGTCAAGAGATTGAAGATTAGTATCCTGCATTATATAAGCCTCCAAGAGATTGGGGCAGTTCTTTACTGTTAAAGCACCTATAGAGGCTATTCCGCAATGCAAATACTGGAGGTTAGGCATTCCAGTAATATCAAGAGATGCAAGATTATTCTGATGGATGTTCAGATAAGTAAGGCTCTTCTGCTCGCTTGAAATAACACATTTGGTCAGATGAGCACCATCAAGGTTTATTTCACCATAATCACTTTCTGCCGTAAAGCTGCCGGTAAAGTCTACTTCTGCAATGTCAGGATTTCCAAACACACGATACTCCCTCATGACAGGGCAGTTCTTTGCGCTACAGGCTGTAAGGCTTGCAGTACCATCCTCATTCTTGTAGGCATGAAGATATTGGAGACTAGGACAGTTGTCTGCGATAATGGCGCAAGGCTTGAAAAGGTTAAAGCCCCAGATCACAAACAAGCTTTCAAGATTGGAGGCATCAACTTCACTTACACTGGTATGGTCAAAATAGAGTTCCTTAAGTGAAGAGCAACCAGAGACTTTTAGAGACTTTAATTGATCATTTATACGAACATTGCAGTACCAGAGAGATGTCTTTCCACTGGCATCAATCGCGTCCACGTGACTTCCTTCAAGATTAAGGACCTGAAGCGGAGCGCATGGCGCAATGTCAAGGCTTGTGAGAGCCGTATAATAAAGGTTTAGTTCCGTCATGTTGACTGCGGAGGTCAAATCGAGAGCGGCAAGAGGAGTAATCTGGCAATGGAAATACTTGATGGCTTCCAGGCCTGCGATATCGACCGTAGTCAGACCAGGATTCTCAAATCCCCAGAATATCTCGAGTTTCTTGAAAGGTTTGAGATCTACAGATGTCAGGTTGTTTCCGTTAAGTCTAAGATCAACAAGGTTAGTATATTGCTCTAGACCACTAATTGTGGTAATACCAAGAGCTGGGGCGTTGATAACAGTTACCTGCTCGGCCTCGCTCAACTGAATCTTGCCATCGTTATTTGTATCATAATACTCTAGGATAAATGCCTGCAGGGCGGCGTCAGCAACAGCCTCCGTGCAAGGCTCGCTGGAAGTACCGAAGCGAATTTCGTTACCATAGGCGGTCCCTACAGAATTAATAGCGTACGCGCGTACATAATAAGTATTATCTGGCTCAAGACCGTCAATATGAGATACAAACGTTCCATCCGCAGCCATTGTGTCTTCTGTATGAAGACCATTAAGATCAGGATTCTCGCTAGTACCCCAACAGACACCAACCTTTAGTATTTCATCACCACCGTTGTATGTGACGGTACCACCAGTAGTAGCAGTCTCAAAAGTTACTTCACTCATAGATGCTGTGGTGACAGTTGGCTCAACCTTACCTGTAGAGAATGATTTTTGTGCACCATAGAATACGCCATTTGCGTTTACCGCGTACGCGCGAACATAATATGTGGTTCCCGGCTCAAGACCAGTGATGTTCGATGTGAATTTTCCAGTTCCATCACCATCTTCAGTCTTGTTGTCAGAAACAGTGGGATTCTCTTTTGAGGACCAGCAAACACCAAAAGCGGTAATCGTCTTGCCCCCATCATAAGTAATCTCTCCGCCGCAAACGGCAGAATTTGGAGTAATCGATGTGACCTCAGCTGTTGAAATAACAACATTAGGGTCAACTTCAGGCTTAACCTGGCAGCTGTAAACAGCCACTGCGGCAATAGCCATAGCTAAGAGTGTTAGTGTTTTTTTCATATGCGTTAATAAATTGGTATAACTTCAGTTTTAGCAAAGTTATCCCTAATCCGATACGAAAACTATCACTTTTGTTTCAAAGAATGTCACAAAAATTTCCCGAGGGGCTATGAAGAGATGGCTTTACAAACCTCAAATCTATACTTCATATTTTTGGAGGCCTTTTTGTGCACAAGAGCTTCGCGTCACCGTTTTTTTTCGTTATTTTTGTGGTATGGAACTGTTTTATGCTTATGAAGTAGAGGGAAGCGTGTGCCGCCTGGATCCGGAGGAAAGCGCGCACTGCGTGAGAGTGCTACGCCACAGGGCCGGGGACGCAGTGGATATCATTGACGGGCTGGGGACGCTGTATCACTGCCGCCTCACGCTGGACAGCCCTAAGGGAGCGGAGGCCCAGATTATTTCTAAGGAGGCCGATTGGGGCTCCCATCCCTACCGCCTCACCATTGGCTGCTGCCCCACAAAGAACAACGAGCGCTTTGAGTGGTTTGTGGAAAAGGCCACGGAAATTGGCGTGGACAGGATTGTCCCCCTAATTGGAGACCATTCTGAACGCAAGGTGTACAAGACGGAGAGGGCGCTGCGCATAGCTTTATCGGCCACAAAACAGTCCCTGAAGGCCAAGATTCCGGTGATCGATGAGCCGGTGAGTGTGAAGGGTTTCATCAAGGAGACCCCCGATCACGTCGGGGGTGACGGAATTAAGCTCATCGCCTACTGCTTTGAGGATGAAACGCATCCGCGCCGGAGCATAATGGACGCGCTGAGGGAATTCCGTGGACGGGACGTGACGGTTCTCATCGGCCCGGAAGGAGACTTCTCAAAGGAGGAGGCCGATGAAGCCCTCGCAGCAGGCTACATCCCCGTACATCTGGGACCGTCCCGCCTCAGGACGGAAACTGCGGCAGTTACCGCCGCGGAGGCAGTGTATCTGAATTTTATTTAGTAACTTTGCAGTCTTATGAGCCACATCAGAGATATAAACCTTTGGGAAAGCGGAGAACTCAAGCTCAGCTGGGTTCGCTCCCACATGCCCCTTCTGGACGGGATTGAGAAGGATTTCCGTAAAACCCTGCCCTTCAAGGGCCTTAAAGTAGCCCTGAGCGTCCATCTGGAGGCCAAGACCGCGCATCTTTGCGAGGTCCTTGCCGCCGGTGGGGCCGATATGTACATCACCGGCTCCAACCCCCTCAGCACCCAGGACGACGTAGCGGCGGCCCTTGTCCACGAAGGCCTCAACGTCTTTGCCATCCACGGCTGCAACGAGACGGAGTACTTTGAGGATATCCGCAAGGTTTTATCGGCCGGTCCCAATATCATAATTGACGATGGCGGAGACCTTGTCACCACCATTCACAATGAGTTCCCGGAACTGATTCCCGGGGTTATCGGCGGCTGCGAGGAAACAACTACCGGCATCCTCCGCCTCAAGGCCATGGACGCCGCAGGGAAACTCAGGTTCCCCATGATGCTGGTAAACGACGCAGACTGCAAGCACCTCTTTGACAACCGCTACGGCACCGGCCAGAGCGTATGGGACGGCATCAACCGCACCACAAACCTCATCGTGGCCGGAAAGAACGTGGTTGTAGCCGGTTACGGCTGGTGTGGCAAGGGCGTCGCCATGCGCGCAAAAGGCCAGGGCGCCAGCGTCATCGTCACGGAAATTGACCCCATCAAGGCCATGGAGGCCGTGATGGACGGCTTCAAGGTAATGCCCATGAGGGAGGCCGCCCCCCTTGGCGACATCTTTGTCACTGTTACGGGCTGCGAGGATGTTATCGGCCCGGAAGAATTCCTGCGCATGAAGGACGGTGCCATCTGCTGCAACGCCGGGCACTTTGACGTTGAGGTTGCCGTGGCAAAGCTCCGCGCCATGTCCGTGAGCCACGCCCCCGCAAGGGCCAACATTGAAGCCTATACCCTTGAAAACGGAAAACGCATCTACATCATTGCAGAAGGCCGATTAGTTAACCTTGCCGCCGGAGACGGACACCCCGCAGAGATCATGGATATGTCCTTTGCAATCCAGGCTCTGAGCGCAAAATATCTGGCCGATAACAAGGGCCGCCTTACAAAGAAACTTAACCTTGTCCCCAGGGAAGTGGACCAGGACGTTGCCCGCAGAAAACTGGCCGATTGGGGCATTCAGATTGACACTCTAACCGAAACTCAGCATAAATACCTGTTTGGATAATGGCACTTATTCCTATACATTGGTGGAACAAAGAAGTTCGTAACTTCAAGATTTCACAGGAAAGCTTCAGAAAACAGCCGTGGGCAAACGGCGTAATACTGCTGGGATGCGTGGTGATTGCCATGCTCCTGGCAAACCTCCCCTTCACAAAACACCTCTATCACGGCTTCCTTCACACGGAGCTAACCATCCACGTGGCATCCCCGGACGGCCTTCTGGACTGGTATTTCCCTCACGGGATGACCATGGAGAAGTTCATCAACGACATCCTCATGGTGATCTTCTTCTTCACCGTGGGTCTTGAAATAAAGCGTGAGGTTGTGTGCGGGGAACTTTCCTCCTTCAAGAAAGCCATCCTTCCCGTGATAGCGGCTTTTGGAGGCGTGATTGTGCCGGCTTCAATCTATGCCATCGTGAACCACGGCACCGCCGCCGCTTCCGGATGGGGTATCCCTACGGCAACGGATATCGCGTTTGCTATCGGCATTCTGTCCATCCTTGGAGATAAGGTTCCGGTATCACTGAAGGTGTTCCTGACGGCCCTTGCCATTGCCGATGACCTAATAGCCATCCTTGTTGTGGCCTTCTTCTACGGCGGGCATATTAATCTTCCTCTGCTGTTCATCGCCCTTGTGGTCATCCTCTTCGTTTTCCTGGAGAAGAAACTTGGAGAAAAGCGCATAGCATACTACATTGTGCCGGCAATAATCGTGTGGTTCCTATTCTACTACAGCGGCATCCACGCCACCATGACCGGTGTTGTGATCGCCCTCCTCATCCCCATGGACGCCCGCTACAACAAGGCAAAATTCCACCGCAGGGCAAAGATCCTCTACGAAGGCCTTGTGGAAAGCGAGGAAGTACACACATCCGAATCCTTCCCCAACGGTCCCCAGAGGTATTATCTGAGGCATCTCAGCGGCCTCACCAAGAGAACCATACCCCCGTCATACCGGCTTGAGCACAGGCTTAACCCGGTTGTGAACTTTTTCATCATGCCGGTCTTTGCACTTGCAAACGCCGGTGTTGAAATCACGGACATCTCTTACTTCAACGTATTCCAGTGGAACCCCGCACTTGGCGGAGTGGGCCTTGGAATATTCCTGGGGCTTCTGCTTGGAAAGCCTATCGGCATAACCCTCGCATCCTGGCTTGCAATCAAATTCAAGGTTGGCGCAATGCCTTCCAGGGCATCCTGGCCCATGCTGTTTGCCGTTGCATGCCTTGGCGGTATAGGATTCACTATGTCCATCTTTGTGGATACCCTGTCTTTTGGCGGGGCAAATATCACCCCGGAACTCACGCAGCACCTCAGGGACGCCGGCAAGATTGCCGTGCTTCTGGGATCGCTTGCCGCAGGCGTACTGGGTTCACTGGCCATTACTGTTGTATCGGCCTTGGAAAAAGGTAAAAAACATAAATAAAAGGAGATCCTTCGTCGCTTCGCTCCTCAGGATGACAATTGTCATTCTGAACGAAGTGAAGAATCTCAGGATAATATACTATGGGACTGTTAAACGGAAAAGTTGCGCTGGTAACCGGCGCTGCACGCGGCATTGGCAAGGCCATTGCCCTCAAATTTGCCTCTGAAGGGGCTTCTATCGCATTCACTGACCTTGTGATCAACGAGGCCGCAGAGGAAACCGTAAAAGAACTTGAAGCCTTTGGAGTAAAGGTAAAGGCTTACGCCTCCAATGCTGCCGATTTCGAGGCCACACAGGAAGTTGTAGCAGAAATAGAGAAGGAGTTTGGCCGTGTAGACATCCTTGTCAACAACGCCGGCATCACCAAGGACGGCCTTGTAATGCGCATGTCAGAGGCCCAGTGGGACGCCGTCATAGACGTGAACATGAAGAGCGCCTTCAATTTCCTTCATGCCGTAGTGCCCATCATGGCACGCCAGAAGGGCGGCAGCATCATCAACATGGCTTCCATCGCCGGCCAGACCGGTAATCCCGGACAGGTGAATTATTCGGCCTCCAAAGCAGGCCTCATTGCCATGGCAAAGTCCGTTGCAAAGGAGATGGGGCCCCGCGGAGTACGCGCAAACGCCATTGCTCCCGGCTATGTCATCACGGAGATGACGGAGGTCCTGCCCCAGGCTGTGAAGGATGAATTCATCAAGCTTATTCCCCTCAAACGCGGCGCAACCGTGGAAGAGATAGCAAACACTGCCCTTTATCTTGCCTCAGACCTCTCCTCCTATGTCACTGGTCAGGTCATTGCCGTGAACGGCGGAATGTACTGCTAACCAAAGCGCTGACACAGAGGCGTTTAACAAAAGTCGGGTGCACCTTGAGGTGCACCCGACTTTGAGTAATTATCTAATACTCAGTTAATTAGATTACAGGCTGAAGATGAAGCCAAGCATGATGTTGGCGGAGTCTACGTCAAGACCAAAACGGCCGATATTGGAAGTAGTCCTTGAATTGTCGGGGTTGATACGGGTGTTGGAGATGTTCTGATAACCCAGGCTGCCGATATGGGCCATGATTGAGAAGTGGCCGTCAAACTTCACAAGGAAGCCAGGACGTGCACCAATCTCAAGGAGACCATACTTGGGACCTTCTACCCATGCGTTCTGAGCATTAAGATTCTGGGTGGAGATAGAGCTATAACCAAGGACACCGTCAACAAAAAGATCGAAACGGCGGCTGTTGACAATTGAGAAACGGAAATAAGGAGCAAAGCGGATACCGTCTACCCTCTGTCCGCCGAGGTTCTGACCATTTGCATTGGTAGCAGAAAGCTGGTCACCACGCATACCGGCTGCGGCAAGGAGCATGCCCTTGTAGTCGTTAGGGTTAAGTGAACCGAGAGCGGCAAGACCGTGCATGTAACCCACGGTGCCACCAACTGCCATGCGGTCGTTGATACGGAAACCTACCTCAGGCATGAACTTGAAGGAAGTACCGCTGGTGATGGAGTTGGCCTGATTCTGACCGTCATTCCATGTGGTAGTGGAGAAAGCTACGGAACCGCCGAAGTAAAGCTGGGCGTTTGCCTTGGTGCCGATGAGCATCATAAGAGCAGCTGCAGCTGCAAAGATGATTTTTTTCATAATGGTTGTTTTAAGTTGATTTGTTTATATTGGTTTCTAATATTTGTCGTCTATATCCTCAATCTTGTTCTCCACATAGCTTAAAAAACGCTTGCGGAGGTTTTCTGGATAATTATCATTTTTCTTTACATCTTTCTCGATCTGATAGATCTTAGCTTCAATCTGTCCGGCCTTGCGGAGGTCCTTTTTACTCACGGCGCTCCTGTACTGATTGAGAAGGCCGTTCACTCCGGTGCGCTTGCAAAGCCAGGGAAGGGTATAGGGAATATCCTCCGGCTTTGTTTCTTCCTCCACAAAAGTCTCCGAGTTAATGCTCAGACGTGCACCCTTTGTGTCTTCTACCATGGACTTGGCCTGTTTGTAGGGGAAACGCTTTTTACCTCCGTCCACCTCCGGCACGGAGAAGACAACAGCCTTTTCAACAGAGGGTGCGCTATTGAAAACCGGCACCAGATTCTCCATCTCCTCTGCCTTCAGGGAGAAGGAATCACGGACGCGGAGACCGCTCTCATCAAGAAGCGTAAGTTCCATATCCAAGGCCGATATCACAGCATCTGTTTCCTTACGGACAGGGACTACGGCCTGGATGTTCCACAGCTTGGGATTATCCTGGTCCGGGGACATATACACACGGACATCGGCCCCGGGAGAGAAGGAATCGAATCCGCTGCCGGCAAATTCCATCTGGCCTTTGGGGACGAAGATCTCTACAGGTTTTTTTGCGCAGGAGTAAAGCGCCAGGGCCGATAAGGCCACAAGGATAAGCTTTTTCATACCGTGGTTCAATCGTAGCGGTCTTCAATTTGGTCTTCGCGGTCCTCGATGTACTCCACAAAGCGGTCACGGAGCCAGGACGGAACGCTTCCGTCGTTTTTTACCTTCTTCTCTATGGACCAGAGCTGATCCTCGATCTGCTTTGCGCGGCGGTCGTTGTCGTTGCGGAGAGCGGCCTCATACTGGCCCAGGAGGCCATACACGCCGTACTTCTTGCAAAGGGCGTCAAGTGTGTTGGGGTTTTCCTGCTTGGGCTGCTCAGCCACAGCGGCGGTGCCATTACCGGAAGATACGTTGAAGTCCATTCTTACGCCCTTAGTATTGGCAAGGAGCTTTTCCGCTTCCTTCTTTGTGAAATACTTCTTGACGCCATCCTGCGCCACCGAGAACACTATTGTGCGCTCAATGTTATCGGCCGAATTGTACACGGGGACAAGGTTTGCAAGATCCTCCCCCTCAAGGACAAAACCGTCACGGATACGGATTCCGCGCTCATCAAGCGGAATAAGGTTTATGCTGAGGCCGTCAATTGCCCCTTTCACTTCCTTGCGGACAGGGATTACGGCCTGGACTGTCCATTCCTTGGATGCATCAGGATTCTGGGACGTGTAGAGTTTTACATCTGCACCAAGGGAGAAGGATGTGAAAGCGTTGCCCGCAAACTCCACTGTGTTTTTGGGGACGTAAAGCTCTGCCGGTTTGTCATTACCGCAGGCCCACGCCAAAGCGGTGAAGCAAAAGAGAACGAACAGTTTTTTCATATGTTGAATGTGGTTTGTCTTACAATCAACACAAATATAGATAACCACACCCGCGTGTGCAACACACGCGCGTTACCTTTCGTAAAAACTATGTTGCAAATCGTAAAAAGGAGACCTATCCCTTGTTCTCCATCCACTGAGAGGGGCTCATTCCCGTGATTTTCTTGAAACAGCGGTAGAATGACACGCGGTCAGAGAAACCGGATCTGTCGGCCACTTCCGTAATGGAAAGCGGGGGTTTTTCCTCCATGAGAAGGCGGGCGTAACGGATGCGCCAGCTATTCACGTAATCGGAGAAGGATTGCTTTGCCAGCTTGTTTATACAGGCCGATACATAGGTTCTGTTGGAGCCCACTGCCTCTGCTAAATCGGCAACCGTCAGACCCTTGGAACGGAAAAGCTGCTGCGCCTGCATTTGTGTCCGGATCTTTTCCATAAGGGCTGCCCGTGACCGGTCGTCAGAGTCTGAAAAGCCCTCTGCAAACTCCTCAACCCTTACTTCATCGGCCGGAAATTCCGTCTTGTTCCCAAAAAAGAATATAGAGAAAAGGAGGGCCGAGAACGCCACCGAGGGAATAATAAGTTCCCAGGAGCCCATGAAGTGGTCACGGCCAAGGAGATTCACCGTGAAGGACATCATAGCCGTGACAACAAGAAGGAGGAGAAGTATGAAAAGAGGGTCCAGGCGCTTTTCCTCCGGGTTTGAGTAGAAGTTATTTACGCTGAGACGGAACCGGAAAAGGTCACGCGCCGCTATGATGCTGGAGTATATGGTGACAACTGGGAACAGGGCTTGGGCGGCCATCTGGGCACCGCCTATACCCTGCAGCCACCCGGCAAGGGAACAGATAAATACCGCCACTGCCGGTATAAACCACCAGAGATATGACCAAGCCCGGGGTACGCTCTTTCCGGTAAGGCACTTCACATAGAGGGCATAGAGAGGGTATACGGAGAGATTGCAAAGGTAGTATAGACTCTCTGAAAAACGGCTCTGGAGGCCGTTAAAATGGAGATAGTGGCAGAAATACAGGGCCGCAGTCACAATGCCGAAGACCGCCAGCGCAATGTGCGCGCGGTCTGCCTTCCTTATCTGGAAAAGAAGGATGGCGGTCCATACAAGACACACCATGAACGGCATTGTGGTGGCCAGAGAGTACATTTACACAAAGATAATCAGAATACCTCACTATTGCAAAGCCGCGTGCACAAACTCCACAAAAATGGGCTGGGGGACTTCCGGCGTACTTTTGAGCTCCGGATGGAACTGAACGGCCACAAAGAACGGATGCGACGGAATTTCTACTATTTCCACAAGGTTGTGATCCGGATTCACCCCACTTACCACCATGCCGGCGTCTTCAAATGCCTTAAGGAAATTGTTATTGAATTCATAACGGTGGCGGTGACGTTCGGATATATCATCGGCCCCATATATCCTATGCGCAAGCGTCCCTTCCTTTATGTGGCAGGGATATGCCCCAAGACGCATGGTTCCGCCTTTCATGGTGAGTTTTTTCTGCTCCTCCATCATATCTATTACGGGATGGGACGTGTCAGGATTCTCTTCCGTAGATGCGGCATCGGCCCAGCCTAGCACATTGCGGGCAAACTCCACAACCGCCATCTGCATGCCAAGGCAAATCCCAAAGAAGGGAACCCCGTGCTCCCTGGCGTATTTCGCCGCACATATCTTCCCTTCCAGGCCGCGAGAACCGAATCCGGGGGCAACCAGGATGCCTTTCATAGGGCCCAGGACCTCATCCACATTGGAAGGGTCAAGGTGCTCGGAATGGATGCAGTGAACGGTTACCTTGCAGTGATTGGCCGCCCCTGCGTGGATAAAGCTTTCCTGGATGCTCTTGTACGCATCCTGAAGCTCCACGTATTTCCCCACAAGGGCAATGTCCACTTCCCTCTGGGGATTTTTCAGCCTTTCCAGGAAGGCCTTAAGGCCGGAAAGGTCCGGCTCCGGAAGGCCCGGGATTCCCAGTTTATTCACAACAAGGGTGTCAAGATGCTCGGCCTCCATGTTGAAAGGGACCTGGTAGATGCTCCAGGCGTCCATTGACTCAATTACGTGGCCGGGCTTGACGTTGCAGAAAAGGGCAATTTTGCGGCGCAGTTCAGGCGTAAGTTCCTTTTCAGTCCGGCACACGATTATGTCCGGATGCACACCCTGGGACTGGAGTTCCTGCACAGAATGCTGTGTGGGCTTGGTCTTAAGTTCCCGTGCGGCCTTGAGGTAAGGAATCAGGGTAAGATGAATGCTCAGGAAATCCTCTTCCGGCAGTTCCCACTGGAGCTGGCGCATGGCCTCCACAAAAGGCTGGCTTTCCATATCGCCAACGGTGCCGCCAACCTCTGTGATCACAATGTCATAGTTGCCGGTTTGGCCAAGCAGAAGCATCCTGCGCTTGATCTCATCCGTTATATGAGGCACAATCTGGACTGTTTTTCCAAGATATGCGCCTTCGCGCTCACGAGTTATTACCGTGTTGTATATCCTTCCCGTAGTAACGTTGTTGGCCTGGGACGTATGAATTCCAAGGAAACGCTCATAGTGGCCAAGGTCAAGGTCTGTCTCGGCACCGTCCTCCGTCACATAACACTCCCCGTGCTCATAGGGATTGAGGGTGCCGGGGTCTATATTGAGATACGGGTCAAATTTCTGGATAGTAACGCGTAATCCCCTTGCCTGAAGAAGTTTGGCAAGGGATGCGGCAATAATCCCCTTTCCAAGGGAAGAAGCCACACCACCAGTTACAAAAATGTATTTTGTGTCCATACTGGAAATTGCAAATCTTATCTTGTTACTCCCATTCAATGGTTGCCGGCGGCTTGGAGGAGATGTCGTAGACCACCCTGTTTACCCCGCGTACCTTGCGGATAATCTGGTTGGAGACATCCCGGAGGAAGTCGTAGGGAAGCGGAAACCAGTCTGCCGTCATTGCGTCTGTTGAAATGACGGCCCTGAGGGCCACGGGATTCTCATAGGTTCGTTCGTCGCCCATTACGCCCACGCTCTTTACCGGGAGAAGAATTACCCCGGCCTGCCAGATTGCATCGTAGAGGTTGGTGGCCATTTCTGTGGGATTTGCGGCCGATGGATAACCCATCCCCGTGCAGTCGTAGCAGCGGAGGGCACTTATGAAAATGTCATCGGCCTCCCTGAGGACGGAGAGTTTTTCCTCCGTAACCTCCCCTATTATGCGGATGGCAAGGGACGGGCCGGGGAAAGGATGCCTGTTTATGAGATGCGGGGGAACCCCAAGGGCACGGCCAACCCGGCGGACCTCGTCCTTAAACAGCATACTGAGAGGCTCCACCACCTTCAGGTTCATCTTCTCCGGCAAGCCGCCAACGTTGTGGTGGCTCTTGATTTTGGAAGCGATTCCGGGGATGCCGGCGCTCTCGATTACGTCGGGATAAATGGTGCCCTGAGCCAGCCAGCGGGCATTTCCAACCCCGGCGGCGTATTTTTCAAAGGTTTCCACAAAGAGGCGGCCTATGGCCTTGCGCTTAGCCTCCGGATCCGTAAGGCCTTTGAGTGCTCCTAGGAAACTTTCAGATGCATCGGCCCCAATCACATTGAGTCCCATCTCCCTGTAGGAGGCAAGGACGCTTGTGAATTCGTTCTTTCTCAGAAGGCCGTTGTTCACAAATATGCATGTGAGCTGGCTGCCGATGGCCTTGTTCAGAAGGACGGCGGCAACGGTTGAATCCACTCCACCGCTGAGGCCGAGGATAACGTTGTCACGGCCGATTTTCCCTCTCAGGGCTTCCACCGTTGTGGAAATGAAGGAATCCGGGGTCCAGTCTCCCTTGCAGCCGCATATCCGAAGTGCAAAGTTGGAGAGCATACGTGCGCCTTCCGCGGTGTGGTAAACCTCCGGGTGGAACTGGACGGCAAAGGTGGGCTCCCCTTCAAACTGATAAGCGGCGTTGCAGACATCCTCCGTAGAGGCTATTACCGAGGCGCCTTCAGGGAGGGCCGATATACTGTCTCCATGAGACATCCACACCTCCGTCTCCTTACTCACGCCTTCAAAAAGGGGAGACTCGGCAACAAGTTTCAGGATGGCCCGGCCGTATTCACGGGTGTCAGAGGCATCCACCTTTCCACCGCACTTCCAGGCCAGATACTGGGCCCCGTAGCATATTCCAAGAAGCGGAAGACGGCCACGGAAAAGGGAAAGATCCACCTGCGGGGCATTGGCGTCTCTCACGGAGCAGGGGCTTCCGGAAAGGATAACGCCTTTTACGTCCCCGTCCAGTGTGGGAACTTTATTGTATGGGTATATTTCACAATAGACGTTCAGCTCCCTCAGGCGGCGGCCTATCAGCTGCGTTACCTGGGAGCCAAAATCCAGAATGATAATTTTATCCATTGTAATTTGGTGCTTTCTTGGCTATGGCAACATCGTGAGGATGGTTCTCCTTCACGGTGGCGGGGCTTATCTTCACAAATTGGGCTTTGTGAAGGGCCGTAAGGTCCCTGGCGCCGCAGTAGCCCATACCGGAGCGGAGGCCTCCTTCCAACTGGAAGATTACATCCTCCACGGAGCCTTTGTACGGAACACGCGCCACAACGCCTTCAGGGACCAGTTTCTTGGCGCCTTTCTGGAAGTAGCGGTCTGCGCTTCCGGCCTCCATGGCGTCTATGGAGCCCATTCCGCGATAGCCTTTCATCTTCACGCCGTCCACCTCCACAATGTCTCCGGGGGCTTCGTCAGTGCCGGCGAACATACTGCCGCACATCACGCAGGATGCGCCTGCGGCAAGGGCCTTCACCACGTCTCCTGAGTAGCGGAGGCCGCCGTCGGCGATGACAGGGACATCTCCGGCAACTTCGGCAACATCGGCAATGGCGGTAAGCTGGGGCATGCCAACGCCGGCAACGATGCGGGTGGTGCAGATGCTTCCGGGGCCGATTCCAACCTTGAGGCCGTCGGCGCCGGCTGCTATGAGGTCTTTGGCGGCTGCGGCGGTGGCAATGTTGCCAACCACCACGTCAAGGGCGGGGAATGCGGCCTTAACGGCCTTCAGGGCATCCAGGACGCCCTTTGAGTGGCCGTGGGCGGAGTCAAGGACTATGGCGTCAACGCCGGCCTTCGCAAGCTTTTCAACGCGGTCAAGGACATCGGCCGTAATGCCAACTCCAGCGGCAACCTTCAGGCCCTCGGCCTTGACCTTTGCCACTTCATCGGCCTGCTTTTCAGCGGTCATATTCTTATGGATGACGCCTATGCCGCCTTTCCGGGCCATGGCAATTGCCATCCGTGCCTCCGTGACGGTGTCCATTGCGGCCGATGCAAAGGGGCTTTCAAGGCCGATATTACGGGAGAATCGGCCCTTAAGGGATACCTCACGGGGAAGGACCTCGGAGTAGGCGGGGACCAGGAGGACGTCGTCGAAGGTAATGCCTTCCTGCATTATGCGCTCTTTCAGGCTCATCCTTCAGTTACGTGAATAAGTGATTTGACGGGGGCGATACCTTCCAGCTTGGCACGGCCGGGAAGGTCATCAATCTCTACCAGGAACACAAAGTCCTTTACCTTTACCTTGTATTCCTTGCCGCCGATAATGACTTTCTGAGCATTAAGGCCTTCGGCAAGGCCCTTTGCGGTGCCGCCGGTTGCAAGGATATCGTCAAAGAAAGTGATTTCCACGGTGTCTCCGGTGGGTTTACTGGCGGCAAGGTCACTGTTACGGAAATACACGTGGTCCGGGCCGTACTCCTTCATGATTTCCACCTGGATAAGGTCTCCTTCACTGAAGGGAAGCTTACCTTTCTTACGAAGAGGAATCACGTTGTGAACGTTTGCGGCGCTGTAGAGCATGGGGGCGGCAAAGAGGAAACCGCGGGCCTCGGGGGCGGCCACGTTTGGCGCGGCGCACATTGCGGCAAGGTCATCCACAAGGCTCCTGAAGAGCTGTTTGTCCTGAAGGAAAGGGATGATGTCAACAAAGTTCACTCCCTTGATGGGGAAATCCGGATAGAATTTGATGAATTTAGTGTAGTCCATAACTTATTCTATTGAGTTCATGTCTATCAGGTTGTTAAGGAGGGCATAAACAGTAAGGCCGGCAACGGTTTTGATGCCGGTTTTGCGGGTGATGTTCTTGCGGTGGGAAATGACGGTGTAGATGGAGATGTTGTAAAGATCGGCAATCTCCTTGTTGAGCATTCCCTTGGCAACGGCCACAAGGATTTCCTTTTCACGGGCGCTGAGCTCCCCGCCTTCGCCGCGTGGAGCCTCCGACTCATCCTCCATGCGGCTCACAACCGGCACCAGGATGCCGTCCTCTATGAAGGTGTGGCGCTCCAGGTCACTCTCCAGGCTGTAGAGGTAGAAAAGCACCCTGAAGCAGTCCTGGGAGCTGCTCTGGGAAGGCTGATACATGGTGACCAGTTTCTTAAGGTCGTCCAGTTTCTCCTCCACGTTGGAGTGGTTCTTCTCATATTCCCCAATGGTATAGGGTTCCCTCTCCCGGCTGTCAATCATAGCCTCCACATACGGGAAAACCGTCTTTTCCTCATAGTCGAAGTGACGCTCCAGTTCTTCCTTGTAATCCCCGAAGAACTTACGGATCACCTTCTTGTGCATATCGTCGCAGGGGGCTATCATATCCTCAATGGCGGCTGCAAGGGCCGGCACCATTGTCTCAAGATAATAGGTGTGGGACAGACGCAGATAACGGACAATATCCTCAAGGCAGGCTCCTTCCATCTGCTCCCTTGAAGGCCGATAACCATCAAAAGCGTAAACCTTGCAGATGATGAGGAAGGTTTCCGGGTCTATGCCCATGCCGTCACAGACCTCCTTTACCGTGGCCTCACCAAAGCCGTAACTCATCCCGAAACGGGAGAACACCCCCAGAATAGAAAAATTGACGTCCAGCAGGTCTGCCATCTTCATGGCCGGACTGATGGACGTTATGGACACCTGAGGTTTCATCTTACAAAATTAGAAAAAATTTGGATAGTCTGTGCCGTTTTTTCAGGAAATGTCGCAGGTCAGAGCGAGGGCCGTCGCAGGTGGCGGGGCAAAACGTCGCAGGTCTGCGTTTTTGGCGTCACCTGCGACGACAATCAGCCTCAGACGCAAAAAACTGTCGCAGGTCCGGCGTTTTTTGCAGACCTGCGACGGAATGAGCCCGAACCTGCGACGAAGCAGACGGTCACCTGCGACATGTCGGCCAACCACCTGCCACACCAGGTGCTCCACGCCGTAGCACTAAACCATCGGCACCATCTTTCCGGCCGATGTTTTTGCCCCCATTGAAGAGAGCAATCCGGCCACCACATCGCGGGGCATTCCCAGACATCTTGAGAGCTGCGGTACCGTGGTCTTGTACGACCTATACAAATATGGCAGCAGTTTGGCCTTTACCTCCGGGGTCAGTTCGGGGACGGTTTTGTGGTACCATTTATCGGCCAGTTGCTTTATCACGGCCAGCATCTCTGTGTCTGTCCGGGAATGGCGCCCGCTGCTTACCAGCATCTGCTGCATTTCCGGGACATTGACGGAGCCTATCGTCTTGAGGAAAAAGGCCTGGTCATTTGAAAAGGCACTCTCCAGATAAGAATAGTCGCAGGCGCTTGCGGGCTCCACGCCGCCATCGGCATTTACTAGCCAGGGAACGCCGGACAGATCTTCGTGGGTATGAAAAACCGCTTCCCGTTCCCTCCGGCTCATGTCGGCAACCCGGCGCACCGCGTCCGGACATCGGCCATCAGCAAACATCCCCCGGTAGCCAGACCAGCGATAATCCTCCACGCGTGAACCGGCGTCTATTGCGTTGCGGGGAATATACGCCAGAGCGTTACGGACGTACCAGTCTGAATCCAGATACTTCACACTTATATCCGAGCGGGCCAGTAGCGCCTTCTCCTTATACTTCCAACTTAAGTATTGGGAATGGCGCTTTGTTATCAGGGAGGCGGCGCTGAAGGCCGATTCAATACTCTCTGCCAGCAAGGAACAGTGCCCGTGATTAGACATTGCTATTGCAATTATTACAATGCAATTAGCCATATGGGCCGATACATAGAAGCACTTTTCAAGATGGTCATAGTCTTCATCGTCCTTGCATAGCAGAGCGGTCTCCATCCCCTCCAGACTTATATGGAAGGGAAACACCTTGCACACTTTACCGTCAGGCAAAGTGCGCGTTACGATTCGCTGGAATGCCATAGTCAGTTCACCGGCTTGCCGATATCCGAGAATGACAATCCCATAGGGAAGACCCCGCTGATCGGACGGATTATATTTGACGGGTCAAAACCATAAGGCTTCTTCAGCGAAGAGGAATACTTCTCATAATGAGGAATAAAACTGAACATCATCGTGCTCCAAAACAGTTCCGCGGTCTCATATGGCTCTGCGCAGGAAATAATCTCTGCCATTGACAGATAGCGAATAGCCTTACTGACGTTGAGATTATGGTCCCGCCAGACTGTATTTATAAGCCCACGCATTACCTGCCTGTATCTATGATCCATGAGTTTTGCCTCTTCTTCTATGTCTTTCGGGGGAGATTCAATGGAGTCTGCAAACTCATAATCGGTACTGAACAGCATCTCGCCATTGTCGTCCACTAATACTTCCAAAAACTTTTTCATAACATTATTTATATAGGGTTAACTTGATTGTTCCACGCCTGGCAGGACACACGGATTGTGGACTAAAAGACCTTTAGCCTCCCTGCAAACATATGTTATTAATAATCTTGATGCAAGACGCCCCTGCAGATTTTTACGTTTTTTGTGAATAATGTGTTGTTTCACGGGGCAGAACACCTGAAACAACAACAAGAATACGGCCTTCGGCCAATTTAATTTGTGATGTTTTTAAAGCGTCGCAGGTCTGCGTTTTTGGCGTCACCTGCGACGCGAATCGGCCACAGACACAAAAAACCGTCGCAGATCCGGCGTTTTTTGCAGACCTGCGACGATTCGGGGCTTGACGTGCAACGGTTTGTGACCAGACCTGCGACGTTTTTATTATCTTTGTATCGTGAAACAGAAATTCCAGATAGAAGTTCCGGGGGGCAGCGGGAAGATCCTTCTTCACGCCTGCTGTGCTCCGTGCTCGGGGGCCATTGTGGAATACCTCGTGAAGCACGGAGTGAGACCCGTAATCTTCTTCTCCAACTCAAATATCACCCCATTTGAGGAGTACAGCCACAGGCTCAATGAGTGTATCCGCTATGCCGGGGAGTTTGGCCTTGAGGTGGTTGAGGACAACTATGACCACAATTCCTGGCTCACCTGCGCTGCCGGCTTGGAGTCAGAGCCTGAACGGGGCGCACGCTGCCTGGAATGCTTCAAACACAGGCTCCTGAGAGCCGCGCTGTATGCTGCCGCCAATGGTTTTGATGTACTCACAACCACTCTGGCTAGTTCCCGCTGGAAGAGCCTTGAGCAGGTGAACGAAGCCGGTGCCTGGGCATGTGCGCAGGTGGAAGGCGTGACCTGGTGGGGCCAGAATTGGAGAAAAGGCGGCCTCCAGGACCGCCGTAATGAAATTATCAGGGAGCAGAACTTCTACAATCAGCTTTTCTGCGGCTGCGAGTTCTCTCAGAGAACCGGTTCTGCAGAGCCGTCGGAGGCCTTGTAGTCAAACTTGTTGCCGTGCCAGGTCCAGGACAACAGGGCGCTGCCGCTGCGGATTGAAAGGACCTGACGGAACACACGGATTTCCGTTGCTTCCGGAGAACCAACCTTTCCCGCAAGTTTCCACTCTCCGCCTTCCAAAGTATACACATTGGCATATACTCCGCCGTCCCTACGCCTTGCTATAACAAGGTCAGGGGCGCGGTTTCCGGTAAAATCATGAATGCCGATAACAGTGTCCCCCTCTCCGGATTCCAGATCTGTGCCATTGACGGAAACGGCACCTGAAGCCAGTGAAGCCTTGAAACTGGCATTGTCAATAGAGAAATCAAGCGTTCCGCTTTCACCAAAGAAATAGCTCTCAAGGCCCACGATGAAGGTCTTGGACTCATTGTCTGAAAAAGTACGCATTTGGGCAGAGGCCGTAAGCCCGGCCAGCAGGCATATTATGGTTAATAGTCTTTTCATTACCTGCAAATATACACATTTTTAACAATATGCATAACCATCGGCCCAGAAACGTCGCAGGTGGGACAACAAAGTGTCGCAGGTCCGGCAACGTAACGTCGCAAGTCTGCGTTTTTAGCATCACCTGCGACGCCAATCGGCCACTGAAGCAAAAAAGCGTCGCAGGCCCGGCAAAAATTGCAGACCTGCGACAAAAATTCTTGTGACCAGCGACGCAAAAGGATGAGACCTGCGACACTAGAAGGAGAAACCTATTCCCACCTTGATCTGGGAACGGGATGTGGACCAGTCTTTCACCTTGGCAAAGTTGAGCATACTGTGATCATAGCCGATAATAACCTGGATATCTCCGGCCTGGATACCCACTCCGCCACCAAGGTAGATGTTGAAGGGATTGGTGATACCACCTTCGAACAGGGTGCCAACCTCCTTGTTATCAGGGCCGTACAATTTTCCGTCGAAGTAGTTCAAGGTGTATTTTCCGGTAGATTGGACAAATGTGCCCATTCCGGCGGAAGCCTCATAAGTTCCGGCGGAAGCCTCATAAGATCCCTTACTGCTGAACGCAATCTGGAAAACGGGGCCGGCATAAACGAAGAGATTGAAATCACGGCCGAATTCGAAAGTATAATTCAGATTGATGGGAATATTGAAGGAAAATTCCCTGTAGGTTTCTCTTTCGTTTTTAAAGGTACCATAAATGGCCTCACCGTTGTTCCTTCTGTCAAAAAGGGTGCTGAAATACACTCCGGGAGCCACACCAAAGCCTTCAACCACATTGAGGTTGTACTGGCCACCCAGGTAAAGACCATTGAGGTTGGTCTTGTCCGGATCTCCGCTTGTGTACTTTGTTATTTCCGTTGAATTCAGCCAACCTGCACCGAACGAGAGCTGGGCGTGAGCCTGGGTTCCAAGAAGCAGTGCCGCTGCGCTGAAAACAATAGCAAATACTTTCTTCATTTTCTTACTTTTTTACAGAAAAAGCCCTTTACGGGAAAGGGCTTTTTCTAAGTGGTTTCTCTCCTAAGAGATTAGAAAGCGTAACCTACACCAAGTTTAATCTGGGAACGGGAAGCGGTTTCGTTGCTGTTCTTGGAGAAGTTAAGGAGGCTGTGATCATAGCCGATGATAACCTGGAAAGCTCCGGCCTGGATACCAGCGCCACCACCAACATAGATGTTGAAGGGATTCTGATAGCCACCGTCGTGCTGACCAACTTCTTCATTCTTTGCGTTGTAAGTCTTTCCGCTGTAGTTGTCAGTGGTATACTTTCCGGTGGATACACCAACACCGCCAGCGCCAATAGAGGCCTCATAAGAAGCCTTGCTCACAATACCAAGCTGGAAAACAGGGCCTGCATAAACAAACACCTTGAAATCTCCACCGATTTCAAATGCATAATTCACGTTTACAGGAACATTGAGATCAAACTCCCTGCTGTCGGCCTTTGTGCTACCTGTAACACCATAAAGAGAATCACTGTTGTTCACTTTTGCGAAAATACCAGAGACATACAGACCGGGAGCTACGCCAAGACCGGCAACAATGGGAAGGTTGTACTGGCCACCAACATAAAAACCGTTAAGGTTTGTCTTGGAGGGATCGTTATTTCCACTCTTTACAGTCTCTGTTGAATTGAGCCAACCTGCGCCAACTGAAAGCTGGGCATAAGCCTGGGTTCCCATAAGCAGAGCTGCTGCGCTGAGAACGATTGCAAAAATCTTTTTCATTGTTAAAACTATATTAGGTTAAAAATTATATCCAAGTCCTATCCTGAGGAGACCGCGTCTAATATCTCCGTTGGCATCTGTGGTAAGATTGAGGAGGCCGAAGTCATAGCCCACATTGACGTGGACAAGTTCAGAGACCTCAACACCAAGACCGATTCCAAGGAAAAGGTTGATACGGTTGCGGGCCGGAATTGCAGCGCCTAAATTGTTCTGAGAGACGGGTATCTCCTGGTAAAGATTGTAGATATTGGTAGGGTTGCTCTCACCGTGAATTGTACGGTTGTAGATGCCATACTGGAAGGTGGGGCCAGCCCATGCCTCAAGTTTGAAATCGGGGGTGATTTCAAAGAGATACTGTACATGGAGGGGCGCATTGAGAGCAATCTCCGTGGTCTTTGCATCATCAAGGGCATCAGGAATACCGGCTTCCTTACCAAACAGGAAAGAGAAGTTTGCACCGGGGGCGAGGCTAAGGCCTTCAGTGATACCATCAAGGCTGATACGATATTTTGCACCTGCATAGAAGCCATCCAGAACATTGGTTCCGGTTTGGGTATTAGACTGCCCGGCAAGTGTTGTGGTCTTTTTCAGATTTTCCGTTGCGTGGAGGTATCCGCCATTAAAAATGAGCTGTGCATTTGCCTGCATTCCAATGAGCAGGGCGGCTGCAATAACAAGTAGTTTTTTCATTTCAAACTATCAATTTAATCATACAAAGATAGCAATTTTTATTTAATTGTTACCGTGGCATAGGTTGCACCGTACCCAGCCCAGTATCCGTAGGCCCCCTGCATGTTGGTTGGAGGGTTGGACGTAACGGGGAAAAGGCCTATTGTGCTTATGGTTGAAACCGCATCAAAACAGTCCCAGTAAGACCATATTATCTCTTCCACCGTGCAGAACTTTATGTGCACGGTCTCTCCCAACCTGTAGAGTGGTTTCCATTTCACGTTTGAGAGGGCCCAGCCGCGCATGACGGACACCGCCCCAGCCCTGTTGGACGCCGCCTGGCCGCTAAGAAGGGACGGATAATACATTTCCCCCTGCCCCTCAACCTTTGTAAAGAAGCGGTGATATCCTTCAGGGTCATTGAAATACGCCGTGACCACGTACATGGTATCGTGCTGCACGGATTTAGTCACCTCCACCTTGTCTAGCGGAACCGGCTCAGGAATACGTGTAGTGGCCTTTGCCACATGGTTTCCGTACATCACCTTGAGGGAATAACTGTGCCCCGCCACGCCTTTCATCACGTCCGTAGTATAGATAAGCGGCGGAAGATACCTGGTATCCTTCCTGGCCGATAATTCCACCTCCTCCCCGGTATTCTCATCCTTGACCGTAACATATGCCTTGTAGTACAGATGCTGGGCAAGGTCTTCCGGAAAAAGTTCCTGCTCCGTTGCAGCCACCGGTGAAGTCACCATCACCACAGGCGCGCCGTCGGAGTCTATCCAGCCCTCCACCACCAGGCGGTCCGAATCCCGGTATGGATAGGTTGTGGTGCAGGCCACGGCAAGGAATATGAGCGGAAGCAGCTTTTTCATCGTCAGAATTTGTGGAAGTATGATATTGACGGCAGCCAGCGTATATAAAGGGTCATCGGCCCATAAGAAAAACCGTGTTTTTCGTTTACTTTCTTTGGCATCAGGAACATCACGTTCTTATAGCCAAGGGCATTATACAGGGCCACAGTGAGCCCGTTTCCGCGGCCGTCCGGCTGCCTGTGGAAGTAATATGACACGGAAAGGTCCAGCCTCATATACGGCTTCAGCCTGTAATAGTTCCTTGGAGACATTTCCGCCACAAGGGTTCCTCCCGTCATATAGAAGGACTCCGCCGCCGTGTAAGGCGTACCGGATGCAAGCACGAAGATTCCGCCGAAATCCCATCGGCCCCGGGAATAATTACCCACGGCATTGAACTCATGGATGCGCTCATGGCCGGATGGATACGTAACCCCGTCAAATGTTCTGAGGGAGCGCGCAAGCGTGTAGTTCACCCACCCGGTAAAGTCTCCAGCCTGCTTGTGCAGCGTAAGGCAGAGCCCGAAATTGCGCCCGAACCCGTGAAGAAGGTATTTTGAGGTGGTGTAATCCGGGTCAAGGTAATCCAGGAGCGTCCCGGAATAATCCAGCTGTCCCGTAAGATGCCTGTAGAAGGCCGATACAGAGACGGAATACCTGTCGCTCAGGAAATTACGTCCCCATGAGGCCGATGCATGATATGACCCCTGCGGCTCCAGATCCTTCCCGGAAAGGTACCAGAATTCAATGGGAAGGCCGATTGACGACACCCCCGTCTGGAAAAGGTTCTGCCGCTCCATCCCTCCAAGGAGTTCGAACTTTCCGGCGTGGCGGGCGTCCCAGACAAGGCGGAGCTGCGGGATAAGGGCCGGATAGTTGGCGCCATCGGCCGAATGCCACCAGATGCCCTTCAGCGACGCCGACAGTTCCAGGGACGGAGTTATGGGCAGCGTATATTGCACTTTGGCCGATGCCTCCAGCGCCGACTGGCTTTCATCGGCCGCCATCTGGGAGAGATCCTTGTTGCGGACCTGGGTCTGCTGAGGCCTGGAATGATGCCACTCCACACGCGCTTCCCCCTCCCATCTTCCGGCGCTGATCGTAGCCGAATACCCGGCCGTGCCGAAAACAGAAGGGACATACATGTCGTAGATGTCATGGTTGAAATCGAAGGCCAGGTCCAGATGGGAGTAATAGAGCCTCTGGCGCAGTTCTCCCCAGTCCCATTTGTGGCGGTGGTGCACAGACCCCTTGTAATTCATCCAGTCAAACTTAAGGCTGTAGCCGCCCCTGGAACTCTGGAAGTCTATATTGTCTCCGCCCATCATGAAATCGGCCCAGAAGCGGTCATTCTTTCCCGGCTCCCAGTACCACGTGATGTTGCCGTCGGTGAATCCGTACTTGAAGGAAAAGACGTCCAGCCTGAGGAAACTTCCGTAGAGGAGGTTTATGTACGAGCGCCGGGCCGATACAAACAGGGCGCTGTTTCGGCCTGTGGGTATATCCAGGGTGCCTTCGGCCTCAAAAAGGCTTGCCGAGAGTTGCCCTCGGAACTTCCCTGGAACACGTCCCGGAAGCTGCATGTCCACGGCGCCGCCTATGCGGTTGGCCCCTGAAGAGAAAGGGTAGAAGTTCATCCCCTCAAAATGGCTGGATATGAAGGTTGAAAACAGGCCCAAGATATGCGTGGAGCCATATATGGGCACCCCGTCTACGGAGACCAGCGAATGTGAGTTCTCCGTTCCAAGGATGTGGAGGCCGGCGTCAAGTTCAGATCCCGTTTCCACTCCGGGAAGAAGCTTCACAAAGCGGATGGGATCCGGCGTTCCGGTAATGGACGGGATGCGCCTCAGAAGATCCGTATTTACGCTTATGGGCATGGCCGGGCGTATCTCCAACATGGAGGAGTGGCGTTCCGACATGAGGACCGTGCTGTCCAGTTTCTCCTGAATCTGAACGGAGTCCGGCTGCTGCGCCAGAAGGAGCCCTATGAGGAAAAGCAGCCTCATGATAGGATATGGGGCAGGATATGCTGCCAGGCCTGGACGAAGGACGCCGTTGTGTCGTCAAGGCCGCCGATGGCATTCCAGGCATCATCCAGGACATCCCCTTCATTGGTGAGGATTATGGTATCCCAGGTCCAGTAATCGTCGTAGCGGCTGTGAAGATGGAGCGGTCTCATACTCACCCTGGCCTGTGGAGTTGTGAGGTCTCCTTCATAGAAAACATCTACGTGGATGGCCGATGCCGCATCTTCCACAAGCGGAGTCACCTTCTCCTGAGAATCTTCATCGGCAATAGCCCTCAGAATATCCCAGAGGCGGAGAAGTTCCACGTTTCCACTCAGGCTTATGCCCTCCGGAAGCGTCACGCTCACTTGAACCAGATCCATTGGGCCGTCGGCCTTAAGAGTAGCAAGCGTTACGCCTTGGGAAGAAAGCGTTATATCGGCATGCATCTCCGTGCTGCTTACACTCAGGGGGGTGGCGGTAAACCTTATCCCGGTGGACTCTCCGGTAAAAATGCTTTCATCCTGAGTGAAAACGCCCACCTGCGTCCCATCCCTGTACACCGTTACGGTGGCCTTGTTCCCGCTTCTTTCAATCCTTGCCTCAGAGGGCGTTCCGCCAGACGAGAAAGGAATCACATAGGACTCCTCATCTGTTTCCGGCGCGGTAAGGATTGCGAGGTAAGCGGCATCAAGGGTGCGCATTTCATTGGCACGGACATACGGATCCAGATATTTCTGGAGTTCCTGTGAACAGAGGTCCCACTGGGTTTTCTGCCAAAGGGATGTTGCCTTGAACTGCACTGGCGCCTGAGGAGCCTTGCCGCAGGAGAATAGCAGCGGCATGGCACACAGAATCACGTATGAAAGGAGACGCCTCATCAATATGCGAAGATACAAATAATATTAGAAAACCTTGCCCAGCCCGCGGAAGAACCATTTGAAGTTCCTTTGCCAGGCCGGATAATCGGCTATCATCTCCGGGGTCAGTTCATAACAGTTTTCCAGGTCATCCACTATAAACTGCTTTACCTGGGCGGCAACGCCGCAGTCATAAAAAAACAGGTTGCTTTCATAGTTGGAAACCATTGAAAGGACATCGAGGTTTATGGATCCGACGGCCGAAAGATAATCGTCCACAACCATAAGCTTGGCGTGGTCAAACTGGTCCGTACGCATAAGGATATGCACCCCGGCCTTTACCATATCATCAAAGTACACCCTTTCGAACGGCACCACTACCGCTGCAGGAGAGTCCTTGTGCTCCGGAATAACGATTCTTACGTCCACGCCACGGAGGGCCGCATTCACAAGTGCATCGGCAAACTCCTTGGGAGGCTTGAAATAAGGCGTCTTGGCATAAAAATAGTGCCTGGCATGCTCCAGGGCCCATAAATACGCCTTAAGGCTCAAGTGGTCTTTCTCTTTTGGATCCTCATCTACTGACTGGACAATTACACCCCCCTCGTATGGCTCTGCCACTTTTGTTTCATAGGCCGATGGCTTCCCGTGACGGCGCGCCCACATCTTGGCGAAGGCCTTCTCCATCTTCTCCACAACAGGGCCACGGAGACGCACCACCATATCATCCCAGTCGCAGAAATAGTCTCTGGCCACGTTCATTCCTCCCGTATAGCCCACGGTGCCGTCCACAAGCACGTATTTCTGGTGGTTGCGAGGCCTCAGGGGCAGGAACGGATGATGTTTTACGGATACTCCGCTTTTCTTCATACGGTCTACGAAGTCCGCCCTGGTTGTGAAATCTTCGGCAATAAACTGCACCTCAACCCCGTCCAGGGCCTTCAGGCGCAAGGCGGTGCGTATGACGTTGCCGGCAAAATCGGCATCAAAGATAAAGAACTCCATATGGATGCTTTTCTTTGCCGCCATAATGTCGTCCTGCAAAAGCAGGAACTGTTCCGGGCTACTGGGGAGCAGTTCCACAAGATTTCCTTCCGTGGGTTCCCTTTCCGGGAGCGTGGACAGCATCTGCGCCAAAGGCAGGTATTCCTCCCGAATCTGCGCCTGCAGGGCAAGCGGAATCAGGAGGAATGCCGTAACCGATATACAGAATGCCCGTTTCAACTACATGCCGGTGTTGTGCATTATGAAGGAGTAGATATCGGCCTGCTCCTCAAGCACTTTGGCAAGGGGCTTGCCGCCGCCGTGGCCCGCCTTGGAGTCTATCCTGATGAGCTGCGGCTTGTCCCCGGAATTGCATTCCTGAAGGGTTGCGGCAAACTTGAAGGAATGGGCGGGGACCACCCTGTCGTCGTGGTCGGCGGTGGTGACAAGCGTTGCGGGATAGGCCGTTCCGGGCTTCAGGTTATGGAGCGGGGAATATCCAAGGAGATAGCGGAACATTTCCTCCGAATCCTCTGATGTGCCGTAATCCGGGGCCCAGTTCCAGCCGATAGTGAACTTGTGGTAGCGGAGCATATCCATAACGCCCACCTGGGGAATTGCAACTGCATACAACTCGGGTCTTTGCGTCATACAGGCGCCAACCAGCAGGCCGCCGTTGGAGCCGCCCACGATGGCAAGTTTCTGAGAACTTGTGTAGCCGTTTGCGATGAGCCATTCAGCCGCGCCGATGAAGTCGTCAAACACGTTCTGCTTGTTCATCTTGGTACCCGCAAGGTGCCAGGCCTCGCCGTACTCTCCGCCGCCGCGAAGGTTCACCTGAGCGTAGATGCCGCCGGCCTCAAGATAAGGCACCCTCATTGAGCTGAATGACGGGGAAAGTGAGATGTCAAAGCCGCCGTAGCCGTAGAGGTAAACGGGGTTGGAACCGTCCAGTCTGATGCCCTTCTTATAGGTTAGGAACATGGGGATGCGGGTGCCGTCCTTGGAGGGGAAGAACACCTGGACGGTTTCAAAGCCGGAAAGGTCAAAAGCGGTCTTGGGCTGCTTATACACAATGCTGTCGCCGGTTTCTATGTTCCAGAAATAGATGGTTCCGGGGGTGGTGAAACTGGAATAGGAATAGTAGCACCATGGCTCTCCAAGCTTTGCGCTGAAGGAAGCGCTGCCAACGCCCGGAAGGTGCAGCTCCTCTACACGGCGGCCGTCATGGCGGTCATAGAGGTAGGCGTGCGTGGAGGCGTCCTTGGAGTAATTTGCAATGATGAAGCCGTCCGTTATGAAGGACACGCCGTCAAGGACGCAGTCCCATTCAGGGATGAGGTCTTTCCACACTTTTGGATTGCCGATGGTTGTGACCACCAGCTTGTTCATGGGGGCATCCACGTTGGTAAAGAGGTAAATCAGTTCGCCGTCCGTCTCCACGGGGTAGCAGGCGTTCTTCATATCCTTTGTAATCTGGACAAACGGGGAATCGGCCTTCCTTAAATCCTTGACATAGAGATTATTGCCGATATCGGCCCCGTCCTCGTAGAGGAAGCCCATGGTCTCAGCCTCGTTGACCGTGAACTGGTAGAAGCGGAGGGGCTCGGCCGGATTCTCAAAGAACAGGACGTCTTCCGACTGGGGCGTGCCGATCTTATGGTAGTAAATCTTGTGGCCCTCGTTCTTGCCGCTGTAGGCGTGGTCCTCGCCGGGGCGGTCATACGCGCTGTAGTAGAAGCCGTCTCCGCACCAGGCCGCCTCAGTGAACTTGGCCCACTCTATGTGGTCCGGAAGGAGTTCCTTTGTACGGGCGTCCATGACGTAGATTTCCTCCCAGTCAGAGCCGCTGCGGGAGATGGTGTAGGCCATGTATCGGCCATCATTTGAAAAATAGCAGCCCTTCAGGGCAACAGTGCCGTCTTCGGAAAGGGTGTTGGGGTCCAGGAAAACCACCGGGACATCCTCCGGAGATTCCATCTCATAGAGGACGCTCTGGTTCTGGAGGCCGTTGTTCTTATAGATGTACCACTTGCCGTTTTTCTCGTGGAAAGGAACGCCAACCTTCTCATAGTTGGCCACTTCCTTTAGGCGCTTCAGGAGTTTCTCCCGGCCAGGGAGGCGCTTGAGGTAATAGTCAGTCACCTTGTTCTGGGCCTTCACCCACGCGGCGGTTTCTTCGGAGGAATCGTCCTCCAGCCAGCGGTAAGGGTCCGGAACCTCTGTGCCGAAATAAGTATCTACAGTGTTGTCTTTGCGCGTTACCACAGGCTTGGGTGCGCAGGCGTCAAATACAATTGCTGCCATCAGGAATAGAATCAGTGAACGTTTCATATTCCCAAAGATAGTGAAATTGCGGCAATTAATGAAATTTCCGGTGGGAATCCGGTAGGCGGTGGAGGTTAAGTTGCTGATACGTAGCCATTTGCAGAGTTGTTTGGGATTACCAGTAATCCCAAACAATTCTATAAATAATTGACACTGAGTAGATTAGCTTCCACCGCCGTTATTGTCAGTTACTTGAAAATCGTCAAGGGGTTATTGACGATTCTGCGACACCAATTCTTCAGCAAGATGCTGAAGTTTTCAATATCATCTTCAATATATCTTGGACTCATCACATGTGCATCATCGACAAAGTGAAAGGTGATGCAAAGAAAGGTCTTTTCTTTGCCAGAAAGTCGCTGGATAATAATTGGGGAAGAGCAGTACTTCTGAACTTCCTCTCAACAGACCTCTACGAGCGCCAGGGCGCAGCTCCGTACGATTTCACGTTCCTTCCAGGGAAAGAGAGGTATCAGGAGGCCGAGTTGAAAGATGCCCTGATTGAACACATCACCCGGTTTCTGGTTGAATTGGGCAATGGATTCTCTTATGTCAACTGCCGCCACCTCGGGGCCCGAGATAGCGGCAGTTTTTCTGTCATCCTGAGGCGAAGCCGAAGAATCTACTTTACCCTCACAAAGTGCCGGTAATCAGAGCCCCACGAACCTTTGGAGTAAGTGGTGCCCTCCTTCTGCCATTCCATCTCATTTGATGTCAGCTTCACAAGCTTGTAGGTGACATTGCTGTAGTCCGACATCGACGGGTTAATGGTAATGGTCCCCTTGTTAATCAGGTCGATGGCATAGTGGCCGCTGTAGTCGTGAGATTCGCCACTTAAGGCATCATATACGTGAAGCTGATAACCATTGTTCCCGTCAAAGGTGTACTCTACGGAGCCGTCCATTGCAAAGACCGCTGGGTCGTACTGCTCGGACCAGGTGCCCTCCAGCTTATTCACATCGATCTTATTACACCCACACAGCCCGGCCACCAGCAGCGCTGCGCAAACAAAACTTAAGATCTTTCTCATCATATCATTCAAATTATTGTACAAATATAATCCAAAAGACGCAATTCCTTGCATCTGAATGGCGATTATTCATTCTTCAGCGCCTCCGCCGGATTGGTTCTGGCCGCTTTTGGGGTCTACCAGAGGATGGGACAAATACCGAGTGGAGGCTAAGTTGCTGATATATAGTCATTTGCAGAGTTCTTTGGGATTACAGGTAATACCAAAGAACCGTATAAATGATTGATAATTAGCTTATTAAGCTCCACCGCGTCGGCATTACAATGCTGCGGAAAACCTACACCGGCCAGATGAGGAGGCCGATGCGGAAGGCCGCGAAGGCGCAGACCCAGGCCACAAGGATGGTGTAGAGGCACAGGAGGATAGCCCAGCGCCAGGAACCGGTCTCGTTCTTCAGGGCCACGAAGGTGGCGATGCACGGGAAGTACAGCAGCACAAACACCATGAAGGCAAGGGCGGCGGCGGTGGGAACCGTGGCCTTGAGGGCAGCCTGGAGGGCGGTATCGTCCTCGTCACCCATACCTTCGTATTCCTCTCCGTCCTGGGCATACATAACGCCGAGGGTGCTTATGACAAGTTCCTTGGCACCAACGCCGGCAAGAAGGCCAACGTCCATCTTCCAGTTGAAGCCAAGCGGCTCCATGGCGGGTTCAATGGCCTTTCCAACCATGCCGATGTACGAGTGCTCCTGCTGATAAGCGGCCGTCTGGTCCGCGTGACGCGGGAAGTAACCAAGGAACCAGATTGCAACTGAGAAGATGAGGATGGTGGTGGCCATCTTCTCCAGGTACTGCTTGCCCTTTTCCCAGGTGTGGCGCCAGGTGGCTTTCCAGGTGGGCATACGGTACGGCGGCAGTTCCATCACAAACGGGAGGTCGTCGTCCTTGACGAATTTTCCTATGACAAGGGCCGATAATATGGCCAGAACTATTCCCAGAAGGTATATTCCAAGAAGCGCCGTCGCGGGACTTCCGGGGAAGAACGCCCCCGCGAACAGGACGAAAATCGGTAATCGGCCCGCGCAGGACATAAACGGAATTATGGCCATCGTGACAAGGCGGGACTTCCGGCTCTCGATGGAGCGGGTGGCCATAATTGCCGGCACGTTGCAGCCAAAGCCCATAACCATGGGGATGAAACTCTTTCCGTGAAGGCCGATCCTGTGCATCAGTTTATCCACGATGAACGCCGCGCGGGCCATATAGCCGCTGTCCTCCATTATGGAAATGAAAAAGTACAGGATCATGATGTTGGGAAGGAACACAAGGACGCTCCCCACACCCGCGATGCATCCGTCAACCACAAGGTCCTTCAGCCAGCCATCGGCCATAAGTGAGCCGACGGCGTTTCCAAGCCAGCCCACCCCTGCCTCTATCCAGTCCATAGGATACTGGCCGATAGTGAACGTTGCCCAGAAAACAAACCACAGCAGCACCAGGAAAATGGGGAAAGCCGCCCACTGGTTGGTGACAATTGCGTCTATCCTGTCCGTGATGGTGCGGCGAGGCCTTTCTTCCTGATATTTCTGATAGGTCTCGGCAAGGGCGCCCTGGATGAAGGCGTACTTTGCATCCACAATGGCGCTTTCCATATTGGTACCCACGATGCCTTCCACGCGCTCCATTTCATCGGCCCTGGCGTCTGAGATATCTCCTATGTTTGGCTTTCCGGACAGGAGGCGCTCAACCTCCTTGTCCCCTTCCAGATACTTTATTGTAAGGTATCTGGTGGAGTAGGTGGCCTTGAGTTCCTCATTATATGCAATGTGCCTCTGGACCCTCTTTATGCTCTTTTCTATCTCCGCGCCGTGGTTGATGTGGATGTGGCGGGCAAGGCGGTCATCGGCCCCTTCATATATCTTTATGACTGTGTCAAAGAGCTCCGGGATGCCGCGGCCGTCACGGGAAACCGTGGGGCAGACGGGCATACCAAGCAGGTAGCCCAGTTGCGTGGTGTCCAGTTTATCCCCCTTGTGCTCAAGTTCGTCGTACATATTGAGGGCCATCACAACCCTCAGGTTCATATCTATGAGCTGGGTTGTGAGGTAGAGGTTACGCTCAATGTTTGAGGCGTCAACCACGTTCACAACAACGTCAGGGGTGGTTTCCAGCAGGTTTTTTCGGACATAAAGTTCCTCCGGAGAGTAGGCGCTGAGGGAGTAGGTGCCGGGCAGGTCCACCAAGGTTATTTCATAATCCCGAAACTTGAAATGGCCTTCCTTGGCGTCTACCGTCACACCTGAATAATTGCCTACGTGCTCGTGGCTTCCGGAGGCAATGTTGAAGAGTGAAGTTTTTCCGCAGTTAGGATTGCCGACAAGCGCAACACGGATAGAGTGGTGACGTTCCTCGGCAACATGGGCCATGGCTTCTCCCAGGCGCCGGGGCTCTTCCATATCGGCCGGAAGTCCCTGAAGGTGCTCATCGCTTACCAGCGCCTCCCTGGCTTCCTCCTCCGTTACCACTTCTATAAGACGTGCTTCCTCTCTCCGGAGAGAGACTTTATAGCCGATTATTTCATATTCGATAGGGTCCTTGAGGGGGGCGTTGAGGACAACCCTCACTTCCTTCCCCTTGATGAATCCCATCTCTATAAGACGTTTACGGAAACTGCCGTGACCGTGCACACGCACAATCACCGCCTTTTCCCCGGTCTTAAGGTCTGCAAGTATCATATAAAATAATTACCGCCGCAAAGTTAGCGCTTTGCGACGGTATGGTCAATCCCAATAAATGGGGATAGGGAAAAGCCCCACGGGAAAATCGTCGTAATCAAGAAAAGAGGTTAACGATGACCGCCTGCCTGATTATCTTCTATTGTCCGTAAAATTTTTCTTCCTATTTTACGTTCCATTCCACTTCTGGTTGTGGGTATGCCTGTTTTATCTGCAATTTCTTTCTTAATTGCAGTAACGCCTATAGCTCTCTTAAGAGAGAATGATATTCCGGGTATTTTAGCCATTAGTACGGAAGATTAATGATAAACAATTCGAATAGTATCTTCTCCAGTAACTGATAGAGAACATATAGCCAGCTAAGTATTAAAGCAGGAATGATTATCCAAGCTAAAAATCCTGTTCCCAGCAAAGCCTCCACGATAAGCCGAATGAGGAAAAACAAGACTCCAAATACGACGAACAACAAGACCGCTAAAAGCAGCGAAAGTGTATCAAAAATGCTTAACTTAAAGAACCTCCCGTCCGTTGTGGAAACACTTGCCCTGTCAATATAGCCATTAATCGTCCTGCAGTTATCGTCTGTCTTATAGCATTTCAGCCACGGAGAGTCTGCGGGGTAATTATTAATGATAACTTTATCTCCATTATTAAATGCATTGATTTGAGTGGAATTTCTACTTGGAGATTTATATACCGGGATTGATTCTTCTTCTCCGGCGAGATGTGCTATCATCAAGTTCTCGCCCTTTATCTTGGCCCAATTGAAACCCAATGCTTTTCCTTCCGCAGTCTCTTTAATCTCCCACGTATCTTCAATTATATTATCATGAAGAACCCCTTGCGCCTCCATATAATTACGAAAATACGGGGTGGGGTTTACGCACTCCAATACTACTTTTACAGCTGGTTTACCCTTTATTTCAGAGTTCTCTTTTGATATTAATTTGAGAAAAGTATCAGGATTCTTGGTCATCACTTCGGCATATAATTTCAGTTTCGGATGGTCTCCGGGGAAAATATACTGAGACGCACAAGAATATTCCCGCGCATTTAGCCTTGAAATGAATTTTTCTACCATTCGGCCGTCATTTGGTCTTTCTCCGCAACCATATAATAGCATTATTGAGACTATTGTGGTTGCCCAAACAAGAACTCTTTTCATTACTTAAATCCGTTTGTTATTTGTTTATATTGAGCCAATGGCTCATACTTGTCAAAAAATATATCCTTTAAAGAAACGGCTGATGTGCCATTCTTATTTAACAGCGTGCCATGATTATAATTGTAGATGGTCTCTTTTTTGGTTTTGCGATCTTTTAATACCCAAGGGCCGTCTGCCCATCCATAAGAGTCAAATTGTCCTTTTATCTCAAAACCACGACTCCCTTCTTTGATTGTTATTGTAATATTCCCAACAAGATTATTGCTACGGTATTCGCCATTAATGGTATATTTCATCTCTTCTACAGAGAACTTATATAGGAATAATCCATTTAGAACACCTTCATTATACTGTTCTGTTAAATCTGCTCGAATTGTCCCCTGGCCATCCTTGTGCATTAACTTCCATTCTCCTATTCTATCACCATTATAGTGTTGACCCGTTACGGAAACTTGATCTTTACCCACAGCCGACAGATAGATATACGTTCTAAAGTTATATGCTCCATGAAGTATTTTATCTCCGTCATCCAGATAATATGTATACTTTCCTGTCCCCTCTTCGGCTTCTAATGGATGCCCCGAGTAATAATAGCCATATGGCCCCTCAAGGATTCTTCCGCTGAATGTTTTTGTTTTGACGTTATTGGCATTCATTATTTGAGCCTCTTCTATGAATTCAGAAGGCGTATATAGAAGAGATAATGCCTCTTTATCATAGTTGGAAAGCTTTAATGGTGATATCCAATCTCCAACCTTTGCTGTACCATCTTGTAGATATATTGTCCCATTAACGGGAATATTGCAAAACCAGGGCCCTCCGGCATTTCCGACAAATGAATCTCCATTCTCGTAGTTAATTGTCCCATTCTTGAGATTTATCAACAGTTGACTTCCTCTTAAAGAACATGAAAAGTTTCCAACAAAATGACGTCCTTGAGTCATTTCCGCTTTACCGTATATAGAAGAGGCGTTCTCAAGAAGCGCATCAAAAACATCAGCGCCATTTTTGGTTATCACTGAAGAGCCGCAAGAGTATTGGACAGACTTTACCTTATCATTGCCATCCAAAAAAATATTTACTCTCACACTATCCGAGAGGAATGGTTCAAAGTGAATAGCCTCTATATTTTTTGCCGGAAGGCAGGAGATGCTACCCGAAAGCAAAACAGGGAATTCGTATCCTTCAGATAAAGATGCTTTCCCCTTAAATAATTGGCCGTTAGCATAAGCGACCTGAATAGTATCACTTTTTATGAGTAGTGAGTCTACTGCATAGTACCCATATTTTCTAATTAATTCCGCAGAAATGTCAGATTCAAGAGATTCCACATTTGATTCTGTTGAGGAGAGGTCAAAGACAAGATGCGCATCGTTTCCGGAACAAGTTAATTCAATCTGATTCGAATTCCTTGAGAGAGAGTAAGAAGAAACTGTTAATGGTTCCCACTCCAGAGGGCGGTTTGATTTCAAAGCCAAACGTCCTTTAGTGTTGTTCCAAATGCTGAATGTACCATTTATTATTTCACGTTCATTACGATACTCTCCATTTATGATGGTGCGCCCGCCTTCGTAGAATAGAATTCCTGTGAGGTAAGAACCATCATTCCAGGAAACTGTTGTCCTATGATTTGCCAGAAAACTCTTTTTGACAAGTGTCCCCTCAATCTGGTATCCGGCCTTGAACTGCACTTTTTTTATTCCTAACTCTTGAGCACAAACAGGAATCATTAACAGAAATAATACCCCTAATAAGAACGTCCTTTTCATTATAATACTCCTTTATAATTGCAACCCATCCAGTCCGTTTTCAAGAATCATTTTTGCGAACTTCTTACCATCGATGAGTTTTACACCTGAGGCCTGCGCCAGTTGCTCTGCATCTTCGGAGAATGATTCCCCGGATGTAATAACCCACATAATGGTGGTATAGTCGTCATAATTGTGATTTTTTTTGTAGGCGTTGATCTGATCTATAGCCCAAGAACCGGTCTGGCCATCGTGCTTTTTCACCTGCACCATAATTGCAACGCCCAGTTTGTCAAAGATTGCAACTCTGTCGGCATCTCCGGCCTCAGTGGGGCTCTCGTTCTTGGATGGCTTTACTACATCTCCGCCAAGTGATTCCAGATACCATTGTACCAGGTCCTCGAACTTGCTGTCGTTCTGTAGATTCCGAATCTTCTCAAGAATAATTCCTATGGTCTCTTCTTCAATGGAGGCTTTTAGATTGATGGGGCGTTTCCTGCGGAAGTTCTCCACAGCAGTATTAATAGATCCAAGCAGGTCGTTGATATTGGCATTGGTCTGCCGTATCTTCATCCTTGAATACAGGGCTTGGTCCGCGTAGTCTCCCCTTGGAATGTTGAGTTCCAGCGGCTCTACTCTTCTGAAGAATCCTAGGTCCACAATATTATCTTCCTTATCCCGAAGATAACCATCTTTGGAAAGACGGATTATGTTGCCATTCCAATCCGTAAGAAGGTCTGGAGCAATGGTCTCTACGGTAAAGACTTTGTCATCGGCGATTCTGTAAATTGAAAAGGCCTGAGGCCTTGGGACAAGCACTATGTCGCCAGGCTTCATATCTACTATAAAGCGCCAAAGGTTCCATCGGTTTCTGGGAAGTCCCCATCCGGAGTCAACAAATAATTTGTCAAAGGAGCTGCCACTCTCCCGTAATTTTGCAAGATTCTCCTCAGAGGAAAAATCTGACCACCCAATTGATATATATCCTTTCTCAAGTAATTCCCAAGATAAAGGCAGGGCATAATCTCCTCCTGTGATTCGGTGTAGCCAAGTATTCATATGAGCGTTATTAAATATGACTACAACAAAGATAATGGGCCGTGATTATATTCCTAGGTCCAAAAAAGGTCCATATTTGATATGAACCTTAAAGCGGGGTGTGGGGAGAATTAGAAATTCAGGCCGATGCTGATGGTGCCGGACGGGGCACGAAAGGCGGTGAGGGAGGCGCCGGCGCCCACGGTAATACGGCCGGGAGACCAAAGGATGCCCGCATCGAGAAGAAGTCCATTGGCAGAAAGGTCGGAGACCCTTGCCCAGCTGCCGCTGCTGTCTTCCCAGAGAATATTCTGCTGTCCGTATCCCAGGCCGGCGTAGGCGCTGAAATGCTTGTGGAAGGCATAAACAGGTCCTGCTGCCAGTGAAAGTCTGTGACTGCGGCTGTTTCCGGAAGCCCAGAATCGGCCAAAATCACAGGTGCCGTCCTGGCGGCATTCATAGGCATACCCGTTGGAGGAGAAGTTGCTTCTGGCGCTGATGTATGCGCCGATTTTCCCGTACCCCACAGTGAGCATAACGCCAAATGAAGGCGCCGCCCAGAAATCGGCCTGTAACAACAATGCCCCGTTCCACGATGGCTTTTGAGCCGCGGCTGTTTCTGCCGGAGCCTCCCTTCTTGGTATTACGCCTGGACTTGACGCAAACCTGACGGTGTTTTTTTGGGGGATGGCGGTCCAATTTGCGGCTTCAATCACCCGGGTTGTGTCGCGGGTGATGGTGGTTGGGGCTTCCACCGGTTTCAGAGGTTCTTTTACCGCAGGCTTTTGTGCCTTCAGAGCCTTCTGGATTAGGCCGATCTCACTTTCAATGTTCCTAAGGTGTACTGCGTCTGTTCGCCCAACACCTACTTGCGCCTTGATTTCTGTCACCTGCCTCCTGAGCGCAGGATCTGCCGGAGGGAGGGAGGCCAGGTAAGTATCGGCCCAATAGAGATAGGTCCTTGATGCGTCAGGGTTCTGGGTGGCCGATTTCTGAGCCCACTGCACCAGCTCCCGGACTTTTCTCCACCTGTTGCCGAAAACCTTGTCAATGTCTCTCCAGGCAATATATCTCAGGACACCGTTGGGGGTGGTAAGGGTCTGTGTGCTGCTACGGACATCTGTGCGATATGTCTTCCACAAGGGTCCCTTCAACCAGTCTGCTACCGGAAGGATGTCGGAGGCTGAAAGCTTTGCCAGAAGGTTGTCAATGGCCTTGTTGTCGGCCAGGGAAGGCCGGACATCCTTTCCTTCCGCCCACAGGTAATCGGCGCTGGAGCAGATGCTCTCCACCGTCTGGGCACCGGCACCGATGCTAAATGACAACAGCAGGATGATAAGGAGGAATCGGCCTTTCATTTACGATAAAAAGTCTGAAAACGGGTTACGATTTCCTCCAGGCGCTCCTGCTGGATTGTAGTCATGGAGCCTGATGCTCCCTGAAGCTTTTCCTGAAGGGCTTGGTGCGCTATAAGTATGTTGTCATTTATTTTACGGGAGCGGGAACTCAGGCATACATCACAAAGCTCCTCCAGGGCATCCAGGACGCTGTCCCAGTGCCTCACATCCTCATCCATGGCGTGCAGCAGCAGGTCATCGGCATTGCCGATAAGCTCAAGGACGGAGGAAGACTCTGCAAAAACCCTCCCATCCTTTGTGCATAGGTAGAAGACGCCTCCGCGGCTCAGCAGCGCAACTTCGTCGTCCAGGAATTCGGCCGAATCCCATTCCGGCTTGAGGCAGACTTTCCCGCTATCATCTATTATTCCGGCTTTCCCGTCAAGGTGGACTATGTAGCGCTGATTGAAACAGTAGAGGGTATCATCAAAGGTGGCCGATGACGCATAGGATGGCAAATCCGCCCTTTCCGTCTTGCAGGCTGTAAGGCAGAAAAGGACTAATGTCAGATATGGCAGGATTCGGGTCACTGATGATAAAAATACGTAAAAAACACTACATTTGCAAAGCCAAACAAAGCATTCAATGATTCAGTCATCCGGATTCTTTTATCCCGTACAGCCCCTTCCCAACGATGGGACAAGTGCAAACCTTGAAGTTTTGTACGAGTCCCCGGAGGGAGACTGCATCCTTCTTAAGGGGCATCGGAATGACCGTCTGGTGGTTTACAAGGCTCTCAAAAAAGCCTTTAGGGAGGACCCGGTCCATCAGAGGATGCTCCGGCGTGAATATGAGATTGGAGCATCTCTCAAGCACCCTGCCATCTGCGAGGTTCTTTCCTGGACCACCCTCCCGGAATACGGGGACAGTATTGAAATGGAGTGGATAGACGGCTGTACGCTGGATGAATGGATAATATTGAATCCTTCTCATAAAGGACAGCTCCGGAGAATATTCATTCAGATTTGCGAAGCGCTTTCCTATATGCATCAGAAGAGGGTATTTCACAAAGACCTTAAGCCGGCGAATATCCTTATCACTAAATCCGGTGCATATGTCAAACTTATCGACTTCGGTCTTTCCGACACTGAGTCCATACTTACGGGAAAGGATCCTGCCGGAACGTGGCGCTATGCCGCGCCGGAAATCATTGCCGGTGAGAGTGCCGATGAATCCTGCGACATCTACTCCCTTGGCATTATCATTAAAGAGTGCTCCGGGCGTTCCTTCAGTCGTATTGCAAGAAAATGTTCGGCTCATGATAAATTTAAACGGTTTGCATCGGCTTCAGATGTGAAAAGGGCTTTGGCCAATGGAGGCAGATGGTGGATTTGGGTGCTTGTTGTGGCACTGATTCTCCTTGTAGCAGGCGCGGCTGTTCTGTATTATTCAAATCGGGAGAATTCTGTTGAGCAATTATTTATGGATGCTGCCGAACAAGTCAGGGAAGCGGCTAATCCTTCCTTATGATAATTACCCCTCCTTCGCGCCCGGCAATATAGGAAGGGGTCTTTTCTCCGTCACGCTGTACCCAGGGAAGGACCAGCGGGAAACCTTTTATTATGGAATTTGCCTCAAAGACATCTCCTTCCTTCAACTTTGAATTGATAGAATTCAATACCCTGAAACGGCGATTGCCCATATACTCCAGCGAGACGATGCGGTCAGGGCGCCAGCCAATCTGAAAACGGTCTCCCGGTTGTAATGCATCGGCATCCAGGCGCTCTGCGTTAAAATAGTTTGACGAAGAGAATGAAGACTCCCTGAGACCGGAACAGAACGCCCGGTAATCTTTATATCCCACATATTTGGACAGGGCGTCCAGCGTGCTCCGGCGGGGCGTAACAACCATCCCCACATATCCCCAGAGCCTTTTGAGCGTGGAAGGGGAAATCCTCTCATCCATCTCTTCAGACAAAGCGGTGAAATCAGATGTTGTGGAAAGCCTCCTGTCAAACTTTATTTCTACGGCTCTCTTAAGGAAGCCTAGTTCCAGTTGTTCGTTACCCATTATCTGTATTGTATTTGAGTGTGTGAATCTATCTCAAGTGATTCCATCATTATACCCTCCTTGAGCCAGATTGTCTCCAGCTGAAGGTTGTCATGGGAGCCAAGATGCCGGAGGTTCCAGTTGGAGGACAGGTCCAGTTCCTTCAGGTTGGACTCATGTATGAACACCACCTGAAGCTGCCCGTTGTGGGAAAAATCCATAGTCTCCAACTTGACACCATAACATTCAAAATTGGATAGTTTGGGACAAAGTGCCAGATCTATCGTCTTCAGGTTATCGGCCTGCATCAGATACAGGTAATACAGCTCAGGATTGTCAATGATGATATGCTTCAGATGCGGATCCCTTCCGCCGGAGAAAAATTCCAGCTTCTTGTTTGCCGACAAGTCTATGGTTTCAAGCCAGTTATTTCCCATAGACAGGGATTTCAGGTTGACAAGGGTTTCCAGTCCGTCAAGGGATTCAAGATAAATATCCGAAAGGACTATCTCCGTGATGCCCTGAAGCTCGGATTGAGACATGATGCCGTTGCCGTCGGCGTCAAAGGTTTTGATCAGATATGTAAGCAACCCCGGCTCAAATACCAGCTTGGCGGTTTTGAAAACCTGAGGGGCGGATTCAACCGTCTCATATCCATTTTCGCAGAAAACGCAGAAGGTGTATTCTGTGTCCTCGGCAAGATTCTCCCAGGTATATGTCAAGGTGTTGCCCGTAAGCGGCACCACTACTTTTGTGGCCGATTCTTCATTACCGCCAAGGATAAAACCCGCAGACGTAAGGTGGGATGTGTTAGTGAGGTGGGCTGTAAGCGTAGCGGAGTATGTATTGGTGGCTACGTCTATCTCCTGTATGTCAGGGACAGGGATCCTCATGGTGCTGAAAGTAGATATTTCAGACAGGATCTCCTCTTTTCCGTTCCCCACAAAAGCGGCATACTGATAGCTTGTGGCGGGGGTTAATCCTGTAAAGGTGGCCGATATCCTATTGCCGCTTGGCTGGCATTCCTTACGCTGTTTTTGGTTATTATCGGCCCAGAGATAAAAGCCGGCAGACGTGATGTTTTCCGCATTTTCCAGCACGGCTTCCAACGAGATGAAATCATACCCTGCTTCTCCTTTCAACGACGCGACCCTTGGTTGCAGCAGCGCCTGCGGAGGCGCCGTGACACATGCCCATAAAAGAGCCAGGACTACTGATATTGAAAGCTTTTTGGCACGCATTCCGTTTGTCGGTATTCATCTAATGCAAAGATAGGTTCATTTAAGGTTTAATCAAAGTCCAAAGCTGGTCCATTTGCGGCACTGTGGCACCTCGGTCACTGCGATAACTCAATATCGGCCTGCCTGGTAACTCCCTCTTCCTGAATCTTTTACGCAAAGTCGGGTGCACCGTGCGGTGCACCCGACTATTATCAAGTGGCTGAGTAACAGCCTGTTACGTACCAGGGACAATTAGTCTCCCACCACCCACACAAGGACGTGGCGGTCGAAGGTCATGTATTCAAGGTTGAATTCCTGCTCGTCGTCGTCTTTGTCCACGAAGGTGGCTTCAAGCTCACCTTCTCCGCGGTAACGGAAGCGGTCCACCTCTATCTGCTCCGCGAAGTCTACGCTGTACAGGCTGAGGAGCTTGAAGATTGCTTCTTTGGCGCACCAGTAGATGGCAAGCTGCTCATTGCGCTTCTCATCAGGAAGATCGTCAATCTCATCCTCGCTGAGAGCCTTTTTCTCCACGGCGGAGAAATCACGGTCCAGGGACTCTACGTCTATGCCGCAGTCCTGGTCTTCATGGAGGATTACCGCCACATACTTCTCAGTATGGGTTATGGAGATGTTTGTGGGGTTGTTCTCAAGGTAGGGCTTACCGTTGTCGTGGTGGCTGAGGTATACCTTTTCATCGAACAGGGTGTTGAGGAGGGCTCTCACCGCAAGACGCTGCTTGCGGAGGGATTCGCTCTTTATGAACGAGATTTCTTCCATCTCATCCGTGGGGGTGGCGGCAAGTTTTACCAGCTCATCCTCGGTTTCTGTAATCTGCCACACTCCGATGGTGGCTTCGTTTTCAAGTTCCTTCTTTAAATAAAGTGCCATTACAAAATGTTCTGAACAACAATACGGTAGCGCCCGATACTCTTTTTAGAGGGTATCAGGTTTCTCAGTTAGATGTGGTGGACAATCGTGGGGAAGGATCGTCTGAACCGACGACCTTCAACTGGCTGGATGTGACCGGACTGGGAGGCTCCATACTAATTGTTACAAATTCAACCGCAAAGATAATCATTTTTATGAATTCAAACACTTTTTGCGCGGAAATTAGTATCTTTGTGGCTGCAATTGAAATAACGTAAACAGAAAATATCATGAAATTTCTCACTGACGAAAAACTCCTTATTGTTGGCGCAGCCGGTATGATTGGCTCAAATATGGCCCAGACTGCCGCCTGCCTTGGACTTTCTTCAAACATCTGCCTCTACGATATCTTTGAGCCCGGCCTCAAGGGTGTCCTGGCAGAAATGGACCACTGCGCTTTTGAGGGCGTGAACTTCACCGCCACCATTGACCCCGCAGAGGCCTTCAAGGATGCAAAATACATCATCTCCTCCGGCGGTGCACCCCGTAAGGAAGGCATGACCCGTGAGGACCTCCTCAAGGGCAACTGCCAGATTGCCGCAGAATTCGGCGACAACATCAAGAAGTACTGCCCGGATGCAAAGTTTGTGGTCGTCATCTTCAATCCTGCCGATGTTACCGCTCTCACAGCCCTCATCCACTCCGGCTTGAAGCCCTCACAGCTCACTTCCCTTGCAGCCCTTGACAGCACCCGTCTGCAGGAGGCACTTGCACAGGAGTTCGGCGTACCTCAGTACAAGGTCACCGGCGCCCACACCTATGGTGGTCACGGTGAGGCCATGGCAGTATTCGCAAGCCAGGTGAAGATTGACGGAAAGCCCCTTTCAGAGCTTCCTCTTTCCGCAGAGCGCTTTGCAGAAATCAAGCACAACACCATCCAGGGCGGTTCCAATATCATCAAACTCCGTGGCCGCAGTTCCTTCCAGAGCCCTGCATACCAGGCCGTGAAGATGATTGAGGCCGCAATGGGCGGAGACAAGTTCTACTGGCCCGCCGGCACCTATGTGAACGAAGGTAAGTACAAGAACGTCATGATGGCAATGCCCACCGTAATTGACGCCACCGGCTGCCACTTCACCGCTCCAAAAGGAACCTCAGAGGAAATGGCCGCACTTGACGCCTCCTATGAGCACCTTGTGAAGATGAGGGATGAGATTGTGTCCCTTGGCATTGTTCCCGCAGTTGCAGACTGGAAGAAAGACAACGCAAATCTTTAAGCCGGATGAAAAAGATCATTGTTCTGGCTATCGCAGCCATAGCTTTCATCGCCTCCGGCGTTACGGCAAACGCACAGTATCGGCCCAGCACCCTCAGCCAGCACCGCGCAGGCCTTGAGGATGAGAATGGCCATGCCCTCACGGACCAGGAAGTTTTCCAGCTCATTGACGAGGATGTCTATAATCAGACCTACGTAGGAGCATGCAAGCAGTACAAGACCGGTAAGATCCTCACCATCGTGGGTGCCGCAACAACTGGCGTCGGCTTGGTTGGTACCATCGCAGGTTCTGTCGCTACTGCTTATGCCATACAGAACGGCCACGTTACCTTTGAAGATCAGAACGGCCGGAAAGTGGTCAAGGAATATGACAAGCAGGCGGCTCTTGCAGTTGTGGGTTTTGCCGCCGGTGTCACACTCCTTGCAGCAGGTGACATCTGCCTCAGCGTTGGTATTCCGCTGCAGGTTATCGGCAAAAAGCGCCTTAATTGGATTGCCACCGAGTATAACCATGAGGCTGTCTCCAGCGCAAACCTTCGCATCGGCCTTACAAATTACGGCGCAGGCCTGGTTATGAACTTCTAAACCCTGGCACGTAAACGGCTGTAACTCGGCAACTTGACAACAATCGGGTGCACCATGAGGTGCACCCGATTTTGTGTAAGTGATTCAGAGAGAGGGAGTTACCGGGCGGGCCGATATTACCTCAGCGGCTCAAGGGCCACGGTGCCGGGGATATGGTCCACTGGCGGTTCTCCGTGTAAATAGATGATGCGCTGGTTAGGGCTGCCACGGAAAAGGAGATCCGTGTCCCTCTGCTCCAGGATGAACGGGCCGTCCACAAGGACGTCCAGCCAGGGAAGCATTGCGGCCATTGTGGGATCGGCCTTCACTTCCTCCAGCGTGAACCCGGTCCAGCACCAGATGGTCTTCCTGGTTTCTTCCTTGATACGGCGGGCAAGTTCCGTGAATGCCGGAGCCTGGTACATAGGATCCCCTCCGGAGAAGGTTACGTTGGACATTGAATCCTCTTTTATGATTTCCAAAAGTTCCTCAACGTCCATCCACTTTCCTGCATTGAAGTCCCAGCTCTGGGGGTTGTGGCACCCCTTGCAGCCGTGCTTGCACCCTGCGCAATAAATGGCCGTGCGGAACCCGGGTCCGTCGGCCATTGTCTGATGAAGTATGTCTAATACCCTTATCTTCATAGTGAAAAGAGATACCCGGTCAAGCCGGGTATGACAAGGGTGGTTACTCGTGAATCACGCGGTCGTGGAGTTCGGCCAGCTTGCCGGCGTTCCAACGGTCCGTGGTACCTACAAGGTAACCGGTGATGCGCTGGAGGGTGTCAATGTGGTGACCGTGGCAGTGGGGGCACTCATGGAGGTCCTTCTCTGCGTTCTCATAGCCGCAGTCAAGGCAGCGGTTGCGGTTGTGGTTCACGGAGCCGTAGCCTATGTCGTACTTATCCATGAGGTCCACGATCTGCATGATTGCCTCCGGGTTGTGAGTGGCGTCACCGTCAATCTCCACGTAGAAGATGTGGCCGGCGTTCTCATACTTGTGGTAAGGACCCTCGATCTTTGCCTTGTGCTCAGGCGTGCAGTGATAGTACACGGGAACGTGGCTGGAGTTGGTGTAGTAGTCCTTGTCCGTGATACCGGGGATGATTCCAAAGGTTTTCTTGTCCCTCTTGGTGAACTTTCCGGAAAGGCCCTCTGCGGGAGTGGCAAGGAAGGTGAAGTTGTGCTGATAGATCTCTGCAAAGCCGTTGATCTTCTCTGCCATATGGGAGACAATCCTGAGGCCCAGTTCCTGGGCTTCGGGGCTTTCTCCGTGATGCTTGCCAATAAGTGCGATGAGGCACTCTGCAAGGCCGATAAAGCCGATTGAAAGGGTACCCTGGTTGATGACTTTCTCAATGGTGTCCTCAGAGTCAAGTTTCTCGGAGCCAAGCCACAGGCCGTTCATAAGGAGCGGGAACTGCTTCTTGAGGGCGGTCTTCTGGAAGTCGAAGCGCTCATTGAGCTGGCGGGCGCTGATTTCAAGGGCCCAGTCAAGCTTCTGGAAGAACTTCTGGATGCGTGCCTCTTTCTCAGGCTCTTCCCTCATTGCCTCGATGGCAAGCTTCACTATATTGATAGTGGTGAAGGAGAGGTTACCACGGCCGATAGAAGTCTTGGGGCCGAACTTGTTGCCGTACACGCGGGTGCGGCAGCCCATGGTTGCTACCTCGTGCTCGAAGCGGCGGGGGTCATCGGCCTTCCAGGCGTCGTCCTGATTGTAGGTGGCGTCAAGGTTCAGGAAGTTGGGGAAGAAACGGCGTGCCGATACCTTGCAGGCGAACCTGTAGAGGTCATAGTTGGGATCTTCCGGGAGGTAGCTCACGCCCTTCTTCTTCTTCCAAATCTGGATGGGGAAGATGGCGGTGCTGCCGTTACCTACGCCCTCATAGGTGGTGTTGAGGATCTCACGGATGATGCAGCGGCCTTCAGCCGATGTATCTGTACCGTAGTTGATGGAGGAGAACACAACCTGGTTACCGCCGCGGCTGTGGATTGTGTTCATGTTGTGAACGAACGCCTCCATTGCCTGGTGTACGCGGCCAACGGTCTGGTTGATGGCGTGCTGCATTGCCCTCTCCTTGCCCTGAAGGCCCACGAGATCCCTCTTGAGGTAGTCGTCAATCTTGACGGGCTTTAGCTCGCTGTAATCCTTATTCTCCATATCGGAGATCTTGTCAATCTCTTCCTCGTAGGTCTTGCGGACGTAGGGTGCAAGATAGAAGTCGAAGGCGGGGATTGCCTGACCTCCGTGCATCTCGTTCTGGACGGTTTCCATGGAGATGCAGGCAAGGACGGAAGCGGTTTCAATGCGCTTTGCGGGACGGGACTCCCCGTGGCCGGCCTTGAGACCGTGCTCCAGGATCACATCCAGAGGGTGCTGGATGCAGGTGAGGGATTTGGTGGGATAATAATCCTTATCGTGGATATGGATGTAGTTGCCGGCAACTGCCTCACGGACGGGGTCTGAGAGAAGGCACTCGTCCACGTAGCTTTTGGTGGCCTCGGAGGCGAACTTCATCATCATACCAGCCGGGGTATCGGCATTCATGTTGGCGTTCTCACGGGTTATGTCGTTCACCTGGGCGTCAATGATGGTCTGGAAGATCTCATTGGTCTTGGCCTTACGGGCAAGGTTACGTTTGTTACGGTAGCGGATATACTCCTGGGCAACCTCCTGGCGGGGGCTGTTCATGAGGTGGCTCTCAACTACGTCCTGGATTTCCTCAACGGTCATCTCCTCCTTGGGCAGAAGGGAGATATCGTGGGCGATCTGGGCAGCCAGCACAATATCTTCACCGTTCTCCGTTACATCCATTGCCTTGAGGATGGCGGCAACAATCTTCTGGTTGTTAAATTCGACGCGACGTCCATCGCGCTTTAGTACACGTTTTACCATATTGCGTTTATATTTCTGTGATCTGTTGGTTAGGTCGGACTGGAGACAAAGTTATATCAAGCTTTTTGTATTTACAACGATTTTTCTGAAAAAAGTTATCAACAGCGCGCAAAAAAGCCTGTTAATTTGTTGATTAACAGGCAATTATAAAAGTTTCTAATTTAGAATTATTCTAAACAATAACTTTTGTGTTTCTTGCAAACCAAAGTTATCAACACCCTAGTCCCTAAGCCAGTTTTCAGGGTTCTGGGGAGTGGTTTCCTGCCAGAGTTCGAAGTGGAAAAGGTCCTCCCCGCCGATGGTGTCCACGATGCCCACAACCTGGCCGGTCTTGACCTTGTCTCCGGGTTTTACGGCTACGGTTGCAAGCTTGGAATATAGGGTGTAATACGCACCGTGGTTCACAAGGACGCACTGGTTGTAGCCGGGAAGCACAACAATCTGGGTGACGGTGCCGTTGAACACGGCCTTGGCCTGGGTTCCGCGTTTGACGGCAAGGGTTACACCGTTATTCTGCGGGAGGTCCACATTCTGGTACACGGGGTGCTTATGCTTACCAAAACGCTCCACGATTGCGCCTTCCACCGGCCAGGGTAATCGGCCCTTATTGGAGGCGAACTCGTTGGAAAGTTTGGTGTCAATGGCAGTGGAGGTCTTCTTGCCGGACTTGCCGGTGCTGCCGCCGCCCTTCTTCTGGCTCTCCTTCCGGATAAGGTCTGCAATCTTACGGTTGAGATCCTCCTTCTGCCTGTTCTTTGACTGGAGCTGCTGCTGGTACTTCTTGCGGTCACTGCCCAGTTTCTGGACAAGGCGGTTACTCTCATCCTCCTCCCCGCGAAGCTTTGTGCGCTCAGATGCGATCTGCTTCCGGGTAGCGGCTTCTGCGGCCCTGAGGCCTTCCAGACGCTCCTTTTCCACCTCCAGGGCGGCCGATGTCTCACGTATGCGCGTAGCCTGCGCGCCCATTTCCGACGCAAGGGAGCGGAGGTATCCGAAGCGCCTGAACCCCTGGCCGATGGACTCCGAGGCCAGCACGTACATATACCACATACGGCTGTCGCGGTTTTTGTAGGTGCTTCTCACAAGACGGGCGTAATATGCGGAAAGGGTGTCGTGACGGGCCTGGAGCTTTTCAATGTCCTTACGGCAGGTGCGGATTGAGTCGTCAAGGATGCGGAGAGTCTGGTCCGACGCAGCAATGAGTTTTTCTCTTGCCTGGATCTTACTGCGCACCAGCGTAAGGTTTGTGAGTTCCTTCTCCCTGGCCGATGAATTCTCCTTCAGCTGCCTGTTGAGTATGGCAATCTCCTTCTCCAGCTGGGCCCTCTGGCTCTCCAGCTTCTTCATGGAGCTGGATTTCTGGGCCTGGACCGGGAGGGTCAGGGCAAACGCCATTATTATTATAAGGAGCCTTCTCATTGTTCCAGTCGTTTTGCCATATTGCGGTAAACCTTGGCCGAGTCATTCTCTCCAAGCACCTCAAGCACTGTGGCGTAATGCCTTAGGATTACCGGGCTGTCCTTGCCGCCGTAAAGCATAGCGTGCTTGAAGAAGGGCTTTGCCTCAAGGTCCTTTCCCTGAAGGTGGAGGATCCAGGCAAAGGTGTCAAGGTAGGTTGCATTATCAGGCTCCGCCTCTATTGTCTTTTTGGACATTGTGTACGCCTTCTTCAGTTTCTTTCCTTCCTCAGAGAGATAGTAGGCGTAGTTATTGAGAACCGGGGCGTAGGAAGGATCTATCTTCAGGGCCTTGTCATAGGCCTTGTAGGCCTCCTTGGAATTGCCTTTTGAGTGATATGCGTCTCCAAGCTGGGACCAGGATGCAAGCTGCACCTTGGCGTCCTTGGGATAATTCTTTATAAGGTATCGGCAATTGCCGATAATTGCATCGTAATCCTCCAGCTGGTAGTTTGCCATATTGGCGTAATCCATGAAGCCAAGCTCACTGAAGCGGTTGAAAGCCTCAATGGATACATCCCTCATGGCCTCCCACTTCTGCTGCAGGGACAGGACCTGGATGTACGTAGCCATAATGGGGACGCTCTCCGGGAAGGCCAAGGCTGCAAGGCGGAAGTAATTCTCCCCCTGGTCCCTCCTTCCGGTGGAGAAGAAGTAGGACCCTACAGTAGTGTAGAGGGTGGAATCGGCCTGGGAATGCTCTACGGCAAGGACCGCCAGGGAGTCAAAGCTGGCCCTGTGAGCCTGGAGCACCTTTGGATCAATACTGCGGGTGATATTGCCGATATACATGCTCTTTGACTGGGCGGGGATGTCCGGCGACGTGAAGAAGGGCCTCAGCGTCCGGAAATACTCCGGATACTGCCTCTGGTGCCTGTATACCTCGCTCATACCCATGGTGGCGGGGATGTAGGAACTGTCCAGTTCCAGGGCCTCCGTGAAGCGGGCGCGGGCAAGGGAATCCTTGAAATCGGCAAGATACGCATCTCCAAGCATGGAGAGTATCTGGGGGGACGAATAATCCTTGTTGAAGGCTTCCAGGGCCTCTACGGCAAGGTCCGGACGGCCCATTGCCTGGTAGATGTCGTGGCGGGTGGTGGCAACTTCCTCCGACATCCCCCTCTGGTGCTCTATCTCCTCAAGGGCACCAAGGGCCTTGTCAAAGTCCTTTTCCGTGAGATACACGTTCAGAAGTTCATAGGGAAGGGACTGGTTGTCCGGGAAATCCTTAACAAGGGACTCATAGAGGGACTTTCCATCGGCCTTTTTCCCCTGCGCAAGATACAGGCGGGCAAGGGTGCGGCGATACCAGAAGTTGGTACTGTCAAGCTGGACGGCCTTCTCAAGGGAGGCTTCTGCGCCGGGCATGTCATTTTGCATCAGCTGCGTCTGGGCCAGGTAATACCATACGGCGTCACTCTCCGGAGAGGCTATGCTGAGGGTTTGCAAAATGCGCTGCGCCTTTGCATATTGACCGTTGGAATATAGGGAAACGGCGTCTACCAGATTGGACTCCACGGTTTGCGCCCTGAGGGGGAGCAGCATGGCCAAAATGGCAAGGGCCGATACAATTGCTTTTTTCATCCTTGCAAAATTACTGCATTTTTCTCATTTTTGTGTAACAAATACCGCACCTTTTGAAACGTTTCTACATAAAACTGCATCTTATTACTTGGGCAGGGGACGAAGAATCCCCTGGAGGCCGACGCTCCCTTGAGGAGCTTGCGGCCGCCTGCGCCCAGGGTAAAAGGGATGCCCAGAAACGTCTCTTTGACTCCCTGGCGCCAAAGATGATGGCCGTCTGCCTCCGGTACATGGGAAACCGGGAAGACGCTGAAGATGTGCTCCAGGAGGGTTTTGTAACGCTTTTCACAAAACTTGAAAGTTACAACGGTTCCGGATCCTTCGAAGGCTGGGCCAGAAAGATCTTTGTCAACACTGCACTTATGCATCTCAGGAAAACAGACGCCCTGGGACTGTCAGGAGACATTGAGGAGGCGCGGTCACTCTCCACTGAAGAGGCCACCCCGCTCCAGAAGATGGGGTACAAAGAACTAATGGAAATTATTTCCCGTCTTCCGGCCGACGCTAGGACAGTTTTCAATATGTTTGTGGTGGAAGGATACTCCCATAAGGAGATTGCCGCCACCCTGGGATGCACGGAAGCCACTTCCCGCTCAAAACTTCAGCGGGCAAGGCTTCAACTGCAGGAAATGATTAGTAAGAGAAAATGAGAGATCAAGACATAAGAGATATACTCTATAACGCAGAGGAACCCGTTTCCCCTGGCGTTTGGAGTGCGGTAGCGGCAGGATTGGACGCAAAGAAACGCATTGTACCCGCATGGATGTGGGGAGCCATGGCATTTGCTGCGGCAGCCGCGGTAGCGGTTGGCGTTTTCATCTGGCGTCCGACAAATTTGAGGTTAGAAGAATTTTCGCCTGCGTCCCCGCTTGCAGCGCAGATTGAATATGCCCTTCCCGGAGACATCGTGATGCCGGAGCCGGCACCATCGGCCCCTGCAAGGAAGGCAGCCGCTCCAATTGCTACACGGGAGGAAGCTATCCTGGAGGCCGTACCAAACGCAACCATTAACCCGGTACCACTTCAGAAGCTTTCTTCCCGCCTGGCAATGCCGCCCAAGAATTCCTATGCCGCAGCTACGGTAGATGACAACTACCTTCTCAACCAACTGGCCTGGGAGGCAAAGCCACTTCCCGGCAGGGACATCTCTCTCACGGCTGCAGGTAACTTCCAGGCAAGCTCCAAGGCTCCCTTCCTCAGCCGCCGCGGTGCCGCCGCGCCCGCAACTCCTCAGAAAGGAGTTTATAACCCTAGCCCAGAGTCAGACAAACCCGGGTTCCCCTTCTCCGTGGGCCTTGGCGTAAAATGGAACTTCGCTCCAAGGTGGGCTGTAGGTACGGGTGTGAACTACACCAACCTCAGCCGCTCCTTCACCGCAGATTACGCAGATGATGGTTACACCCTCTTCCAGGTGCCCGTGGACAACATGCAGCACTGGATTGGCGTTCCCGTCAACTTCTACTTTGACATTGTACGCAGCCCCCGCTGGAGGGTTCATGTGCTGGCCGTTGGTGAAATGGACTACCTCCTTGCCAACAACTTCACGGTTCACGGCAACAAGCCCATTCCATGGCAGAAGAAGGATACATCCTTCCAGTGGTCGGCCGGGGCAGGTGCCGGCGCGGAGTACATGATCACTCCCTGGCTGGGTCTGTATCTCAATCCCATGGTGCGCTACTATTTCACACGCGTGAGCGGGGCCGATATTAACGGTCTTCCCGTCCACCCCGTCCGCTTCATGATGGAAGGCGGCCTCAGATTCTCCATCGGCAGTTATTAGCGTCGCAGGTGACAGAAAGAAACGTCGCAGGTCTGCAAAAAAAGCTGGACCTGCGACACTTTTTTTCTCCTGTGGCCGATTTGCGTCGCAGGTGAGGCCAAAAATGCAGACCTGCGACAGTTAAGGCCCGGACCTGCGACATTCCGTGTTACCACCTGCAACGGGATTCTTGAGAGCAGAAGAATTAGGGCCGAAGATTTTCCTTAAAGACGATGTCTATGGGCAGCAATTCCGGGAGGGTGCTGTCCGGAGTTCCATAGAGAAGATAGTGAAGTATGGATTCTACCGCATAGAATCCCTGGCGTTCAGGATGCTGGTTGATGAGAAAATCCAGCGTACCCTCACGGACACACCTTGCATTACCGTCAGTTACATCAAAGCCGCCTACAACGAGTCCTGTTATACCGGCATCCCTGAGGGCATCCGAGATAAGATAACTTGAAGAAATAGCCACGGCTATTCCACCGACATTTGGATGTTCGCCCAAAAAGGACTTTAATTCTGAGACCACGGCTTCATGCCCAACGGTAGAGAACTGGGCTTCATGGATGACACGGAGTTTCCCATTCTCTGGGAAGTAATCCTTAAATGCAGCTTTTCTTATGGCAGAGTTATTGGACATCTGGGTACCAGTACGGCGTGGCACCATTAGCACAAGTTCCTTGCCCTGCGGTGTAAGGCCGTCCATAAGCCTTGCCAGAAGGCGGCCGCAAGAAATCTGATTTGCCTTATAAGTGGCAACGGGAGTTGTTTCCTCTATTCCGCCATCCACAAAAACATATGGCACATGCCGTTTATTCAGGCGTTCACACAAATGCTTGGTCTCATCAACGAAGGTTGTGCCCACTACCACAGCCGAACACGGCGCTTCTGCAATAGAGTCAAATGCATCACGACAGGAGAGGGAGTCGAACTGGTCGAAGAAAACAAACTGGCTTTCAATATCAAAGTCTCCATACTCACTGAAACCTTCCTCAATTCCTTCACGAATGAGATCCCAGTACTCTCCTTTTTCTGATGAAGGGATGGAAACCAAAATCTTCAAAGACTTTTTGGTTTTCTTGAAAGCAACCGCCGATGTATGAAGGTTATACTTGTAGGACTGGCCGTCCAGAACCTTCTGAACGGCAGCGAGAGCCTCCTGAGACACTTTTCCGCGATTATGGAGAACCCTATCCACCGTACCGGCGGAAACGCCAGCCAGCGCTGCAATTTGTTTTATGGTTAACTGTTGTGCCATTTCCTGCAAAAATAGTTAAAATTTGCATTATTATGAATTCTTTTTTATATTTGTGTCCGCACACACTTTAGGAATTATGAATACTTTGACAGGAAAAGTGGCCGTGGTAACCGGAGGCTCAAGGGATATTGGCAGAGCCATCTCCATCAAACTTGCCCAGGAAGGAGCAAAGGTTTGCATCAATTACTGCCACAATGAAGCAAAAGCCAGGGAAACCCTCCAAATGGTTAAAGATGCCGGAGGTGAGGCTATTCTGGTAAAGGCCGATGTTACAAAAGCCGAGGATGTCCGGTTTCTGATGGAAGAAACCGCCAAGGCATTCGGCCCATGCATTGACATCCTGGTGAACAACGCTGGTGGTATTGTCGGACGAAAAAAGATTGAGGAGCAGGATGAGAACTGGTACAACACTGTCCTGAACCTTAACTTCAAGAGCTGCTGGCTGTGCACACGTGACGTCCTCCCCTATATGAAAGAAGGCGGAAGCATCATCAACATTTCTTCCCAGGCCGCACGAGACGGCGGCGGTCCCGGCAGTTCCATCTACGCATGCGGGAAAGCAGCCATGCTATGCCATACAAGGGCCATGGCCAAAGAACTGGGCCCTAAGGGAATCAGGGTCAATGCCATATGCCCCGGAATGATCAACACCTACTTCCACGACACCTTCACGGCACCTGAAGGGAGGGAAGCCCTGCATCGCAGCGCCCCTCTTAGAAGAGAAGGTGAAGCCTGTGAAGTGGCAGGTCTTGTTGCCTTTCTGGCAGGAAGCGAATCTCCTTACGTCACAGGCACGGGAATTGATATTAACGGCGGGTGTCTGTTCTCATAATGAAAGACTTGCTTAAACGCATACTTCGTGTAGTTGCACTTGTGGGGCCCGGGCTGTTTTGTCTGGGCTTTACTATCGGCACCGGCAGCGTTACATCAATGGTCAAGTCCGGCAGCATGTACGGAACGGACCTTCTATGGGTCCTTGCCATCAGCGCCTTTTTCACATGGGTGATGACAGAGGCATACGGACGCTTTGGCATCATGACCGGAGATACCGCAATCCATGGCATCAAGACCCGCCTGAAAGGAGGTAAGGTTTGGGCCATCCTTCTTATCATCGGCCTAGTAGTGAGCCAGTGGATAAGCCTTTCCAGCATCCTCAATATCACTTCCAACGCCGTAAGCGAAGTCCTCTATATGTGCATACCCGGGCTTCCGGAGTCTGCCGGCTACTGGATAGTCCTTGGGATGGCAATAGTAATTGCCGGTTCCATATGGATTATCCTGAACAAAGGGAACTATGGTGTATTTGAAAAGATACTGTCGGCCCTTGTCACTCTTATGGGGCTGGCCTTTATCCTGTCTCTGTTCATAGAACTACCTGAGCCGGGAACTATAGCAAAAGGGTTTGTTCCATCGCTCCCCAAGGATTCCGGAGCACTGCTTTTTGTGGCCGCCTTTGTAGGTACAACCATGTCCTCCCCAACTTTTGTGATAAGGCCGATGATCCTGAAGAGCAAAGGCTGGGGAAAAGAAGACGGGAAGCTTCAGCGGCGTGATGCCATTGTAAGCGCTTCCCTTACCTTCATCATCAGCGCAAGCATCATGATTTGTGCTGCGTCAGTACTCCACACTCGTGGAATCACCGTGGAAAAGGTCCTGGACATGATATATGTCCTTGAGCCCATAGCCGGCAGATTTGCCGTGGCCCTGTTTGTCACAGGCCTTCTGAGCGCCGGACTGTCATCCCTCTTCCCCATTATGATGCTGGCGCCGGAACTTATCAGTGATTATCGGCACGGAGAAATGCAGACCGGCACTCCACTGTTCAAAGTGCTGACCGGCATCGCCGCGCTTGCAGGCCTTACTATCCCCATCCTTGGGAAAAGCCCTGTCATAACCCAGATAGCATCCCAGGTGACACTGGTATTTGTCCTGCCGCTTGTCATACTCCTTATGATTATCCTGCTTTGGAAGCAGAAGGAACGCCCCGGCATTCTATTCACAATCCTTATGGCGCTTGCCTTTGTCTTCGCCTGCATAGTATCATACACCGGAATTGTAGCCCTAGGCAACCTTTTATGACGTCTAATCCAAAATATGCCCTTCTGGTACCCACCAGCATGGGCGTCCGCCTGACTCCTCCAAACGGACAACCGGCTCATCTTGGAGGGAACTTCACCCTTCAGGCAACAAGCGCCGAGACCAATGTGGCAAGCATAGCATCTTCCCTTGGCTTACCAGTCAAAGTTCTCACCGCCTTTGTAAAAGGGCATCCCTTCGCATCTTTCATCCGTGCCAATCTTCTTAGCCGCGGAATGTCCGTGGAAGGGCCTGAGCGTGAACAGGGCGGTCCGTGGGGCTACCGGCATCAGATCAATATTGCCGACAGCGGCTGCGCCTCACGCGGTCCCCGTGTTTGGAATGACCGCGCCGGAGAAGTTGGCCGTACCCTTAAGGCGGCCGATTTTGATCTGGAACGCATTTTTGAGAAAGAGGGGGTACGCCTTGTGCACCTCAGCGGCCTAATAGCGGCGCTCGCTCCGGAGTTCTGCCTGGCCGTAGCAGAGAAGGCAAAGGCCAGCGGCTCGCTGGTAAGCTTTGACCTCAATTACAGGGCATCTTTCTGGAAAGGCCACGAGAAAGAGTACCGGGCCGTTTTCGGTAAAATTGCTTCTTTCGCAGACATACTGATAGGAAACGAAGAAGACTTCCAGTTATGCCTTGGAATTGAGGGCCCGGAAACCGGTGGAACCAATCTGGATGCCAAGATAGATGCCTTTAAGGAGATGATTGGGACAATCCGCAGCAGCTACCCCGGTGCCAGGATTATCGCCACCACGCTTCGCGGAGTAAAGGATGCCAATCTGCATCTATGGGGAGTAATTGTTTCTGACGACACTGAGACCATAGTTATCCCACCACGGGAGATCCGTGTCCTGGACCGTATAGGCGGCGGAGACGGGTTCACGGGCGGATTGCTGTACGGCCTCCTTAAGGGCTGGGATATAGAAAAATGCGCACAGTTTGGCTGGGCATCAGGGGCTCTGGCCGCAACCTTCCTCACGGACTATGCCCTTCCTGCAGATGAAGAGGAGGTTTGGAGCATTTGGGCTGGAAACGCAAGAGTAAAAAGATGAGCACGTCGCTATGTAATATCGGCCTTGTTGGCCTTGGAGTAATGGGCAGGAGCCTTGCCGTAAATATGGCATCAAATGGCTTTAAAGTGGCCGTATACAACTATATCCCGGAGGTTACCAGGGATTTTATGGCCGATGGTAAACCGGGATTCACCGGAACCTATTCCTATAAGGAGCTGGCTCAGAGCCTTGAGCGCCCAAGGAAAGTGTTTCTGATGGTGACGGCAGGCGCTGCCGTGGATCAGGTCATCGATGAACTCGAGAAAGTGCTGGAGAGCGGGGACATTATCATTGACGGCGGAAACTCAGATTTCCACGACACTGACCGCCGATGCCATGAAATGGAATCCAAAGGCCTTCTATATATCGGTACCGGTGTATCCGGCGGCGAAGAAGGCGCCCTTAAAGGACCCTCCATGATGCCCGGGGGCTCTCCGGAGGCCTGGCCCCTTGTGAAACCCATCCTTCAGGCGATATCGGCCAAAGTGGAGAATGGAACGCCATGCTGTGACTGGGTGGGCAGCGGCGGCGCCGGCCACTTTGTGAAGATGGTACACAACGGAATAGAATACGGCGACATAGAGCTTATCTGCGAGTGCTATCACCTTATGAGGGTGGGCCTGGGAATGACAAACGCCCAGATGCAGGAAACGTTTTCCCAGTGGAACCGCGGAGACCTTGACAGCTATCTCATAGGCATTACCGCAGACATCCTTGGGAAAAAGGACTCTGAAGGCCGATACATACTGGACAGCATCCTTGACACCGCCGGCCAGAAGGGCACTGGCAAATGGACGGTGCAGGCCGCTCTGGACCAGGGCGTTCCGCTATCTCTCATCAGCGAATCCGTGTTTGCCCGCTGCCTATCTTCAAGAAAGGAAGAAAGGGTAATCGCGTCACAAGTTCTTGAGGGCCCCGCCAAAAAGACACTCAAACTTGATCTTGAGGATCTTCGAAAAGCGCTTTTGGCTGCAAAAATCGTATCCTATGCCCAGGGCTTCAGCCTGATGGACAGCGCATCAAAGCAATATGGATGGGACCTGAACCTTGGGGCCGTTGCGCTTCTTTGGCGCGGCGGATGCATCATCCGCAGCGTGTTCCTTGGCCGTATTAAAGACGCTTATCAGGCCCAGCCAGATCTAACCAACCTGATGCTCTCCCCCTGGTTCAAGGAGACGCTCGCTCAGGGACAGGCCTCATGGCGGAAGGTGGTTTCAGAAGCCGTTTTAAGCGGCATTCCCGTCCCATCCCTCAACTCTGGCCTCAGTTACTATGACGGTTACCGCTGCGCATCCCTGCCGGCCAACCTGCTTCAGGCCCAAAGGGACTATTTCGGGGCACACACCTATGAACGCACTGACCGTTCCCGGGGAGAATTCTTTCACACTGAATGGTTATGATAAAGAAATTACTGATCCTATCTCTTACAATGCTTCTTGGCATTGTAGCATTCGCCCAGGATAATGATTACTCCTTCACTGAAGCGGCAGAACTGACTATCGTTGGAAAAGTCTTTCCTAACACACCCAACCCGTACCAGCGAATGGATTTCACCAAATATGGTGGATGGGATGAAAAGGATATCAATCTTCTGGAGATGCCCTCGGGAATAATCGTCACTTTCAAGACAGATTCTCCTGTAATTGCGGTAAAACCCGATTTCAGCTATCTACACTACACAAATTCCTCCTGCATTGCATCCAGGGGCTTTGACCTATACATCAAAAAGGATGGCAAATGGCTATGGGCAGGCATGTGCGCATACAACCATGATGTTTCAACCGAAAATGGGAGAATCAGAAAAATGGTAGACCATATGGATGGCAGCGTCCATGAATGCTTGATGTACCTTCCCACCGAGAGCAAATTAAATTCTCTGAAGATTGCCGTCAAGAAAGGGTCTTTCATAGAAAAGGGAGATGTTCCTTTCCGTCACAGGATTTGTGTCTACGGTTCTTCGTTCATGCATGGTGCCAGCACAACCAGAGCGGGAATGACAGTTCCGGGGTACCTTACCCGCGCTACCGGAATGCAGTTCTGCAGCCTTGGCGTAAGTGGAGACTGCCGTATGCAGCCACAGTTTGCCAATGCCTTGAAAGATGCCGATGTTGATGCTTTTGTATTTGATGCTTTTTCCAACGGAAACGAAAATACTATTAAAGCGAATCTGTTCAATTTCATTGAGACTCTTCAGGCCTCACATCCCGGCAAACCACTTATCTTTATTCATTCCATTTGGGAAGAAAAGAGAAATTTCAATCTCCAGCATGATGAAAAGGAAAGAAACAAATTGGAAGTTGCTGACAGCCTAATGGCAATAGCCTTAAAAAAATACAAAGATGTATACTACATAGAATCCAACGCAACGTCATCTACCCACGACACAACTGCAGACGGTGTCCATCCCGGTGACTGGGGCTATTACCTTTGGGCGGAGTCCATCCGCAAACCTATTCGACGCATTCTACGCAAATACGGCATCCGATAAGGATTGCAGCTATAATTTGCCAGCACATATTAAGGCTTATTTTTAGCGGAATATGCAAATATTTTGGCGATTCCGCTAAAAATATCCTTGTTCCTTAGCAGTCTAGTTGGCAATATCAATACTTATAGGATCAGTGGCTGACAAGGGGAGCCAAAGGATAAGGCGGAATCCGTCAGGGCCATTAATGATGCCTGTTTTGAAGTCAGCGTAATCCTTGTCATCCACTTTGATGGCCGATGGTGCCTTCCCCACATCATTCAATATGAAGCACAGGCCGTTGACAGGCTGCTTTGAGGATGCATTCAGACAGAGAGAAAGAGTGTCCCTATCCTGGGCCGGAATAACATATGCACGCTGAGTAACATCATACGGAATATCATGTCCGTTTTCTGTCATCTTGGGAGCACGGAGCCAGGACTTGGCCAGAGGCAGCAGATCCACGGCATCCCCTTCTGTACATCCAAGGAGCATCAGCTTGGTTATCTTCCAGGTGGAACTCAATTCCTCAGGGGACACTTTGGATGTATATGGTGCTTCCTTTCCTTCTTCCGGAGCGTAAACAGCATCGGCAGGACCCGAAATCTTTTCAACGCTGTGCGGAGCATTATATTGCGTGGCAGTGTATGTATGCGATGGGGCGTCTGCCACAACGGCATGCCGGCCCACAACGTAATCCTGGGCCACAGGCCAGTGGTTGCGCCACGGGAAATCTGAATAATCAGACCATCTTCCGGAGTAACGGTCTATACGTGTGCCGCGCATATTCTTTTCGTTAAGGCCAGAGCCGTCCTCTAGAATCAGGTAAGGATTCCATTGGCTGTTAAGATAAGTCACCTGGATATTAGCCCCCGGAAGAGACGGGGCATCCTGGCGTTTTACGGCATCCAAATCCCATCCGCAAGTTTCTGTCCGGCCGTCCATTGCGGCAACTGACATTATTCTGGATGCATTCAGGACATCCTCCGGCCGCTGTGACGGATGCAGTACCTGCAGGCTCTGGCTCCATTCCATCCACGCTGCCGGGGCCGATGTCCAAAGGTCCATCTTTCGCACGCATACCCCGTCAGGATAGAAGATATATGTTTCCTCTGAGCAGTCTCCCCACTGGGATTCCTCACTCTGGAAGGGAATCTTCTGATTAACGCCCACAGGAAGATGACGCCACACAACTACGGTACGGGCCGGAGTATTCTCCACGACGCGGACACTGGAGAAATCGGCATGTTTGTCACTCATGTTTTCCGGGCATCCCCACTTGGTTACTTTAGCGCGTTCCACAAACTCATTGCTCATCCAGTTCCCCTTCTCAGTCACAAAACAGGGAGCATAGGAAATGCCGTGCCAGAAAACCACCTTCCAGGGCTGCTGAGGGCCAAAACCAACCACAATATCATCAAGGCTTCCTCTCCACCTGCGGTCAAAGGCCTCATAATACTTCAGGGGAACATACCAGGCTCCAAAATCAACCTGCTGAGGACCTGAAGGCAGGACACGCTCTTCAAAACCAGGCACATCTGTACCCGGAGCATCAGGCCGGAAGAATTTCTTCCTGAGAATCTTCTTATACGTACACTTGTCGGCATAAATATTCAGCTCATCAATGGCTCCGTCAAAAGAACTGTAGATTGGAATACTATGGTTCTCAAAGAATGAAGGCGTGCGCACCTGAGTGCGGCCAATCCATAGGTCATAGGCCGATTGATCAACCTTGTTGAATGTGACCGGAGCCTTGGCTACTTCCTTACCGTCAACAGCGAGGAAAATCCCTTCTCCACTTTTGAAAAATGCCGTAAGCCGCGACCACTGCCGCAGCGGCAGGCCTTGAGGAGACTCCGCCTCAACGTCTTCTACGGTAAAATGTACCTTGCCAAAACAATCAAGCCACAAATTCCATCCCTCAGGGCCGTCATCGGCCTTGCGGCAAACCACCGGGCAGGGGCTCTTGGGGAAGGCGATGGGACATACCCATACGTCTACGGTGAAATCGGCCTTGGGTTCCGGCACTTCAGCAGCCGGCAGGACTATTCTGGAGTCAAAACCGTCAAAGAGCATTGCCTGGCCCTCCACGCCGGGCACGGTTCCGTCGTTGAACGGCAACGATAACAAGGCCGACAAGGCCACCTGGAGAAAGATATTCATATCAATACTAAGTTCTGAAGTGTAGAGCGCTGAGCACCTTCATAGACTCATCAGCGGCGCTAATGAAGGATACGGAGTAACGACGCCCGCCCTTTTCAACATTCACTACAACATGGCAGCCCTCGAAAGAGTCAGGAGCGACATCTTTCATCCAGGCAGCATCACCATCCTTTGCCCGACGCTCGGCAGGCATAATCGTAGGGCAGATAATACGGTCCTGTGGATAGATTGAACGGTCTGAGAGAAGTTCCATACAGGGTGGCAGGTTGTGGAGCTGATCCCATACACAGCTCACATACACCTGAGAGCGAAGTGCTGTGACAAGTTTTCTACTCATCGAATTATGTCCATGGTGATTGATTTTGGCCACATTGGCTGGGCCGCAAACCTCGGCGATGTCATCTTCTATAAAGCGGACCGTTCCGTCCGGATCCTTGAATTTAGCCGAGAAATCACCCGCTGTATAGAAACGGAAATTGCCATAGGAGAAGACCATCCCCAGTGACATGGCGTTCTCGTTGAGTGTCTTGGGGGACTGAGTTTTCACCGCTTCAAAGAGGTCTTTGATTCGGCCATCCGGGTACGCGATACGTCCGTTGGCGCATATGTTCCTGACCGAGAAGGATGGGTATTTTGCTCCGTCATGGAGTTGGACAATCTGGTCTGTTGCCCCAAGGCGAAACTTTTCTATCTCGAGGCCACGATGCCTCTGCATATAGCTGTAGAAACGCTTCATGTGCTGCACTGTATCGGGGTCTCCGCCCATGGCCGTATCCGGAATAGGGTCGTTATAATCCGGCCAGCAACGGTCGATAGCTTTGCGGAAGTTCAAAGTCTCTGAGGCCTGGGAGAAGCCACTGAGCGCGTATTCTTCACCATCGCGGATGATTTTCTCGGCAAAAAAATGGTCGCTGCCTGCATGGTCATTGTGATAATGACTCAGGAGCATATAATCAACATCGGTGACGGCTGGATTGACCCGCGTCACATATCGGGCAATCCACTCGCCTGAATGGCGGGCCGGGCTCGGAAGCAGCGGAACGGCCTTCGGCCCACGGGCAAGTGCATCAAAGTCACCGCAGTCCAGCAGCATTGTTGTCCCATCTGGAAAAATCAGGAACATAGACTCCGCTACGCCGGTATAGATGAAATGAATCTGGAACTGCCCTTCCTTCCAACCCGGCCATGTCTTGCCCGCAAGCTTGTCCTTGCAACCGGCGGCAAAAGCCTCTTGCCAGTCCGTAAGGTAAAGCCCAGCCCCGGCCAGCAACGTCGTCTTTATGAAATCCCGTCTGTCCATTTCACTGTATCTTAAGGGTTAATGGCTTCCGCGTAGCTTTAACCATCTTGGTAACAGGGCCGCCGGCAAGGCAGGCGATGACGGCTATATCATTCCCGATGAGTTCCCGGTCAAAGCGGAGTGTGAGCACCACAGAAGACTTGTCTTCACTCCAGCTGGCACTTGTGACCAGCGTGCCGAATCCGGTGGAGACAGTTCCTGGCTGATTGTAGGCAAAATACCAGTTGAGAATGGGAGATGACAGACCGGAGAAATTACTCCAGCCGCCGCCTCGGCCGGTTTCTATCATAAAATGCTCGTAACAATTGTATGAGTCCTCGCATTCGCGCTCCCAATTCTCCAGCGCAGTGTCTGCTATGCGCTTTGCCAGGTCCGGGCGGCCAAGATCCAACATTGTCTTCCAAAGGATCATCTGATGAGGCATCCACACCGTACCGTTCCAGTAGCCGTCTATTCGGTAATATGGTGCGGTCTGATCCACAGCAGTAATGCCGCAGTCACTCCAAAGCTCCCCTTGCGTAAAGACATGGCCAATCAAAGCCTCTTTCTGAGCTTTATCCACTATACCGGCCACAAGTGGTGTTACACCGTCAAGACCCATATTGAAATTGACGCCTTTATCGGTCCTGTAAATGCTTCCGGGAGCTCCGTCGGTATCGTGCTCCACATAGCCGAAATAGCCTGTTTCTGAATCCCAGGCATTATCGAGAATGCCTTTAGACATTGCAGCAATATCGGCCTCAAACTGTTTGATATCGGCCGTAAAAGACTTTTTCTGTCTACCCTTTGCGCCGGCCTCCAGATGTGAGGCAATCAGACGAAGAATCTTTGCGCAGCGGATGTAATAGGAGGTGGAGACCATAGGAGTAGTGCGGCTGCGAAGCTCCTTTTGCGGGCGAAGGGTCCACTGCGGCGGATAGTCATCCCAGCCACCACTGTTGTAGAAAATGTTCCATGTCTCAAGCAGGCCGGAAGGTTTGCGGAATCGCGGGCCAGTCATATAATCATAGAAACGCTTTAGACGGGGGTAAATCTCCTGGAGCTCATCCATATTACATCCGCCCCTTTCCCAGACATCTCCGATGGCAAGGATCTGTGTGGCGAGGGGTGTCCCGTGGTGTACAAAAGGAGCTTCTTCCTCCGGGACTGTAGTGTACTGCCTTATTATCTCATAACCGCGCCCCGGGTCTATCTCGCTCATGGCCCAGCCGATGAATCCGCAGTCCCAGGTATAAAGGCTGTTCCAGTTTTTCCCGGGGCAGAAATGGCGTATGGGCTCACCGAAGGCATCTATGGGATAGACCACATTGGTCAGGAGGGTAGCTTGCAAAAGTTGCACTCCGAGGGGGGAGGGCCGATCTGGCTGGCCATGACAGTAATAGTCTTTCCCGGCTTGACCTGGAATCTTCTCCCCTTTGAAAATAACCATCCTCAACGTAGTATCGCTTTGAGGCTTCAGGACTATGGGACGCAGGAAATTGGCGGTATAATGGCCTTTACCGTCACCTTTAAGGTCTTTGTAAACGTGGTCGTGGACCTTGATGGGCATAAGCTGCTCCAGTTTGGCGCAACGCCATTGACGGACTTCGCTCAAAGGATAGTCCCAGGCAACGCCATAGGCGGCATCCACTTCCGGATAACGCACTGTGAACCACCCCTCTCCCTGCTTCAGTTCCGGCGTCCATTGCCCCTCAGTGCCACCTGCCTTACGAACGGCGAGTTGAAGGTTGATATTCTGCACCTCTGACGTATTGTTTACGCAGCGGGCTTCAAGCAGTACGCTGTCATCATCTATGACGTTGTAGGTAGCATCCACGTACACCCTGTCCTTCCATTCCAACTCATAACGGTAAGTGAAACGAGTCATGTCGGCCGATGCCTCCCAGGGGTGAACGCCAGACTCAAACAGGGCGCAAGGGACCATTACATTACGCCTGTAAATACCCGGAACAAGGCAAAACTCTACCTGCGCTCCGGACGAGAGATCGTCAATGTTTGAAATCCCGAAATACTCCTTTGAATACGGCCCCCACTTAGATAAAGAGGCTATATCATGAGACGGTAGAGTAATTATTGCGGCAATGGCCGCTTTCAGAATGCAGGATGTATATAGCATTTTCGATTAACGTAACAGTTCTATCAGTCTATCCGGATAGTTTGAAATAATGGCGTCTACACCACAATTGGCGACAGCAAGGATATCAGTTTGCTCATCTACTGTCCAAGGGACGACTTTTATACCCAAAGAATGACAATAAGCAACATTCTCAGCAGTAACCACACTGAAATGTGGAGACCACCATCCTGGCAAAAAACTGATTCTGGAAAGTATCTCCTTGATGTCTGTGTCTTTCTTTGTGAGAAATGCCAGAGTAACTTCCGGCCACCTTTGGTGAATATACTCCAGTGAGCGAACGTCAAAGGTCTGTACTATCAGACGCTTTCCAAGGTTTTTAGAAAGAAGAAGCGGAATAGAGGTATCACAAAATGTCTTGTAATCCGGCCAGTTGATACCTTCCCCCTCATCTGCAGAGGACTTGATTTCTATATTATAATTAGGAAGGGGAAGATTATTCTCCGAGGCATACTTTTCAGTATAGTCAATAAGCAATGATGCCAGAGGAACATGCTCTGATATCAGTTTTTTTTCTGGCCACTGTTCAGTATACCTGAGCCCGACCTCATATTTTGCAATGCTATCATAAGGCATAGTATAAAGATATTCCCTGGCCTCTCCTTTCTGAACAGGGGTGCCGTCCGGCCTTATGGCACAGCGATAATGGAAATAATTGTCATGAGACAGGACGACATGACCATCTGCGGAGATTTGCAAATCCATTTCCAAAGTGTTTACACCCAGATCAAGAGCATTCTTCATTGATGAAAAGGTGTTCTCCGGCATCAGGCCTGCTCCTCCCCTGTGGGCCTGAAGGTCTATCGGAACAGCAGTATTATGTCCACATGCACACAACACAACGGAAAGACATGCCAAAACAGCCTGAATACTATTCTTGTTAAGATTCATAATCATTATTATCTTTACAAAGATATGAAAAAGATTTTATAAATTTGTGTGCGCACACACAACATGCTTCTTAGAATGAAATATTTAATAACAACACTTCTCCCGTTACTGATAGTATCCGCCTCTTCTTTTGCGCAGAATTCCTGCTACGCCCGTCTGGACGGAGACACTCTGCGCATAGGGAACACACATATAGAAAGAGTATTTGCTTGGAACTCCGGAGCCATAAGAACGCTGTGGCTTGAGGATTTATCCAATGGCCGTATACTTAAATCCACAAACAATTCGCCAGACTTCGTTATTTCCGAAGAACAGCCGGAAAACGCCAGTCTGGAAGTTATTACCGCCCCCGCAGGCAAATGGTCCCCGGCCTGTTTTACGGCAAGGATTAACTATAATATCGGCAGTGTCCGGGTGCGCCGGGAATATCGTTTATATGACGATGTCCCGGCCATTGCCTGTGACACATATATCAAGGGAACTTGGGACATTACGCCTGTAGAAGCCCCAGTGTTGGACCAGATATGCCTAAAAGGAAGGAACTGGCACTGTACCGTGGTAGAGTTCCATGACCGCACAGATGTCCACAACACGTTATTGGAAGAGCATAAGTTCATATCATACCATCATGAAAAGGATTGGAATGGAAACTTACTGCTAGCAAGGGATGCCACCACCGGGAATGGGCTCTTCATACTCAAAGAAGCGCCATGCTCGGATATGCAAGTTGGCCCCGGAGACGCTGACTTCAGGACTAAAAACGGATGGTTCCGGGTTATGCGATTAGGGTTTGAGCCTTCGGATATACTTTCTGATGAATGGACCCGTCTCTACGGCTGCGTTATGGGAGTGACCGGAGATGACAGCCTGTCAGAAGCCATGGCGCTCCGTTCTTATCAGAAGAGTCTGCGACATCAGCCAGATATGATCATGATGAACACCTGGGGAGACCGCAGCCAGGACGGGCGCGTCAGCGAAGCCTTTTGCCTTCAGGAGCTGGACAAGGCCGCCAGATTGGGCGTTACAATATACCAAATAGATGATGGGTGGCAATTAGGGAAAAGCCCGGCATCGGTAGTTGAAGGCGGTTCTTTTAACAACATATGGAGACGCGCAGGCTATTGGGACCTTGACCCGGTGAAGTTCCCGCGCGGACTGCAACCCCTTGTGGACAAGGCCCACTCACTCGGAATGGGAATAGGCCTGTGGTTTAACCCAAGTGTGCAGGACCACATGGCCGATTGGGAGAAGGACGCGGCAGTTCTTACCGGGCTATACCAAAAATACGGCATTCGCGTCTTCAAGATTGACGGCCTTGTCATCCCCTCAAAGAAAGCGGAAAAGAATCTTCGGAAAATGCTGGACCGTGTCCGCGAAGAGACCGGCGACGAAGTTATCTTCAATCTGGATGTTACCAACGGACGCCGGATGGGATATAACTGGTTTGCAGAATACGGGAACTTATTTTTGGAAAACCGCTACACTGACTGGGGTAATTATTACCCGTACAAGACACTGCGAAATCTATGGCAACTGTCGCGATACGTTGCCCCCGAGCGCTTCCAGATTGAATTCCTGAATCCTTGGAGGAACGCCGACAAGTATCCGGGGAACGATGCATTTGCCCCGGCCAATTACTCCTTTGACTATATTGCAGCCACCACATTTGCCGCTCAGCCACTTGCTTGGATGGAGGCTTCCAATCTGCCGGAAGAGGCTTATTCCACGGGACAATTATTGAAGGAGTGGATGGATATAGCTGCAAGCTTCCATTCCGGCACCATCCTTCCTATAGGAGAAGAGCCCTCCGGCACATCATGGACCGGATTCCAATCAGTCACGGATGCCGGGCATGGCTATCTTATTGTGTACCGGGAAAACACTCCCACAGCAAAGGGCTGCATAAAGACCTGGCTGCCGGAAGGAAAGTGCGTTAGGTTCAGGCCTCTACTTGGCAGCGGCAAGCCTTTCCGTGCCAAAGTTGGCCCTGGCGGCACAATTAATATTAAACTCAGTGAGCCCAATACCTTTGCTTTGTACGAGTATTCGGTAAGGTAATACAAATGATTGGGGGCCGGCTTAACCGGCCCCCGATTGATTAGTCCATTCTGTATTCTACTACTACCGGCCAGTGGTCGGAGAGATACTCTACTGAAGAATATGTATCAGTGGGAATTGTATAGGAGGCCACCGACGGGAAACCTTTGTAGAACTGAAAGTCTATAGTGGCCACGTTCCCGTTCTCCCAGTCCCAGTCGTTGTAGGTGCGGCCGGTGGCTCCTCCTGTAAAACCGTCGCGGGAGAAATAGCCATAGGTGCCGTCCTTCCACTCATCGAAGATGGCTTCCCAGTGGGATGTATTCATATCACCCATGAACAGGAGCCATCCGTCACTGGTGGCATTGTAGTGGCCGTCAATCCAGGTCTTGATGACACCCATCTCAGTTTGGCGCAGGGCAATCACGTCATCCGATCCCGGCGTGCTATTGTTTTTTGTCCTATAGCTAAGGTGAACGTCCATAACCAGCATCTTCTGGCCTTCGTAGGTGCATTTCATCCAGGTACAGCTGCGGTAGGAGTTCTGGTCGGAAGACTTGGTAGGCGTGGTAGGTGCGCCGGAAGTGAGCCAGAACGTGCCGGAAGACTGGACGGTGATGTCACTCGTCTTGTAGAGGATTACTTCCGCGGAGTTTTCTCCCCCGGAAAGCTGTTGCCACCAACTCAGTGAAGTATCGTCGTAGATGGCGGCGTACCCGGCGCAGTTACTTGTAAGGTAACTGCGCTGGTCGCTCTCGCATTCCTGCATGCAGATAATCTGGGGCTGGCGGTCGTTGATGAACGCCGCCATTCCGCCCCTTCTCGCACTCCAGGCACGATCACCCGTGTCGTCCATGGCTGACGACCGGATATTCCAGGTTATGGCCTGGAGATTATCCCTTCATATAGCACCTTCCTGATAAGCGCCAGGCCACCACTCGCCGCTGCCGCGGTCATTACCAATCTGATCCTTATTCAGGACACCCTTCTCTTCCAGCCAAGTCTTGAAACCGGAGCTTGCAGTGTTAAGCTGGCTTGCAAAGCTGCTGGCAGTGATGGCGGTATATCCTCCGCTCAACGAGCCATTCCATTCCCAAGTATTGTTGTTCCAGGTAAGACCTCCGAAGTTAGCTGCAGATTTAGAACCGCTGTCGTTACTTGATGTATAAGAACCTCCGGAATTACCCTTTGCAGAATAGACGTTATTGTAACCATTGCAGTCAACTGTGTTTGTCCACCATGCATATTGCTCAGTTCCTGATGCGATGATGCAGTTGTTTATGAAATATGCCTTTTTACCGCTCTTCGTATTCAAGACATACACCAGTTCTTGTCCATTCGTAAGCATGTTCAAAGATGAGGTACTCCTCGCAGAGCCAATCAGTGAGCAGTTGCTGATAACACATTCTTCCATCACCTTATCACCCGTACCATTCAGGCATATCCAGTTTGCCTCGTCCCCACCAGACATCAAAGTATATGTATTATCGTATAAACTGCTGTTATTCATGCAGAAATACTTGGTCTTTTCAACGTAAATGGTGGTCCCGTAATAATAGGAAATCCAGTTCCCATTGAACGAGCATCCGTTCAAGTAAAGACCGCTAGCAGTACAATTGTACGCCGAAATTGCACCTCCTCTTGTTGCATGGTTTCCTTCAAAATAGCAATTGTTGATATAAGACATGCCGTCTGCATAGTAGGCGATGGCACCTCCATAGGCGCTCTTTACCTCAGATCCGGCGCCATGGGTGTAATTACCGATAAAGGTATAATTATCAAAAGTACTGGGAGTGGCATCGTGTCCGAGACGGATTGCTCCGGCATGACGTGCGTAGTTGTCATTGTTCGACCCGCTGTAGTTGTTGTAATTGTTTTGGAAAAGAGTATTGCTTACATGCATGTAACCGTTTCCATCACCATAACCACTGCCATTTGTGGACTGATAACTTATGGCTGCGCCTGCACCTGATGCAGTGTAATTTCCGGTAAACTCGCACTCATCAATCGTAATCTTGACACCGTTTTGTCCGGAATCGACACAGAGGGCTCCTCCGAATGATTCATTTTCGCCATTGTAATCGTTATGATTACCTGTAAATGTAACACCGGTAAGACTTAATGTCGCATTTTTGGCGTTCTCGCACTTGATGGCGCCGCCCCATGATGCACTATTTCCATTACTGGCATAGTTTCTATCGAAAATGGTGCCTACCCCACCGCTGCGTCCAACCACTATACTTGCGTAGTCCTTGGCCAGGATGGCTCCGCCTCCCTTTCCGTAATTCTCACTGATGGTTCCTCCTTGAATCTGAAGGCGTACATCTCCTTCTGAAGAGCCGGCGATAAAGAAAGCGCCGCCCCACTGGGCATGGTTACCGCTGACTGTGCATCTTGCGAAGTTACAGGTTGCCTTGGAATACACCATGCCTCCGCTGCTGTTTGCCGAGTTACCGGTAATGGTGGCATCCTTCACATTAAGGTAGGCACTTTCGTCATAGAACACGCCACCGTATTTTCCTGACGAATTTCCGGAGAACGTTCCGCCATTGACAACAACCGTACCCGTCCCGGCAATGCCGATAGCTCCGCCGTTGTTGGCGGCCGTGTTGTTTGTAAAGGTGCAGTTGTTAAGATTGCATGTACCATTGTTGTGCTGGATGGCGCCATAATCACCTCCTTGAGCCTCGTTGTTGCTGAATGTGCAATCCTCAAAGGTGCATGTGAAAGTGTGGGAACCGCTGTCGCGAAGACGGACAGCTCCGCAATAGTTAGTGGCCACGTTACTGTCGAAAACGCAGCTTGTCATATTCAGGGTGGCGTGATCGTTATAGATGGCAGGAGCCGTATAGGCAGTATTGCCGGAGAACGTCACGCGCGTAGCGTTAAGGGTACCATTGGACAGCACGATGCCAGCGCCGCTGTTGGAATCGGATGTGTCGTTCGAATTGGCGGTAACTGAGCAGTCAACCATGTTGATAGTAACACCACTTCCTGAACTTTGCAAGGCGCCACGCTTGTCACCGGACACACTGTTGCCAGTGATGTTGATCCCGTCCAGGGTCAACGTCAGCTTGCCGGAAAGGATAAGTGAGGAACTTCCTGCCGTTGCGGTAAAGTCAGTGGGATTGCCAGCAATGTTTCGAGCCCCGGTAGAGGCATTGTAACCTCCTTTAAATGTTATGGCAATGGGATCATCGAATGACAGATTCGGATTACTACTGAAATCATAAGTTCCTGCTCCGAGATGGAAGGTAGCACCGTCGATGGATGCAAGTTTTGCTGCATCAATCTGGACATCTGTCCCGGCGAGAGTCAACTTCTTCCACATCTGCTCCGCGCTCATGGCATTATCCCAGTTCATTCCACTACCATTTCCAGCACCGCTGACAGTGACATAATAATTACCCTTGGTTTCCACCTCACCCATCTGGTAGTTGGTGTTTACGGCAGTGGTAATATTACGGTTAAGGTAATGGACACCGGTAACATCATCACCCTTCTTGTAAGACATCTTAAAGCCTTTGGCGTGGGTGACACCGGGAGCTATGGCAATGTAATAAGTGCCGGCTCCGCTGGATGTAGTTGTTGTAATGCTTGAGGCTCCGCTCTCGATTGTTGTAGGTGCGGGGGTTGCACCGGAACAATCAATTGAGAGAACTCCGGCAAGATTGCTGCCATCTACACTTTCCACCACCACGCTGGTAACATCTGTGCCAGCGGGAAGAGTAAAGCTGATAAAGGCCGTTACATTCTTGAATTGCAGTTTGTTGCCGGAAGCCACTTTGGCAACTGCAACGTTTCCGCTGCCAAAATCACCTTCCCTGGATGCAGGAATACTGATCTTTACGGTAGACCCGCTGACAGAAGAGCACCTTTCTGCAGGATATACTGCATATGTAGGAGTGGTTCCGCTGGGAATATATCCATTAAATTCGGCCTCTGCAGTACCTTGTCCATCCACAAGATTAAAAGGATCAGAAATAGAGCCATCACTGCTGATAACTGCAATATTATCACCATCGGCCCATAAGGTATGTCCATCCGAAATGGTTGTCTTCGTACGCTCACTGGAAGCAGTAAGCGTGACCTGTTTCATTCCTTCTGGGGCAATTCCGTCTCCCTCACGTCCAAAATCCGCTTCTTTCTGACAGGACATGGTTGCGGAAAAACAAAGCGTAATAAACAAAGCGCTGTAAATCTTTTTCATTGTCAGGTCCTCCTCTTATTCAATAACTGACCCTGCCTCCCAGAGACTGGTTGACGAATAATCTTCTGCCTGAACGGCAGACTCACTTGCAAAGATGACAAGCAAAGTATTGCTTGCACAAATAAGTTGTTCCTGCGACAAATCAATTTGCCGGACCTCGGGAGACTCATATGTCATCCCTAATTGTTTTCTGTCCATAATGAATTCTTATTTATTATTATTTGGTTTCAGATAAAGAAGCGTGATTGCATTTGATTCCATAGCAATTGTACCACTTGGTTCAATTGTATAGTCCATGCCCTTGCTGTCAGTTAGCCGTATTTCTGCTATATGGTATCCCTCCGGGACACTTATAGTAACCTCGCGGGTAGTATTATGACTATCGTCATCATGGTATCTGGCCAATAAAAGCCGTAATTCCCCGTCTTCTGATTTTGCGGCGCAGGTGTATATATTGTCTGTACTACAAGAACTCTCCACCTGAGTACCGCATTCGGTAAGCTCCGCCCAATAATACAGAGCCCAGTAAGGCGGACGGATGTCATATATGAACGGAGCCCACGGTCCGCACCATGAGGTGTTGGGCCGCAGGTCATAGTACATGAGCATGTCCAGCGGAGCTTTCTGGCACTCGCACATCACCGCTGCAATGAAAGCAGCAGCCTTTACCGTGGGACGCATCCTGCGGCTGTAATGGAAAGGAGCCTCGCTCCAGCTTCGGTTGTAGTTCCATTCGTTAAGGATGGATTCCGTATTTGTGAATCCCCGTTGGTCCAGCATATCACGTATGATGCGCACATCCTCAGTGATGCGCGCAGGCTTGCGGTGATACATATGATGGGAGAAGAAGTCAAGTGGGGCCCCCTTCTCCTTTACGTAATCCAGGAATGGCGGGCCGTATTTCCGCGGATTGGCAAAGGCCGGACCACCTATCTTCAAGCCGGGGAAGCATTTCTTTAGATGCTTGGCAGCAGTAACGTACAAATCGTAAAACTGGTGCTGAGTTCCGCCCCAGGTACGAGGGTCGGTCTTCCAACGGTCATCTGGGTCGTCGAGGTCGGGTTCATTCCATATCTCCCAGTATTCAATATCCATGTGATAACCGTTGGCCCAGCCTTCATTATAGTGACGAATGATATGCTCACATATCTTCGCCCACTTTTTATAGTTCTTAGGCGGGTATATTCCGTATTTCTTTGTCTGATGTTCTATGCTCTGACCAAGGCGGTAAAATGGTTTTGTGCCGGCCTTGAGCATATCCAGGAGCACAACATCACTATTGGTAAAGTCGTAGGACTTTGAGGAATTCACGTTTGCAGAGAAATCCGGGAACACTTCGCTGATGTCTATACAGTGACCGCCGTATTCGGTACCCAGTGCCGTATCGTGGGTGCGCGCATAAGGAATGCGGAGTTCCCGGTATGAGTCCATGTTCGTATCCAACGGTCCGTTATTCCCCGCATTCATGGGTTTTATCGGCCCAACAACGGCGGCGGGGTCAATCCCCACCACCGTCTGGGCAATAATAAACAAAGATAGAATGGCAGACTTGAACATCACTTCTGGTATGCACCCGGCCACCAGCCGCTATCTCCACGGCTGTTTCCGAGCTGGTCCTTGTTAAGCACTCCCTTTTCTTCCAGCCAGTTCTTGAAATCGGGACTTCCTGAATTAACCGCCGAAGCATAGTTTGCGGCGGAGATGGCAGTAAAACCACCGGTAAGGGTACCGTTCCACGTCCATGCATGGTCTGTTGAGTTCCAGGCAAGGCCACCGAAATCCGACACCGCCTTGCCGGTAGTATCGCCAGAGCCCGTGTAAGAGCCACCGGTATTGCCCTTGCTGGAATACACGTTGTTGTATCCAATAATATCCACACCATTTGACCACCAGGCATATTGTTCCGTACCGGCTGCAAGTATGGCATTATTGACAAGATAAGCTTTCTTGCCGCTCTTCATGTTATAGATGTACAGCAGTTCCTGATTCTGCATAGGAGTAAGAGCCGAAGTGGTCCTGGCGGAACCGAACATTGAGCAGTTACTCACGACGCATCCTTCGAGAACCTTTCCAGAGTCGCCGCCAACATAAACCCAATTTCCTTCATCTTCTCCGCCGGAAAGAGTATAGGTATTATCAGCGAAACTGCAGTTGTTCATATAGAAATACTTAGATTTCTCGAAGTAAATTGTAGTACCATTCTTGTATGAAATCCAGTTTCCGCTGAACGAACAGCCGTTCATGAATAATCCGCTCACGCTGCAGTTCCAAACGGAGATGGCGCCGCCGCGGGTGGCACTGTTATTCTCAAAATGGCAATTGTTAAGGTAAATCATGCCGTCGGCATAGCAGGTGAGGGCGCCTCCGTAAGTGCTCTTTACCTCTGTACTCGCCGTCATAGTGCTGTTGTTCACAAACACGCAATTGTCGAAGTAACTGGGGGTAGCGTCATGTCCCAAGCGCACTGCGCCAGCGTGTCTTCCGTAATTGTCATTGTTGTCGCCGTTGTATTCGTTGTAGTTTCCTTCGAAGCGGGTGTTGCTCACCTTCATCCAACCGGATCCGGTACCTGAAGACTGATAGGATAACGCAGCTCCTCCTCCGGACATGGTGTGATTGCCGGAGAAAAGGCAGTCATCTATGGTTACGTGAGAATCATGTTGGTCGTAGCCGACTGAAACTGCTCCGCCGAAAGCCTCGTTTTCTCCATTGTATAAAGTGTAATTACCGTCGAATGTGGTACCGGTGATGGTGAGGTCACCGTTGCCCTCATGTCGTATTGCGCCTCCGAAATTACCGGATTTAATGAGATAGTTTTCCTTGAAGATGGCATCCTTTATGATGACATTCGCATTATCCCCTTCAAGGATACAGCCACCACCCTTGGCATAGTTCTCCTTATATACGCCACCTTCTATCTCAAGTGTAGATGAGCCAACTGCGTTGAGCGCGCCACCCCAGTCGGCAGTGTTCTGTGCTACAGTACAGTTCACCAGTTTCACATAGCCGGAGTTCTGCACACGCAGCGCACCGCCTCTTCTTGTGGGGATGCTGTTCTTTAGAATGGAGCAGTCGGTCATGGTAAGTCTGCCGCCCAGGACGGCTATTGCGCCGCCGTCGGGTTTTTGTCCCTCAAGTTTGGAAACAGTGTTGCCTTCTATGGTACTGCCATCAACAGTACAAACGGCATCTTCATGGTCCAGATAAAGCGCGCTTCCCGGCCAGGTGCCGTCATTGTCATGCATGTTGCAATCCTTGAGCGCTGCGCTACCCTTTATGAGAAGGGTTGCCGCATAGGACCCCCTGTTTCCGGAGAATTCGCAATTATTGAAGGATATGACGGTTCCTTCATCGGCATAGATGCAACCGGAGGTCTTGTATTCTCCTTCGTCGGTCTTATTCACGCAATCCGTGAATTTACAATCAGTGAAACTTGCATTCGCCTCTTCGTTTATAAGGATTGCAGGATGTCTTGATTGCTTGGCGAGGCTCTTTGTGAAGCTTATACCCTTGAAGGATAACTTGGCGTTTGCGCCGATATTGAGAAGCCTGTGAGTTTCACCTCCGGTTATGACAGTCTCAGAACCTTCGAAACTAACTTCAACCGGTGCGCCGGCACCAGGGAACGCCACCAGAAGCGAATCCTGAAAATCCCAGGTGCCTTCTCCCATATGAATGGTGGCTCCTCTGAGGGCTTCGGTCTTGGCCGCAATTCCATCTTCATCTTCCGGCATTGTAAGCAGCGCTTTGAGGCCTGCGAGGTCCATAGCATTCGCAGCATTGATGCCGGTCTTATTTCCTGCGCCATCGAGCGTGGCAAAGTATTCTCCTGTTACGCCGAATTCGCCGAAACTATGTATTACCGAAGCCTCAGTCACAAACGTTTTGTCCATGTAGTAAGAACCCTTGAGGCCAGATTCGTCGTAATATTTGAGAAGAAGGCCTTTCTCGTGGGTAACGCCGGCAAGCACGGCTATGAATACATCGCCGGCCGGGAACCCGTCAGAAGAGATTTCCACGGTTGCGGGGCCGTCCGGAGAAAGTGTCACCACGGGGCTGCCGGAGCTCAGATCCACGTCCATTGAGCCCACAAGGGCATTGCCTGCGGGGCTCTCTACCACGATACGCTTATAGCCCGCAGCGGGGAGAGAAATCTTGAGGAAAGAGTTCAGGTTTTGAAAAGCGAAAACCTTACCTGCCGCCTTCGCCATGGCGATATGACCAGCTCCGAAAGTTCCATTCTGGCAGCCTGGAAGCGTTATGCTGATGTGTCCGGCCGATGGCATTGAAGATGCCAGACCTTCGGGATAAACGGCATAGTAATCCACTCCGTCAGGGACGGAGGCCTGGTATGTGGCCTGGGATGAGCCTTCGCCGTACTTGATGTTTGCCGCTACGCTCTGGCCCACGCCGTAGAAGACCTTGATGGCATCGCCTGCCGACCATACGGTATGGCCATCAGCGAGCTCCGTCTTTGTTTGGGCGGCAGTAGCGAGGAATTCCACCATGGAAGGGTGGTCATTCTCTACAGGAGCATTTATCTCCTTTGCACAGGAAACCGCTAAAGCTGCGGTTGCCAACAGTATGTATAGATACTTTTTCATATTCTTTCCGGATTAGAAAACAGGCTTTTCTTCGAAATCGGACAGGCCGCCTTCCTTATCATCGTCACTTGGCGCCTGCTTGGTGGTAACATCGATGGATGCCACGGCACCAGCCTTGTAGGTTACGCTCTCCGCATCGGAAGGTACGGCATAGACCTTGACGTTATACAGAGTCTCGGCCTGCAGGCCTTCGTACTTAATGGAAGTTGCGGTTACCGGAGTGGCTTCAGCATCGCCCAGCGAGCACATGTAACGCGCAGCGTGGGGAACTGCGGCCCATGTTACGGTGAATTCCTGGCCACGAACGTTCTCGGCCTTGAGCACCGGCGCTGCCAGCGCCACAAGATCCAAAGTGGTCACCTGTATACTGGCCCATCCGCTATTGACGTAATTGTCGATATTGACTTCAGATGGAGCGGCTTGAACCTCCACCGTATGCTGCGAAAGTGCGGCAAGGGAGTTGAAGGCTACGCTGAGCTCTGTGGTGGTACGGACATCTCCGCCATCCAGCTTGTAATTGTATTTTCCCGCGCCGGGAATGGCCGCCCAGGAAATGGTAAAGCCGTTGGTGTGAATATCACCGGCTGCGAGTACCGGATTCGCAAGATCGGTGCGGTGCTGCGTCTCAGCGGTGACCTCGGCCCATTCGCTTTCTACTGCAAGTGCGGCCTGAGCTTCAGACGGAACGGCCTTCACCTTGACTACATACCGGGTGGAATGCTTGAGACCATCGGTAGTAAAACTGGTCTCGGTGGTTTGCATTTCCTGGCCGTCATCAATCTTATAGACGTATTTTCCGGCATTCTTTACGGCAGCCCAGGAAACGGTGAAACCACCAGCCAGCACATTGGAGACGGTGAGCACCGGCGAGTCCAGCATTTTCTTGGCCCCGGTAGAGAAAGCAAGGGGCTCGCTCCAGTCGGAATCCAGCCAGGAGTCGCTCCCAGAAGGGGCTATGGCTTTCATCTTCATGGTATACGCTGTTGAAGCGGTGAGATTGTTGATGGTAATGTTCACTCCGCTTACCGAAACAGGTTCGCCGTCATTCACCACCACCTTATAAGAGTCTGCACCTTTTACAGCCTCCCACATGAAGGTGGCATTGTCGATTCCGGCGTTCACAAGAACAGGTGAAGGCGCGGCCAGACTGACCGGCGTCTTTCCCTGTTTTTCGCAGGCCGTGACGGCCGCGAAGGCAGCCAAAATGATGGCTGCGGCAAAACAAACGCGATTCATACAATATGTGGTTATTATCATTTGTCGTTTTATAATAAATCATTAAGGTCTACGGAAAGCATCGAGAATGCGCCAGGCTCTATTATGATAGCGTCGGATGGAGAGAAATACATCACCTCGCCTTCAGCGGGAGTGATTGTGAAACGTATTTCCTCATATTCACCGGGAGGCATCACAAAATAAAACGGAGTTGCCCTGGAGGGGAAGACTTCAGTATCGGGAGCATCTATCAGGATAATGTTGGCTCCGCCTATCATCGCGAACATGCTGTCGGAGAGGCTGCATAGGAATTCCCCCGATATTGGCCGGCCTGCATCAAGAAGTACGGACTTGAGCCTGCCGCTTCCCTTGAGATTCAATTGAAGAACACCGCATGGACTGCTTACCTTAACGTTTTCGAGGTCGCGGGCACGTCCCCAGAGAGGCAGTGTTCCAAGCGGCGTGGCCGGCAAGCTGTAACTCACCTGGGTTTCGAGTTTGCCGCTGAAGGTGATACCGTCACACTTTGCGGTTGATGGATGGCACACTATGAATAATTCGCCTTGGGGCTTTATACCTTCAAATGAAGCGCAGGTATAGCCCGCACCTGAGCGGAGTGTGAATTCGGAGGGAGACTCCGAGTCTTCGCCGAGGACTGCAATCTTATCGCCCTGACTCCATATGGGAGTGGCATTGGTGCTGACCTGGGTTTTTGTCTGGAAGGCTTCAATTGATACGAAAGCAAGATCCTTTTCCGGCTCAACGACGGGATTGCCCTTCTTGCATGCACAGAGCGGCAACAGGACTAGCAAAGTAAAGAGTATTCTTTTCATATCCATATCCTGTTTAGTTGGTAATGTCTATAGTACGGGTAAAACTGTCGCTTGCCCCGAAAGAATCTGTTACCGTCAGGGTGACGACCATTCCGGTAACCGGAGCATCGAACACAATAAGCGGGGATTGGTAAGGAGATGATACTCCGCCAATGTCCCAGTTCCATACTGAGATGCCGCCGATATTGTCCACCGACTTGTCTTCGAACAGGACCTCTTCCCCTACCTTTGCCGAAGCAGGGCATTCGAAATACGCCCAGGGCTTATCGTTCTCGTCAATGACCATTATCTGTCTGGAATAAGTATCCTGTCCGGCACCCTGCTCCGCATAAGCGGTCAGTTCAACCTTATACAGTCCAGGAGCGTCGAAGGAGATGCCCTCGATGTCGAGGCCGTAAAAAACGCTCTTCCCCTCTTCTGAACCATATTCCCATTTGCAGAAGGCCAGGATGTTGTTCTCTACCGTGGATGTGTTCTCTATTATCAGTTCTTCCCCAACCTGGTAGACGTCTTTGTTCGTAGTGAACGAAGCGGTCACTTTGACGACCGGAGCCTTGCTGCAGCACACTACTGCAGTAAGGGCAAACGCTATGAATGCGATTCTTTTCATGGCCGGTCAGAATTTGAGGGTTATACTTACGGGATAGTGGTCGGAGATGTAGGTCACTCCCGCCCATTTGTCCCTGATTGTCGTAAAGTTGGAAACGCTTTTGATGCCTTTGTACCAGCAGTGGTCCAGGGTCTGTCCGCTGCCGTAGTCTCCGTAGCCATTGAAGGTCTTGAAGGAATCGCCGACTGCAGCATTCAGGCGTGCGCTCTTGAATCCAAACGATTTCACCGCTTCGAAAATGCTGTCGTCCTCATCGGTGTTATAATCGCCGGTGAATATTATAGGTAGATTATCAGTTACAATTGTCCCCATCCTGTTCAGGATTATGCCCAGTTCGGGTTCCCTGGCAGCGGCGGCGGAATACTCGAGATGGGTGTTGAAATAGTAGAACTCCGTGCCGTCAGATTTGAACTTGAACTTTCCCCATGTGCATACGCGGTAATGCCCCACCTGCGGCATACGGCTGGGCACATCCGGGGTAGAGGTGAGGTAAAAGGTGCCGTGATCCAGCACATCTACAGAGTCCTTCATATAAAAGACGGCACATTCCTCACATTCCTCCTTGGGCCCGTTAAGGTCTATGCCTATGGCGGCATAGCGGGGATCATCTTCCAGAATGTTGTTCCTCTGGATTATGTCACATTCCTGAGTGCCCATAATCACGGGGCTCTTTACGGAGAGCATGGCTTTCACGGCAGGACGCCTGGCCGTCCAGTTGCGCTCGCCGGTATCGGCCGTGCTGGAAGCCGCCCTTACGTTAAATGTCATCACGGTCACCGTCTTACCGGCAATGCCGGCATTGGGGTCTGCATACCAGCGGGAGTAGTCATAGTCCCTGGGCTTATGGCAGGATATTGCCAATACGCTCAGTGCAAGAAGTGATATTAAAGACGTTACAAAGTATTTCATGTTGCAGCGATTCTTTTATTCCCAACCAGGATTCTGTGTAAGTGTATAGCCCTTGGCAGCGTATTCCCGTATAACCTGGGGAGGGATAGGTGAGAGGTATTGGCGGTCGTCATCGTGCCAGATTCGTGGCACGGCATATACGAACTCCAGGTCATATCCTCCGGCAGGATTGGGCTTTGCCCTAAGGCCCTGCTCGGTGGAATCTTCAGGATAAATCTGCACATAATAGTCTTTATGCGCACCGGGGATCTCGGCAAGTGGCTTAAGCGAGAAGTAAGCCTCTTCCTTCCCCTTGCCGCGGATATCCACCGCAGTATCAAGGTCGGGGATATGTATGCCTGTCCAGGGAAGGTCCTCGATCAGGTGCCCTTCAGCCCAGCGTTCAAGGTCGGAAAGACGGAAGCCTTCGAAGAACAATTCTATGCTTCTCTCGCGACGAATTTCCATTATCACGGGGTTTGTCACGTTCGGGTAGAATACTGTCTGCATGTATGGATCAATGACGGTAGGCTTGGAGTTGATACCTCCAGTGATACCAGCCCTTGAGCGAAGTTTTCCGATTGTCTTTGCCCAGTCGGCGTCGGTGAACGGGCCTATTTCAGCATCGGCCCCATCAAGTTCTGCCTTAGCTTCGGCATAGATGAGCAGCACCTCTGCATAGCGCATCAGAGGCATTGAATTGATGCCCTTTGACTCTTTATTGTACTTGACGTCATCCAAACAGAATTTTATGATTTGGTAGCCGGTTACGGCATACTGGTGGATAATGTCTGGGGCAAGTTCCAGATCAGTGGCGCCGGTCATGGTAAAGTCCGGGTTCTTGAGTGTCTGGCGGAGGCGAAGGTCACGTCCGGAGAACTCATCCTTGAACAGGGTGGTAGAATAATTTGTCTTGTTAGTAAACGGAGTGCCATCGGTGTTGAGGTAAGTGAACACGAAGGCACGTGACATGCAGTCTCCATTGCCGGCACTTGCATAGAAATGCCGATTGGCGGAATTATACACTCCGTATTCCTGATCTGTGCAGAGGCCAAGGATGACTTCGTCGGTATTGATGCTCTCGTCATACCAGAGGCTGCGGTAAGCCCCTTTGGTGCCGGCAGCGGTATGGATTGAGAACATGTTCGACTTCATAATGATATCGGCAGTCTTTACCGCCATGGCATAAAGGTCATTCGCGGTGTAAATTTCGTCCGGAAGGTTATGGTACTTCTTCCAGGACGCTTCGTAGAGGCAGATACGCGCCTTCAGGAGAAGGGCCGCATATTTGGAAACCAGGGAGTTGCCTACCGAAGAGACTGTTTTAAGATGCTCATAGCAATAGTCAAGATCCTGAATCATGTGGTCCACGATGACATCCCGTGAATCGCGGGGTTTGTAGAGGGTGGCTTCGTCGGTACTGCTCACCAGATGTTCAAACCACGGCACTCCGCCGTAATCACGGAGCTTGCTGAAGTAGAACCATGCGCGGAACCATTTGCCGAGCGCGATATAGTGTTCCTTCACATCCTCCGACACAGTGCAGTCTTCGCTCTGCAGGGCATCCAGGAAATAGTTGATACGCCGGAGTCCGTCCCAACTCCATGATGTGGCATGCTCAGGGTTGTAAGTTCCGTCCACGTAAAAGTCATAGTAGCTGTTTGCAGCACAGTAGTCCACATGTGACGATTCAAGATAGAACACGTCATTCAACGAAGGTAAAGCCGCGTAGAGCGAATATGAATAGGATTGTATACCTGTTTCGGAACCGAATACCGTCTTGCGGTCGGCCGAAGTTATAAGGGGTTCGTCGAGCGTGCATGAAAGCGTGGAGATTCCTGCGAAGAGGAGCGCTGCTATGTATTTTAGATCTTTCTTTTTCATGACATCGTCTTTTTAGAATCCGATTTGCAGCCCGAGGCTGAATGTACGCATGGTAGGATAGTTGTAACCGTCACCCTCACCGCCACCAAGGTCGCTGTCGGAACCGTAGCATACGGTAACCACGTCAAAGTCTTTGGTGTATTTGTGCATGGGAGACCAGGTCCAGAGGTTCTCGGCCGAGAGATAGACTGACGCCTGCGATAGCCCCAGCTTGCCGATTAGTTTTTTAGGGAAGTTATACCCCACCTGAAGGTTCTTCAGGCGGCAGTACGAAACATCCATCAAGTAACGGTCTATGCGTTTGTTCTGCCAGGACACGCCGCAGTAGCCGGTCCACTTTGGCAGGAGTGCGTCCGGGTTCTCCGGAGACCAGCAGTTGTCCAGCTGCCATTTGTAAGCCATGGCATACGGGCGGCAGTACTGGCCCCAGAACGGGCCTTCCTTGGTTGGGCTCCAGAGCCGCTTGCCAACGCCCTGTATAAAAGCGTTGACGTATACTCCGTGCCAGCTCAGGTTCAGATTGAACGAATACGGGAAACGCGGACGGGTATTGCCGATAATGGTTTGGTCGCCGGGATCGTCAAGCGTATTGGAGCCAGAATCGATCATATTGTTGTGATTGAGGTCAGAGAAAATCACGTCGCCAGGTTTGGTGATGCCATCATCGTGCATGCGTATACGCGTTTGTTCGTAAGGAATAGGAAGGCCGGTGTTTATGTCGGTCCAGTAGGTGTCAATCTGCTCCTGGTCTCGGAAAAGGCCTTCTATCCTCCAGCCCCAGACATCGCCGATTTCATAACCGGCATAGTAGTCACCGAGGTCTCCGGTGGGATTGTAATACTTGGTAATGAATGAGCGGCTATCGGCCAGAGTAGCCTTTATGCCATAGGAGAACGGCGATCCCGCCAGGTCAAAACTGTCGTGCCACGACAGAGACACTTCCCATCCGCTGGTGTACATGTCGGCATAGTTGCCCTTTGGAGCGCTGGCGCCGTAAGTGTCCGGCAGTGTGGGACCGGTAGTATACATATTATAGGTGCGGCGCTTGTACCAATCGAACACGAACTCCATCCTTCCGGAGAACATTCCGAGGTCAAGTCCCAAATCCAGGGTCTGTGAGGTTTCCCAGGTGAGGTTGTCGGGGATTTGGCTAGGTAAACTGGTAAAGCGAAGTCCGCTCACTCCGTCAAGCGTGCGGCACCAATCGCTGGTGCCCTTGCCCATGTTGTCGTAACTGAACTTTTCCATGAAGGCATAGGTGCTTACGCTACCGTTACCGAGCTCTCCGAAGGAGCCGCGTATTTTGAGATTGGAAATAAACTTCGGGCTAACCTTCCACCAGTGCTCCTGAGACACTCTCCATGCCGCCGAAGCGGAAGGGAAGAAGCCCCACTGGCTGTATGTGGGAAATTTGGAGGAGCCGTCGTAACGGCCGTTGACTTCAAGGAGATATCGCTCGTCATAGCTGTAATTGAGGCGGAACATAAAGCCTGCCACCCTCCAACGGCTTTCGCTGGAGGATACGCTCATGTCGTCGCCCACGGCGAGGTTGATTGCGTCGGTATCGTAGGTAAGAAGGTCGTAGCGCTTTGCGTACACGCCTTTCCAATGTTCACGCTCATAATTGTAACCGCCCATTGCCTTGAAATAATGCTTACCGGCAAAGGTCTTTTCGTACTCTGCATACGCGTTGGCGGCGATATAGTCGGTTTCGGAGAAATACTCCTGCAGATAATCGTCAGTTCCGGGTGTGCCAAGGTAAGTTATTTCCCCAGGGGCTTCGCTGTATGGCACTACCGTGCGTTTCTGAATCTCGTTCTTTCCGCGGTCGGCGTAAGAGAAGTCGGCGTTGATGCGGAAGGTATCGTCAAAGAAACTTGCTCTGAGGGCGGTGGTGGACTTCCAGTTCTTCACCTTACGGTCTTTGTAGTTGTTGCCGGTAACAAGGCCGCCCACTGCGTAGGCACCGGATTTTGTCATTGTGCCGTCGGGGTTGAAAATGGGAGAACTCGGATGGCCTTCGGAGTTGATTGCCGACCAGAAATTACCGGAACTCTGCTGATTTGAAGTACTGGGAATATGGTAGAATTCACTGTTCAGGCTGATATTCTCCGATATTTTGAGCCACGGGCGGAGATTGGCCGACATCTTGGCGCGGAGGTTTATGGTGTGGTACTTGTCCGTGCTTAGATTGAACAGGCCGTCGTACTTGTAGAAACGGCCGGAAACATAGTAGCTGATATCCTTGTTCCCTCCGCTTACCGAAACGTTGTGTGTCTGGGCTGTAGTGAAATCCTTGTAGAGCCAGTCGTACCAGTCGGTATTGCCATAATAGACGTACTTTCCATCGGGGCCGATCTCAGTTGTGCGTTTGATTCCAGCGAGCTGCCGCTGGCGGAATTCCTCCAGCCATGCACGGGAGAAAGGCTGGCTCTTGTTTATGGTAGTTTGATACTTACCGGCAACGCTGTAGTAGCCTTCCGAGAACAGACTGGCATACACGAACCCGTCCGTTACCACATCCGGCACAGCGGTGGGTGTCATTATTGAAAAACCACCCGTATAGTTGATTTTAGGCTTTCCTTCACCTGTTGGGGTATTGGTGGTGATTAAAACCACACCATAAGGGGCCCGTGAACCGAACACAGCCGCTGATGCGGCGTCCTTAAGCACGGATACGCTTTCGATGTCGTTAGGGTTCAGCGTAGATGGGTCTCCTTCAACTCCGTCAATGAGGATGAGAGCAGAACCGCCTGCTCCTACCGAAGTGGTACCTCTAATATTATAATCAGCACTGCGTCCAGGCTTTCCGTCCACCAATTCAATGTTCAGGTTAGGAACTACGCCCTGCAACATCTGTGTGGCGTTTGCCACAGGACGACCCGCGAATACCTGGGCACTCACTTGATCCACGGCACCGGTGAGATTTTCCTTCTTGACGCTGCCGTAACCCACCACAACAACCTCATCAAGGAATTCAGTGGAAACATCCAATACAATCCTGATATTTTGAATATCATTTGAGGCGACAAATGAATACTCCTTAAAACCAATTGAGCTGGCTACGAGAGTAGATCCGCGGGGTGCAATGATAGAAAATTCTCCATCTAGGCCTGTTACAGTACCACGTGTTGTACCCATAACCATAACAGATGCACCTATAACGGGCTCACCTGATCCAGACTCAACAACAGTGCCTTTAACTGTAACTGTCTTCTGAGCCCATGCAGCTGGTCCTGTTAGAATCAGCAAGGAGACCAGGAAGAGTATTATGCGTTTTTGTGTCATAATATTTGGGTTGTTTTAAACTCATCTTTTATAGCGGTGTGTGCGCACACACCACAAATGTAGAAATTATTTTTCTTTCTACAAAGAGTTTTGGGTTTTTTTGTTATCTTTGTGTGCGCACACACTGACGTTTTTTGTTCACTTTGTGAAACGCTGCGAAACCTTAGATACCTTATATTTTAATATATATGAAGAAATTTCTGAACCTCTGCATTATCATTGCACTCGCCTACGCCTGCTGTGGCAAGGGAAACAGCCTTGAAGAAAAAGTTGAGAACACACTCTCACAACTTACGCTTGAAGAGAAAGTGGCGCTCACACATGCCCAGTCCAAGTTCAGCAGCGGCGGTGTCCCCCGCCTTGGCATTCCAGAACTCTGGCATACAGACGGGCCTCACGGAATCAGGCCTGAAGTCCTTTGGGACGAGTGGGTCCAGGCAAAATGGACCAATGACTCCTGCACGGCATTTCCCTGCCTTGAGAATCTGGCCGCAACCTGGGACAGGGAACTCAGCGCCCTTTACGGCAAGAGCATTGGAGAAGAAGCACGCTATAGGAAAAAGGATGTCCTGCTGGGCCCGGGAGTTAATATAGGACGAACCCCGCTAAATGGTCGGACCTTTGAATATATGGGAGAGGATCCGTTCCTGGCTTCTGAAATGGTTGTACCATATATTAAAGGTGTACAAAGCAATGGCGTTGCTGCCTGCGTCAAGCACTTCGCCGTTAATAACCAGGAAGTGAGGCGCACCGGCACCAGTTCAAATGTAGACGACCGCACAATGTACGAGATTTATCTCCCGGCCTTCAAGGCTGCAGTACAGGAAGGCGGTGCCTGGGCCATCATGGGGTCATACAACCTGTGGAACAACCAGTTCAACTGCCACAATGAGCGCCTCCTCAAGGACATTCTCAAGGGAGAATGGGGATTTGACGGTATTGTAGTCAGCGACTGGGGAGGATGCAGGGATGATGACGAAGCCGCCGCCAACGGCCTGGACATAGAGATGGGAACATGGGTAGACCCTGATTTGGAGGTTGAAGGAGCATCAAACCTCTATAACCTGTACCATCTGGCCAACCCCTATCTTGAAAGGCTGCGTGACGGACGTGCAAGCATGGAAGACCTGGACGACAAGGCTCGCCGCGTACTCAGGACAATCTACCGCACATCAATGAGCGAGGAAAAGCATTTTGGCAGTTTTACATCTCCCGAGCATTTTGCTGCCGGACGCAAGATTGCGGCCGATGGAATAGTGCTCCTTAAAAATGACGGCGCCCTCCCCCTCAACATTCCTCAAGGCGGACGCATCCTGCTTGTGGGAGAAAACGCATACAAGATGATGACAGTTGGCGGAGGCAGTTCCAGCCTCAAGACCAAGCACGAGATAATACCCCTGGATGCCCTCCGCGAGGCTTTTGCAGGGAAGGCCGATGTAATTTGGGAAAGAGGCTACGTAGGTGACACCACCACGGATTACAACCTGGTTGTCACGGGACAGGACCTCTCCGAAAGCCGTTCCCCGGAGCAGCTTCTTGCCGATGCACTAGCTGCAGCAAAGGATGCGGACCAGGTTATTTTCATAGGAGGACTCAACAAGAGCAAGAATCAGGATAAAGAAGGAACCGACCGTCTGGACATTGTCCTCCCCTACGGTCAGGACGCACTCATCGAAGCCCTTGCCGAGGTCTGCCCGAACCTTGTCGTGGTAAACATCTCAGGCTCCCCCGTAGCAATGCCCTGGGCATCAAAGGTAAATGCCATAGTACAGTCCTGGTACGGCGGATCTGAAAGCGGACACGCCCTTGCCGATGTCCTCACCGGCGCCGTTAACCCCTCCGGAAAACTGCCCTTCACCATGCCGTTTGCCCTTGCCGACGGTCCTCTCAAGACTCAGCGTCAGTATCCCGGAATCAAGGAGGAGGGAAAACAGTGGTGGCAGGAGTACTACGACGAAGGAGTTTTTGTGGGTTACCGCTGGTACTCCTCAAAGGGTATTCCCGTACAGTATCCATTTGGCTATGGCCTGAGCTACACCACCTTTGAGCTTAGCGGCGCCAAGCTGTCAGCTTCTTCTATTAAGGCCGGGAAGGAGGTTTCTGCCACCATAATGGTAAAGAACACCGGTTCTGTTGCCGGCGCAGAAGTAATCCAGCTTTATGTAAACGATGAAGATGCATCCGTAGAGCGCCCGGCACGTGAATTGAAGGGATTTCAGAAGGTATTTCTGGAACCTGGTGCATCGGCCAAAATCTCTTTCAAGATTAAGCCGGAGCACCTTAGTTTCTTTGATGCCGATGCCCATTCCTGGAAGCTTGAGCCCGGAGATTTCCACATTCTCATCGGCACATCTTCCGAGAACCTGCCATTTGATTTACCGCTGAAAGTAAGTTAACATGAAACAACTCATCATCTCCGGCATTATTCTCCTTGTTGCCGCAGCCTGCACGGAAAAGAGCTCGTGGTCCCCGGCCGGAGACCGCATAAGGACCAGATGGGCAGAAGAAGTTTCTCCCTCAAACGCCCATCCGGAATACCCAAGGCCGCAGATGATAAGGAAGGACTGGAAAAGCCTTAACGGCCTGTGGAATTATGCGATAACCGCAGTAGACGCTACTCAGCCTGAAGTCCCGGACGGGGAAATCCTGGTTCCGTTCTGCGCAGAGTCTTCCTTGTCTGGAGTCGGCCGCACCGTAGGCGCCGACAGCGTCCTGTGGTACAGGCGCCGCTTCAAGGTTCCGGGAGCGTGGAAAGAACGCGTCCTGCTGCACTTTGATGCCGTGGACTGGAAGAGCGAGATCTGGCTGAACGGGCAGTACATTGGCATCCATACCGGCGGATACACCGCTTTTGTCTTTGATATAACGGATGCCCTGGTCAAAGGCCCTCAGGATCTTGTGGTGAAGGTATGGGATGGCACCAACAATGATGAGCAGCCCCGCGGCAAACAGGTTTCCCGGCCCGGAGGCATCTGGTACACGCCAGTTACCGGTATATGGCAAAGCGTATGGCTTGAGCCGGTATCGGCCACTTACATCCGGGACTACAACTGCGTCACGGATATTCAGAAGGGCTCTGTGTCAATTCTTACGGAGGTTTCCGGAAAGGCCGATGAAGTGCGCATTTCTGTCTTTGAAGGAGGAGAAGGATGGGACGTTGAGAAAGGAAAGAGAGGGGCAAAGGTGGCATCGGCCAAAGGAATACCTGGAGAGGTCATTTCCGTCACTATTCCTGATGCAAAACTTTGGTCTCCCGACCATCCGTACCTTTATGCGATAGAGATTGAGGCGGTTTCTGGAGGAAAGGTTGTAGACAAGGTTAAAGGCTATACTGCTTTACGATGCTGCAGCGAGGTGACAGACTCCACTGGCTATAAACGCCTGGCACTTAACGGGGAAGTGGTTTTTCAGTACGGCCCGCTGGACCAGGGATGGTGGCCGGACGGTCTCTATACCGCCCCCACCGACGAGGCCCTTGCTTTTGACATTGTCAAGACAAAGGAATGGGGATACAACTTTATCCGCAAACACATCAAGGTTGAGCCAGCCCGCTGGTACTATCACTGTGACCGCCTTGGGATGATGGTGTGGCAGGATATGCCTTCGATGGCCGGAAACGTGGATGTGTTCAAGAATGACGGCATTTATGACCCCCAATGGGGGCGCAAAGCATATGGGACTGGCTGGGATTACCCGCTTTCTGAAAGTGCCAGGGCCAATTATTATAAGGAATGGGGTGAGATTATCGGCCAGCTCAAAAAGTTTCCCTGCATTGTGGTATGGGTTCCTTTCAACGAAGGCTGGGGACAGTTTGACACGGAAGCCGTTGTGGATTTCACACGCGCACAGGATCCTACCCGCCTTATCAACTCTGCATCCGGCGGAAACCATCGCTACTGCGGCGACATTCTGGACAGTCACAGCTATCCACGTCCCCAGATGCTGCTTAGAAGCGACGGCCGGCAGATTGACGTAGTGGGGGAATACGGCGGCATAGGATACGCCGTAGAGGGCCACACCTGGAATAAGGAAGGCAACTGGGGCTATAAGGGCCTGTGTGAGAACGGTGATGCAGTCCTTGAAAAATACAGGCATTATGCCCTTGAGTACCTTCTTCCAAGCATTTCAGATGGCATTGCCGGTGCCGTTTATACCCAGACAACGGATGTTGAAGCAGAGGTCAATGGCATCATGACCTATGACCGGGAAGTTGTCAAGGTAAACGAGGAAGCCCTACGTGAGATTAACCTGAAGATGCAATAGTTTTTTTACGTATCTTTGCATACGTGAAACACTCCATTGCAATACACAGCCTTCAGGAGCTGCCGGCAGCGGCAGAACTATTCCTTTCAGAGATTGGTAACAACCGGCTCATTGCGTTCTATGCGCCAATGGGGGCCGGTAAAACCACGTTTACTACGGCCATCTGCCATGCCCTTGGCGTGAGGGATGATGCCGTGAGCTCCCCTACGTTTGCAATTCTGAATGAATACCGCGCGGCAAGCGGTGAACCAGTATTTCACTTTGACTTTTACAGGATAAACCGCCTCACAGAGGCCCTGGACCTTGGCCTGTATGATTACCTTGACAGCGGCTGCCTGTGTCTTATGGAGTGGCCCGAGAATATTGAGGAGCTTCTGCCGGAAGAAACCCTGAAAGTGCATATTACCGTGCAGCCGGATGGATCAAGGCTGGTAACCTGGGAGGACTAGAGCATGATTACCCATCCCAATGTCAAAATCAATCTGGGGCTGAACGTGCTCAGGAAGCGCCCGGACGGCTACCATGACCTTGAGACTCTGTTTGTCCCTTACTTCGGGCTCACGGACACCCTTGAAATCATTACCGGAGATGACTACAGCCGCACAATAGCGGGGCTGCAGGCTAAATACGGGGAACTTGCCCAGGCCATTTCCCCGGACGGGAAGCTCATGATAACCATCGCACGGAAGGATGGCGTGGACTGGGATCCCCTCAAGGACCTTACCGCAAAGGCATATATGATGCTCTCCGATGATCACAAGCTTCCGCCCATGAAGATTTTTCTGGAGAAGACCAACCCCGTTGGGGCCGGACTTGGAGGGGGATCGGCCGATGCCGCCTTTGCCCTGAGGATGATATCGGAACTGGCGGAACTGGGCCTTTCGGATGAGGCCCTTGCAGGTTATGCCGCACGTCTTGGCAGCGACTGCGCGTTCTTCATCTATAACAAGCCCATGATGGGATCCGGCCGCGGGGAAATCCTGGAGCCGTTCCCGCTGGACCTTGGAGACCTCCGCCTGGAAGTGGTGATTCCGGAGGGAATATCTGTTTCCACGGCCGATGCCTACCGCGGAATTGTCCCCCGCATCCCGGCAAAGCCGCTGGCGGAAGTCCTGCGTCAGGACCCCTCCACCTGGAAGGAGGAACTGAGGAACGATTTTGAGGAAACGGTGTTTGCAAAATACCCCAAACTTGCAGCGATCAAGGCGGAACTCTATGAAAAAGGGGCGTTGTATTGCGCGATGAGCGGCAGCGGTTCGTCCCTATATACGCTTTTTCGTCCCTAATCCGTTGAAACGTAAAAACTTTTTTTGTGATTCTTGCTTTTAAGCCCGCAACTGGCGACATTGTACGCCAAAAAGTTGTGAGCCATGAGGAGAATCGTCTTGTTACTGGCGGCTGCGGCCGCCCTTCTATCCTGTAAAAAACCTCTTATGGATTCCCTGCCCCGGTGGTATCGGCCGGGGTTACGGGCGCATGCCGCGGGGTCCGCCGGCGCGCAGGATTCATCGGCCTGGAATTCCCCGGCGGGAAAGGGTGTTTATGTTGCCGCCCTCCGTTTCCCGGAGTGGGCTTCCTGGCAGGACGGGGATTTCCGCGGCGCGGAGGCCGTGCTTTTCCGCGACAGCGTAGAGATTGCCCACTGCGCCATGGGGGCACGCCCGGACCCTGACCGTATCCGTATAATTGACGGCCATCTGTGGACGGATGTGGCCGGAGAGGGGCAGACGCAGGTGTTCTGTGACGGGAAGCATCGGCTTACAATCCCCGACGAGGAACTTCTTAAGGGTTTTCTCATAGAAAATGACACTATATGCACCCTGGGGCAGCGTCCCGGGGGCGGCGGCCTTTGTTACAGGGTGAACGGAGAGGAGGTGTTCTCGGCAAGTGCGGGGACTGTTTTCGGCCAGTTTGAAAGGGACTCCAGCGGCACCCATTTCGCGTACGGCATCCCTATCCGCAAGGGAGATGCCGTCACCACGGAATACCATATAATGAATGGGGCCGATGAAATTAGCACCATCACACCAAACAAGGGCGGAGTCATTTACGATATCCGCGTGCGGGACGGGACGGTGTACCGGAGCGAGCGCCGCGGGGAGAGTCCGTCCAGCCTTTGCCTTGTGATTGGAGAGAGCTATCACTCCATGGACGTGGGGACGGCAGAGGAGATCCACCAGTGCAAACTGGTTGACTGCGGCGGGGAAATAATGATTAAGGGCTACTCCATAATGGGGAGCCTGATACGGCACTGGATACGCTCCAGGGACGGACTCCGGTATCAGGTGATAAGTTCAATGGGAGTTCCGGACATATATCTGGATTCCGGCAAACTGGCCCATCTTATCACCAATCGGGACGGCAGGGTGACAAAGGTGGTCAAAGGGGACGAGACAATATCGGCCCTGGAAGACAGCCTTTACCTCAAGATTCGCAGCTCCTCCTGTGCCGATTTCCGGAACGACTCCTTTGCCGCCGCCCTTTCCGACACCTCCGGCCGGAAGCACCGGCTGTTTCTGGACGGACGCCTTGTCCCGCTTGAATTCAACGGTTATTTCACCTCCTTAAAGATTATTCAGTAATGCTTGTAAATATTTATTCCGCAAAGATTATCGGCATAAAGGCCGTGCCCGTCAACGTTGAGATCAATATCACCCTGGGGGTTGGCCTTCATCTTGTGGGACTGGCCGATGCCGCCGTGAAGGAGAGCCTCCTGCGCACCGTGACGGCCCTCCAGGCTCTTGGCTACCATGTGCCTGGCAAGAAAATTGTCATAAATCTGGCTCCTGCCGATATGCACAAGCAGGGCAGCGGCTACGACATCCCCATTGCGCTGGGGATTGTTGCGGCGTCGGGGCAGAGAGAGATGCCCCTGCTGGATAAATACCTGATTATGGGAGAGTTGGGCCTTGACGGGAGCGTGCGGTATGTGAGCGGTTCCCTTCCCATGGTGGAACTTGCCATGGAGATGGGGTTCCGGGGATGCATCCTGCCGGAGGCGGCTGCACTTGAGGCGGTGGATTACACAGGAACGGAGATTTACGGAGTGAAGACGCTGGAGGATGTTCTGAGGATACTGGAGGGCGGTCTGGCACAGGACCTTCTCATTTGGAATACGGAAGCATACCGGGAGGCGCGGGAGATGGCGCTTAATCCGGTGAAGCGGTATATGGATTTTGCTGAGATAATTGGCCAGGATGCGGCCCGGAGAGGCGTTGAAGTGGCTGCCGCTGGTCAGCACAACGTACTTCTTGTTGGTGCCCCTGGCAGTGGAAAAACCTCTCTGGCCAAGGCTCTGGCGGGCATTCTGCCGCCAATGACACTGGAGGAAAGCGCCGTCACGTCAAAGATTTACTCCGTGGCCGGGACTTCCTCCGGGGGCTTCGGGCTTCTGAGGTCAAGGCCGTTCAGGGCTCCGCATATATCGGCCTCAAAGGCGGCGCTCCTTGGCGGCGGAAGCGGAGACAACATCCTTCCCGGGGAAGTTTCACTTGCCACTGGGGGAATTCTCTTCCTGGACGAATTTTGCGAGGCGCCAAAATCAATCCTGGAGGCGCTTAGGGGGCCGATGGAGGACCGCAAGGTGTGCATTTCCCGCCTCAAGGCAAAGATTGAGTACCCGGCGTCGTTTATGCTTGTGGCGGCTTCCAATCCCTGCCCCTGCGGCTATTACGGGGAGGGAGACCGCTGCACCTGCACGCCAAGCGTAAGGAACGCCTACCTGGCTAAACTGAGTGGCCCCATTATGGATAGAATAGACATACAACTTTGGATGCATCCGGTTGAGACCCAGGCACTTATAGCCGGAAAGAAAGCAGAGCCGTCGGCCGCTGTGGCAGAAAGGGTTGTGCGGGCCCGGGAAATCCAGATGAGGCGCTTCCAGGGGCTGGGAATCTACGCCAATGCAGAGATGAGCGGGGCGCAGCTGGAGGAGTTCTGCCCTTTATCGGCCCAATGTAAGGACCTTCTGGAGAAAATCATTGACCGCCAGGGGCTCAGCGCCCGCGCTTACACCCGTATCATCAAGATTGCCCGCACAATTGCAGACCTCGCCGGCGTTCAGGACATCCTCCCGCAGCACCTAGCCGAAGCCGCCAGTTACCGTTTCCTTGACCGGCGGCATATAATGGGATTGTGAATTGTTTTTGAAAATGTTAGTAAAATTACTATCTTTGCGATGAAATATTCGGAGATTCACAAAAAACTCAGAGAGGCTGGGTGCTATATTGTAAGATATGGTGGTAGACACCCTGTTTGGGAAAGTCCTATTACCGGTCTACAATTTGAGACAAGTTATCATGATTCAGAAGAGGCCAGAAAGGGAACTCTGCATAATATCAAAAAAAAGTCCGGTGTAAAACTATAATAATATGCGTAAAGTAACAGCTGTAATTGAAACTGGTCTGGATCGTCGTATAGAGATATACGTCGGCGACGATACGTACCCCTATGGAATACTGGGAGAAGGTCATACCATTGCCGAAGCAAAAGAAGATTTCATGATTGGCTACCAGGAAATGAAAGAGTACGTTCTAGACTCCGGAAAAGAATTTGAGGAAGCAGAATTTGTCTTCCGCTATGATATTCCGTCCTTCCTTCAGGAATTCGCTTATGCCTTTACCCTCTCCGGCCTTGAGAGAATTACCGGAATCAATCAGAAGCAACTGGGTCACTATGTGAGCGGGTACAGGAAACCATCGGCAAAAACTATTCGGAAAATGGAAGAAGGTATCCATAATTTCAGCGAACAGTTAAGCCGAATCCATTTCTACGGACTCTGACCTATAAATTGCCCAGCACAAACTGGAGGTGGATGTTGTAGTTCTTCTTGATGCGGGCAACGGCTTCGTGGAAGGTCATACGTTCATCTCCGTTGATAATCTGGCCGCCGTTCATTGAGGCATCTTCGGCGGGATTCCACATCTTGAAATTGAGTTTTGCGCTCTCTGAAAGGAGGGCCTCGCACTCATCTATGTAATCCGGAATGGTCTGGAGCTGAGGGAGAAGTTCCCTGATGCGGTCCCTGGTCTTTTGAAGGAAAGCCGGATCCTGGAACAGGCGGTCGTACCAGATGGCGTGGCGGTTTATGAGGCGCCTGTCGCCACCAGTAGTGTCAAAGGTAAGCACTCCCCAGTCAAAGTCCCAGCAGGGACCGGCGGTGAGTTTTCCGTCCTTGTCCTTGTGCATGAAGACGCTTCCGGGGTTACCAAGCTCATGGTTTGTCATCACCTCAAAGACTATCCAGTAATCTATGAAGGAATCCACATCCAGATACTTTGCATAGCCGTTTACGGGGTCTATGAAATTGGATCCATAAATGACATTGGAGACCTCTGCAATGTAGTTTTTGATGTAGGTCTTTTTCTCCTGGGTGAGTTCCGTGGGCTCATCCGGATCCGGATGCTTCACGGCAAACGGGATGTTGTGGTCCTTCCACTGGAAGGTGTTGTCATTATGGAAGTCAAGTTCCAGGAGGTAGCCGTCCTTCTTGTCTATGTTCACGCGGTCTCCGTCCACCCTCACCTGCTCAATGAGAAGGTAGTTTCCAACATGTTTGCCGTTGAGGACAAGCTCCACGGTCTGGCTTCTGGGAGTCCAGGCAAGACGCGTCATGGAAGACACCTTCATGGCCACCATGTTTCGCATCATGGTGCGGTCCATGAAGTTTGCAAGAAGCACCCAGCGCTTGTGCTCCGGGAATCCAAAAACGGATGCCTTTTCCTCCAGTTTCACAAGATACGGCTTCTTGGGCCACTCCCATGTGGTGTTTCCACGGCCGCGGATGCTGCAGGCAACCTCCGGGAAATAGTCCTGCGGGGCGTCTTCACTCACTATTGAGAATTTGGCCGATACATACTGTTCCTTTGAGGTAATTGCCGCGCCGCCCTGAGTGTCCACAAACACCACCGGAAGGCCGGTGTGGACCATACCGGCTCTGGGGCCCTTTCCCTTAACTACAAAATTCTGGGAGTCGATGTATGACTCTTCTCCTGTCATTACACGGAGTTTGGCCGTACGGATATAGCTGTCGGAAGAATCATTCACTATATCCGCAACGTAGTGACCTGATTCAGTGCTCTTTTCAAAAGATACCAGATGAAACAGTTCTGGAGTTTTCCCATCTGTTCCCATGAGGAGAAGCTCACTGAACTGGCAATCCGGATCCTCAACCCTGAAATGCAGCGTTGCATGACCGCCCGACTCCAGTGAAATGGAACTGTCGGTCACATATATGCCCTTAAGCTTAGGTCCTTCAGGAGTAGAAGGAACCTCCTCTTCCTGAGGGATAATTGACTCAGGCACCTTGGCGCAGGCAAATACCAGCACCAGAGCGGTCACATATGTGAGAAAACGTTTCATCAGAACCGCTAAGTTAGTTAATTCAGTATTATAAAACAAGAAAAGATAATTGGATATCGCTCTTTGCCGTATCACAAATTTGTGCTATATTTGCAATGGCTTTTATCAATGTCATATGGGGAAAATAATAGTTGTGATAGAAAAGGACGAAAACGGATTCGGCGCTTTCACAAAAAACACAAAATCGGTCATTATTGGCGAAGGCACAACTGCCGCAGAAGCCAAACAAGACTTTCTGAATTCCTTTCAGGAGGTATTGGAGTCGTATGATTCAACTCAGGATATTCCGGCAGAACTGCTGAACCCGGAGTTCGAATACAAGTACGACGTTTCCGCGTTCTTTGATTTGTTCGAGTTTCTCAACGTATCAAAACTGGCAAAACGAATCGGCATCAATCCGTCGCTGATGAGACACTACAAACTTGGCGATACCTATATCTCAGACTCCCAGGCCAGGAAGATTGAATCCGGAATTCACGAAATCGCCCACGAACTTCTAAGCGTCACATTATGATTAGCGCATGGAGATAAATGACTGACACTGAGGCCGATATGCAAACACGGGTGCACCTTTCGGTGCACCCGTGTTTGATTAACTGACTAACAATCAGCTTGTTAGCCCGCAGGTTTAAGCGGGATCCTGATTGATTGTGATAACCGTCCTTACCGTTTCAAGGTTGGAATTGTAGATGTAGAGGTTAACAGTTCTGCGAGGGCCGGTATTAGCATCCTTGTGGATAACCTTGATTTTACACTCGCCCACGCCACCTTCGACTCCGAAAGTAAGCCATTCCTGAGCTGCCGCAAAACCGGCATCGTCCAACTGGAAGACATACTTAAGCAGGGCTTCCTTATCCTCATCCGGAACATCACCGCCATAAGCGACACCGTTCTTTGAGATACCAGTAAGCACCGCCAGCCAGTCATTGCGATCTTCCTCTGAATTGGGGAGATTAAGTGTCATACCATTTGTGTCGAAGCCTCCCTGCCATGCTGAGAATCCGTAGGAGAAGGTCTGAGGGACATCAGCATCACCGGCCGCCTGAGTAATAACAGCGCTGTCGGACTGATCCTCGCGGCTTGCAGAAATGGTAATGGATCTGGGTGAAGTGGTAGGGTTAGCGCCAATGTAGAGGGTGAGAGTGTGCCCGGAGCGGACCATCTTGGCATTTGTTGCAGTAAGGGACACTTCGTTAATATAGGAATTGAACTGTTCATCAGTAGCGGCAACACTATTGATATTAAGGTCAATATTTGCAGTTACAACAGATCCTCCCTTTGGAGAAGTGGTTGCACTCAAACTGGAGAGTATAGGGGTCACAACTGCCTGACCGGCCTGGTTAACAGTAATTCTCTTAAGCCTTTCGTTCTCTCTGAGATCATAAGTGAGGACATGCCGGGGAGGAAGGAAGGTTATAGTGGCCGAGCGGACGTCCGAAGATGTATTCTCTGCCACATTGACACGGATGAAATGAGCATCCGGAGCCGGTTTCCAAGCAACACTTATCCAGTCGGGAGTATTACCATTGGCATCAAGGATGACTATACTTGTCTTTTCATAGAAGGCGGGATAATCGGCAGGGTACCTTGCGTCAACAGCTCCACCAACATTCGTGTACGCCAGCCAATATTCATGATCGTCGTTTGTAACGCCAGCTGCGGAATAGTTCAGGGTAGCACCGGCATAATTACCAGCCAGGTTTCCATCAAACCAATATGTTCCGGTAGTCTCGCCAAAGGGTGCCCTGGTGGCCTTGTCCAGGTTGAGATATACGTTCTTAACCTTATTATTCTCTACCGTCAGCAGCTTCGAAGAATCGAAATAGTAATCGGCCACATCTGTGGTAACCTTGTAAGTATAACCCAGAACGGTTGAAACGCCAGCTTCAGTAGCGGGAAGGGAGAAATAGATGGCTTTACTGTTGTCTCTGGTTGTTACTCCGGAAAGCGACATTCCTGTTTCAAGGTTTACGGTAACACCCTTGGCTTTCCACCAGTTGGCATCATTAACGGAATCGTAGAAGATATCGCTTCCATAATGGTATCTCACCGTTCCTGTGATATAATCATTTGACAGCATTGAAACACTGCTGATCGTTTCGGCATTATATGTAGTTGTGAAGGGTATTACGCGGAATACTGTTCCCATAATCTCCATTCCTACCGTTTGCTCGTCAGCATCTGCAGTATTGTCAAGATCAATGCATGATATACCTGAGTGCAGGTGTATTTCCTTCTTGTTCATTATACCTGCTGCAGACTGACTGAATGAATAGATATTGTTAGCAATGGTTCCGAATCCCGCATTGGTATTGGCAAAATATACCTCCTGACCACCATTCGTGTTGTAACGGAATACGCCATAAAGATTGCCGGCATCCAGGTTTCCCTTAAAGACTGCTTCATAGCCAGGAGCAGTAATATCTGAACTTGTAAGAGCGTAAGTGGTGCTCCAATATGCATTGGCATCACCGGGATGATAGTAATTCCATGTGATCCTCATCTCCCTCATCCCAAATAAGTCCAAGGGCATCCTCCATATGAGCCTTGGTAGGGTCAAGCGAGGTCAAACGAACACAGGCAGCCTTCTGGCCATTCTCATCAACTTCGGCCTTCTTATTATTCTCTTCTTTCTGGCAAGCAGTAAATAGTACCGCTGTCATTATCATTAAAAATGTGGTGATTTTTTTCATGACATCATCTGTTAAAGGAATTCAACATCTTCGACAACCTCGTAATTAAAGTCTCCCTGAGCGGCCATCAAATACCAGGGATCTCCTGAAACGCTTTGAAGAACAGCTTCCTTGTTCTCCAAAGAAACCACTTCTGCAAGTGGAGTTTGATACTTTTGTCTCATAGGCATATACAAATAAATTATTATTCATGGCTAGATGTGTTTCTTATTCAAATTCATCCTCTTCGTCAACAGTGTAGTTGAAACTTCCTTGACCGGAAAGGAGATACCACTTTACAGGGCTTCCGCCATCCAGCACCGGATCACGGTGTTCCAGGGATATCACCTCGGTGAGAGGTGATTCATAATTTTTTTTCATCATTGATTATTGTTTTGTGTTAATTATTTTATCTGTAACCAGTTAAGGCGCGTATAGGCGCCAGATGTTCCGGATAGGGTGAGGGTAGACTTGCCTGCGGGGAGCTCAATGTCAAAACCGCTGGTTGCCCACTCCTTGGAAGTGTTTGGAATCTTCTTGGAGGCTATCTCATTGCCGTCAAGCAGGAAAGCGATGGAAGAATCCATATATGTCTGATAGCGAATTGTCAATTTATAGGTGCCGGCCTGGGGAATATCCAGCTGATAA
>JAFZOU010000038.1 GCA_017550525.1 Bacteroidales bacterium
GCCGAAATACAGCCCCTGATGAATGACCAGCAGCACTTCCTGCCAGACGTGTTCACGCTGGAATTCGATATGTATTTGCAGACAGGCGACGGCCTGGGCGGGGACGAACTGGAAATCGCCTTTGGCAACCCGGACCTTCCCAACTGGAACGGCCGCGTTGAGTATGTGGTTGTCTCGTTCCGCGATGACGGCTACTCCCGCTATGGCTGGACTGTCCAAAAGCCTACCGGAGGAAATGATATCACTGGCGAAAAGTATATGGGCATTGGCGAGAGCGACTCTCCTCTGAAGGATGCCGCCTGGAATCACTTTGCCTTCTCGTTCAACAAGCGCGCTTTCAAGGGCTATGTTAACGGCGTACGAGTAATGAGCGTTCCCACTGCCAAAGTGCCTTCGCATTTCTGGTTCAATCATGGCGGCCAGTACAAATATGCCTGCATCTCCAACGTCCGCCTGGCAAAGGGTGCCGTTCCGCTATATGATCGCCTCTCTTCAGACGGCAAGATCATCACCTATGCCATTACCTTTGAAACCGGCAAGGCAGACCTTAAGCCGGAGTCAATGGTGGAAATAGGCCGCATCGCAAAGCTTATGCAGGATAATCCCGGCATCTCCTTCGAGGTCCAGGGCCACTGCGATGCAACGGGCTCCGACAAAGTCAATGATCCGCTGTCCCAGAAACGCGCAGAGGCAATTGTGGCCGCCCTGGTTGAGCAGGGAATTGCCCAGGCCCGCCTTACCCCTGTGGGCAAGGGCTCCCACGTTCCCATCGCATCCAACAGCACTGACGAAGGCCGCGCCAAGAACCGCCGCGTTGAGTTCGTGAAGAAGTAACTGTCATTCCGAGCGAAGCGAAGGAATCTAAAAGAACAAAGACTATGAAACGTATTACAATATTACTTGCCGCCCTGGCCCTCATCTGCGGCCAGGCCCAGGCCCAGAGTTTCCTTGACAAGATTAAGCAGAAAGCAGAAAGCGCCATTGGCGGTTCACTTGGTGACGCCGTTCAGGGAATGATCCCCGAAGGCATCTCCCAGATGGCCGGTCAGGCCGATAATGACGATCCCAATTCCGTCAAGGCCGTTACCGGAGAGCAGGCCCTTCCTGCAAAGCGTGCCAGCACCTTTGGCTGGGACGGCCCGGTTACCCCTTCATCGGCCAAATTCCCTATTCCTCTGATGAATGAATTCCCTGCGGTGCCAAGCGCCCAGGAGCTCATTAACCCCGTTGAGGCCAATCAGATAGCTTATTACAAAGCCATCAAGGCCGTCACCATCCGCGCAGAAGAACTCAATGAGGACGCAACCTGCGAGGACGCGGAAACCCTAATGTGGCGCAAGAAGGCCAACGACGGCCTTAAATCGGCCTTTGGCCTTACAGACGCGGAGGTTGCCATCCTTACAGACGACAATGCTTCGGAGGCAGACAAGGAGCGCGTCTCCCAGAAGATTGAGAAGTCAATCCTTGGAGACCTTGACGTGAGCGCCCTTGAGGCCGATGCCGCCAGATATGAGAATATGAGCGAGGCCGACGCCGTAAAGATGATGTCGGAGAAGTCCCTGGAGGCAACATTCCAGGTTTATGACCGCAATGCTTCCGATATTCGCAAATATATGGGCCTTGAGGTGTCTGAGCTGAAGGCTGCCGCCCGTGAGCAGATGACCTCTTCCAACTATATGGAGGTGAGCCCTAAGATGAATGCCTGCAACAAGAAGATGGAGGCATATCAGAAAGCCCAATCGGCCAAAGATCCTTCCTTCAAGAAGGAGGCCGATGCCTTCCAGAAGCGCTTCATGGAAGAGCAGAAGCTTGCCCAGCAGAAGAGCTCCCGTTCAATGATGGGCGGTATGGGCTCGGCTATGGACATGATGGAAAAGATGAACCAGAAGACCGCCGGCCTTAACGACATGCAGGTCAAGATGTCCAAGTACATGCAGGACATCCAGGCTTGCTATGACCTCAAGGACGCTACGGCCGACGTGAACTTTGCCGCATCCGAGCGCAAGAAACTCATCGAGATCAAGAACAAGATATACCAGACTGAGGATCCTTCCGTTTACAATCCGCTTTACGCCCAGGCCCTGGAGCGCATTATGAGCTATCGTGAGCGCGCTGCAAAGGTGTGGGTGGAAGACGTCCAGAAGCGTTTCAACGCCCGCAAGGAATCCCTTGGAAAGATTATCAAGATCAACCGTCAGGCCATTGAGGACGGCCTTATCCCTGAGTGCGCCCTTTACCGTGAGCCGCTCAACGTTGTTATCCAGGCCGGTGACATCCTGGCCGAGGCTTATAGCGAGTTCCCTTCAAACTATCCCAAGATGTACAAGGAGGAAATCGTGCGTGAGATTAATGTGAGTGCCGCCAAGGTCGGTGGCAAGAGCGTACGCCCATGGTGGCCGGAATTCGCCGTATTTGGTCAGGCCGATTTTGACGCCATCGGCAGCGGCAAGCACATCTACTCAATGGATGAGGACGGTAAGGTTTACCACTTCTCCGGCGGAAGCTGGAGCCCCGTTTCTGACGAGGAATTCCAGAAGCTCAACGGCAAGCGCAAGGACGCCTCTTCACCCAAGAGCGCCAGCTGGACCTCCTCTGACGGCAAGCGCAAAGTTTTCTACAATGCCGAGGGTGGTTTCCTCCAGATGCCTGAAGGAGACCAGGTATTCCCCACCGCATGGAAGAAGACCGGCAACAAGCTCCAGTGGTACCACGAGGCCACTGAAGACACCGGCAACGGCAACTACAAGTACCAGCTTGTGCTTTGCACCTATATGCTCTAATACTGGCTTTGGCCGTAGTCATACCTGGGAGCGCCTACGATACGTGGCGCTCCTTTGACGTTGACCCCCTGGTGGCGGAGTCCGTGGTGTGGCCGGAAGTGGAACGCTATTCCCGCCTTCAGGACGCACTGGAGACGGCTGCCAACTACGGCACCTACATCACCACGGGCGGAGGGCCGGACTTTTCAATCGGCCTGTTCCAGATGAAACCTTCCTTTGTTGAAGAAATGGAAAAGGCCTGGATGAGAAGCGGCCTTGCCCGGGAGTATGAGCTATGGTTTGACACGGCCGATAATGCCACCGCGCGCCGCATACGCATTTCGCGCTTGCAGAAAGAAGAGTGGCAGGTGATATACGTGGGAGTGTTTTTGAGGCTGCTGTATGCCTCCTACGGCTCCTATAATAAAAAAGGGGAGCGTACTCAGGAAGGTATTGAGACTCTGCCGCTTAAGGAGCAGGTTCGCCTTGCCGCCACCGCATACAACCGCGGCGTAGTCTGGGCCGCCCCCGGTTATGGAGATTTGGATCGTCTGCGGGAGCATGCGGGGGAGAAGCACTTCCACTACGCCTTCATCCCCTCGGCCCGCACTAAGCGCTACTGTTACGCCACCCTGGCCTGGAAGCACTATAAAAAGATTTCCCGATGAACTTCCGTCACGTTATTTTGACCGTTTTTGTGCTCTGCGGCGCTTTATCTGCCGCGGCGCAAACACTGGTGATATATGACGCCCGGGACCTGTTCCCCAAGGACGCTTGGAACCCGCCGTGCAAAGCCGTTTTCACGGAGGATTATTATTACAGTGAGGAGTGGCTGAGCCTTAAGGACCGTATAGACACCTACCTGCTATATCAGACGGCAAAGGAGAATCCGGATTGGATCCCCCTGGCCGATGATGAGTTTCGCCAGAAGATAGAACAGGGTAAGAATATGACCCCGGAAGGCCTTCGCAAGGCCATCTGCCGCCATGCCGTTGGCGGGCGCATGTTCGTCAGGGCCGAGCTTGAGTATCGGAACCGCCTTGTGAGTGTGCGGGAAAAGCCATTCACAGAGGCCGAGGCGTTTGACGGCGTTACGCCTTATGCCAATGCCTGGGGCGTCATGAATGCCAAGGGACAGATGATAATTCCGTTTGAGTATCAGAACTTTGGCTCCAGTTGGAATTCCAATACGGGAGATTATCTTCGCTTTATCATCGGCTACAAACAGGTTTCCGGCACGGCCTCTGACGGGAAGTTTGATGTGGTGCTGTTCCTTCCCAGCGGCAAAAGGGCTACGGACACCAAACTGGACTACGCCCAGATTGAAATGGGTAACGACCCCGATGAGCATCGGCTCATCGTGCGCATCCCTGGCGAAGGCTTCACCATCATGGACGAATACTGTAACCTTCTCACTGCCAAGCGTTATGATGAGCTGAAGGCCGCCAAGTTTTATGGCTGGCCCCCGGACCCGCTCTATTGGGCGCGCAAGGGCAAAACCTATTATCTGATTGACATCCTCACTGGCCGCGAACAGGGCACCTTCACCTTCTCCCGCCGTGACAAGGAGAACATCTTCTTCGATGTTAAAGTAAGCTATTTCAAATAATTCTGCCAAATTTGCAGAATCAAATAATTATACCTATCTTTGCGCGCTAAAATTCGCACGGGTATGTGCGATGAGGCACAAAACATAATGTTTAACTACTAGTTTTTTCTAAAAAATCAATTATGTCAGAAGAAATTAAAGAAACCAAGAAGGCCATTCTGAATGCTTCCGTAGCTCCCGAGGAGTTCGATTGGGAAGCCTTTGAGAATGACGGTGCTGAGACCGGTGAATCCAAGAAGGAAGCCATGGCTCAGTATGAGCAGACTCTCAACAAAGTTACCGAAAATGAGGTCGTTGAGGGTGTTGTCACCTCCATCAACAAGCGTGAGGTTGTTGTTAACATCGGCGCCAAATCAGAAGGCGTCATCTCCGCCCCCGAGTTCCGTTACAATCCGGACCTCAAAGTGGGTGACAAGGTGGAAGTCCTTGTAGAGAGCGCAGAGGACCGCAAGGGCCAGCTCATCATCTCCCACAAGAAAGCCCGCCAGCTCAAATCTTGGGATATGGTTAACGCCGCATATGAGAGCGGTGAGATTGTGAAGGGTTATGTAAAGACCCGCACAAAGGGTGGTATGATCGTGGACGTATTCGGAATCGAGGCCTTCCTCCCCGGCTCCCAGATCGACATCAAGCCCATCCGTGACTATGACGTATTCGTGGACACCACAATGGACTTCAAGATCGTGAAGATCAATCAGGAGTTCAAGAACGTGGTCGTTTCCCACAAGGCCCTCCTGGAGGCAGAGCAGGAGCAGAAGCGCTCAGAGCTCATCTCCAAGCTTGAGAAGGGTCAGGTACTTGAGGGCGTGGTCAAGAACATCACCAACTACGGCGTGTTCGTAGACCTCGGTGGCGTGGACGGTCTCATCCACATCACAGACCTCAGCTGGGGCCGCATCTCCCATCCGGAAGAGGTTGTCGCCCTTGATCAGAAGATCAACGTTGTTGTCCTTGACTTCAACGAGCAGCAGAAGCGCATCGCCCTTGGTCTCAAGCAGCTCAGCGCACATCCTTGGGAGGCTCTCAAAGAAGACCTCAAGGTTGGTGACACCGTTAAGGGTAAGGTAGTTGCAGTGGCCGATTACGGTGCATTCATCGAGGTAGAGCCCGGCGTCGAGGGTCTCGTTCACGTCAGCGAGATGTCCTGGAGCCCCCGTCTCCACAGCGCACAGGAATTCCTTAAGGTTGGCGACGAGGTAGAGGCCCAGATCCTCACCCTTGACCGCGAGGCCCGCAAGATGTCGCTCGGCATCAAGCAGCTCACCACCAATCCTTGGGAGAGCATCCGCGAGAAATATCCCGTGGGTTCCCAGCACAAGGCTACCGTCCGCAACATCACCAACTTCGGTGTATTCGCAGAGCTTGAAGACGGCGTAGAAGGCCTGATCCACATCAGTGACCTCAGCTGGAACAAGATCAAGCATCCCGCAGAGATGGTCCAGAGCGGTGACGTCATCGACGTAGTCATCCTTGACTTCGACGAGAACAGCCACAAGCTTTCCCTTGGTCACAAGCAGCTCACTCCCAACCCTTGGGATGAACTTGAGGCTAAATATCCCGTTGGCACCGTCGTGGACGCTACCGTGTCCGTGATTGGTGACAAGAACGCCACCCTTACCCTCGCTGACGGCACTGAGGTTACCGCCTTCAACCGTGAGCTTGTGAAGGAAGACGGCAAGCAGGCCCTCGTAGGTGAGACCCTTCCCGTAAAGGTTGTTGATCTCCGCCGTGCAACCCGCACCATCCGCGTTTCCCACGTCCGCACTTACCAGGAGGCAAAGGCAGCCAAGGAAACCGCAGAAGCTGAGACAGCAAAGAAGGCCATCAAGAAGGTCCAGAGCAACGTGGAGAAGACCACCCTCGGTGACATCTCCGCTCTTGCAGCCCTCAAGGACAAGATGGAAAAGGGTGAATAATCCTTCTTCCAATATCTTCAAGGTCACAATGCTGGGCACGGCATCTGCCATGCCAGCAGGAGACCGGAACCAAAGCGCCCAGGCACTTCAAGTGCACGGGCGCTTGTTCCTTTTGGACTGCGGTGAAGGCACGCAGTATGCCATGGCCCGTTACCGCATCCCCATGATGAAGCTGGACACCGTCTTCATCTCACACATTCACGGTGACCACGTCTTTGGTATCTTCGGCCTTCTTTCCACCCTTGGAATGAAAGGCCGGCAGATGCCGCTTAACGTTTTTGCACCTCCGTCGTTCGGCCCCATCCTCAAGTTCTTCCTTAGTTATTATGGTGACGGAGTAGGCTATGAAATCCGTTTCACGCCCCTCAAGATGAAAGAGCCGGAGACTGTGCTTGAAACAAAATCAATCCGCGTGGAGGCATTTCCGCTAAATCACGCCATTGAGACCTTCGGCTTCAGAATCCTTGAGAAGGAACCGCCGTTCAACGTTCATAAGGAAGCGATAGGGGAGTACGGGCTCACCCTCACTGAGATTGGCTCCCTAAAGCGCGGAGAGGATGTTTTAAGGGCCGATGGAACGGTGATTCCAGTAGCCGTAGCCGCCTACAAGCCGTTTGTCCCCAGAAGTTATGCATACGTCTCAGATACCGCCCCTTTCCCGGAGGAGGCATCCTGGCTCAAGGGAACTAGCGTTATCTATCACGAGACAACCTATCTTCAGGAACTGTCGGACCAAGCGGCCCAGAGGCACCATTCCACAACAATAGAGGCTGCATCCATGGCCAGGGATGCAGGCGCCGGAAAACTTCTTATCGGCCATTATTCTTCAAGGAATTCAGACATTAAGGCCTATGAGGCCGAGTGCCGCAGCATTTTCCCTCAAACTTACGCCACTTCCGACGGCGAGAGTTATGAGTTCTGAAAATTTCTTCTTAACTTAGCATCTTGTAAAAACTTGCAAGATGAAGAAGCTCCTCATATCCCTTCTGGCAGTGTTGTGCGTCACTTTTTCCGCACAGGCCCAGAGAGCGGGTCAGGCCCAGCAGAAATACATTGAAACATATTCCGATATTGCCGTGCAGGAGATGCTCCGCACCGGCGTTCCTGCCAGTATTACCCTTGCCCAGGGTATCCTGGAATCCGGTTCCGGCCTCTCCACCCTTGCCGTAAACGGTAAGAACCACTTTGGCATAAAGTGCCATAAGGGCTGGACAGGTGACACAATGTATATGGACGATGACCGGCGCGGAGAGTGCTTCCGTGTGTATGGCTCCGTGGAGGAGAGTTTCCGTGACCACTCAGACTTCCTCCGCTACCGAGACCGCTACAAGTTCCTCTTCGACCTCGAGCGCACGGACTACAAAGGCTGGGCAAACGGCCTCAAGAAGGCAGGTTACGCAACTGATCCCAAGTACGCATCCAAACTCATTAAATATATAGAGGACTACAATCTGTCCCGCTTTGACATCCTTACCACTCAGGAAGAGGCAGTCCTTCCGGAATCCCCGCTCCAGATAGAGCAGCCCGTTGCCGCCCCTGCAGTGAGAAACGGCGTGGCAGTTTCCCCTTCGGAGGAATTCCACTTCCAGCTTTCACGTCTTCTGTATTCCCTCAACGACGTTCCCTTTGTGTACTCCATGGAAGGGGAAACCTACTCCTCCATTGCAAAGCAGTACCATCTTTTCAAGTGGGAGATCTTGAAATACAATGACCTCAAGAAGGATCAGCCCCTTCTTCCTGGTTCCATAGTGTACCTTCAGGCAAAGAAGAAAAAGGCCCCCAAGGGACTTGAAATGTACATTGTATCAGAAGACGGTGAGGATTTCCACGCAATCTGCCAGCGCTTTGCCGTAAAGGAGAAGGCCATCCTCAAACTCAACGGCTGGGTACCTCCAGTGGAACTTGAGGAGGGTGACGAGATAAAACTAAGATAAGGTTATGACTTCCAGGCAAATAGCCATAAGCGTAGCCGCAGTCCTGGCGGTGACGCTTCTAGCGGTTGTGGGCATCAAGGCCTACCGCTATTGGTATGACCGCAAGGCTCCCAATTTCAATGGGACCACAGAGCTTTATATCTATCCCTGGACAGATCCTGAGGCTGTCTGCGACAGTATTATCGCAAGCGGCAACGTACGTAAGCCCGCAAGCGTCAGGCGCGCCTTCAAGGGCGTTAAAACCTTTGAGGTGGGCCATTACACCATAGACTCCACGTGCACCAGCATGTACGCTATGCGTATGGTCCACAAAGGCTGGCAGACGCCAGTGAACCTGACGCTGTCTTCCATCCGCACTCCAGCCATCCTTGCAAGGAAGGTGGGTGCCCAGATGCTTGTGGATTCGCTTGAGGTTGCTTCCTACATCTGCTCGCCCGATTCCCTGGGCTTCAGGCCGGCCATGCTTTTCACAAGGATTATTCCTGACACGTATCAGATTCTCTGGACGGCTTCCGTGAGGGAAATCATGGAGAAACTGTTCCGTGAGGCTGATGCCTGGTGGACGCCTGAACGCAAGGCCGCTGCAGGGAAGCAGGGCCTCACCGTAGCGGAAGCCTGTACCCTTGCATCAATCGTGAACGGCGAAACCCGGTACGTTCCGGAGCAGCCCGCAATTGCCGCAGTGTATTTGAATCGGCTCAAATCCGGGATGAAACTCCAGGCCGATCCTACAATTGCCTTCTGCTTTGACTATGAGCCCAACCGCATCCTCAAGAGGCATCTTGAGGTGGACTCCCCGTACAATACGTACAAGAATTTCGGCCTGCCTCCGGGCCCCATCTCCTGCCCTCCAAAGAGCTGCCTTGAGGCCGTCCTGCACCCGGATTCCCACAGTTACATCTTCTTCTGCGCGGATCCTTCCTTCAACGGTACCCACCGTTTTGCCACCACTTATGCCCAGCATCTTCAGAATGCCAGGGAGTTCCAGAAAGCCCTAACCGCCCGCCAACGCGCTGCAAGATGACAACCACACCACTCATAGACAAAGCCCGCTCTGCGGCCCTGGAAGCGCTTAAGGACCACACCCGTCACGACGGAACGCCCTTTATCGGCCATCCCGATGCCGTGGCGGCAATTGTGGCCGATGAAATTGGTCTTCCGGAAGAATGCATCGCCGCCGTATATCTCCACGAGGCAAGCCGTATTGCCGGATATGAGGTGAAGGAGGCAGATTGGGGCGCATCTATCCGTACCCTTGTTGACGGCCTTAACAAGATATCCACCATCAAGCCCAAGGATACGCGCCTTGAAGCCGAGAACTATAAGAAACTCATCATCCAGTACTCCAGGGATCCCCGCGTGACGGTCCTTAAGCTTGCCGACCGCCTTGAGGTGATGCGGAGTCTCAGGATGTTCCCAAAGAGTAACAGGGAGCAGAAGATCCTTGAGACCCTCCTTCTCTATATTCCACTGGCCCACCAGCTTGGCCTTTACAAGATGAAGCGTGAGATGGAGGATATCTATCTCAATTACGCGGAGCCTGAGCAGTACCGCCTCATCACCAACAAACTGAAGGCGGGGGAGAAGGACCGTGAGAAGCTCATGCAGGAATTCATAGAGCCGCTCAAGGGTAAACTGGACGGAGCCGGAATCAAGTACAAACTGAAGGTCCGCACAAAATCGGCCTACTCAATCTGGCAGAAGATGTGCAAGCAGAAAGTGCCCTTCGAAGGCGTCTATGATGTTTTTGCCATGCGCTTTATCATAGAGTGCGACGGTGAGAACCACGTGCTGGAGAAGGAACTTTGCTGGAAGGTCTTCGGGTTTGTGACGGAGGAGTATGAGCAGGACACCAAGCGCCTGAGGGACTGGGTCACCAACCCCAAACCTAATGGCTACGAGAGCCTCCACATTACCGTAAAAAACCGTGAAGGAGCATATATAGAAGTCCAGATACGCACGCAGCGCATGGACGATATGGCGGAGAACGGCTTCGCGTCACACTGGGCCTACAAGGGGATTAAACGTGAAGAAAGCCTTGATAAATGGCTCTCCAATGTCCGCTATGCCCTGGAGCACCCCGATGACGACACCGAGGACCTCCCTCAGCCTCCTTCAAAGGAGATTTTTGTGTTCACCCCTACCGGTGAACTGAGGATCCTTACTGCCGGGGCAACCGTCCTTGATTTTGCCTTTGGCATACATACAAACATTGGCTCCCACTGCGTCGGCGCAAAGGTGAACGGGAAAGCCGTCTCCATCCGTGAGAAGCTGTCCACAGGAGACGTGGTTGAAATCCAGACCTCCAAGAACCAGCGTCCCACGCCGGACTGGATGAACTGGGTGGTGAGTTCAAAGGCCCGCTCCAAGGTGAAGCAGGCCCTTGCCCTTCAGGAGCAGACCCGCGCCGTGGACGGCAAGGAGCTGCTTGAGCGCCGCCTCAAGAACTGGAAGCTGGAACTTCCGGACGACATGCTCACGGAGTTTCGCAAGAAGAACAATTATCCTACTCTTACGGCCTTCTACGCCGCAATCGGCGCCGGAACCCTGGACGTGAACGTAATAAAGGAGTACATCCTCTCCGAGGAGCAGCGCCACGCCCAGTCCGTGGAGGCCGCAGAGGCCATCCAGGATAAGGTGAAGGCCCGTCGTCAGGAGAGTAAGGACGACATCCTTGTTCTCAACGCCAAGAACGTGAAGGGCCTTGACTACAAGATGTCCAAATGCTGCAATCCCGTGTTCGGCGACGACGTATTTGGCTTTGTCACCCGCACGGACGGCATCAAGATCCACCGCATTACATGCCCCAACGCCGCCCGTCTGCTGGAACTGTATCCCTATCGGATTCAGAAGGTAAAATGGGCCGATACTCCATCCAGCGGCTCCTTCCAGGTTGCCCTTAAGGTGATTGCCGATGAAGAGAGCGCCTCCGGCCGCATCCTTGAAGTGATAGGCCAGTTCAAGGCCAGCATCCGCTCCTTCACCGTCACGGATAATCCCCGCAACGGCACCTATGAGGTAGCGCTGAAGCTATCTGTTCCCTCCAATCTGGAACTGGACAAAGTCCTTTCCCAGATAAAGAATCTCAAACACATCCTTAAAGTCACCAGGGTCTGATTCCGGCACACTGTGCCAAACCCATGGCCACCCTCGGCCATGTAAGAGGGAGGGGCCCACCGCAGGTGGGAGGGGTCGCGAAGCGACGGTTTGGCATAGTGTGCCGGATCAGACCTTCCACACCTTAAGGTATTCCTGAAGGGCCCACATCTCGTCACGGTAACGGGCGGCGGCGGTGAAGTCAAGGTCCGCTGCCGCTTTCTGCATCTTGCGTTTGGCTTCATCGGCCGCTTTCTCAACCTGTTCGCGGGACATGGAGCGGATAACGGGATCCTGGAGCACGGCGGCAAGGTCTGCGGTGATGTATCCGTCAACGTAGGCCGATGGAGATTCCCTCCTTGCGTCGTGTCCAAGTCCTACCTTCACGTCTCCCTTGCCAAGTTCGGAAGCGCTTGGAACGTAAGACGGGTCTGAGACACTGTCCCTGGCGCTAACATGGCCGGTGACGCTGTTCTGGAGCACGGGGTTCAGGAAGCCGGACACGTGGGTTGTGTCGTCTCCGGAGCGCACCAGTTCAGTCATGAGGGGGTTGGCGTGGGCCGCAACCTGCTTTGGCGTGATGCCGTGTAGCTTGTTGTATTCCTGCTGCTTCTTCCTGCGGCGGGCTGTTTCACGGATGGTTTCGTCCATGGATTCCGTGACGGAATCGGCATACATTATCACAAGGCCGTTGAGGTTGCGGGCGGCACGGCCGGCGGTCTGGGTGAGGGCGCGGCCGCTACGGAGGAAGCCCTCTTTATCGGCATCCAGGATAGCCACAAGGGAGACTGTGGGGATGTCCAGGCCTTCCCTCAGGAGGTTTACGCCGATAAGGACGTCAAAGAGGCCGTTCTTGAAATCCTCTATTATTTCCACGCGCTCAGCGGTGTCTACGTCGGAGTGGATGTACCGGCAGCGGACGCCGTTTTTGGTGAAGTAGCTGTCCAGTTCCTCGGCCATGCGTTTGGTGAGGGTGGTTACAAGCACCCGCTCGTCCCGTTCCGCCCTTATGCGTATTTCCTCCATAAGGTCGTCCACCTGGTTCTTGGTGGGACGGACCTCTATGGGAGGGTCAAGGAGGCCGGTGGGGCGCACGATCTGCTCCACCACAAGGCCTTCGCTCTTCTCAAGCTCGTAATCGGCCGGCGTGGCGCTTACGTACACTGTCTGGCCGGTGATTGACTCGAATTCGTCGAAGGTGAGGGGGCGGTTGTCACTGGCGGCGGGGAGACGGAAGCCGTATTCCACCAGGGTCTCCTTACGGGAGTGGTCCCCGCCGTACATGGCGCGGATCTGGGGGAGGGTGACGTGGGATTCGTCTATGAACACCAGGAAATCCTTGGGGAAATAGTCTATGAGGGTGAAAGGGCGCTGGCCGGGCTTACGGCCGTCAAAATAGCGGGAATAGTTCTCCACCCCGGGGCAATAGCCCATCTCCTTTATCATCTCAATGTCATATTCCACCCTCTGTTTCAGGCGTTTGGCTTCAAGATATTTGCCGATGGACTCGAAGTACTCCACCTGCTTTACAAGGTCTTCCTGTATCTGGCTAACGGCCTTGGCGCCCTTCTCCTTGGAGGTCACAAAGTTCTTGGCGGGGTACAGGTCTATCTTCTCCATTTCCTCGAAGATGGCGCCCGTGACGGGGTCTATGAGGGCTATGCGGTCAACTTCGTCCCCGAAGAATTCTATGCGGGCGGCGTAATCGGCACCTCCCAGGTATATGTCCACGGTGTCACCCCTCACGCGGAAGCTTCCGCGCTTGAAATCCGTTTCCGTGCGGTAGTAGA
>JAFZOU010000039.1 GCA_017550525.1 Bacteroidales bacterium
CCTGCTTGAAGGAGTCAATGTCACCTTCTCCAAAAGTGCGGGCGGCAAGGTAATCGGCCACATCAAGAACATCGGATACCTTGAGGGTGTCTCCGTAGGCGGAGAACATCTGGGCGTAGCGCTCCATCTGGATGTCAGAGCCATAGACGTAGGTGCCGGTGGAGTACTCCCTTCCAAGGAGCATCTTAAGGGACGGGACGTCAAGCCCGCGGCCAAGGATCTTACCGGAAGGGCCGATTAAAAACATCCACGGAGTCTTAAGCACGCCGTAGTTCATCTGCCAGTCCTCGTCCGGGCCGGGATTGTTCACATTTACATCCACAAGGCGGAAAGCGTATTCTCCGGAATCCGCCAGTTTCTTTAGTTCTGCCGTTGTAGCCTTGCAGGTGCTGCAATCAGGGGCGTAGAAATAAAGGACGGTGTATTCTCCCTTCACGGGAACGCTGACAGAGGCGCCGGAGCGGTCCTTCAGGGTGGCCGAAGGGGCCTGCTGGCCGATTAGTGAACTGCGGTTGAACGTAGCGTAGATATCGGCATTCCTGAGATCCTCCTCCGAATGCATTTTGACCTTTCCGGAGAGGAACCATTTCTGAGCCACGTGCACAGCCACGGCGTCATCTCCCATTATCTTTGAACGGAGGTAATGGTCGTAGATTATCAGGGCAACATATTGGCGCACCAGGGAATCCTGGCAGGACTCTATGAGGAAGTCGCACTCATTGTTCTGGACGGAAGCGGGTTCTCCGGCAAGCGCAGCAAAATACTGCTCCAGCTTGGCGCCAAGTTCAGGATACTCCTGTGCCTGCGCTCCAAGGGCGATGATGCCCGCACATATAGCCAGGATAAACTTTTTCATAGCTTTACTCCCTTTGGAATGAATGCAGAATAGTCTCCGCCGTGCTTTAGGATATCCCTCACGGCCGATGAAGAGATATGAGCAAATTCCTGCGCCGTAGGGATTATGATGGTCTCGATGTCCGGGGCCAGGCGGCGGTTTGCATCGGCAATGGAACGTTCCGTCTCAAAGTCTATCATATTGCGAACGCCGCGCACGATATGCTTGATTCCAAGCTTCTTGCAGAGGTCTATGGTAAGGCTGTCGTACTGGATCACGGACACGCCGGGGATGCCGGAAGTGGCCTGGTTTATGATCTGCAGGCGCTTGGGCATATCAAAGAAGCCCCTCTTGTCCTGATTGATGCCCACTGCCACCACAACCTCATCGAACATGGTGAGGGCGCGCCTCAGGATGTTGAGGTGGCCGGCGGTGAAGGGGTCGAAAGATCCGGGGAAAAGTGCTATCCGTTTCATAATTGCCATTGTATGGGTTCAAGACCCTCGGAGATGAGAATCTGGTTTGCTTTTGAAAAATGCCTGCAGCCGAAGAATGCCCCGCGGGCAAGGGGAGAGGGGTGCGCCGCCATAAGCACGTGGTGCTTTGTGGTATCAATGAGGGCCGATTTCTCCTGCGCGAACCTGCCCCACAGCATGAACACCACGCCCTCCCGGCGCTCCGATATGGTGCGGATTACTGCGTCAGTGAATTCCATCCAGCCGATGCGGCTGTGGGAAGTGGGCAGCCCGGCCTGAACCGTAAGGACGCTGTTGAGGAGAAGCACACCCTGTCGGGCCCAGCCCTCAAGGTTGGGGCGGCCGCTCATCTTCACGCCAAGATCCATCTCAATTTCCTGGAAGATGTTCTTGAGGGAAGGGGGAGCTGGGATACCGTCCGGGACGGAGAAGGATAGCCCCATGGCCTGCCCGGGGCCGTGGTAAGGGTCCTGCCCAAGGATTACCACCTTTACGGCCGGAAGCGGCGTAAGGTCAAATGCCCTGAAGATTGACGGTCCGGGAGGGTAGATAACCTTCCCGGCTGCCTTCTCACTATGCAGAAAGCGCACCAGAGACTCAAAGTACGGTTTCCCGAACTCCTCGCTCAGTGCGCTTTTCCAGCTTTGTTCTATCTTTACGTCCATTTGTCTAAAAGATTGCCGCAATTACATCGGCAATAGTCTTTACATAGACAAAGGTAAGACCTTTTACGTAAATATCCTTTATATCTTCAACATCTTTTCTGTTTTCTTCAGAAATAATGATGGTATGCACGCCCGCGCGCTTGGCCGCAAGGATCTTCTCCTTTATTCCACCAACCGGCAGCACACGGCCCCTCAGGGTCATTTCTCCAGTCATTGCGTAGCCGGTTTTGGGGGCCTGGCCACGGAGGGCGGAAACCATGGAACTCACAAGCGTGATACCGGCGGAAGGACCGTCCTTTGGCACAGCGCCTTCCGGCACGTGCACGTGGATATCCTTTGCCATGAACTGCTCCGTGGTTATATCGGCCAGCTCGGGATGGGCCTTTATATACTGCCATGCAATCTGGGCGCTCTCCTTCATCACGTCTCCAAGGTTACCTGTCATTGAGAGGTTTCCCTTTCCGGCCGATACCTGGCTTTCCACAAAGAGGATCTCACCTCCCATTTCAGTCCAGGCAAGGCCTGTGACAACGCCAGGGCCTTCGTTGCCCTTTACGTCGTCGTGGAAGGAAGTGGGTAGACCAAGGTATTCACGAAGGTGTCCAGGCTCTATTAGTGCAGGGCGCTCCTCCTCCATTGCAATTTTCTTGGCGGTTACACGCGCAATCTTTGCAATCTGCTTCTCAAGGCCGCGGACACCGCTTTCGTGGGTGTAGTTGTCGATGATCTCCTTGATGGCTTCATCGGATATTTTCAGTTCATCGGCCTTCAATCCGTGCTCCGTGATCTGCTTTGGAACAAGGTACATCTTTGCAATCTGGAGCTTTTCCTCGGCAAGATAGCCGCTCACGTTGATCATCTCCATACGGTCCTTGAGGGCGGGCTGGATGGTGCCGATGCCGTTTGCCGTGGTGATGAAAAGGACGTTGGAGAGGTCATAGTCAATGTCCAGGTAGTTGTCATGGAAGGTGTTGTTCTGCTCAGGGTCAAGAGCCTCGAGAAGGGCGCTTGAAGGGTCTCCCTTGAAATCCTGTGACAGTTTGTCAATTTCGTCCAGCACAATCACGGGGTTGGATGTTCCGGCCCTCTGGATACCGTTGAGGATACGGCCCGGAAGGGCGCCCACGTAGGTCTTGCGGTGGCCACGGATTTCCGCTTCATCATGCATACCGCCAAGGGAAATGCGGATGTATTTACGGCCAAGGGCCCTTGCAACGGACTTTCCAAGGGAGGTCTTACCCACTCCGGGAGGGCCCCACAGGCACAGGATGGGGGATTTCATATTGCCCTTGAGTTTAAGGACGGCAAGGTACTCTATGATGCGTTCTTTCACCTGGTCGAGGCCAAAGTGGTCCTCATCCAGCACGTTCTTGGCATTCTTCAGGTCAAGGTTGTCGTCACTCATCTCTCCCCAGGGAAGGTCCAGCATGAACTGGAGGAAGTTGAGCTGGATGCTGTAGTCGGGGGAGGTGGGGTTGAACTTCTCAAGGCGGCTCATCTCCTTGTCAAAGATGGCGCGCACTTCCTTGGACCACTTCTTTTCATCGGCCCTTCTTCTCATCTTCTCCATTTCCTCGCCCTCGTCCATGCCAAGTTCCTCCTGGATGGTGCGGAGCTGGTTGTTGAGGTAATACTCCCTCTGCTGCTGGTCTATGTCCGTTTTGACCTTCTGGTTTATCTCCTGCTTGATTTGGATGAGCTGTATCTGTGTGTCAAGCACTTTGAGAAGCTCCAGGCCGCGGAGGTAGATGTTCTCTATGTCAAGGAGCGCCGCCCTCTCGGAGAAATTCTCCGTCTCTATGGTGGTTGCGATGAAATTCACCAGGAAGTGGAAGTTATCTATGCTCCTCAGGGCTCCCACAGCCTCCTTTGGCGCAAAGGATGAGGTCTTTACAATCGTGGCCGATTTCTCCTTGAGGGATTCTGACAGCACGTGGAGTTCCCTTTCATCGGCCTCCTTTGGCATGAACTCCTCAAGGCAGGTGACACGGGCGGTGATGTAGGGGTCGTAACTGACAACCTCTTCCACGCGGCAGAGGGATGCGCCCTGAAGGATGGCGGTTACGGTGCCGTCCGGCATCTCAAGGGTTTTGATGAGTTTGCACACGGTGCCGCGGGGGGCAAGGTCACTCTCCGTGGGGTCCTCTACGGCAACATCCATCTGGGGTACGGCGGCAAGCCATCCGCTGCCTCCTTCTACGGCTTCCACCAGCTTGATGGATTTTTCCCTGCCAACCGTGACAGGAAATACCGTCCCGGGGAACACGATGGCATTCCTCAGGGGCAGTAGGGGGACAGATGGCGGGATTTCCGCCGGGTTGAAATTCAGTGAACCGGCATCTCCCACAACCGGCATAATGTTCACTTCCACGCCCGTCTGGGCGCCAATCATATCGTTAAGTTTCATAAAATTCTTTTATAAAATTTATGCCAACGTTACCCCCTCCTCCAAACCTCCTCCCCTCGGGGGCAGGAGGCTTTGTCGCCCTTTCAGGGCTCCGACACGCAAAAATACTGACAAATTGTCAGAAAACACAAATTATATATATATGGTCAATCTCCGTGCCAATAATAATTTTTGACCTATCATTTTGATTTTTAGAATAAAATGCCTACTTTTGCTGAGTTTTTTGGGAAACCCTAAATTTAAAACTTAATAACTATGACTAAGGCAGAGATTGTAAACGAAGTAGCAAAGGCTACAGGAATTGAAAAGGCAACGGTACTTGCAGTTGTTGAGAATTTCACAGAGGCTGTGAAGGAATCACTGGTAGCAGGTAACCCCGTTTATCTTCGTGGATTCGGCAGCTTCATCATCAAGCACCGTGCTCAGAAGGCCGCGCGTAACATCACCCGCAAGACCACTATGACCATCCCCGCACACGATATTCCTGCTTTCAAGCCCGCCAAGACGTTTGTCAACGCTGTTAAGGAGAAATAATCTTAAACAACTTATTAATTATGCCTAACGGTAAGAAGCATAAACGGCACAAGATGGCAACGCACAAGCGCAAAAAGCGCTTGCGCAAGAACCGCCACAAGAAGAAGTAATAACTTCTCAAAGTTAAGGGCTTGCGGAGTGATTCGCAAAGCCCTTTTTTTAAACCAAAAATTTCCAAATGGAAGGCCTTACGAAACCTGACAAGGATTTAATTGTTGACGTAACGCCAACGCAGGTACATATCGCCCTGATGGAAAATCACCGGCTGATAGAGTACTCTCAAGAGTCCAGCACTGGGAACAAATTCACCGTGGGAGACGTTCACCTGGGAAAGGTGAAAAAGATTCTCCCCAATCTCAATGCTGCCTTCGTGGATATCGGAGACAAAAAGGAAGCCTTCATCCATTACCTTGACCTTGGTCTTTATTTCCACGCCTTTGACCAGTTTGTACGGGAGTCCAACCAGAACACAAACCTGAAGGACCTGTACTCGGGAATAAAGACAGGCGAGCCTCTTCCCAAGGAAGGGCGCATAGAGGAAATCCTCAGGCCGGGTCAGATGATTGTGGCTCAGATTGTAAAGGAGCCCATATCCACCAAGGGATCACGACTAACCGCGGAAATTTCATTGGCAGGAAGAAACATTGTACTTCTCCCCTTCGCATCAAAGGTGTCAATCTCCCAGAAGATTGCCGGCAAGGAAGAGAAACGTAGACTTGAGACACTTGTAAAGAGCATCCTCCCCAAAAACTACGGTGCAATCATCCGCACCGCCGCAGAGGGCAAGAACGCCGCCACCCTTGTGGGTGAGACGGAGTCCCTCATCGAGAAGTGGGAGGGTTCCTGGAAAAAGATTGCCAGTTCCAAGACCGTCCAGCTGCTCTTCACGGAATACAGCAAGACAACTACCGTCCTCAGGGACCTTCTCAATGAGTCGTTCTCCAATATCTGGATCAACGACGAGAGGGTGGCCGAAGAAGCCCGGAAGTATGTCTCCCTGATATCCCCGGAGCAGGAGAAGATAGTCCACCTCTATGAAGGCAAGCAGCCCATCTTTGACCATTTTGAGGTCACAAGGCAGATCAAGGGCTCATTCGGAAAGGTGGTTCCTATGAGACAGGGTGCATATCTGGTAATCGAAACCACGGAAGCGCTTAACGTCATAGACGTAAACAGCGGCATCAGGACCAAAACCGCAGACCAGGAGGAAAACTCCTTCGAGGTAAACAAGATAGCCGCAGAGGAAATAGCGCGCCAGCTCAGGCTCCGTGATATGGGAGGAATAGTGATTGTGGACTTCATAGATATGGAATCCAATGACCACAAGAACGCCCTCCACAAATATATGCAGGAGCTTATGGAAAGTGACAGGGCCAAGCACAACGTGCTTCCGCTCACAAAGTTCGGGCTTATGCAGATAACCCGGCAGCGGATAAGGCCCGTGACGGAAATCAACACCGCAGAACAGTGCCCCGTGTGCCACGGCACCGGAAAAATCCACTCCAGCGTTGTGATTGATGAGGAAATCGAAAGAAAGATTGCCTTCTACGTCATAGAAAAAGGTGTCCGGTCCCTAACTCTCAAGACAAGCCCCATCCTGGGGGCATACCTCAAGAGGGGACTGTTCAATTCCTACCTCGCCAGATGGCGCAAGCGCTACAAGGTGAAACTGGAACTACAGGAAGTGACAGAGTTCTCTGTCCTGCAAAATGAATTGTTCAATGAAAAGGGGGACAAGCTTGAATAGCTTGCCCCTTTTTTTCAAAAGGGTCAAAAGGGCCCCGCGTTACCCCCTCCAGAAACCCATCCCCTCAGGGGAGGGACTTGTATTTCTCACTATTGTAATGCCGATGCGGTGGAGTCTAACACCCTGGCTATCAATGATTTATGCGATCATTTGGGATTGCCAGTAATCCCAAAGAACTCTGTAAGTTGCTGATTAATTGCGGTTTAGCCTCCACTCAATTCCTTCTGTTCGCCACGGAAATGTAGTAGAGCAGCGTAGCTAGAGAACCCAGAGCCGCAATCACGTAGGTGTAAGCGGCCCATTTGAGGGCATCGGCCGCCATTGGCTTTGTCTCATAAGTAACAATGCCTGCGCTATCCAGCCATTTCACGGCACGGGCACTTGCATTGATCTCTACCGGAAGGGTGATAAAACTGAACAGGGTTGTAAGGGCAAAAAGGCCGATACCAAACCACAGCAGCTGCGGGAAGATATTGATAAGGAGAACCCCTCCCAGAAGTACCCAGGACACAATGCTATTAGAAAAAGACACCACAGGGACCAGGGCGGAACGCATCCTGAGCCAGGCGTATCCAGTTGCGTGCTGGACAACGTGGCCGCACTCGTGGGCTGCCACCGCGGCAGCGGCGACAGACCTGCCGTAATAGACGTCCTTGCTGAGGTTTACCGTGCGGGTGGTGGGGTCATAGTGGTCCGTGAGTTTTCCGTCCACAGACACTATTGAGACGTCACGGATGCCGTGTGCTGCCAGCATACGGGATGCAACCTCCGCGCCTGTCATTGAGAGCGGGACCTCAGAGTATTTGTCAAAACGGCGTTGGAGCATACCCTGGATGAGCATACTTGCAACCATCACCGCAATCATTATTATCCAGATGAGCATTGTAGACATAGCGTTCAGTTTTATCCGTTGGCACAAATTTACATTTTTATGCCGAAATGTCACGCGGAAATGTTATTTTTGCACAGCAAAACGGACAATATGCGCGTAATTGAGGATGATTTTTCCCGTTTGGAGCTTAACCTGAATGCCACGGTGGGCAACTACCGTTATTTCCGCTCCCTCCTTAAGCCTCAGACCAAACTTCTTGTTCTGGTCAAGGCCAACGCGTATGGTCACGGGGCCGTGGAGTTTGCCGCCATGATGCAGCGTGCCGGGGCCGATTACCTTGCCGTGGCATACCCTGTAGAGGGTCTGGAGCTCCGCCGTAATGGTATCTCCCTCCCTATCCTGGTTCTCACCGCCGGTACGGATTTCTTCCCGGAAATCATAGAAACCCGAATGGAGCCTTCCATCCCCAACCTCTATTCCTTAAAGAAACTGGTTGAGGTTCTCCGCGATAAAGGCCTGAAGGATTACCCCGTCCACATCAAACTGGACACCGGAATGCACCGCCTGGGCTTCATGTCGGGTGAACTTCCGGAACTGATTGAATACCTGAAAGTTACCCCTGAGATCAAGGTCAAGGGCCTGTTCTCCCACCTATGCGTCGCGGAAGATCCTGAACAGGACGGCTTTACCCTTGGCCAGATAGATCTTTTCCGGAAAAACACTGAGGCAATTGCCGCGGGCATCGGCTATATGCCCATGCGTCACATCCTCAACAGCGCCGGCATAGAGCGTTTCCCTCAGTATCAGTTTGATATGGTGCGCCTTGGTATCGGCATATATGGAATAAGCGCCCTTCCCGGAAAGCGCCTGGACCCAGTGGCATCCCTCAAGTGCAAGATTCTGCAGATTAAGCAGTTAGGGCCGGAAGATACGGTTGGATATGGCCGATGGGGCCACGCCAGGGAAGGCACCGTCATCGCCACCATCCCGGTTGGTTATGCCGATGGAATTGACCGCCATCTTGGCCGCGGGGCCGCTTCTTTCTCAGTGAACGGTCACAGGGCGCCTACTATCGGCAATATCTGCATGGATATGTGTATGCTGGATGTAACCGGCATCCCCGCCGCCCCCGGAGACACCGTCACGGTGTTTGGAGAAGATCCCACTGTAGAGGAACTGGCGGGTATCCTTGGAACTATTCCATATGAGATAATGGTCTCAGTGCCACGCCGTATTCACCGTCTGGTGGTCCGGTAACGGGTGGAGGTTAAACCACTACTAATCAGCAACTTACAGAGTTATTTGGGATTACCGGTAATCCCAAATGATCGCGTAAATCATTGATAATCAGCAAACTAAGCTCCACCGCATCGGCATTACCGTAGGGGCGCTGGTTACCGTAGGGGCGCTTATTAGAGCATAAGCCCGGCCTTCACCTTGGCGGCGGCTTCAGGACCCTTCAGATAGCTTAGGATAGAAAGGCCGAACTCCACGGCCCAGCCGGCGCCGCGTCCGGTGATGAGATTGCCGTCAATTACGGTGCCTTCAGGGGTGTAGACGGCACCTGCGGCAATGAGAGCCTCCTCAAAGCCATCGAAGCAGGTGAAATTGCGGCCTGAAAGCCCCGGAAGCTGTGACACAACCAGCCCGGGAGCAGCGCAGATTGCAGCAACGGCGCCTCCGCGGGCCCAGTGGTCCTGGAGAATCTCCATAAGTTCAGCGTGCTGGGCAAGGTTCCTGGAACCGGGCATTCCTCCGGGGAAGATCATTACGTCGGAGGCATCGGTCCCGGGTTCCATAACTTCAAGATCGGCCCAGGAAGTATCGGCCGTAACCTGCAGTCCGTGAGAACTTTCCACAAGATACTCATCTGTGATGGAAACGGTTACAACGGGGATTCCTCCCCTCAGGAGCACGTCCCTTGTTGCAAGGGCTTCCATGTCCTCGAAGCCATCGGCAAGAAAAATGTGTACACCTTTCATATAGTATTGTTTTGAGATTCTTCGACTGCGTTCAGAATGACATTATGGTCTTTTTGAGCGGAAAAACTCCAGCATAAGCGAGGAGCATTCTTCCTGCAGCACGCCGCCGCGGATGACGGTTTTGGGATGTAGCAGGGAAGGCTGGAACATGGAGAAGCCGCGGCGTGGATCCGGGGCGCCGTACACCACGGTTCCGGTCTGGGCCCAGGCAAGGGCGCCGGCACACATAGGGCAGGGCTCAACTGTAACGTATAACGCACAGTCCGTGAGGTATTTGCCTCCTAGGGCCTCGGTGGCGGCGGTAATGGCAATCATCTCTGCGTGAGCGGTGGTGTCACGGAGCCTCTCGGTCTGGTTGTGACCACGGCCGATAATACGCCCTTTCCACACCACGACGGCCCCGATGGGGATTTCTCCGTCTTCCAGTGCGGCGTGCGCTTCCCGCAGGGCTTCCCGCATATATTTTTCATCCTGTTCCATATGGCAAAGTTACAAATTTTCCTTATCTTTGTGTGTTATTGTCCGGGGGCTATGAAAATCACAAAGGCAGAATTTGCAGGATCAAGCACCAGGGTGGGTGGAAAGCCTGCCCGCAAGGCGCCTGAATTTGCCTTCATCGGCCGCTCAAATGTGGGAAAAAGTTCCCTCATCAATATGCTTACGGATAACGGGAAGCTTGCAAAAACCTCCCAGACTCCCGGCAAAACCCAGCTTGTAAACCACTTCATAATAAACGATTCCTGGTATCTGGTAGACCTACCCGGTTACGGGTATGCAAAGCTTCCGGACAGGGAAAGGGCAAAACTCAGACATATAATCTGGGACTACATCAACAACTCTGAGGAGCTTGTGATGCTTATGGTCCTTATAGACTCAAGGCACGATCTACAGGAGGTGGACCTCCGTTTCATCCGTGAACTTGGGGAAAAGGGGATACCCTTCGGAATTATTTTCACAAAGGCCGATAAACTGGGCGCAGAAGCCCTGAATGCGCAAATCCTGAAAGACAAGGGACGTTTATTGGAGGAGTGGGAAGAGCTTCCGCCCTGCTTTGTGAGCTCATCGGCCAAAAAGACGGGCAAGGAGGAAATACTTGATTACATCGGATCAATTCTTCAAACACTATGATAAGCAATCTCCATGAGCACCGTCTGGCGCTGTTTACCTGTGATGCTTCCCGCTATTTTGCGGAAAAGGTAGTTGATGCAATGAACCGTATGAAGGCCCCCGAGGATCCTGAGATAGCACTGGGCCCTCTGGAAATCGCCCGTTTCAGCGACGGAGAATTCCAGCCCTACTTCCAGGAGAGCGTCCGCGGAGCCACCTGCTTCATTATCCAGTCCACTTTCCCTTCCACGGACAACCTCATGGAACTCCTGCTTTCCATAGATGCCGCCAAGAGGGCATCGGCCGACAGAGTTATTGCCGTTATCCCGTACTATGGCTGGGCCCGCCAGGACCGCAAGGACAAGCCCCGTACTTCCATCGGCGCAAAGCTTGTTGCCAATATGCTCAAGGTTGCCGGGGCCGATGCCGTCATGACCTGCGACCTACACGCAGACCAGATCCAGGGCTTCTTTGACCTCCCCGTAAACCACCTCTACGCCAGCTATGACTTCCTGGACATTCTCAAGAAACTCCAGAGAAAGTACAAGGACACCCTTACCCTGGCAGCCCCGGATATGGGCGGCGCAAAGAGGGTCCATTCCTATGCCAAGTACCTCCACACCCCGGTTGTGATATGCCACAAGACACGTGCAAAGGCAAACGTCATTGAGCGTATCCAGCCCATCGGTGAGGTTGAAGGCAGGGACATAGTGATAATTGACGATATTATAGATACCGCCGGCACCCTTACGGAAGCCGCCAATGAGCTGCTTAAACGCGGCGCCAACAGCGTCCGCGCCTTCGCAACTCACGCAGTGCTTTCCGGCCCGGCATATGAAAGGATAGACAAGAGCGCCCTCACGGAGGTCTACGTGACGGATACCATTCCGCTGGATCCGGCCCAGGAGCACCTCCAGGGTAAGTTCCGCGTAGTTTCCCTGGCCGATACCTTTGCCAGGATGATACTCCGCGTTTACAATTATCAGCCAATATCCTCCGAATTCCCGCTGTAATCCGTGAAAACATTTCTGGCAGCCCTCATTTTTGTTGGCCTGGCAGTGATTCTGCTGGGCGTGAATATCTTTTTCTTCAAACGGCCGTTCCCAAACGGGGAAATCTCCACCAATCCTGAAATGCAAAAGCGCGGAATCAAGTGCGCCAAGCAGGAGGAGCTGGAGATGCTGGCAGCGCAGAAAAGGGGAGGGAAGCCGGACCACTGCAACGGAGAATTCACGGACGCATGCCGCAGCTGCGCGCTCTACGAACTAGAAAAAAAGTAACACATTATGGCATTAGTAGCGATAGTCGGGAGACCGAACGTAGGAAAGAGTACCCTTTTCAACCGCCTGGTGGGAATGCGCCAGGCCATTGTGGATGAGACGGCAGGCGTAACCCGTGACCGCCATTACGGCAAGTGCGAATGGTGCGGCCGTGAGTTCTCAGTGGTGGATACCGGCGGTTACACAAGTAACTCCGATGACGTCTTTGAAGACGCCATCCGCCGCCAGGTGGCAATAGCCATAGAGGAGGCCGATGCAATCCTCTTTATGTGCGAGGCCGCAACCGGCATCACGGATTATGATTCCGAGATTGCCGATATCCTCCGCCGCTCCAAAAAGCCAGTCATCCTCTGCGTGAACAAGGTGGATACGGGTGAGAAGATGTACGACGCCTACGATTTCTATGGCCTGGGGCTTGGGGAAGTGTGGAGCATATCGGCCGCAAACGGATCCGGCACCGGAGACCTTCTTGACGAGGTCCTGAGGGTGCTTCCAGAGGATGAAGGTGAGGCCGATGACCACGCCGACATCCCCCACATTGCCATTGTGGGCCGCCCCAACGTGGGTAAGAGCTCCCTTACCAATGCCCTTCTTGGAGAGGAACGCAACATTGTGACGCCCGTCGCCGGCACCACGCGAGATTCCATCTCCACATATTACAATAAGTTCGGCCACGAATTCATGATTGTGGACACGGCCGGTATGCGAAAGAGGGGAAAGGTGACGGAAGACCTCGAGTTCTACTCCGTCATGAGGGCCATGCGCACAATTGAGCATTCCGATGTCTGCATCCTTATGATAGACGCAAACCTTGGTATGGAGGCGCAGGATATGAACATCTTCAACGTGATCCAGAAAAACCGCAAGGGCTGTGTCATAGTAGTGAACAAGTGGGACCTCTTTGAAAAGGGCGTGAACACAATGAAGGAGTACACGGAAAACCTCAAGGCCCGCCTGGCTCCCTTCAACGACATCCCCATCATCTTCACCTCAGTCCTCAACAAGCAGCGTATCCTGGACGTCCTTGACGCCGCCGCGCATGTGGCCGATAATATGTCCCGCAAGATCCCAACATCGGCCCTCAACGATGCCATGCTTCCGGAAATAGAGAACTATCCGCCGCCGGCATGGAAGGGTAAGTACATCAAGATCAAGTACGTCACGCAGCTACCCACCCGCACCCCGCAGTTTGCCTTCTTCTGCAACCTTCCGCAGTGGGTAAAAGACCCCTACAAGCGTTTCCTGGAGAACAAACTCCGCGAGCACTTTGACTTCGAGGGCTGCCCAATCCAGATTTACACCAGGGCAAAGTAACCCGTGGAGATAAATTCTTGAAATACAGCGATTTATGCAAAATAGGGTGCCGAAAAACCGGCACCTTATTTTGCGTTATATACTGATACTGAATGACTTAACTCCACGGCAATAAATCTACAGTTCCGGCTCAAAATGCGGGATGGGCTTGAGTTTGAACAGGTTCATCACGTGTTTACGGTCTATGAGAGCCTTGGTGGCGGGGTCCTCGCACACGCCGGTGCGGATGTACTTATCCAGAACCGCATAGGTGAAGCCCAGATTGTCTTCATCGGTTTTGCCGCAGAGGCCGTCTGATGGCGTTTTCACCACAAGGTCAATGGGAAGTCCAAGAACTTTCCCCACTTCAACCACCTCCTGAACGGTTAGTCCGCCAAGAGGCGAAAAGTCTCCTGCGGCATCTCCCCAGCGGGTGCTGTAGCCCACCCAGTCCTCTGAGAGATTGCAGGTGTTTACAACGCGCCCGTTATTTGACTGTGAAACGGCATACACTGCCGTCATCCTGAGGCGTGGAGCCATATTGATGCGGGTCTGGCTTGAGGCAGATTCCCCAAGTTTTGCCTCCACTTCACCCATAAGGGCGTCGAAGGCGGCGCCGATATTGATGTCATAGCGCTTGATGCCAAGATGATTGATGAGTTTAATGGAATCGGCAATGTCCGGCTGGACGCCGTTAGGCATTGTAACTCCTATTACACGTTCTTTTCCAAGGGCCTCCACGCACAGGGCGGCGCAGACGCTGCTGTCCTTGCCTCCGGAGATACCCAGGACGGCATTACATCCGGGGCCGTTTTCCTCGAACCAGTCCCTAATCCATTGGACACAAGCGTCTTTAACTTTCTTTGCATCAAACATAAGTAATCAGATTTTTAGCAAATATAGCCAAAAATTCACTATATTGCAGTGCAAAACCTGACCTGAAATGAAAAAACCTGTTCCACGCTTTGATATGGTGCGTGACCCTATCCGCACTAGATGGTATCTGAAGCCGCTCACAAAACTCCTGAGCTGGCCGGATATGGTTGTTCACAAACCCATTATCAACCGGCATCCGGGAACGGAGAACCTGAAGCCTCCGTACATCCTCCTTTGCAATCACAACGCCTTTATGGACTTCAAGGTTGCAACCCAGATCATCTACCCCAACAAGGCCAATTACGTGGTGGCGATAGACGGGTTCATCGGCCGTGAATGGCTTCTTAGGAGCGTGGGATGCATCTGCACCCGCAAATTCACCAGTGACACCGTGCTGGTTCGTCAGATACGCAAAGTTCTGGACAACAAGGATATAGCCGTGATTTATCCGGAGGCCCGCTACTCCCTCTGCGGCACAACCGCGGTGCTCCCCACATCCCTTGGCAAACTGTGCAAACTGATGAAGGTGCCTGTAGCAACCCTCATCTGCCACGGCCATCACGTGAATTCCCCTTTCTGGAACCTTCACGACCGCCGCGTAAAGCCCACGGAGGCCGATTTCTCCCTCATTTTCACCCCCGATGAGCTGGAATCATTGTCTGTGGATGAAATCAACGACAAGATAGTTGAGGCGTTCCAGTACGACGATTTTGCCTGGCAGAAGGAACGCGGCATCCGTACGCCCTATGAAAAGCGCGCGGAAGGCCTCCAGAAAGTCCTTTACCAGTGCCCTCACTGCGGAACTGAGTACAGGATGAATGCCAGTGGTACGCACCTTTGGTGTGATCACTGCGGCAAGGAGTGGGAGATGACCGAACTTGGGGAACTGCGTGCGCTGGAGGGTGAAACCGAGTTCTCCCATATCCCTGACTGGTATGAATGGGAGAGGGCTAATGTCCGTAAGGAAGTCCGTGAAGGCCGATACTCCACAGGAGAACTCCCCGTCCACGTATATTCACTGCCAAATGCCCTTAAATTCATCAAGTTAGGTGATGGCAAGATGGTCCACGACGGAAATGGCTTCAGGGTATGGGGAACGGACTTTGACGGTGATCCCTTTGAGATGGTGCTGCCGGTACCCTCACTCTATTCCTGCCACATTGAATACGAATATCTTGGCAAATGGGGAGACTGCGTAGATCTCAACACCCTCCAGGATACCTGGTACACATACCCCTACGATTGCGATTTTGCCGTCACCAAGATGGCCCTTGCCACTGAAGAACTCTACTACTTCTACCGTGAATCCATGGGAAAACCCTGCCGCCCGGGTTTGGCGTAGTTGAATTTGGTGGAACCTAAATTGCTGCCTTACAATTAATTACAGAGTTATTTGGGAAAACCGGTAATCCCAAATAACTCTGTAAATTGTTGATACTAAGATAATTAGCTCGCACCGCATCGGCATTAAATTATTGTGCCGGGAGTGTTCCGAATGAGGGAATAATTTGTTATCTTTGTAGGGTATGGGAGAGAGGGAATATATTGACCTCCTGGAACTTCAAACCAGGATTAAGGAAGGGATTGAGGATGCCTTTCCAGGCCGATATTGGGTAAAAGCGGAAATCTCTTCCTGGAGCCCCAGGGCAAACGGCCACTGTTATCTCACTCTCACCCAGTCCAGGGGAGGGAAGCCCATAGCGGAATCCCGCGCCATGATATGGAAGTGGCATTACACCCAGATAGTCCGTTACTTTGAGGAAGCTACTGGGGAAAAACTCCAGGCCGGAATCACCGTACTTGTGAAAGTGCAGGTCAGTTTCAGTGAACTTTACGGTATTTCCCTTTACATTGAAGACATAGACGCCGCCTTCACCCTTGGAGAGCAGGCCCTGGAGCGCAAACGTGCCATAGAGCGCCTTGAGAAAGACGGATATATGGAAATGCAGAAGGAACTTGCAATCCCGGATATCCCTCAACGGCTTGCCGTCATCACATCCAAAACCGCCGCAGGGTACCAGGATTTCCGAAACCACCTCCTGAATAACCCTGAGGGCTATGCCTTCACCCTGGACCTCTATGAAGCCACAATGCAGGGGGATCAGGCTCCATCTTCAATATCGGCCGCCCTGGAAAAGGCTCAGGAAAAGGATTATGACGCCATCCTCATCCTCCGCGGCGGCGGCTCGGAGACAGACCTCCTCTGCTTCGATGATTTCAACCTTGCCATAGCCATAGCCACATGCCCGGTGCCGGTTGTCACTGCCATCGGCCATGACAAGGATGTCCATATTGCCGATATGGTGGCCCATGAGAGCGTGAAAACCCCCACCGCCCTGGCCGATCTTTTCCTGGACGCCCTGGCCGCCGCGGAGGGATCTGCCACGGACCTTGTTCGCCGCATAGCATCGGCCGCAACGCGCCTTACCAGCGCGCAGGAATTGAGGCTGCAGAGCCTGGATTCAGCCATTCACAGGGCCATAAGTGGCAGGGTGGCTGCCTTGGAAGTGCTGCTACAAAGGAGCATCGGCCGCATAACTAAAGGCCTGACCCAGAAATACTCTGACGTTGCCCGCCTAAGGGACACTGCAGTCCATCGCATCCAGTTTGCCGCCCAGGCTAGAATAGGCGCTGAAGTGTCCCGTGTAGCCCTCAGGGAAGCCGTCATCACAGGCTCGGATCCCCGCAAGATCCTTGGCCTTGGATACGTCCTTGTCACCGGCAAAGACAACAAGATACTCAAAACCGTAGACCGTGTGGCGGTAGGAGACCGCATAGGAGTACGTTTCAACGATGGCTCCCTCACCGCAAAGGTGGATGAGATATACTCTGACAGAATAGATAACACAAAAACCAATATAGCTTGAGATTCCCGGTCAAGCCGGGAATGACGGAGGAAAAGATATGGACAAGAAATTTGATTACGCAAAGGCAATCGCGGAACTTGAGGAGATTGCAAGGAAGGTGGAGAATCCGGAAACAAAGCTGGATGATATAGATGCCCTCGTGGCTCGTTCCAAGGAGCTGCTCAAAGGCTGCCGTGATTACCTCCGTACCGTGAAGGAAAAGATAGATTCTCTGGACAAAGACTAACCACACATATGAAAAAGATTTTTGAGACAGACCCCTGGCTCATGCCATTCAAAGATGCCATTGACGCAAGGCATGAGCACATAAGTCAAACACTTAAGCACATTGCCGGAGACGGAAAACTCAAGGATGCGGTGAATAACCACATCTATTACGGCCTTCACCGCTGCAAGGACGGCAGCTGGGTGTTCCGTGAGTACGCACCCAACGCCAACAAGATCTACCTCATAGGAGATTTCAACAACTGGAAGCGCACGGACGCATACGCTCTTAAACCTCTTGGTGAGGGCAACTGGGAACTACAGCTCCCGGAGATGTTCCTAAGGCACGGTCAGCTTTACAAGCTCTACATAGAGTGGCCCGGCGGCGGCGGAGAACGCCTCCCTTCATACGTAACCCGCGTAATCCAGGACCCTGTGACCAAGGTGTTCAGCGCAGAGGTCTGGAATCCTGAGAAGCCCTATCAGTGGAAGCACGGCCACGCCGGAAAGCGCCCCCATCCACTCATCTACGAGTGCCATATAGGTATGGCCACGGAGAAGGAGAAGGTGGGAACCTTTGAGGAATTCCGCAAGGACGTCCTTCCCCGCATCAAGAAACTTGGCTATGACACCATCCAGATAATGGCCCTCCAGGAGCACCCGTATTACGGCTCCTTCGGCTATCAGGTGTCAAATTTCTTTGCCCTTAGCTCCCGCTTTGGCACACCTGAGGAATTCAAGGCCCTGGTGGATGACGCCCACGGAAAGGGCATTGCCGTCATCATGGACATTGTCCACAGCCACAGCGTGGAAAACACCCTTGAGGGCCTCAGTGAATTTGATGGCCGTGAAGACCTTTACTTCCACAATGGCCCCGCCGGAAGGCATCCCGCATGGGGGTCCCGCTGCTTCGACTACGGCAAGGACTGCACCCGCTACTTCCTCCTCTCAAACGTAAAATACTGGATGGAGGAGTATCACATAGACGGTTTCCGCTTTGACGGGGTAACCTCAATGCTCTACTGGGACCACGGCCTTGGAAAGGACTTCGGCAACTATAGCCTCTACTTCGACGGCGGCGTAGACGAAGACGCCGTGATCTACCTTTCCCTTGCCACCCGCCTTGTTAAGGAAATGAACCCCAACGGCTTTACCATTGCGGAAGATATGTCCGGAATGGCCGGCCTTGCGGCACCCTTCGAGGCATTCGGCGTGGGCTTCGACTTCCGTATGAGCATGGGCATCGCAGACCACTGGATCAAGTGGATCAAGGAACGCTCCGACGAGCAGTGGTCCATGGGAGAAATTTGGTGGGAACTCACCAACAAGCGGGCCGATGAAAAGACCGTCTCCTACGCAGAATGCCACGACCAAGCCCTGGTGGGGGATAAGACCATCATCTTCCGCCTCATGGACAAGGAGATGTACTTCGCCATGAACAAGGAATCCCAGAATGACCTCATAGACAGGGGAATAGCCCTTCACAAGATGATACGTCTTGTAACCGCCTCAACCGCCGGAGACGCATACCTGAACTTCATGGGCAACGAATTCGGCCATCCTGAATGGATAGACTTCCCCCGTGAAGGAAACGGATGGTCCTTCAAATACGCCCGCAGGCAGTGGTCGCTGGTAGACAACCCCCTTCTCCGCTACGCCCCGCTCAATGATTTTGACGCTGCTATGATCCACCTTGTGAAAGAAGAGAGAATCCTGGATGAGCGCCCGGAACTTCTGGTGGCCGATGAGCAGAAGAAAATATTGATTTTCCGTAGGAAAAACTGTATCTTTGCACTGAATTTCTCGCCAACGGGTTCTTATGCCAATTACGGCTTCAGCTGCCCGGAGGGAGAATATGAGAACGTACTTGACTCGGACGAGCAGATCTTTAACGGATATGCCCGTCTCAAAAAGGGTGAGAAGCACGTTGCAATGCCCGGGAAATGTCCCAACGGCAACCAGGCCTACAACCACACTATGAAAGTGTACCTGCCGGCCCGTACCGCTATGGTTTTGAAGCAAGTATAACGTTATATATATGGCTTTTTTGAAATTCAACAAGTCGGAACTGGTCAACCTTGAGTATTCCCTCAAGAGGGAAATCATCCTGGCCAACAAAACCGGCGCCTATTGCAACACGTCCATCGTGACCTGCAACACCAGGCGTTACCACGGCCTCCTGGCCGTACCGGTAGAAAAGTTCGGCGGCTTCAGGCATCTCCTCCTCAGTTCCCTGGACGAAAGCCTTACCCTCAGGGGCAAGCGCTTCAATCTGGGTATCCACTGCTACGGAGACATCTATGAGCCGCGCGGACACAAGTACATTGTGGATTTCGACGCCGATCCTGTCCCTACCGTTACCTACAAGATCGGAGAAATCGTTTTCCGCAAGCAGATTGTCCTGAGCCCGGACGCGGATCAGCTCATGATCCACTATGAACTGGTGAACGCTCCCGCAAAAGTGAAACTGGAGCTCAAGCCTTTCCTGGCTTTCCGTAACGTTCACGGCCTCACAGGAGAGAATGATGCCGCCAAGACAGACTTCAAGCCCGTCCAGAACGGCGCCGCATTCTGCCTCTATGAAGGCTTCCCTGAGCTCAACATCCAGTTAAGCTCTGCCCAGTCGGCCTACAGGCACAATCCCGTCTGGTACAAGGGCATCACTTATTCGGATGAGATGCGCCGCGGCTTTGACTGCCGTGAGGATCTCCTCCAGCCCGGTATCTTTGAGATAGACCTCAAGCCCGGAGACTCAATCGTCGTTTCCGCAAGCGCGGGTGACAACGTGAACGCCTCCGGCCTCAAGCGCCGCTTCGCCGCTGTGGTTGAGAAAATCGGCCCCATCACTTCCTATCAGGATCAACTTGTCAGGGCCTCCGACCACCTTGTCCGTGAAAGTGGCGGCCGCAAGCAGATTGTAGCAGGTTACAGCTGGCTGTATACGGGTCTTCTCCGTGAAACCCTTGGCTCAATTGCCGGTCTCACGCTGTATGCACACAATGACGCAAAGGAGTTTGAGGAAATCCTTGACAACCTCATTGAGGACAATCAGGAGCGCTTCACGCGCCGCACCACCCAGGTTGAGGCTCCTCTCTACCTTGCCGTTGCCCTCCAGCAGTACATAGCCTGGGGCGCAAAGGCCAAGGATGTCTGGGCCAAGTACGGTCCCGTGATGAAGGCTGTCATCGAGAGTTACCTTCCCGGCGTACGCCAGGAGGTCGCAATGCAGCCCAACGGCCTCCTGTGGGCCCAGAAGGACGGCGTTGCCCTCAGCTGGATGAACGCCTACATTAACGGCCGTGCCGTTACGGAGCGCGCCGGATATCAGGTAGAAACCAATGCAATGTGGTATAATGCCATTGCGTTCGCCCTTGAGAATGAGCGCAAGAACGGCAGTTTCTACAAGAAGTGGGCTCCCATCAAGGAACTCATTGAGAAGAACTACCAGCCCACGTTCTGGAACGCGGATATGGGTATCCTGGCCGATTACGTGGATAACGGCGGCCAGCACCTTGAGGTCCGTCCCAACCAGCTCTGGGCCGTATCCCTGGACCACATCTGCGTGTCCGACGACGTCGTGTCAGGGGTTATGAGAATTGTGAACGCAGAGCTTGTGACCCGCCGCGGCATCCGCACCCTCAGTCCCCGCGACGTCCGCTACAAGGGCGTGTACGAGGGCAACCAGGTCCAGCGTGATGAAGCCTATATGAACGGCTGCGCATGGCCGTTCCTCCTTGCCCAGTTCTGCTACGCCAGCTTCAATATGATGGGCAAGAACTTCATAAAGAGAGCGGAATGGCTCACGGAAGGCTTCTACGAGGATCTTTTCAAGCACGGTGTTGGCTGCTTCAGTGAGCTCTACGACGGAGACCCGCCCCACGAGCCCCACGGAGCTATCTCATCGGCCATGACCACCGCCGCCCTTCTCAACATCAACTGGCTCATTGAAAAATACAGGGAGGAATAAACTATGAGAGTACTAATGTTTGGTTGGGAGTTTCCTCCCCATATCGCCGGCGGTCTTGGAACTGCCTGCGAAGGCATTGTAAAGGGTCTTGCCCATAACGGCGTAGAAACCCTCTTTGTGATGCCGTCGGCCTCCGGAGATGAAGACCAGAGCGCCACAACCATCATAAACGCCTCGGACGTTGCCGTAGACACCGTCACAGAAACCGTGGATCAGTTCCTTGACAAGGTCAAGTTCATCCACATCGGTTCCAACATGGTTCCCTACGCAGATCCCGAGGAATTCGGCCGTCTTGTGGAAGAAGAAAAACGCCGTCAGGTGAAGGACTTCTCCATAAGCTATGGCCAGAAATTCAAGTTCTCCGGCAAGTACGGCGCAAACCTTATGGAAGAGGTTGCACGCTATGCCATGGTTGGCGGTACAATCGCCATGCAGAGAAAGGATGAATTTGACGTCATCCACGCCCATGACTGGCTGTGCTACTACGCCGGCATCGCCGCCAAGGAACTTACCGGAAAGCCTCTAGTGATCCATGTCCATGCCACGTCATTTGACCGAGGCAGCGTGGACAACATAGACACCAGGGTCTTTGCCATCGAGCAAAGGGGTATGCAGGTGGCCGATAAAGTTGTGACCGTGAGCGACCTCACCCGCAACATCGTCATCACCCGCTACGGCATTGATCCCGCAAAGGTAGTCACCGTCCACAACGCGGTAGACTTCAGCGGCAGGGAAAACCTGGAGGTGGAGCGCGGAGTGAAGGAACCCGTTGTTACCTTCCTCGGCCGTATCACCTACCAGAAGGGTCCGGAATACTTCATCGAAGCCGCCGCAAAGGTCCTCAAGCGCACCAAGAACGTACGCTTCGTGATGGCCGGAAGCGGTGACATGATGAACCGCGCCATCCGTCACGCCGCCCGCCTTGGCATCAGTGACCGTTTCCACTTCACGGGCTTCCTCAGGGGCGCAGACGTCCAGAAGATGTTTGCCCTCTCAGACGTGTACATCATGCCTTCCATCTCGGAGCCTTTCGGCATTTCCCCTCTGGAGGCCATGCGTACGGGAGTCCCTTCCATCATTTCCAAGCAGTCCGGCGCCGCGGAGGTCCTCAAATATGCCTTCAAGGTAGACTTCTGGGATGTGGATGCAATAGCAGACGACATCTATGGTCTGCTCAGCTACCCGGCCCTTGCGCACTTCAGCACAGCAATGGGATACGATGAGGTTAACGCCCTCAAATGGAATGGCGCCTGCGCCAAGCTCAAGAAAGTTTATGAATCAGTTGTAAAATAAGATATTATGGCAACAAAGAGCATCTGCCTGTATTTCCAGGTCCATCAGCCCACAAGGCTTCGCCTGTACAGATTCTTTGATATCGGCAAAGATTCCCATTATTACGATGACTTTGCCAACCGCACCATCCTGCGCCGTGTGGCCCAGAAGTGCTACCTTCCCATGAACCAGCTTATGCTGGAACTCATCAACGCCAACAAGGGCAAGTTCAAGATTGCCTATTCCATCTCCGGCAGCGCCCTGGAGCAGTTCCAGAGGTTTGCTCCTGAGGTGATAGACAGCTTCAAGGCCCTTGCTGCAACAGGCCGCGTGGAGTTCCTTGCAGAGACTTACTATCACTCCCTGGCATCCATCGGCTCAGATTCAGAGTTCAAGCATCAGGTAGCAAAGCACGCCGCCAAGATTGAAGAGCTGTTTGGCGTTAAGCCCACCGCATTCCGCAATACGGAGCTTATCTATGACAACTCTATCGGTGAGATTGTCTATGAGATGGGTTACAAGACCATGCTCACTGAGGGTGCCCGTCACATCATGGGCTGGCAGAGCCCCAACTTCGTGTACACAAGCGCCACTCAGCCCCGCCTGAAGCTCCTTCTCCGTAACTACACCCTCTCCGATGACATCGCATTCCGCTTCGCGCAGAATAAGGTCACCGCAGACCAGTATGTAGGCTGGCTCAAGGAAAACGCCAAGGATGGAGATATCGTGAACCTGTTCATGGACTATGAGACCTTTGGAGAGCACCAGGCCGCAGACACCGGCATCTTCGACTTCATGAAGGCCCTTCCCGCCGCGGTCCTGAAGGACGGTACCTTCGGTTTCGCAACACCTTCAGAGGTTGTGAAGAAGTACAAACCCGTGGCCGATATTGACGTTGAGGACACCATCTCCTGGGCCGATGAAGAGCGCGACGTTACCGCATGGCTTGGCAACGAGCTCCAGAGTGAGGCCTTCAAGAAGGTTTACGCCATGAAGGAGAAGCTTGCCATTGTGAATGACCCGGATCTGTATGAAGACTGGGGCCATCTCCAGGAGAGCGACCACTTCTATTACATGTGCACCAAGTTCTTCAGTGACGGTGAAGTGCACAAGTACTTCAACCCCTATGATACTCCCTACGAGGCATTCATCAACTATATGAATGTTATCTCTGACTTCCAGATCCGTCTGGATGAAAAGCGCGCGGCGTTGGATTAAGTGATGGCAACGAAGAAGAAAGAATTACTGCAACCGGATTACCTGTTTGAAGTAAGTTGGGAGGTTTGTAACAAGGTTGGCGGCATTTACACCGTCGTGGCCACAAAGGCCCTGCACCTGAGCTCACAGCTGGGCAGGCGCCACATTTTCATCGGCCCGGATGTCTGGATGCACAGAAGTGACAATCCGGATTTTCTGGAAGACCCCATGCTCTACCGCTAGTGGAAGGCGCAGGCTCTCACTGAGGGCCTCCGCTTCCGCGTGGGGCGGTGGAACATTCCCGGCCGTCCCGTGGCCATCCTTGTGGATTACAAACAGTTCCTTACCCAGGCCGATGATATCCTGGGTGCCCTGTGGAAAGATTTCGGCGTGGACTCAATCTCCGGAAACTGGGATTATAAGGAGTCTGCGGTGTTTGGTGTCATCGCAGGCCGCGTGATAGAGAGTTTCTGGAATTATAACCTCAAGGGCGGAGAAAAGGTTGTGGCCCAGTTCCATGAATGGCAGACCGGCGCCGGCATCCTTCACATCAAGAAAGCCGGAATTCCCATCGCTACGGCGTTCACAACGCACGCCACAATGATGGGCCGCTGCCTTGCCGGCAACAATCTCCCGCTCTACGACAACATGTCCCAGTATAACGGCGATGAAATGGCACGCCGCTTCAACGTCACCGCCATCTACTCGCTGGAGAAGAAATCGGCCCAGAATGCCGATGTATTCACAACGGTGAGCGATATCACCGCCAGGGAGTGCGCCCAGTTCCTGGAGCGCCCCGTGGATGTTGTCACCCCTAATGGCTTCGAGAACAGCTTCACACCGGCGTCGGACGCCGCTTATGACACCCTCCACAAGGCTGCCCGTGAGTGCCTGGTGAAGGTTGCCACCGCCATGAGCGCAGAGGCTGTCCCGGAGAACTCCATCTTTATCGGCATTGGTGGCCGTTACGAATTCCGAAACAAGGGAATTGACGTTTTCATCGACGCCCTTGACAAGCTCAACCGCACCGGCTTCGAAGGCCGTCCCGTCCAGGCTTTCATCATGATTCCTTCAGGCCATCACGGCCCGGACAAGGAGCTTGTGGCAAAGCTGGAAGGCCGCGGAGACGAGCATTATCAGACCCAGACTTCGCATTACCTCATGAATGCGGAGTACGACACAATTACCCGCCGTCTGAGGGAAACCGGCCTTGTGAACTCAATAGGGGACAAGGTGAAGGTTTACTTCATCCCTTCATATCTTACCGGGGAAGACGGCGTTTTCAACATGTCATACTACGACTTACTGTGCGGGCTTGACCTTGCCCTGTTCCCGTCGTATTATGAACCCTGGGGTTACACCCCGCTGGAGGCCCTTGCCTTCAGGATTCCCACCCTCACCACAGACCTCGCGGGCTTTGGCCTCTGGGTGGAAACCCATTACAAGAAGAAACATACCGGTATCACCGTCCTTCACAGGAATGAGACCAATTATGATGAGGTTGTGGACGGCGTGGCGGAGCGCGTCAAGGAAATCGCAAACCTTGACAAGACTCAGCGCAAGGCATACCGGGAAAATGCCCGTGAGGTTGCTCAGATAGCCCTCTGGGATAATCAGATAATATACTATAAGGAGGCCTACTCGCTTGCACTTGAGAAAGTTCAGGCACGTAAGGACTCCTACAAATCCAAAGACAAGACAATGCAATATTTTAAATCAGACGTAACTTCTCCTTCATGGCGTTCCATTATTGTTACACGCCATCTTCCGGAGAAGCTCTCCCGCCTGGAGAAACTTTCCAAGAACCTGTGGTGGTGCTGGAACGAGAGCGCAAAGGATCTTTTCAGGTCCATCGATCCCGACATCTGGCACAAGAGCGGCCACAATCCTCTTGCTGTGCTGGATACCGTAAGTATCAAGCGTTTCCAGCAGCTCTCCGAGGACGCAGAATTCCTTGCCCGCATGCGAAGGGTTCTTGACGAATTTGATACTTACATGGCCGCAAAGGCAAAGCGTAAGGATCCTTCCATCGCATATTTCTGCATGGAATACGGTCTGGACACTTCTCTGAAGATCTACTCCGGCGGCCTTGGTATCCTTGCAGGTGACTACCTAAAGGAAACCTCCGATATGAATGTGAATCTTGTGGCCGTGGGTCTTCTGTACCGCTACGGATACTTCAACCAGGTGCTCAGCGCCCAGGGGTATCAGGTGGCCGGTTATGACGCCCAGGACTTCACCAAGATTCCCGCAGTCCCGGTGCTGGATAAGGACGGCAACTGGGTAACCACTTCCGTGGCATTCCCCGGCCGTAACCTCACGGCACGCCTCTGGAAGGTGGAAGTGGGCCGCACGGACCTCTATCTTATGGATACTGACTATGAGGCCAATATCCCCGAGGACCGCGAGGTTACCTATCACCTCTATGGCGGCAACTGGGAAAACCGTCTCAAGCAGGAACTCCTCCTTGGCGTGGGCGGTATCCGCGCACTCCGTAAGCTTGGCCTGGATCCCCAGGTGTATCACTGCAACGAGGGCCACGCCGCGTTCATCGGCATGGAGCGTCTCCGCGAGTACATTGAGAAGGACAACCTTGACTTCTCAGAGGCTCTTGAGGTTGTACGCGCAAGTTCCCTGTTCACCACTCACACTCCTGTTCCGGCAGGTCACGACGCCTTCGAGGAAGGCCTCCTGAGGCAGTATATCGGCCATTATCCGGAGCGCCTTAAAGTGGACTGGGAAACCCTCATGTCCCTTGGTAAGGACAATCCTCTGGATCCTCATGAGAAGTTCTCCATGAGTAACCTTGCCGCCAACATCTCCCAGAACGTGAACGGCGTGTCCATGCTTCACGGAAAGGTATCCCAGGATATCTTCCAGCACATGTACCAGGGTTATCTCCCGGAGGAACTCTTTGTAAGCTATGTCACCAACGGCGTTCACTATCCTACATGGTGCGCCCCTGAGTGGAAGCCCGTGCATGCCCGTGTGTTCGGCCCTGCATTTGCCACTCACCACTATGACAAATCCTGCTTTGACGGCATCTACGGCGTATCAGACGCTGAGGTATGGGGTGTGAAGAGCATCCTCAAGTCAAAGCTCATCAAGTTCCTTCGTGAGAGGCTCTCCGATAGCTCCATCAGCAATCACTATAGCCCTTCGGAGCTTGTGACAATCATGGATAACCTCCGTGACGACGTCCTTACAATTGGTTTTGCACGCCGCTTTGCCACTTACAAGAGGGCAACGCTGCTGTTCCGTGACCTTGACCGCCTGGACAAGATCGTGAACAATCCCTCGCAGCCGGTTCAGTTCCTCTTCGCCGGTAAGGCCCACCCTGCAGATAAGGCAGGTCAGGACCTCATCAAGCAAATTGTGGACATCTCCAAGGATCCCCGTTTCATCGGCAAGATTGTCTTTGTTCCCGGATATGACATTACCCTTGCAAAACGTATGGTCCAGGGCGTGGATGTATGGATGAACAATCCTACCCGTCCTCAGGAGGCTTCCGGTACTTCCGGAGAAAAGGCCGCCATGAACGGAACCATGCACTTCTCCGTCCTTGACGGATGGTGGGTAGAGGGTTACAAGGAAGGCGCAGGCTGGGCTCTTCCCATTGAGCAGGCCTACGAAGACAATAACTTCCAGAATGAACTTGACGCCGCCACAATCTACCAGATCATTGAGAACGACATTGCTCCTGCATATTATAATGTAGACCGTATGACAGGACGCAGCTCTGAGTGGATCGGCTACATCAAGAACACCATTGCCAAGGTTGCCTGCAACTTCACCACCAACCGCATGCTCACTGATTATATCAATCAGTACTATGAGCCTCAGTCCAAGGCTGTTGCAGCAGTGAAGGCAAAGGATTTTGCCAAGGCCCGTGAACTTGCCGCCTGGAAGACTCACGTACGCCGTGAGTGGGAGAACGTACGCCTAGTGTCACGTTCCCAGCCGGATACCACTTATGACCTTTCAGTGGCTCAGCCGTACCACGCAGAGATGGATCTCCAGCTTGGAGACCTGACTGCAAAGGAAGTGGGCCTTGAGATTGTGTTCGCTCAGTCAGATGCCCGCGGAAAGGTACACATTGTGGATGTCCAGGAGTTCAAGGTTGTGTCCGTGAAGGACGGTGTTGCACATTATGAAGTGGATGTCCTTCCTGAAAAGACCGGTTCATATCTGGTGGGCGCCCGCGTTTTCGCAAAGCACCCGCTCCTTGCGCATCGCCAGAGCTTTGAGTGTGTAAAGTGGCTGTAGTAACTACAGGATTCTTCGACGGTGTCCATCTTGGGCACCGTCGTGTGCTTGAGACAGTGGTCTCCTCTGCCCGTGAAAGGGGAGAGGAGGCTGTTGTGGTTACATTCTGGCCTCATCCAAGGACTGTCCTTCAGCAGGACGCCAGGGATTTCAGGCTCCTCACTTCCCTTGAGGAGAAGAAGGCTCTTATTGAGGCTGTCGGCATAGACCGCGTGGAGGTTATTCCCTTCAACCGCCGCTTTGCTTCCCTCACTGCCGCAGAGTATCTTGACCTTCTTCAAACCCGTTACCGTGCTTCACTCATCGTGATGGGTTATGATAACAGAATCGGAAGTGACAGGAAGACGGCGGAAGAGATGTGTGTGTGTCAAACCGTCGGCTGCGCCGACCCCTCCCAAAGCAAGCTTTGGGCCCCTCCCTCTTACAAGGCCGAGGGTGGCCATGGGTTTGACACACACACATCTCTCCCGCCTGTGGCAATAGTCAATGCCGTCATTCCCGGCCTGACCGGGAATCCTATTTCTTCCACCAGGATCCGAAAGGCACTGGAGGAAGGGGATGTGGAGGCGGCAAATGCTATGCTGGGATATAGTTACGGGCTGCACGGAGTGGTGGTGGCCGGCAACAAGATGGGAAGGACCATAGGCTTTCCAACGGCAAATATCCAGCTTTATGAACCTTTGAAGCTGGTGCCGGAAAATGGCGTTTATGCCGTGGATGTTGAGGTGACGGGAAATCTGTTCAGGGGAATGTGCAATATCGGCACAAGGCCCACGGTGGGCGGGACTTCCAGAACCATTGAAACCCACATACTTGGGTTCGATGAGGATATCTACGGCCTGCCGCTGAGGCTCCGTTTCCTCCGCCGCATCCGCGGTGAGCGCAAGTTCCCCTCCCTGGATGCCCTCCGCGCCCAGCTGGAGCAGGACCGGGAATTGTGCCGCCGATAGGTCCTTGCCGTGTTGACACGTATAACGCTTCTATGGCCGATTTCGATGCCGACACGGCAAGGAAATCGGCCTTTTTCCTGAAAAACCTTGCCGTGTTGGTCCCCAAAACGCCAATAGGGGCTTTCTGGCTGTCAACACGGCAGCGGGGCCAAGACGGGGAAGGTTTTGAATTGTAAAAAGTAATTGCTATCTTTGCATACACATAAACTGCGACGGCCTCAAAGGGTCGTTGCAACTTTTTTTGACAACGTAAAACGTAAAAAGAAAAAATAAAAGGTAAATCTAATATGCCAATTGAAATGATGACTCAGGCGGGTCTGGACAAGATCAAGAAGGAACTCGCCGATGCCCTGGCCCAGAGGCCGGTTATCGCCGCTGCAATTGCAGAGGCACGTGAGAAGGGAGACCTCTCAGAAAATGCGGAATATGACGCAGCGCGTGACGCTCAGGGTCTTCTGGAGGTGAAAATCGCACGCCTTAAGGAGAAGGTGGCAAACGCCCGCGTGATCGATGAGAGCAAGCTCAGCGCAGACAGCGTGCAGCTTCTTTCCAAGGTGAAGGTGAAGAATCTCACCAATAAGATGGTGATGAACTTCCAGATCGTTCCTGAAAGTGAGGCCGATTTCTCCAAGGGCCTCCTTGCAGCCACAACCCCTATCGGCAAGGCCCTTATCGGCCATTCAAAAGGTGAGGTTGTTGAGGCAAAGGTGCCCAGCGGCATCATGAAGTTTGAAATTGTGGAAATTTCCCTGTAAGATGGCTACAATCTTTACAAAAATCGCCAAGGGTGAGATTCCTTCCTACAAATGCGCGGAGTCTGATGACTTCTACGCATTCCTGGACATTTCTCCGCTGGCCGCAGGCCATACCCTTGTTATCCCCAAGAATGTGGAGGACGACTACATCTTCCATCTGGATGAGGCAACTTACGCCGGCCTTTGGGCATTTGCCCGCAAGGTGGCCGTTGCCCTTAAGGCCGCCGTGCCCTGCAAGAGGGTAGGCGTTGCTGTGCTTGGTATGGAAGTGCCTCATACCCACATTCATCTGGTGCCTCTCCAGACAGAAGGAGACCTTGATTTCAGGAAGGCAAAACTGCAGCTTGAGCCTCAGAAGATGAAGGAAATTGCCGCTAAAATCTTTGCAGAGTATGAAAAACTTTAGCCGCATTATCCTCGGTGCCATCCTTTGTACCGTACTCTTTTCCTGCGACCCTGAGAAAACTTACATCAACGGAGTCCTCAAGGACGGCCCTGATTCTGAGCTTATAGTGAAGCTCCTGGACGTGAACCGTTTCCAGGTGCTGGATACCCTCAGGACAGAGGAAGACGGCGCCTTCTACTACACCATGGACATCAAGGAGGCCCAGCCTGAGTTCGTTTACCTTTATTATAAGGACCGCCAGGTGGCGTCTCTTCTTCTTGAGAAAGGAGACGTTGTGATTGTGGAAACCGATACCCTTGGCGCCTACAAGGTGGAGGGGAGTGAGGAAACTCTCAATCTCCAGAAGGTGGAGAATGCCTACAACGCCTGTGTAAGGGATATTTCCCGTATCATTACAAACCCTCTTAAAGGTAATGCCGCCATCTCCCGCAGGTACATCGCCTATTACCGCGACAGGGTGCAGTATGTGATGGCTCATCCGTATTCCCTCACCGTTGTGCCCGTGTTCTTCCAGAAGATCAACGACGGTCTTCCTGTGTTTTCGCAGCCCACAGACGGACTTCTGATGCGTAACATATGTGACTCCCTCAAAACTGTCTATCCTGATTCCAAGTACGTTAAGGCCCTTGAGAAGGAGGCCGATAAACGTGTGTCGGAGATGGAGTTATCGGCCCGTATCAATCAGGCGCAGGAGGTTGGATACATTGATATCAATCTCCCCGGCGTGGACGGTAAGAAGGTGAAACTCTCTGAGGTTGAGTCCAAGGTTACCATGGTATACTTCTGGGCCACTACCGCAGAGCAGAAAATGTTCAACCTGGATGCCCTGAAACCCCTTTATGAGGAGTTCCATGACAAGGGCTTCGAGATTTACGCAGTGTCCCTGAATGTGGACAAGGCGGAATGGGGCAAGGCAATGCGCAACCAGAATCTTCCCTGGGTTAATGTGTGCGACATTCGCGGAATCGAATCCCCGTACATCGGCCTTTATGGCGTGACAAGTCTTCCCATGGCCTGGTTCCTGGTTGACGGCGAAATTGACGCCGCCGCCAATGTGCGTAATGCGGCCGATATCCGCAAGTATCTCAAGAAGAAACTTTGATTTGCTGTCGAATGAAAGCTGCTGATTATCAGCGACTTATTTAAAATGCCCGCAATGAATTCATTGCGGGCATTTTGTGTAACTATCTATGAATCAGTTAGTTCCTTTTTGCGGCAAAATTGACTTGCGCGAGACGGTGGCAACAAAGTCCTTAAGGTAGAAGGGTTCAAAGTAGGCCAAGTCGTCAAAACGGTTCTGATCGAAAGCTTTCTGTGCCAGGCGAGCCATGTTGGCGGCAAGGGGCCAGGCTTCCACAAAGCTGGCATTGGGATGGGTGATGACATCCTTGCATTTCAGCGCTCCGTCCCCGATAAAGACAACAGGACCGGCCTCAAGCTGTTCTTTGAATGAATCAGGGCCGATAATTTTGGCCTCCACAGGCGTAAGCTGATCTCCTGAAGGGGAGAACACGGCCGTATAAACCTCCATGCGCCGTGCGTCAATCATTGGGATGATGGTGTGGCTGCCGTCAATGGCTGCCTGGGCCAGAATATCCAGTGAGCCGATGGCTATAAGTGGAAGGCCGGCGCCGAAGGCAAGGCCCTTTGCCGTGGAAACGCCAACCCTTAAGCCTGTGTAGGAACCGGGACCTTTTCCTACGCAGATGGCATCACAGTCAGAGACTGTAAGCCCTTTGGCGTCAAGTACTTCCTTTACAAGCGGTGCTGTGAGTGAAGCCTGGAGGCGAGGCTCACGGCATTCACGGGAGGCGACAACGGTACCGTTCTCTGACAAAGCTACGGAGAGGACGGCGGTGGAAGTTTCTATTAACAGGATTCTGGCCATAGATTAGACGGCTGCAGCAGCAGTTTCAGAAGCGGTTTGGAACAGTTCCTTGAGGTAGGGGAACACGGTGTAACCAAGGTCCCGGAGGGCTCCGTAGAGCACAGATTCCGTGAGGACTGGGCTTGTCACCAGTCCAAACTTCTCATTTACGGTATCAAAGAGGATGGCCACAAGGCCTATCACAACGGCCGATAAAGCCACCGCAAACAGGAACCCCAGAAGGCGGTTCATCCAGCCGAGATTGGCCATCTTGAAAAGCCCCGTAAGGAGTTTTGCGATGAGCAGTACCGCTATTGAAACCACTATGAGAATGATGATGAAAGACACTATCCTGAGGACTGTGTCCGACACATTTATATAGGCGCTAAGTTTCTCACTTACAAGAGATGAGAACTTGAATGCCATCCATACGCTGGCCACTATACCGGCCAGTGAGACCGCCTGCTCAATGAAACCCTTCGAAATACCCCGGATGATGCCCGGGAGGAAGAGCAGAAGAATCACTATATCGAGAACGTTCATATTGCGTATGAGAGTTAAAATGATTATCTTTGTACCCTAAAAATCGGCAATGCAAAATTAGGAAAAATTATATGACATTCAAAGAATATAAGGGATTGGACCTTACCCAAACGGGAAAAGAGGTTCTGGAGAGATGGAAAAGGATGAACGCCTTCGGGAAGTCGCTTGAACTTCGCGAGGGTGCTCCTGAGTTCATATTCTTTGAAGGCCCGCCGTCTGCAAACGGAATGCCCGGCATCCACCACGTCATGGCCCGTTCCATCAAGGATGCCATCTGCCGATACAAAACCCAAACCGGTTACCGCGTAGCGCGTCGCGCCGGCTGGGACACCCACGGACTCCCCGTAGAGCTTGGCGTAGAGAAAAAACTTGGAATCACCAAGGCCGATATCGGCACAAAGGTGAGCGTGGATGAGTACAACGCCACCTGCCGCAAGGAGGTGATGAAATACACCGCAGAGTGGGAGAACATGACAGAGCGCGTAGGTTACTGGGTGGATATGAAAGACCCTTACATCACCTACGACAACCGCTATATTGAAACGCTGTGGTATCTCCTAAAGAAGATCTATGAGAAGGGCCTTCTTTACAAGGGATACACCATCCAGCCCTACTCTCCTACAGACGGCACCGGTCTCAGCTCCCATGAGCTCAACCAGCCCGGCTGCTACAAGGATGTGAGTGACACCACTGCCACCGTGCAGTTTGAGATAATAAAGGACGGAGTTTCCCAGCCTCTTTACGGCACGGAAACCGTTCCCGCATACTTCCTGGCCTGGACCACAACTCCCTGGACCCTTCCTTCAAACACTGCTCTCTGCGTAGGTCCTGAGATTGAGTACATCCGCGTACTCTCCTTCAACCCCTACACCGGGGATCCTGCAGTTTACGTGCTGGCAAAGGACCTCCTTGGTGCCTGGTTCAACCCCAAGGGCGCTGAAATCCCTCTGGAGAATTATCAGAAGGGAGACAAGATTGTCCCCTACAAGGTGCTGGACGGCTGTTTCAAGGGCAAAGACCTGGTTGGTATCCGCTATCATCAGCTCATTCCCTGGTTCAAGCCAAACGGAGACGCTTTCCGCGTAATCCCCGGAGACTATGTGACCACAAGTGACGGTACGGGTATCGTTCATATTGCACCTACCTTCGGCGCCGACGACAAACGTGTTGCCGCCGCTGCGGGAATCGGTGCCATCATGCCCATAGACAAGGACGGCAATCCCCAGGCCCAGGTAGACCGCCAGGGCCGGTTCATGCGCCTTGAAGATATGGATTCCGCATTTGCAGCCACCGTGGAGCCTTCTTATAAGGAGTATTCCGGAAGGTATGTGAAGGCCGGCTACAAGCAGTATTTTGAGCACGTGGATGAAGAAGGCACCCTGGACATAGACCTCTGCGTAATGATGAAGGCCGATGGCCGCGCATTCAAGGTCCAGAAGCACGTCCACAGCTATCCCCACAGTTGGCGCACGGATCTTCCGGTGCTGTATTACCCGCTTGACAGCTGGTTCATCAAGGCATCGGCCGTAAAGGATGAGATGGTGGCTCTTAACAAGCAGATCACCTGGAAACCCGCCAGCACCGGTACCGGCCGCTTCGGCCAGTGGCTGGAGAACATCCAGGACTGGAACCTTTCCCGTAGCCGCTACTGGGGTACTCCGCTGCCCATCTGGCGCACAGAAGACGGAAAGGAAGAAATCTGCATCGGCTCCGTCAAAGAGCTTTACAATGAGATTGAAAAGGCCGTAGCAGCCGGCGTCATGAGCTCCAATCCGCTTAAGGACAAGGGCTTTGATCCGGAGGACATGAGCCTTGAGAACTACAATAAGATAGACCTCCACAGGCCTTACGTAGATTATATCTACCTTGTATCGGCCTCCGGCAAGAAGATGACCCGTGAGACAGACCTCATTGACGTGTGGTTTGATTCCGGCGCCATGCCTTACGCCCAGGAAGGTCTCCGTAACCTTGGGAAGCCCGGTTTTGGCGCAACTGCAGACTTCATCGCAGAAGGCGTGGACCAAACCCGCGGCTGGTTCTATACCCTCCACGCCATCCACACCATGATAAGCGGCACTCCCGCTTTCAAGAGGGTGATTTCCAACGGCCTGGTGCTGGACAAGAACGGCAACAAGATGTCAAAGCGCCTTGGAAACGCCGTTGATCCTTTCCAGGCTCTGGATAATTACGGGGCCGATGCCCTCCGCTGGTATATGCTCACCAACGCAGAGCCCTGGGACAACCTCAAGTTTGACGAGGGCGGGGTGAGCGATGTCCGCCGCAAATTCTTCGGCACGCTCTATAACACATACGCCTTCTTTGCAAGGTATGCCAACATTGACGGCTGGAAGCCTGAAAGCGGCGCCGCAGTTGTAACGGAACTTGACCGCTGGATCCTTTCCAAACTCAATACCGTCATCCGTGACGTGAGGGCGGCTTATGAGGATTATGACGTGAAATCGGCCGGCCGTATCCTTGAGGCATTTGTCTGCGACGATGTCTCCAACTGGTATGTGCGCCTTAACCGCCAGCGTTACTGGGCAGGGGAAATGACCCCAGACAAGAAAGCGGCCTATGAGACCCTTTACAAGGTGCTTGTAGACGTTGCCGTGCTTGCCGCGCCCATCGCTCCGTTCTTCATGGACCAGCTGTACTGTGACCTTGTTCCCGGCGCTGAGAGCGTTCACTTCACGCTTATGCCTGAGGCTTCTGAGAAGGCTGTGGACAAGGACCTTGAAGAGCGTATGGCACTTGCCCAGCAGGCAACATCCCTTATCCTTGGTATCCGCAAGAAAGTGAATATCCCGGTGCGTCAGCCGCTCCAGAAGGTGATGATCCCCGTTATCTCAGACAAGGTGCGCCGTCAGCTTGAAGAGGTGAAGGGCATCATCCTCACTGAGGTCAACGTGAAGGAGATGGAGTTCATCGAGGACGCTTCCGGTATCATGACTCTCCGCATCAAACCCAACTTCAAGGTGCTTGGAAAAACCTACGGCGCCCGTATGAAGGAGATAGCCGCAGCTTTCGGTACGCTGGCCCAGCCTGTGATATCGGCCATCCAGAAAGCGGAAACTGCAGGGGAGACTTACACTCTTGCCCTTCCCGGTGGTGACGTTGTCCTGAATCCCGGAGATTACGCCATTTCATCGGAGGATGTTGAGGGCTGGCAGGTTGCATCTGAGGGCTCCCTTACCGTTGCCCTTGATATCGAGGTCACGCCAGAGCTAAGGCTCGAGGGCCTTTCCCGTGAGCTTGTGAACCGTATCCAGAACCTCCGCAAGGCTTCCGGCTTTGAGGTCACTGACCGTATCCACACCGTAGTTTACACAGACGATCCTTCACTTGCAGAGGCCCTGCAGGTGTACTCAGATTATATCAAATCACAGACACTGTCCCTTTCCATCGGCCTAGAAAAGGCTGCCGATGCTCCTGCTGAAGCAGCAGAGGTTGAATGGACCGAGGGCACAATAAAGCTAACCGTAAAAAGATAAGAATATGGAAGAGAACACAAAGACTCGCTATTCCGACGAAGAGCTTGAGGAATTCCGCACCATCATCAACGAGATGCTGGAAAAAGCCCGCGCAGAGTACGCTACCCTCAGGGAAATCGTCACTCACGCCGGCGGTAACGATATCCTTGACACCGCTCCCACATTCAAGACTGTGGAAGACGACGGCGCATTCCAGCTTTCAAAGGAAGAGGCCGGCGCACTTGCACAGCGTCAGTACAAGTTCATCCAGAACCTTGAGGCTGCTCTTGTACGCATTGAGAACAAGACCTACGGCATCTGCCGCGTAACAGGTAAGCTCATCCCCAAGGAGCGCCTGCGTCTGGTTCCCCACGCTACAACAACAGTAGAAGGTAAGGCAATACTTGAAAAGACCGGCAGGAAGTAATGAGGAATAAAGGAACATTCCTCGTCTTTCTTGGCGTCCTCCTTGTGGTCATAGACCAGGTCATCAAAGTCCTGGTCAAGACCAACATGACCCTTGGGGAAAGCATTCCCGTGCTGGGCAACTGGTTCCAGCTGGTGTTTGTGGAGAACAAGGGTATGGCCTTTGGCATGGCCTTCGGCGGAGTGATAGGGAAGTATATCCTTACAATCTTCCGCATTGTGCTGTTTGGGGCGCTATGCTGGTGGATTTCAAAGCTCCTGAAGCGCACTCCGAAGGTGCCCATGGGAGTCCTTGTAGGGCTCACGCTCATTACGGCCGGTGCGTTTGGCAACATTGTAGATTGCCTTTGCTATGGCCTCATCTTCAGTGAGTCCACGTACACCGCAGTAGCTACTCTTGGTTCATACGCTCCTTTTATGCAGGGCAAGGTTGTGGATATGTTCTATTTCCCGCTCTGGACATGGCCAGACTGGGTTCCCGGCCTTGGCGGGCACATCTTTTTCGAGCCCGTTTTCAACTTCGCCGACAGCTGCGTAACCTGCGGAGCAATATATTTGATACTATTTCACTGGAAGTTTTTTGCAAAGGAATAATTTTTTCCTATCTTTGCACTCCCGTTTGGAGGAATGGCCGAGTGGTCGATGGCGGCAGTCTTGAAAACTGTTGTACAGCAATGTACCGGGGGTTCGAATCCCTCTTCCTCCGCTCAGAAGCAACGCAATAATGCGTTGCTTCTTCGTTTCGGAATAGGGATTCGATTATCGGGCTCACGTTACCCTCACCCCAAACCCCTCTCCTCGGGAGAGGGGCTCGGCGTCAGAAGACGCCGTTCGTCGCTTCGCTCCTCATTTTCCCGCCGCAGGCGGGAGGGATGCCGCGAAGCGGAATCCCTGAGGAAGAGGGAAATTAATTCTTCCTGTTAATCAGGCTCACGACGACCTTGACCATTGTATCCATCTCCTCCGTGTGACTCTCGGCAATCATCAGTGTAAGCGCAACAAGCGATGCATCGGAAATACGCTTTGTACCATCGGGCCGATATAGGATGCCATTGTTTTGCATGAACCACAGGAACAGCGTGGCCGCAATGCGTTTGTTACCATCAACGAAAGAGTGATTCTTTACCACCAGGTAGAGCAGCATGGCGGCCTTTTCTTCGATGCTGGGGTAAAGGTCCTTACCGTCCCATGTCTGATAAATCTGGCCGATGCTACTGTGGAACGAGGCGTCTTTCTCCACGCCGAACAGGTCACTGCCGCCGAATTTATTCTTGAGGCTCTTTATGGCCTCCATTGCGTTCTCATAGGTGGCATGGAAGCGTTCGGGAGCCGTTGTGTCGGCTATCTTGAGGCTCTGATAGTCGTAAGCATCCAGAGTGTCAAGGGCGTATGTGTAGTCCCGGATGACGTCGAAGAGATCTGTCACCTGATCGGAAGACAGTAACAACTCTTTGTTGAAGACATTCTCCAGCAGGCCCATAGCCCGCTTCAGGTCCTCATACTTTTGCTCGGAAACCACGTTGCGGTTAACCACATAGCCATGTCGCATATATTCCCTTAAAATAGAAGTGGACCAAATCCTAAATTTGGTGGCTTGAACGGAATTAATCTTGTATCCGACAGAGATGATTGCATCTAGGTTGTAGTATAGAACTTTGTCTTCAGAAAGGCCTCTGGCACCACTCTGCACGGTAGTCAAAATTTCTTTGACAACCGCAGCGCGGTCCAGCTCACCACTGGCAAAGATTTTTCCCATGTGGTAAGAAACGTTCTGTTTTGTACACGCAAATAGTGCTGCAATCGCCTTCTGTGTGGCCCAAATGGTTTCGTGCTGAGAATCCACCAAGGCTTCCATTCTGACCAGTCCGTCCTCGGACTGATAGATGACTATGTCATTTCTTTCTTCCATAATCGCAAAGGTATGGCTCATTCTTTTCTTATGCAAATCTTTGCAAGGTTATGCACTCAATACCTCACCGAAATGCCTATTTGCATAGAATTATACATCGGCACCTGTCCCGAGTTCTTTCCGATTACCGGATTATACCCCACGCTCACGCCAATATCCTGATACCATACTCCAGCCTTGAAACCCAAGCGGAAACCATTATTGGTGTTCAAATTATCCTGCCGCTTGATTCCGGAAATGCCTTGGATGGAATACTCATTCCTTAAACTGGTTGTTCCGAAGGCGGGGATGACGAAAGCGCCTGCCTTCCAGTCACCAAATTCCCGGATATAGCCAATCTGCAGACCAACGTGGTTATCCGAATAGATGGACTTGGCATTATCCCACATGGCGGGAGTAGAAACAATACTGCCGTCATCCCCGAAGGAGTATCCCTTTTGAAGGCGGTTCACATTCACGCCCCCGAGAAGGCCTGCTGAAAACACATTCCCATCCCTCCAAGGCCGATACCTCAGGGCGATAATGGACAAATCGCCATACCATCCTGAAGGCTTCAGATGTCCGGGAACGCCTATCAGGTAATTGAATCCACCGGAAATCTCATCAAAGGTCACTATAGACCAGGTGGGTTTGAGATCCCGCTTGGTAATCCCAAAAATTGGAACTTCAAAGTTCAATTTCCTTCCCACTACCGTGGAGGTGGTATCCGGCGCCTGTGCAGAAACCTCTATTGCGATAAGGCCGGCTACAAGAATCAAAACAATTTTCTTTATCATATCGTAAACTATTGTTTGTCAAACATATTTCTTAAATCTTCCAACGTAGCAGCCCCTTCCAGATAAAGGAGCGTAACCTTCCACTCATCCCCAACCTTCCGGGCCTGGTAGCAGAGGTAACGGTTCATCTTACCGCTTGATGCCGGCTGCACAAGCGCATAGGTCAGAAGATCACCGACCTTCTCCGTCTCCTTGACGTCAGCCTTTTCAGCATCGGCTTCTACCAAAACAGCAACCTGCCGGGTCAATGCTTCATCAACCTGGAAACTGACGCCCCGGTAAAAATCCAGCTTATAAGCCGCCATACTGCTGCCGCGGACCTCCGTTACCACCATCTGTTTGCCGGGGACCACCTTTCCCTGGAACACCGGATAACAACTGAGATCCCGCTGGGCCGATGCCGAAACCGCCAGCAGTAGGAGAGCCATCAGGGTAACAACTATCTTTTTCATCGTTTAAACATTTCAATAAGGTTTGCTTCCGCAGGAGTTTCCCCGCCAAAGAAATCGGCCAGGGAGGCATCCACCGTTGCCATAATCATCTCCCTGTCAGAAGATTCTTCTCCGTAGGCATATCGCACCCACTCATCGGGAGAGGGTGCACTATCCTGCTTACCAAGGTTAAGGCCGATGGCTACAACCGCAACAATACTGGCAGCAACTGCCGCAAAGGAATACATCCAAACTTTCCTGGTCTCCCGCGCTTTCTTTTCCCTGCCGATGGACAGATACCCAAGTACGCCGCGGATTTCCTCAAAGTCAGGATTATCCGTCGTGGCAGCATACAGGGCAAGTGCCCGCTCCTCATCAGGAGTGGTCTCAGCGTCCCAGTAGCGCTGCATAAGGGCTTTATATGTCTCTTTCTCTGTCATCTTTCAAAGCATCTCTAAGTGTTTTTCGGGCGCGGGAGAGTTGCATCCTCACTGCGGCTGGTTCCATCCCAAGCTCTTTAGCTATATCTTCCAACGTTCGCCCTCCATATTCTTTCTCCTCAAGTATATATCGTTGGGTCTGCGTTAATTCTGTTTGTATTTTCCGGTGTAATTGGTCATAAGCAAATTCTTTCTCTTCCCGGTCCGGAGGGTCATCGGCCAAATCAGTTTCCAGGGGCAAAGATCTCTTTCGTCGACGCTCATTCAAGCTGGCATTCCGAACCGCTCTGGCGAGCAGCGCATCAGCCTCTTTCTCAGACTGCAATGGATACTGACGCTGCCAGAGCCTCACGAAACTGTCCTGGAGGATATCCTCTGCGTCTGCCGCATCCGGCAGCATTCTACCGGAAACTACCTTCAGCTTCTGCCGAAGCCGTATGAAAGCATCAGTCAAATAATCCATCGCTGCCCTAAATGAGCATTTATTGTGCCGCTCTATTATAATAACACGCCAAGGTTGAAAACGTAACAATAAAAAGTGTCGATGCATTAAAAACAGACGTGGCTGCACCCGAAGGAGACGCAAGCGCAACGCAGCCAAATCCCGGAGGAGGAATGTCTTTTCCATCAAGCACGTTTTAATGCCGAAAACGTGCTCATCATAGCAGTTTTGCCATAGATGAGCACACTATTATGCCCTTTCCGTGCTCATCTTTGCTCTATGGCCGTAGATGATCATTGTAATGCCGATGTGGTGGGGCTTAAATGGCTGAAACACAGCGTGTTATAAAGGTTTCTACCAGAACTGGTTCTGGTAGAAGATTGTGTAAGCGCCTGTGAATCAGTGAACTAACCTCCACCGCCAGAGGAGAACTCTTGGTGGTGGAAGGAGCGATAGAGGGTATCTAGTTTTTTGAGAAGTAGGACATCAGGGCCTTCTGGTAGTCCTGAAGGGCAGTGGAGCCTTTGGGCGTGATGCGGCAGACGGTGTGGGAGCCGCGGCCGGCACCGCTTGTGGAAACCTTTATGTAGCCGGCATCCTGAAGGTTTGTGAGTTGGACAGACAAGTTCCCGGACGTAGCCTTCGTGAGCCCCTTGAGGTATACGAAGTCCGCGTCATCCAAAGAGTCCAGAGCTGCCATTATCTTGAGCCTGAGCTCGTTGTGGAGTATGGGATTAAGGTCTTTAAACTCCATTTGCCTGTTTTTCAAACATATGCCCCGGAATAATCAGGGCCGATACAGCCGATACAGCTACGCAAAGCTCCTGCCATACCCAGAGGTCTCCCTGAAGGAGGAAGGCACCGATGCCGATGGTGGCGGCAACGAGACCGCCAATAATCATTGGCCTGAAGCGAAGCTCTTCACCGGTAATGAGCGCGCCAATACCCACCAGAAGGCAGATGAGGGGATTTTCGGCAATTTCATAAATATCGGCAAAACCAAAGACGAAGCCTCCTATGCCGATTGCGCAGGCCGCAAAGATCCAGTAATCCAGCACCAGCCGGGATTTTCTGGTACGCATATGGGCTTTGTCGTGTTCCTTGCGAAGGATGATTATCATCCAGGGTATGCCGATAGCGGGGGCGCCTGTCCACAACCATCCGGCCCACTTCTGGTCAAACAGCAGGATCAGTATGAATGCCGCCAGGTAAAAGATGGCGGTGAGCCATCCCCAAAGCGGGAAAAGACGCGCTCCGGTTGGAACGCTGTCCATTTCTACTTTGCCCCTGGTACGGGCAATGACTTCAAGTGCGTCAAAGTTTTCTTCCATAACAGGGGCAAAGATAGTGAATTTGAATTAATTGTGATTCACATATATTTCACTTTTCTTTCTGTTGTCATACTTCAGTCGGAAGATAATCTGGGTGCCGTAGGAAGTCCCGCCGCCCGGATTGCTCTTGGTGCGTTGAAGCTTTGGATGATCGTCCTTGCCGCCGTGGCCAGAGAAGGAGAATCCGTCGTAATCGTAGGCCAGTTCTACATAGGCCCAGTTCCAGTAGGCGTCTTCAGGATCCGTAATCACGCCCACTTCCATGCCCATGCCATAATTGCACACGCCGTTTTCTCCGCCACTGGTCCAGGGTTCAAAAGCGCCGTTACTGTGCCTATAGGTAATCTGGAAGGAGGTGGGCTTATGATGAACCACCTTTACGGGGATGGTGAACTTCACGTTGTGGTCGGTCACGCTGCGGAAGATAAGGTCAAACTCTCCTTCCGGGATACCCTTCTTGAAGTTGACATATTTGCCGTAAGGATTGTAATCCAACTTATTATAGTTCTCCGTAGCGGGGTCAATCTCTATGCCGTAACCGGTGAAAGAAGAGCCCTCGGGCTTCCAATCTTCTACCGTAAGCCAGATGGAGTCGCTGCTCCATTCGTAGGCGGGATCATTCTCTACCAGGATAAAATCGGCGGAACTGTTTTCCATCGAAAGAGAGAATGAAGAGTATCCGGGGCCGTTGTAGAGGGTAATGTAATAAGTCATATCCGTTCCTGCGTAGCCGAAGGTCAGTTTCACCTGCTCATTCTCGGCCGATTTGGTGGCGGTGAGCTTCTGGCTGGAGGCATCCCAGCTGAACCACTCTCCGGAAGAGCCATTGCGGGTTTGGCTTTGGAGAGTGACTTTGCTCCAGTCGAAGGAGGCACCTGCAGTCCAGCTTGCCGTCAGGGTAATTGACTGGCCGGGGGCGACCCAGTTACTGGGATAATCCAGACTGAAATAATCCAGCTCTGCCACCAGTTCTTCAAGCGTTGCATTGATGCATATGGTGTATTCGTCTCCAGGGAGATTGGTCTCAGTTTCCTGGTCCCAGATCTGGTTTTCAAATTCGAAGACAGCCAGATACTGATACTGACCGCTGTAGGCCTTGGTGCCGCTCTTCTCCTTCAGATAGAACTGGCTGCTGCCGTCCAGTTTCACGTTACCGCCCTGGCCCATATGGCAGTCAATCATATTGTCCTGCCCAAGCCTCATCGTCCCCAGCTTAGCACCTGCCCAAGGGTACTTGGTGTAGAACTCCTGGTTGATGGTGGTGAGCTTGTTGGCTACTTCCAGGGGAATTTCCCCGGAGAGCCAGCCCTGAGTCATCTGATCTTTATCCTCATCCATACATTCCACGTGGATGCACTGCTTTGTTCCGTCCATCCAGCTGGAGCCAACGTACCAGTTGGAGTATTGCTGGGGGAAATCATAGACATGAACCTCACCGCCCTTCTTTTGAATGGAATAGGTATTGTCCTTCAGTTTCTCCGCCTGCTCTATGACGTTTCCTCCGCCAGGCTCTTCTGCATCCAGAGGAAGGACCTGGGCAGTGGCGGTGGCTAGGTTCCCCTGTTGGTAAAGATCCTTTCCTTCAACCTTCTTGACAACACCCGTGACGGTTCCTCCGGTAAAGCTTTTTGCGTCGGTTGCGGTAAAGGTTACAGTAACCTTTCCATCTGCGTCTGTTGTGGCGCTGGAAGGACTCACGCTGCCGCCGGTAGCCGAAAAGTTTATGGTTGCTGTATTGTTTTCAAAGTTAACCTCTCTTCCGCCAGGAAAAACGACCGAAAGGGTGAAGGTAAAGGTGGCCGTACCATCCTCGGCAATTTTCTTTGCAGTAGGAGAAACGGTGAGATTGTCTTCGGTCTCCTTGTTCGCATAAGTGTCCCCCTCAGGAGGCACGCATCCCGCAATCATTCCTGCCGCCAGGGCCAGGAGAGGTAGTAAATGTTTTAGTTTCATAGGATATGTGTTTTTAGTTTGTTCCGTAAACTTTTACAAAGTTAGAAAAGTTTATAAAATAAACAATAAGCACATATCTTTTATTCTTCAGGAGCGTAGAAGTATATACGGAGCATAGTTACGTATAGGGGACCGCCGCTTTCTATGCGGAAGCCGTTATAGGAACCAACGGTGAAGTCGTAGTCGTAATACTTCTCGGAGCTGGACCAGTAACCGGCCTCGGGCTGCGTTATGACAGTTGCGGTTCCGTCGGGGGCAATACCATATACGGTAGAGGTATTATCCTTGGTGTTGGACATCTTCAGCGTCAGATGATGAATCTCCCCCTGATGCTGCATTGAAGGCGTGGTGCAGGAGGAAAGGGTCCAGGCCGAAGAGCCGTCGGCTGAATACAAATACCCCCAGTTGGTCTTGAGGTTGCTCACGTTGAAGTACCAGGGGAAGTATTCCTCGCCGTCTTCGGTCACCTTCCAGATGGGATCCATACTCTTGTCCAGATGCGTCTGGCAGCCGTAGGAATCCACATCCGGCCAATCAATACTCTTAGTGATGCCGATATACATTTCCTTCTGTGCATAACCGAAGTCGCTGAGACCGCTGTCGCTGTCCGGAATGGCCTTGACATAAAGAGTATACTTGTCTGCCTCCAGTCCGGAAGGCACCTCCACGTAATACATATCGGCCATCTCACCGGTGCCCGCCACTGGAGTCAGGGACACTTTATCATAATAGACATATTCTTCCTTTACGTCATCCCAATAATCTCCGTACCGCTGGTAATAGCACTCATATCCTGTTGCGTGATTATCGGCAGGCCAGGCAGCGGTAAAGCCTGTGCGGGGCTTGGGGGAAATGTACATAATAGGCTCCGGAAGGCCCACCACAGCGGGTTTCACATCAACGGAGAACATAGTGAGACCGCCGTCCTTGAACGTAAGGCTGCGGCCGAGTGACGAGAGGTCCACAAGTTTGGAGAACTTGAGGTCGCTTCCACCGCGGTCAACAGTGCAGATAATGCCGAACCAGTCGTCCAATACGCCGGGAAGGGTGCGCAGATACAGAACGGCTTCGCCATTGGAATCGGCCACAATCGGCCTGGTGGAATCTGGGTTGGAGAAACTGATATGATAGCAGTCTCCCAGCATATCTTCCATATATTGCGGAACCTCATATACGTACTGGCCGGTTTCCGGATAATAAGATATTATGTCCTCAAGCCTGCAGGCAGCTTTCAGATTGTCGCCGGTGAACCAGGTGCCAGATTTGACCTCATCACCCTCTTGCAGGCCCTTCAGGGTAATCTTTACCACAGTTCCAAGGCGTGCGAAATTGAAGGAAATGTCCGAAGGGCGTGAGGTGTACTCCGAAAAGCGTGAAACAAGCATATCGTCTGCCGTACTGTATCCGCCCGCGTATATATCCTGGTCAGGGTCTATCAATAGAGGGATACTGTCACCATTCATATAGTAAGGATTGTACGAGCAGGCCAGGTACTTGTAAGTAAAAGTATAAGTGGCCAGCTCCTCCGTAGTGAGCGTGCTTTCCCAGTAATACGGATCGAAAGTAGCCCTGAACGTGGCTATGGGGCCTCCTGCGGCAAGAGGTTCAGTGGCCACAAAATCAGATGCGCTGTCAATCTCATCTAGCCCGGGATCACTGGAAACGCCAGTTACAAACTCTTTCACATAGAGAACGTCTCCGGCTTCCCATTCCCCTTTGAAATGACCTTCAAGGTCCTGGGAGATGACGGTTTTGGTGCCTCCCACACTGGCGTGGATGGAGACGGTATGTGAACCGGCCGTAGTTTCCTGAACGGAAAGGGCCTCTTCCTTCTGGCAGGAGAGGGTGGCTGCAATCATTATGGCGGCAGCAATTATTCTCTTTGTCTTCATCAGAAACTTCCTCCATCTACTATGTTAACGTCGGCTATTTCACCGGCAGTGTTTTCTTCTGAGCCAAAAGCCATTGGTACATAACTTTGGCAGATAACCCCTTCTGTTTTGAGAAAGATGACCGTGGTCACGGGGCTCTCATAAGTTGGAACTTTCATAATGATACAGCTTTTTAATCTTTGCAAATTTCGGAAAAACCTTACGTTTGGGATTACTCATTTTTGAGTAATTTGGGCCGCAGAAGTTACTTAAAACAGACTTTTTTTACAGTAATCGGCCGATTTGACTATCTTTGTACTATGTATCGAATAGTACTGCTACTACTCCTCAATGCTTCATTGCTGGGCGATGCGGCAAAGGATATTGCTTCCCAGCATTTTGACTCGGCAATGGAAAAAGCCATCACGGCTTTGGAAGCTGCCAGGGCCGATGAAGACCATCTTCTTGAGGTGCAGGCCCTGTCCACAATAGTTGGCGTGGACATCATGACAAGCAGGGATGCCGATGCCTGGGAAAAGGCACTGGAGGCAGAGGCTATCGCCCGTGAGTATGGCTACAGGGAGGAATTATCGGCAATCCTTATCTCCAAGGCAAAACTTTGCTCTTATGCCGAGATTTCCCCGGAGACCGGCCGTAACGACGAGGGCCTCGAATACGCCAATGAGGCTCTTGCCCTGGCGCAGGAAGCCGATGCCGTAGAGCGGCAGTGTGAGGCCTGCTATGTGATAGCATCCCTCTACATCAACAAAAACCGTTGGAACAATCCCATAGATGCAGACATTTACCGCACTGCCGGGGAGTTCCTGGACAGGGGACAGGCCCTGGCCGATACGTATGACCTTCCGCGTCTGAAGCGCAACGGCATCCTCTTCCGTTCCCGCTGGTTCCAGCAGGGAGACAGAAATGAGGAAGCCATAAAGTATTTCGAGCAGGTACGTGCAACCCTAAAGGAGACGGACCACCTCACTGCATCGGCCCTGGACGACCGTCTGGTACGTTTGTATACCCGCACCGGTGCACCGCAGAAGGCGCTTGATACGCACGATGATTACGTGTTTCATATTCAAAAGTATATTCAGCAGAAGGAAGATGAAACGCTTCAGGAGATGGAAACCCGCTTTGAGGTTCAGGAAAAGGAACGTAAGTTGGAGCGGAACAGATATCAGATTGCCGTGCTGATACTCGCACTCCTTCTTGCCGTGACGGTAATCACCGTTATCGGCATACATCTCAAGAAGGCCCGGCGCCGCAACGAGGAGTTGAGAAAGATCAGCGATTCCAGGGCTCAGATTATAAAAATCCTTTCAGGAGATATTAATAACCGTAATGCCGAAGACATCAGCGCCGACGTTACCAAATACGTGGACGACATACTTTTGGAAAGGAGCAAACGGATTGCCGATATAGGCCTCAGTCAGCGTGAAATACAGATTATCAGGCTTAGCGCCGAAGGCCTTACTGCGGCGGAGATTGCCGAGCGGACATATCTGAGCGTCCATACGGTCAATACCCATCGTCGCCGCATATACAGCAAGATGGATGTGCGCAATGTGGCCGACCTTATCCACAAGGCCACAGAACTGGGAATACTATAAAAAAGAGAGGCCGATTGTTTGGTCTCTCTTTGGGTAGGGACGATCGGATTCGAACCGATGACCTCTTCAATGTGACTGAAGCGCTCTAAACCAGCTGAGCTACGCCCCTGTTGGGGAATGCAAAGGTAGCATCTTTTTTGATAACGGCAAAATTTAATTACAATTTCTTAACTTTGTATGTAAAACGAAGATTTATGAAAAGGTACTTACTTGGCGCAGCGGTTCTTGTGCTTGCTGCATGCTCTGCAAACGTAAAGAAAGCCACCGGTTATTCGGAGCCAGATCTTGGATGGCTTTTCCTTGAGAAGGGCCCTTACACCCTGAACACCAAGGTGCAGGCCGCACCAGGCGAGGAGGCTTCCTTCCAGCTTGTTAAGGACGTTTCCCTTATGGCCGATGTCCCGGACGTGGTTCTGGAGACATCCTTGGAGATAGCCCCCGATAGCACCATTTCCGTTGCCCTGGGTGCCCTGGAGCCCGGTTTCTATGAGGTGAGGCTGAGGGACAGCGTGAGGTTCAATATCGGCATAAGGCCGGACGAAGTTGTGAGCGCACCGGATGCCCCGGAGGACTTTGACGCCTTCTGGGAAAGCACTCTGGCGCAGCTTGGTGAGATTCCGCTTGAGCCCGTTTTCAAGGAAATGCCGGAATACTCCAACGATGTAAGGACCTGCTATGAAGTTACCTATGAGTCTTTCGGCGGTGCTCAAGCCGGCGGCATTATCTCCGTCCCCAACGCTCCCGGTAAATACCCCGTTTTCATTCAGTATATGGGCTACGGAGCGTATCCTTTCTACTTCGATCCATCGGCCTCTCCAGATAGGATTGACTTCCTTGTGAGCGTGCGTGAGCAGGGCATCTTCCGTGACCCCGGTGAGCGCTGGATAGACAAGGGCATCACTTCCAAGGAAGAGTTCTACTACAGGGGCGCCTTCTGCGACGTAAAGCGTGCCGTGGATTTTGTGCGCACCCTTGACAAGGCCGATGTTTCCCGCATCGCCGCCATGGGAGAAAGCCAGGGAGGCGCATTCACCGTGATTGCCGCAGCGCTTGACAGCCGCATCAAGGTAGCCTGCCCCGCAGTGCCGTTCCTTGGGGATTATCCGGATTACGCCCGCATAGTGTGGTGGCCAGTGCATGAGGTACTTGAATCGGCCGATGCCGCCGGCATTCCCCGTGAAGATATCTTTGCCCTTCTCCGTTACTTTGACGTCAAGAACTTTGCGCCCCGCGTAACCTGCCCGGTGTATATGGCCTTCGGCCTGCAGGATCCCACCTGCCCGCCGCACACCAATTTCTCCATTTATAATAACCTGGGTTCCAAGGAGAAGCACTACTTCTGCGTTCCCACCTGCGGTCACGCCATGTGGCTGGAACCCGCCTGGCCGCCCGTCAGGGATGCCTTCATTTCCGAGAAGCTGAATTAAGGTTTGGCCAATTTAGTGGACTGATTAGAAGAAAGATGAAAAAAATTAGTATCTTTGCAGTCCCCAACCGGTGAGTTGTCCGAGTGGTTGAAGGAGCCTGCCTCGAAAACAGGTTTGCGTGTGAGCGCAACGGGGGTTCGAATCCCTCACTCACCGCTAGAGATGAAAGAATCCTGGCGTTTTGTAAAGTTCGTGCTGCTTTCAATAAGCGCGGGCGTTATAGAGATGGGCAGCTTCGCGCTGCTGAATGAGCTGCTGGACTGGCCCTACTGGCCGTCATATCTGATAGCGCTCATCCTCAGTGTTCTTTGGAATTTCACCCTCAACCGTAAATTCACCTTCAGAAGTAATGCAAACGTGCCCCGGGCTATGTTCCTGGTGTTTGTGTACTATCTAATCTTCACCCCTCTTTCCACCTGGGGCGGTAACTATCTTGCCGAGGACCTTGGCTGGAACGAGTACCTTGTAACCTTCATCAACATGTTCATAAACCTTGTCACTGAGTTCCTGTGGCAGAGGTTCGTGGTTTACAAGGATCAGGTGGATAACGCCGTCAAAGCAGAGTAACGCCTATTCCCGGCCTGTCTGGGAGGGATAATCGGCCATCTATCACCTTTACCCCGTCAAAGCGGTCGTTGGAGATGAGGAGGTTGCCGTCAAGGTCGGCAAAATCTACGTACGGAGAGAACTGCGCCGCGGCCGATATTCCGCAGGAGGTTTCCGTCATGCATCCCACCATTACCCTCATCCCAAGGGCGCGGGCCATCTGGGCCATACGCCATCCTTCACGCATGCCCGTGCACTTCATCAGCTTGATGTTGATGCCGGAGTAGGCTCCCTGGATAGAGGGGATATCGGCAAGCCTCTGGATGCTTTCATCGGCAAAGATGGGGAGGGGACTGCGCTCAGTGAGCCAGGCGTTGTCATCTATCCTTTCCTTCGCCATTGGCTGTTCCACCATCACTACGCCCTGCTCCTTGAGCCAGAAAATCTCTTCCAGGGCCTTCTCCCTGTCTTTCCAGCCCTGATTGGCGTCTACGGCAAGGGGTACGTCGGTGACGGAGCGGATGGCGCGTATCATTTCTTCGTCCGTGTCCAGGCCCACCTTTACCTTGAGGATATTGAACTTGCCTGCGGCTTCAAGAGTTTTCTCCCGTACGACATCCTCAGTATCAATGCCGATAGTGAACGTTGTGGAAGGCGCCTTACCGGGATCAAGGCCCCAGATGCGGTACCATGGCTCTCCGATGAGTTTTCCAACCAGGTCATGAAGAGCTATGTCCACGGCGGCCTTGGCGGCGGAATCACCGGGTGAGAGGCTGTCTACGTAGGAGAGGATGTCTTCAATCTTGTAGGGGTCACTGAACTGGCTAAGGTCCACCTTGTCAAGGAACCTGCAAACGGATTCCACGCTCTGGCCAAGGTAAGGCGGCATGGATGCCTCTCCGTAGCCGGTAACGCCCTCCCAGGAGATTTCCACCTGGACATCAGGGGTGACTGTGCGGCTGTAGGAAGCCACGGTGAAGGTGTGCCTCAGTTGAAGTTCATAGGGGAAGAACTTCATTGTGAGGGGGCCTCCGGAACGGCGGGGCGTAAAGCCCTTGCAGCCTATGAGGGATGCTCCTGCTGCAGCCAGGGCGGCGGTTTTAAGGAAATCACGCCTATTCTGCATAGAAGGGAGTTGTGAGAGTGGTTGTGATATCCGGCATCTGGTCCACGTAGGGGAGTATGCGGCCGCCAAAAAGGTAGCGGTCCGTATTGTAGGAGTCATACTCCGGATTCCGGGGATTAAAACTTCCAATCTTTACATAACCAAGTGAGTGGATGAACTTTCCGTCTCCAAGGTAGAAACCCACATGAGACACGCGGGGCCTTCCGTTATCCCTTCTTGAACCAAAGAATACAAGGTCTCCTGGCTGGAGGGCGTCCCTGTCTTCGATGGTCTCCCCAACCTTGCTCTGGGGGCCGGCGTCACGGGGAATGATAATGTCGTGCATGAAGAGGACAGTCCTTACGTATCCGCTGCAGTCCATTCCCTTGGGAGACATTCCAGCCCAGATATAGGGGAATCCCAGCATACTCTTTGCCGTTGCAAGGACTGCTTCCGGACTCTGGTCCAGTTTCATCCTCCATTCCCTCTCTACCATTGCCACTTTACGCTGAACCCATCCCTGGCGGCCGTCAGGGAACTCAACCTTGAGCCATGCGCCGCGCTTTTTGATGAGTTTGAGCCTGTCTCCGGCCACAACATCAGATATGGTTGCGCTGCGGGTGGATGATTTTGCGTACACAACTCCCTGAAGAGCTGTCACAACAGCCTTGGGGGCTGCATTCCAGGCGTGGTACTCATCAAAGGACATACGCGTAATGGCTGCGTAATGTACCCATCCGGAATAGTCGTCCGGAGTGTCGATTTCCGGCCAGGGAAGGGGCTGGGAATCACTGTTGCCGATGATATGCACCGGAGTTCCCAGAAGGGCCTGGGACACCATCTCGGCATCAAAATTGGGTGTACTGCGCAAATTGCATACGGAGATGTTCACCACTCCGTATTCCTGGGCGCTCAGGCCTAAGAAACAGAGGGCGGCAACGGCGGAAAGGATCAATCTTTTCATATGTTCAGTTTGAGAAGCTCTTCAATATATTTACGGGTGCTTGAAAGGCGCGGAATCTTGTGCTGGCCGCCAAGCTTACCCTTTGAATCCAGCCAGTCGTAGAACAGGCCGGGGCGTGCCTTTATCATCTCCAGACGCCCGCCGCCGGTTCTCTGGCGGAAATGCTCGTAATCTATGTCGTCTTCCTGGAGCTCTGTGTCCAGGATATGGGCAAAAGCCTCTATATCGGCCGGCTCTTCCGTGAATTCCACCAGCCACTGATGGTAGCCGCTGCTGGTCTTGTCTTGAAGGAAAACCGGTGCTACGGTAAATTCCTTAACCTTTGCCCCGCATTTTCTGCAGGCGGTCTCCATTGCTTTTTCCGCCTGCTGAACGGAGAGGTCCTCGCCCCAGAGGTTGATATTCTGGTGGGTCCTTCCCACAATCACAAAGCGGTAAGGCTCCTTGCCGGTAAAGCGCACCACATCTCCCATGTCGTAGCGCCAGAGGCCCGAGGACGTGGAAACAAGGATGGCATATTCCGCTTCGATTTCCGTCTTCCAGACCGGAACGGCGTATTGCTCCGGCTTGCCGTACACCTTCATGGGCACAAACTCATAGAAAACGCCGTAGTCCAGCATGAGCGTCATGGAAGGATCGGCCATATTTGTCTGGACGCCGAAAAAGCCCTCGGAGGCGTTGTAGTTCTCAATGAAATGCAGTTTTTCGGAAGGGAAAAGGGCCTCCAATTTGTGCCGATATGGCACCAGGGACATCCCTCCGTGGGCAAAGAGCTCCATGTTTGGCCATAGTTCTTCGGCCGATTTCACGCCGGCCTTCTGCATTGCCATCTCCAGCACCATAATGTTCCAGGTGGGCTGGCCGCTGAACGCCACAAGATTTTTCCTGCGGATCAAATCAGTAATGACGTCGTATTTGGCGTGGATGTCCTCCATCTGCGCTACCTTGAGTGACGGCACCAGGTGCAACAGTTTCCTGTAAAAGGAAGGCGCCGCTGCCGCCATTATGGCCGATATATCCCCAACCTTGATCTTTTCCGTTGTGTATTTGGGATTGAACCCGCCGGAGAGTATCATGGAATACCCGCTGCCAACATGGGACTCCTGGTTCTGGTCCAGGTATGTTGCAGTTACGTCGCGCCCTCCGCGGAGGTGGCTGTGACTGAGCCCGTGCTTTGAAACGGGGATGAACTTAACAACGTCCGAGGTGGTGCCGGAAGACGTGGCATAACGCGTCACACGCCCCTTCCAAAGCACGTCCGGCGTGCCTTCCATCATGCGGGTTATGTATGGTTTATGGGATGAATAGTCGCCGATAGGAACCCTTGAGGCAAAGTCTTCATAGGATTTAATCTCTCCGTAGCTGTGCTCCCGGCCCCACTGAGTATTGCGGGCTTTGTGCACAAGCATCATAAGAGTGCGGCGCTGGATGGCGTCACCCTCTTCGGCATACTTTTTTATTGCCCGTACCCTGTAACTGAGGAAAAGCCTTGCCAGGGTGGAGAGAAGATCCATAGGCTATTTGAAGTAAAGCGCCCAGCGTTCCTTGTCAAGATCCGGGAGATGCACCATGATGCCCATCTCTATCACACCCCCGAATTCATCGTTGACCATGGCGCCGTAGTAGCGCATGGTGGTGGTAAGGTTCATGTAGGACTTGAGGATGGGAGGAAGGTACATCTTCCTCTGGATGAAGAAGGATATGAGGGCGCGGAAGTTTGCACGGAATTCCTTGGCGGAGAACAGTTTCCTGGCTTCCTTTGCCGGGGCGGCTACATAAGGGATTTTGGGCACAATATCGTCTCCCTTGTAGCAGTGCTTCTTCATGAAGGACGTGACCAGCGAGAATGCCTCCTGGGGATAATCCTGATAGAAAGTGACCTTCCCGAATACATCTGTCATTCCGCCATCCCTTGCCACCACGCAGATACCCTTGAACAGGCAGTCCAGGATAAAGATGCTCTTCCTGGCCGATGAGTTCCTCTGCTGATCCTCCACTATGTATGATCGGCTCAGTTCCATTGTGTGGGGCATGTCCTCTTTCATGAATTTCTCCGAGAAGCGGAAAAGATGCGCGGCCGGAATGAGGGGCTGGCCGTCACCATCCACTTTCATATCGTAGCCGTAGACAATGCGGTAACCGCCGCAGATGCACTCATCCTCCGCGTCCCAGATGACAAGTTGTTTTACTTTGAAGGAAGGGTCTGTGTCGAAGGGCTCCAGGTCACAGGCCATGCCGGTGCCGGCGCCGCCCTTGCGGAAGGCAATCTCCCTCAATCGGCCTACTTCCCTTAAAATATTGGGGAAGGAGGAATCTATGCAGTAGACCTTTATGCTGCCGCGGGATGCTTCCGTGAGCTCCGGAGCGCGGCTGAACTCCTCTTTGAGGAGGCCGATGTCTACAGGATCAATAATGGGTTCCATTTTGGTTTAGTCTTGTTTTAGTGCGTACACTTGCTCCCTAACGTATTGCGCCCACTGGGTGTCTGATTTCTCAGAGGTGAAGGTTTGCCAGGGGATAGGTTTCCCGATGACCATCTTGAAATGCTGCCCGCGGTAGCCAAATAGTTCATCCGGGAGGGTGAACATCTCAAGATTCAGTTTTATCTTGAAAAACTTGCGGAAAGCCGCAATACGGTAGAAGCGTTTTGAGTTATGGCCAGAGAACCAGACGGGGATGACATCTCTTTTTGTCTCACGGCTTTTGGTGATGAAGGTTTTCTTCCATTCAAGGTCCTGGACAATGCCGTCAACCTTCCTGGAGCATACTCCGGCGGGGAAAAACAGAACCTGGCGGTCACTGTGGAAGGCGTCGTTGAGAAGGCCTGCAAGTTCCCTTGCCTGGGCACCCATCTTGTTCACGGGGATGAGGTAATTGGCAAGCTGTTTGAGGTTGAGGAGGAAGCTGTTGGCCGGGGTGATGACCTTGTCATTATACTTCCTTGCCAGGAAACCAAGTTCAACTCCGGCATCGGCCCCGCCAAGCGGATGATTGGAGGCGAAGGTGAAAAGGCCCTCTGCGGGAATATTCTCCTTGCCGATAATGTCAACCGTTACGTCAAGGTCCTCAAAGAAGCAGTCCACGAAGTCTGCGCCCACCTTTCCCTTACGGAAATTGCGGTTGAAATCTTCCTCGTGGATGAACTTGCGGAGGAAGCTCATAACTGGCCGCGGCAACAGTTTGCCGTGGTTCACTTTTCTCACAACAGCATCAGTGTCTATGAGAATGCTTTGGTTCTGGGGCATTTCCATATCCACAAAGATAATAAAAATATAAATAAAAGAGACATTCTCTTCTCAAACCCATTGCCACCCTCGGCATTGTAAGAGGGAGGGGCCCACGAAGTGGGAGGGGTCGCGAAGCGACGGTTTGAGAAGAGAATGTCTCTTTTATTGACGATTAGAATACGTCGGGCTCGTTGTTTTTGGGCTCATCGTCCTGGAAGCGGGGCTTGCGGGGGCCGTCATTGCGCTTTTCGCGGCGGTCGCCGTCCCTGCGGGGACCACGGTCACCATCGCGGCGGGGACCACGGTTTCCACCGTCCTTGCGGTCACCGTCACGGCGAGGTCCGCGCTCACGCTTTGCGGGCTCCACATAGCCTTCGGGCTTCTCCTGGAGGGCGCGCATGGAAAGGCGCATCTTGCCGGTCTTGGCGTCAATCTCAAGGAGTTTCACATCTACCTCGTCACCAACCTTCAGGACATCCTCAACTTTGTCGGTCTTGGTCCAGGCAATCTCGCTCACGTGGAGGAGGCCTTCCTTACCGGGGAGGATCTCGATGAAAGCGCCGAACTCAAGGATGCTCACCACTTTGCCGTGGTAAACCTGGCCGGCCTCAGGAACTGCGCAGATGCCCTTGATGCGCTCAAGGGTTGCATCCATGGCAGCCTTGTCAGTGCCGAAGATATCCACAACACCCTTGGTGGTGCCGTCTCCGTTGTCAACTTCATCGATGGTGATGGTTGTGCCGAATTCCTTCTGCATACCCTGGATGGTTTCACCACCCTTGCCGATAACTGCACCGATGAACTCTGCAGGAATCTCAATCTGGACCATGCGGGGAACGAAGGGCTTGAAGTCCTCACGGGGCTCGGGGATGGTCTTGAGCATCTCACCCATGATGTGGAGGCGTCCCTGACGGGCCTGCTCCAGGGCTTTTTCAAGGACGTCATAGGACAGGCCGTCCACCTTGATGTCCATCTGGGTGGCGGTGATACCGTCCTTGGTGCCGGTCACCTTGAAGTCCATATCGCCAAGGTGATCTTCGTCACCGAGGATATCGGTGAGGATGGCGTAGCGGTCGTTGGGGCGCTCTGTGTCAGTGATAAGACCCATTGCAACACCTGCGACGGGCTTTTTGATCTTCACACCTGCGTCCATGAGGGCCAGGCAGCCGCCGCATACGGAGGCCATGGAAGATGAACCGTTGGATTCAAGGATATCGGAAACTACGCGAACTGCGTAAGGGAATTCAGGGGCTGTGGGGATGACGGGCTTGAGGGCACGCATTGCAAGGTTTCCGTGGCCGATCTCGCGGCGTCCGGTGCTGCGCTGAGGCTTTGCCTCGCCGGTAGCGAACGGAGGGAAGTTGTAGTGAAGGACAAACTGTTGGTCGTCCTGGATGAGGACCTCGTCCATCTCCTTCATATCCATCTTGGTGCCCAGGGTAACTGTTGCCAGGGACTGGGTTTCACCGCGGGTGAAGATGGCGCTGCCGTGGGCGCAGGGGAGGTAGTCAACCTCGCACCAGATGGGACGTACCTCATTGGTGGCACGGCCGTCAAGGCGCCTGCCCTCGTCAAGGACAAGGTTACGCATCGCTTCCTTCTCTACGTCATGGTAGTAGCGGTCAATCATTGCGCCCTTCAGTTCAAGGTCTTCCTCAGAGAACTGGGCCTTGAATTCGTCACGGATGGCATTGAAGCCGTCCTCGCGCTCGTGCTTGGGCTTTGCGCTCTTCGCAAGCTCGTAGCACTTAGCATAGCAGGCCTCGCGGACTGCGGTCTTCAGGGCCTCATCTTCCTCATCGTGAGGATAGTCCCTCTTGGTGCCGTCGGTGCCAAGCTCGTGCATGAGCTCCTTCTGCACGCGGCAGTGCTTCTTGATCTCTTCGTGGGCGAACTTGATGGCTTCCAGCATATCGTGCTCTGAAACCTCGTTCATCTCACCTTCAACCATCATGATATTCTCCTCGGTGGCGGCAACCATAAGGTCAAGATCGGCCCTCTTGTTGTCCTCGAATCCGGGGTTGATTACAAACTGACCATCAATGCGGGATACTCTTACCTCAGATACGGGACCGCCGAAGGGGAGGTCGCTGGAGGCAAGGGCTGCAGATGCTGCAAGGCCTGCAAGGGCGTCCGGCTGGATGTCTTTTTCGGCCGATATAAGCATCACGTTAACAAATACTTCCAGGTGGAAGTCTTCCGGCCACAGAGGGCGGATGGGGCGGTCTATGAGACGTGCGATGAGGATCTCATAGTCGCTGGGACGGCTTTCCCTCTTGAGGAAACCTCCGGGGAAACGGCCGGCGGCATAATACTTTTCACGGTAATCCACGGTGAGGGGCATGAAGTCTGTGCCTTCCTTAACCTCAGTTGCGCAGGTTACTGTAGCGAGCAGCATGGTGCCGCCCATTTTCACTACGGCAGAGCCTGCGGCCTGTTTGGCCAGCTTGCCGGTCTCGATCTCGATAACCCTTCCGTCGGGCAGTTCGATGGTCTTTTTGATAATGTTCATTTGTTTACTACTGTTACGTCTTTATTGCGTCATTTGCCGGACCTTCCGGCTATATGTCATCCCTTTTTGGGTATCTTGTCATCCCCGACCCGATCGGGGATCTCTTTTTTAAGAAAAAAGGGGCAGGATGCCTTGCATCCGTACCCCCGTTCTGTTTTCCTGTGCGCTTATCGGCGGAGACCAAGCTCCTTGACGATAGCCCTGTATCTCTCGATGTCAACGTTCTGAAGATAGTTCAGAAGCTGGCGGCGCTTGCTGACCAGGCGAAGAAGAGAGCGGCGTGTTACAACGTCCTTCTTGTTCTTCTTCACGTGCTCCGTAAGGTGAGCGATACGGTAGGAAAATAAAGCAACCTGACTCTCTGGTGAGCCGGTGTCCTTATTGGACTTCCCGTACTTCGCGAAAATCTCTTGCTTTTTCTCAGGCTGTAAATATTCTGCCATGATGCAATGAGTTTTGTTTGGTTATTGTGTCTCTGCGGGACCGCCCCGCAAAAAAGCCTGCAAATGTACGGAATTATTTCCGTAATACCAAATCTTTTCAGTTGTCTTATGAAAAAAGTAAAGCCCTGCAACGGGGGTTATTGCAAGGCTGATACTTTTATACAGGGTCAGAGATTACTCGAGTGCAAGTGTGGGAGTGAAGTTGGTCTGGGAGAGATGGTAAACCTGTCCGTTGTAAAGATACTTATCGGCTCCGCGGCCAATGTTATATGTGCACTGATTGCTTGAGTCGTCTTTTACAGTAAGAGTGAAGGTCTCGTTTGCGACGTTATCCGACATGGCGGCGATATAGACATCGTTTTGAAGGGCGCCGTCAGTCAGGTCCACCCACTTAAGCACGATATTGCCCTCATTGTGACTGGTGGAAGATAGGGTCTTGGAAACCAACTTTTGATTATGAAGTACTGTGGATCCATCTGCAGCAAGCGTAAGGGATACGGTCAAGTCTCCGCTGGAACCACTCACGATGGTTGTACTCTTAGGGATATGAAGGTAGTACACCATACTGGTAAGAGGACTGGTCATGGTAAAGGCGTCGTCTTTATAATAGCCGTATCCCCACATAATATCATATCCTCCCAGATAGCCATAATCGATTACACCATAGTACTGTTCGGAAATATCCACCATCCACCAGGACGATGACCATTCCTGGCTAGTATACGGATAGAGGAAATGGATATCATACTGAGTGCCGGTTAGTTCACTGTTAGGGCATGCAAATGTTCCGGTTGCGGTTCCGGCGCCGTCTGTGAGAGTGAAGCGCTCTTTCTTGGGGACGCCGGCAACAGAATAAATAACGGAAATCTCGTCGCCGGCTTTCCATACGCGGTGATATACACCAGCGTCCACTGAAAGTGTAGTCTTGGTGCTCACATCTTCAATGGAGAGAGTGAGTGTCATAGGATGGCCCTGCTGTTTGCTTTGGGGAGTTTTATCCGTCTTGTTGCAGGAAACCATAAGGGCTGCGCAGGCAATTATGCCGATGATTATAATTGACTTTTTCATATTCTTCGTCTTAACCGGTTAAAAATCTTCGTCAGTAAGGGTTCCGGGCAGGGTAAGTCCTACAGGCAGAAGCTTGGACCAGCCGTTTGTGGGATTGTCGAGGTCATTGGGTCCTGCGAACTTTACTGCAGTTCTATTGTCAAGAGTCTTTGAAGAGAAGGTTTTCTGATAAGTGTTGACACCGTTGGAAAGATTTAATTTCCAGTTCCTGGCACCCCTGGCCCAATAATTGACAAATACAAAGGTCTGAAGATCGCCGCCATAAGAGCTGAAATAATGTTTGCCTCCCCATCCTGAACTGACAGAACTGCCGTTCCAGCCGTAGCTGTTCCCTTGAACACCGATGTGAGACAGGAGCATCGAACCGCCATCAGCTTCTTGGATGTACCAACCGCTTCCGGTCAGGCCTGTAATAGATATTTGGGCTACAATGATCTCATTATCCAGAGAAAGATTCAGAGTAGCTTTCAGTTTGTTTTCATCAACCGTATAATCGATTTTTTCTGCCAATAAGAATAGGCTGGTTCCATCTGCCGAGCCGTCGAACTTGACATTGCCTCCATATGTGATGGTTGGAGTTTCCGATGAATACACGGCAAATAGTTTTCCGGACGTGCCAAGGGCAGCCTCCACGTTTGCGCCGGGAGCGTAAGCCCAACTGCTTCCGTTATAGGTCATTATGAGTAGATCGTCAGCCGAGGCAGGCGTTGAATTAAAGAAGACATATACTTTGTCTCCATTTTCCCAGGCGGATTTCACGGCCTTTGTGCGGCTGTCGAAACCGTCGCGGTTTACGGTAATGTCGAACTTAATGGTAGAGGTCTGGATTTCTTCCTCAACCTGGGGCTCCGAGAGTTTATTGCAAGATACTACGGAGCAGGCAGCTACAACTGCAAGAGCATAAAATAATTTTCTCATTTTTCTGTCCTCCATAATTAAGCGTCCCAGTCTACTTCTGGTTCGAATCCTTCAAATAATACCGGGTCTGCAGAGCCGGGAAGAAGGCAGCATGAGCAATCCCCACTCAACATTACCATCTCGCACTCAGGCGAAACATAGTTTAGTTTTTTTGTCATAGGAATATGGATTAATATTACATGTTTTTCTCAAAACGCAAAGTTCGGGATCTTTATCCTTCACGCCAATACATAAATTTATGTATGCGGTAAATGCGAATAAAGGTTTATCTTTGTAAAGATGAAAAGGTTTGTGGCTCTGATGGCCGTTTTAATGGCGTTGTCCTCCGCGCTCGTGGCGCAGGAGACGGCGGACCTGTATTCTATTGCGGAGGAGCAGTACTTTAATGGCCAGTACGGCGCTGCAATACGCACTGCGCTTGAAGGGTTGCAGCAAGCCCCGGCAAAGGACTCGGAAGAATCAGCAGTGGAACTCTACTCCATCCTTGGAGCATCATATTCCAGGATGGGGGCGTTTGACAAGGCGGCCGATTATTTCTTCCGTTGTTATGAATATGACAGGAAAGAGGGCAATCCAGAGGGTATGACATCGTCCCTGATAAACCTTGCATCGATGTACGTTTACGCCGGGAAACCAGAGCTGGCGGAAAATGAAGCTCTTGAAGCTATCGACAACGAAAGACCTCTAGGAAGGCCTTATAAGCTGGCAATGGCCTACGGAAAAGCCTGTGACGTATACCATGCCCTGAAACAGGAAGAGAAAGCCCTGGAGTATGCCAACCTTGCCGTATCAACGGCCAGGGAAACGGAAGACGCCGGAGCGGAAGCCATCCGCAGGAGCCAGAGGGCATATCCTCTTCTGGCAATGAACAGGTATAAGGAGGCGGAGGCCGATTTATCTTTTTCGGAGAAGATTTTCAGCCAGAACGGCAATCGGCAGTCACTGGCAATAGTGTACTTCCAGCTTGCCGGATTATATGAAAAGACCGGCCGGAATGCATCGGCCACTTCATATTATAGAAAGGCCTTGGAACTTTCCAGGGAACTGCCGGACAAGCCGCTGGAGCAGAAGATATGCAACTCTTTCTCGGCACATATTAAAAAATCGGCCCCGGATGAGGCATATGAGCTATTAAGCCGATCGGCCCAATTGCAGGAGGAGATATCAAAGAGCGAGAGCGACAACGCCCTTGAACTTTTCAATATCGAGTATGAGACCGCCAAGAAGGAAGAGCAGATTGCAGCACAGGAGAGGGCTCTGCACGCCGAAAAACAGCGGACGTTCGTTCTGATAGTATTACTGTTGGTATTGATTGTTGCGGCAATTATTACGGCAATCACTGCGTATGAATCCAAGAAAGACAAGGAAAAACTCCGGCAGAGCAACGCACAGAAGGATTTTCTTTTCAAGGTAATATCGCACGATATAATGTCGCCGGCAATAGCTATGCTCAGAGGTATTCAAATGCTTCGGAGCCATTCAGGTGACGGCATTCTTGAAAGAGACTCGGAGGTCCTGGTCCAGCTGGAAAGGCAGGCGGAATCGGAAGTGGAACTTATTGACAATGTAATGCGCTGGGCCCGTAACAAGGAAGATTCTTCTTCCCGTGACAAGGCCCGTTTCGATATAGTGAGTATGTCCCGTGAGGCCATGAAACAGTATAGGGGAGGAGCATTGCAAAAAGGGATAAGCCTTGAGCTGTATAGCCCCTCTGACAGCATTGTAGTATATTCAAACAGGAATCATCTCCTCATTGCCTTAAGGAATCTCTTGTCAAATGCCATAAAGTTCTCTCATGAGGGAGGGCGGGTTTCAGTAAGGATTCAAGACTCAGAAGACGGAACAAATCTAAGTGTTGAGGATAGTGGAATAGGTATTCCTGCCGATAAACTGGACAGTATCTACAACTCGGAGTCATCTTTCAGGCGTCCGGGTACAGTCGGGGAACCAAGCCATGGATTGGGGCTTGCGGTGAGCCGGGACCTTGTGGCGGCAATAGGCGGACGTTTGGATGTGAGAAGCGTTGAGGGCAAGGGCAGCATTTTTACAATTCATATACCTGCGGGAGGGGGTGAAGGAAATGGGTGATGATGTGAGGCTTATGTTGGTGGATGACCATCCGCTTATGCTGATGGGTATAGCATCGATGCTCTCTGGAAAGGGAATAGAGATTGTGGGGACCGCCAGTAACGGAAGTGAGGCCTTGGAAATGGTGCCCCAGTTGAAGCCGGACGTGATGATGCTGGATATAATGATGCCGGTTATGGATGGCATAGAACTGGCCAGAAGGATGAGGGCCTTGTATCCTGATGTTGCGCTCCTTGTATTGTCAAGCGATTCGTCACTTGCGTCTTTGGAAGTGCTCCTCAATATCGGCATAGACGGTTTTCTCTCAAAGACCAGCGATGCCCCCGTTATGCTTGATGCCGTCAAGAGCGTAGCCGCCGGTTATGAGTATTATGGCACCGACATTGCGCGTCTAATTGAGCGGATAAGCCTTGCCAAGAAGGCTTCGGATAGCATCTTCACGCCACGGGAACTAGATGTGATACGTTTCAGCTGCCAGGGCCTTCAATACAAGGAAATAGCCGAGCGACTGGGAATCCGATACCTCACGGTTGTTACTATCAAAAACAACATTTTCAGGAAGCTGGGTATAAACAATACAGTCGAACTGGTCGTTTATGCTATCAAGAATGAGTTGATAACCTTATAACAAATATTTTCCGGCCCTCATGTTTTTTGAGGGCCGTTTTTTTTGTATATTTGCGGGAACGACAGTCGTCTATGAAGGAGAAAAAGGATAATTCTTTAAAGTCACCAGCAGCATCTTACGGCAGCAAGGTGAGATTGGGTGATATAGTTCCTATACCAATGGAGAACGCGGATGAAACGCTGCATTCTATGGGGTATGTAACGCACGAAGATTTGGTGAATCATCTTTCAAAGCATATGTAGATGATTACTCCTTTGACGAGTGGAAGTGCACGGACAAGTCGTTTCTTTAATGAATTTGATTATTGATCATATTATGAAAATCGGCATTTGCAATGACCACGCAGGCGTGGAGTACAAGTTCAAACTGGTGAAGATGCTTCAGAAAAGGGGTATCGAGGTTGTGAATTACGGCACTGACACAGAGGCTAGCGTAGACTACCCGGATTATGCCCACAGGCTGGCCCAGGCCGTGGAGGGCGGGGAAGTGGACCTTGGAATAGCGCTCTGCGGCACCGGCAACGGAATGGCCATCACCCTCAACAAGCACCAGGGAATCCGCGCGGGCCTTGCGTGGGGCACTGCCATCGGCCATCTTGTGGCTCAACATAACAACGCCAACGTCCTTGTGCTTCCGGCACGCTTCATCTCCTATCGCCTTGCATCGGCCATAGTGCGTGAATGGCTTGACACTCCCTTCGAGGGCGGCCGCCATCAGAAACGCATAGACAAAATGCCCTGCAGATGAATTTTACCTCAGACATCGCGGATTACCCGGAGGGAATAGTCCTTGCGGTGGATAAGCCGTACAGGTGGACATCGGCCGATGTAATCCGTAAACTCAAGTACGCCGCCATCAAGCACTTCGGGAAGAAAAACCTGAAGGTGGGGCACGCCGGCACGCTGGACCCTCTGGCTACGGGCGTGCTGCTGGTGTGTATCGGCAATGCGTGCAAACGGGCGCAGGAACTGCAGGACCACCCCAAGGAATATATCGCGCGTATACGCTTTGGCGCCACAACTCCTTCCTATGACCTTGAGAAGGAGGTGGACCGCCGATTCCCCTATGAGCATATCACGGCTTCATCCGTCCGTGACGCCCTGCCGGCATTCCTTGGCGAGCAGGAGCAGGTGGCTCCGCTCTTTTCCGCCAAAAGCGTAGACGGTGTCCGTGCGTACGAACTTGCCCGGAAACTCTACCGCTCAGGCCGATTCTCGGAACTGGACTCCGCCGCCCTGGAAACCCTCCAGCGTAACAAGATCGTGATCTCTGAACTGGAATTGCTGGACTTCTCTGCGGGTGATGGAGATAGAGTCCGGGGGGCTTGTCCACCCCCGGACAAGTGTAGGGGGAGGGGCCCGCAGACTGAAGGGACGGTGAGCAAGCTTGCTTGGTCACCGGCACTGCAGGCTGTGGGAGGGGCCGGAGTTGAGCGAAGCGAAACGGAGTCCCCCCGGACTCTATCTCCATCACCATCGGCACGCATCAACGTAGCTGATACATCGGCCCTGGGGCTGCCGGAGGCGGTTATTCGGATTGCGTGCAGCAAAGGCACCTACATCCGGGCGTTTGCGCGTGACCTTGGGGAGGCGCTGGGCTCCGGAGGGCACCTCTCCGGCCTCATCCGCACCTGCAGCGGCTCCTTCCGTCTGGAGGATGCCCTCTCCCTTGACGCCGCCCTCGCACTGCTGCAATAGCCGTTGAATGGAACCAATTGAGCATCAATGGTTTATGTAAAATGCCTGCAACGATTTCATTGCGGGCATTTTGCATAATAGCCAGTATATCAATGATTTACATTCGACGGGCGCAGCCGCGATGACTTGGAACAGGAAAGCCCCGTTGCAATTGTGCGCAGAATCCGCTAAATTTGTACCTCCAAAAACCAACTCAAATGGAAAGAAGAACACGCGTAAGATTTGCTCCGTCTCCCACCGGTCCGCTCCATATGGGCGGCGTGCGTACGGCTCTGTATAACTACCTGTATGCCAAGCAGAAGGGCGGAGATTTCATCATCCGTATAGAAGACACTGACTCCCACCGTTTTGTTCCGGGAGCGGAGCAGTATATCATAGAGGCCCTCAGCTGGTGCGGGATCATCCCCGATGAAGGAGTGGAGAACGGTAAGGTTGTGGAGGAGGCATCGGCCAGACACCCCCACGCCCCCTATCGTCAGAGCCAGCGCAAGCCCCTTTACCGCAAGTACGCGGAGGAACTTGTTGAGAAAGGCTGGGCATATTATGCTTTTGACAGTGCCGATGAACTGAATGACCGGCGCGCAGAGGCTGAGGCCAAAGGTGACACGTTCATGTACAACGCTGCCACCCGCGGCAGCCTCCGCAACTCCCTGAGTCTCCCGGAAGATGAGGTAAAACGCCTTCTGGACACCACCACAGATTGGACCATCCGCTTCAAGATGCCCCTGAACCGCGTTGTGAAGATGGACGACCTAATCCGCGGCCACGTGGAGGTGAACACAGACACCCTTGACGACAAAGTCCTTTGGAAAAGGGCCGATGAACTCCCCACCTACCACCTCGCCAACATAGTGGACGACCACCTAATGGAAATCACTGAGGTTATCCGCGGAGAGGAGTGGCTCCCGTCCCTTCCCCTTCACTATATGCTCTACGAGGCATTCGGCTGGACAGAGACCATGCCCCGCTTTGCGCACCTGAGCCTGCTTCTGAAGCCTATCGGCAATGGAAAACTTTCCAAGCGGGACGGTGACAAACTGGGCTTCCCGGTATTCCCCCTTGCGTGGAAGAACCCTGAAACCGGAGAGATTTCCCACGGCTACCGTGAGGACGGATACTTCCCTGAGGCCTTTGTGAACCTTCTTGCAATGCTTGGTTGGAACCCCGGCGACGACCGCGAGATGTTCACCCTGGACCAGCTGGTAGAGGCTTTTTCCCTGGACAAAGTGCAGAAGGCCGGCGCAAAGTTCAATCCGGACAAAGCCAAATGGTACAATAAGGAGTATCTCCGCCTCAAGACCACCCAGGAACTCACGGACCTCTTCATCCCCGTCCTGGAAAGCCACGGAATAAAGGTAGTTGACTGCCCTTGCAACGCCCTTACCGCAGGCGCATCCTTTGAAGGCTTCGGCGCCGATTTCACCAACCACATCTTCACCCGTGAATATGTGGAGGCCGTGGTTGAACTTGTGAAGGAGCGCGCCACCTTCGTTAAAGATATGTGGGACATCGCCGCATACCTCTTCGTGGCGCCTCAGCAGTTTGAGGAGTTCGGCATCAAGGCCGGCGCAGGACTGCCGTCAAAGCCGGTAGATCCCAATCGGCCCGTAGACCCCAGGGCAAAGGTGTACGATGACACCAAAACCGCCCCCTTCCTTGCAAAGGACGTGGACAAGTTCTGGAACCCGGACCACTACGAGAACTGCTTCGAAGTGTGCCAGTACATCTCCGGCGCGGAGTTCGGCTTCGACGACCTTGACGTCTACCGCGGCACAATGGAGGCCGATGTCCTTGAGCACGTCCTTGAGGACTACATCAAGATGAGGGAATACCCCATGGGCAAGGTTATGAACAGCCTCCGCCTGGCCCTCACCGGAGCGGCTTCGGGCCTTGGAATAGCCGCCATCCTCAGTTTTATCGGCCGGAAAGAGTTTGCCCGCCGAATGGGCTATGTGGCCGAGCGGCTGGGAAGGATTTAGGCTGTAGAATACAAGTTTTTGATAGTTAGCACGTTACACAAAACACCCGCAATGAAATTATTGCGGGTGTTTTGTGTAAACAGCTGGTAATCAATCCGTTCTATTCCACGGGAAATTTGATGTGACAATAGCCGTTTGGATTCTTATCCAGATAATCCTGATGAAAGTCTTCCGCCCTGTAGAAGCATGACAGGGGTAAGAGTTCTACAGGAATTGAGTCTACGCCCAATTCCCGCATTACGTTTACAAAGACTTCTTTTAGGATAGTTACATCATTGTCATCGGCATAGAATACCCCTGTACGGTAGCGGGTACCTTCATCTTCTCCCTGTTTGTTGAGGCTCAGAGGGTCTATGACTTTGAAGTACAGTTCTGCGAGTTTTTCAAGTGAAACAACCGAGGGATTGTATCTTACATGAACGCATTCGGCGTGACCGGTGGTATCTGTGTAAACCTGCTCGTAGGAAGGATTATCAACAAGGCCGTTTGCAAATCCCACCTCAGTAAAGTCCACACCTTCAATGCGTTTGAAGAACTTTTGTGCTCCCCAGAAACATCCGGCGGCAAACCAGATATCTTTCAGAGGGCCGTAGACAAGGCCGGCCATCTGTTCAAGATACTTCCTATCAATGTCATCAAACGTACCAAGTTCCTTACTGTCTATATCCAGGACAGCCGTAATCTTGTTTTTGTGCCACACCGGGACAACTATCTCGCTTTTTGAGAGTGCCGAACAAGCAATATGTCCCGGGAACTGTTCAACATCCGGAACAACAACCGTACGCTTTTCTTTCCAGGCGGTACCGCATACGCCACGCCCATACGCAATGTGTGTGCAGGCAATTGGCCCCTGGAACGGTCCAAGCACCAGTTCTTCTTCTTCTTCTTCTTCCACTCGGTAAAAACCTGTCCACCAGAAGCCCATTTCCTGATGCAGAATGGCTACAAGATTTGCCATATTTGCAATAGGGTCTGACTCTCCTGAAAGCAATCCCTGAACCTGAGGCAGGAGTGATTGGTATTGTTCTTCCTTTGTCATTAAAAAAAAGTTTGAACGAAGATACAAAAATATTTGGAAATAAGCCGGAAGATTCTCATCTTCGTATCGACCGGTCAATACTTCGCGGTGCAGGAGCCTGATTATTGATGTGAGTTGCTGATATGAAGAGTCAGAAACGGCCATTTCAGAGAAATGTGCTAAACCATTGCTATCAACGTACAGTTGATGGCGGAGTATTGTTTTACAGCCAACTGGACTATCTGGTCTGGTTCACTATAGTATGCACTGTTGCCAGAAAGCGTAGAGTACGCATTCTGGCGATGTGCCCTATGCCTGACCACACTCATTTCTCAATTGAGGCGGCCTCACTGTCAGAGTTGGCGGCTTTTATGAGGGATTATTCCAGTATTTTTGCAGCTGAACATAATAAGTTGTGCCATCGTTCCGGTCCTTTGTTTGACGGACGCTTTGGCAGTGCCATCAAAAACACGGATAAAAAAGTACGCACCAACCTGATATATGTGTGGAACAATCCTCCGGAGCGTAAGCTTGTTGTCAAAGCCGAAGAATACCGCTGGAACTTCCTGGCTTATGCAGTTTCAGATCATCCATTCTCCAATAAGCTGGTAATAAGGAATGCACGCTGGCCAATGCAGAAAGCCGTGAAAGAAATAAAGGCAATGTTCAAAAAAGGCCAATATCTTGCTTATGCCCTGCTCAAACGCCTGTTTAATCCATTGACTCAGGAAGAAAAGCAGCAGCTCACGGATTATATTATCTCAATTTACAATGTAATTGATTACAGGGCAGCACTTAGTTTCTTCAACAGTTATGATGATCTTCTGGTCGCTGTACATTCAACAACCGGAGCAGAGCATGACATCAAGGAACTTGACGTTGGAAAGAGTGACCATCATTATAATACAATGGTAAAAACTATCCTGAAAGAACTTAAGCCAAACGACATTCACGATATTCTGGGCTACACCAAAGAAGAAAAGTATGAGGTCTTTAAGCTCCTCCGAAAACACTCATACGCTATGTCGGAGCAAATAGCAAAATTCCTTCATATGAATATGGTTAAGCTGTAAAATGTAAACGCTTGAATATATGCTAGTTATGTAAAATGCCCGCAATGATTTTCTTGCGGGCATTTTACATAACACGCTGTGTGTCAACTGATTGTGTTCAACGGCACAAGGGGCTGCAGTAGTAAGGCACCACTGTCTGGGGCCGATCAGTGCTGCCGGCGAATGGCCGGGATGTTCTCGAGGTCGGCGGTGGGCTGACCGGGCTCTACGCAGAGCACGGGGCGCACATCTGTTGCGAAGTTGAAGCTGCGGGCGTTGTCGGAGTTGTTGTAGCCGATCTTGATGGTCTCAGTGGCTCCGGGAAGGGTTACCTCCGCACCGTGCTCGGACTGGTCCCACACAAAGTTCTCATCGATAATCACCAGGTTGCCAAGGTCCTTGTTGAGGCCAAGGCCGCCAAGGTCCATCTGGAAACCGGTTACAATTGCGGTAATACGCACCTTGTCGCCGAATTCGGGATCGCTGTCCCAGATGATGCCCTTCTTGAAGTGATTGGCATCACCAGTATAGGCCGATATCATGTCGTCAATCTTCTCAAGGTCACTCATCTTGGCACCGTGCTCGTTGTTGCCGGTGGTGATGTTGAGGAGGACGTTCTTTGCGGTCTTTAGGTCGAAGTCATTGAGGAGCGGGCTCTCGAAAGCGCCTTTCACGGCATCCTGGAGGCGGTTGGGGCCGGTGCCCTCGCCACTTCCCATAAGAGCCATCCCGCTGCCGCGCATCATCTTGCACACATCCTGGAAGTCAACGTTGATGTAGCCGGGCTTGGAGATGACCTCGATGATTCCGCGGACTGCTGTAGCCAGCACTTCATCGGCCTTGGGGAAGGCCTCCTGGATGAGGGTGTCCCCGAAGAATTGATACAGTTTCTCGTTATTGATGATAAGGAGGGAGTCTACGTTCTTTTCCAGCTCATGGATGCCGTCAACGGCCTTTGACTGGCTCTCGTTGCCCTCATTCTTGAACGGGATGGTGACAACTGCCACGGTAAGGATGCCGCGGTCCTTTGCCATCTTTGCGATGACAGGGGATGCGCCTGTGCCCGTGCCGCCGCCCATACCGGCGGTGATGAAGAGCATCTTTGTGCCGCAGTCCAGTACCTTAGCGGCAATCTCGTCCTGGCTTTCCAGGGCGGCGTTACGGCCGGCGGTAGGGTCGGTACCCGCACCAAGGCCGTTATTGCCCATCTGGATCTTCACCGGGACCTCGCTGGTCTGGAGCGCCTGCGCATCAGTGTTGCACACTATGAAGCTGCAGCCCTGGATGTTCTGCCTGTACATGTAGTTCACGGCATTGCAGCCACCGCCGCCCACGCCGATAACCTTTATTATGGAGTTTTCCTTGCCCCAGTTGTCAGGGAAAATGTCTTTATCGATATTCATAACGTATCCTCCTACTGTTTGTTAGCCTCGTCGTAAATCTTGAGGGCGGTGTTTTCCACTGTGTTCCAGAAAATTGAAAGGAAGCCGGTCTTCTCTCCCTTGGGCTTAGGGACCTTCACTTTCTTAGTCTTCTTCTCCTTGGGCTTGGGGGTCTCTTCCACGGGACCCATATCCTCCGGAGCAAAGAGGGTGTCCACGGGAGTCTCATCCGTCACTTCCACCTCAATCGTTTCTTCCTCTTTTGGCTCCTCAGGCTTTTCGGGCACGCTCACGCAGTCCGGAAGCTTGTCTTCCTTGGCCGCCAGCACCATTCCTATGGCCGATGTTGCCGCAGTGCTGTAAACCCCGCTTCCAACCGATGCGGAGAACATATAGCGGGGATAGCCCTTACGGACATCATACCCCGACATCTCCTTCACCAGGTTCACGAAGTTGGCCAGTTCCGCGCCGCCGCCGGTGATAACCACACCGCTGCGGAGGGAATTCTGCAGACCGCTCTCCTGGATGTGATAGAGCACGGCGCTCACGATTTCACGCGCGCGGCAGTCTACAACCTCTGAGATATAGCGCACCGGAACCTCCTTGAAGGGGTCTGTGGTGCGTATCTGAAGCACTTTCTCGCTGAGGGAAGCCAGTTTCCCGGGGAGGCAGGCGCCAAAACGCTTCTTGATTTTCTCTGCAAGATCGTCGGAGATGGAGCACTCCGTGCGGATGTCGTTGGTGATGCTCTTTCCTCCAAACGGAATGGAAGCGTAGTGCCTCATGATGCCGCCCTGATAGATGGCAATGGAGGTTACGCCGGCGCCAACGTCCACAAGAGCCACGCCGGAGGACATCTCCACGGGGCTCAGGACCGTACGTGCAACCACGTCCGGAAGGAAATACTTCTTGGCTATTGCAATGCCCAGCTGATTGAAGATCTTGTCCAGGGAGACGGTAGCTCCGCGCTTGCCGATAAACACCTTGAAATTGCCTTCCAGGGCGCTGCTCAAAGTTCCTACAACCTCGCTTTCCACAAGCTGGATCTCGTCGTCTATCGAGAACGACTGAGCCACGGCCCCGTACATGATCTGCTTCTCCGGATTGGGGAGGGGATAGGTCTCAAGGGCAATGGACTTGAGGGCCTGGACTTCTTCGGCCGATATATACTCTTCCGGATTTGTGCGCTCTATGCGGCCGGAGGCGGTCACCTGGGTGACCTCGCTGCGGGGCATACCCACCACAACCTGCAGGATGTGGATCATGAGCTCTTTCTCCGCCTCCGCAATTGCTTCCTTGAGGCGCTCGGATGCCTTCATGGGGTTGGTAATCATACTGGCCCTGATACCGTCCGAAGGCGTTTCCCTGTAATACACAATCTGGACGTCGTCGCCGATCACCCTGGCCACGCACAGTCCGAACTTGGAACTTCCAAGATCAATTGAGGCTATGTATTTCTCTTCCATATATGGTTATTGTTTTATTTTCTGCAAACAAGTTGTCCGCCGTAGCGGAGATCCACCGTGCTGTAATAGCCGGGCTCCTTTGCCGGCACCACGGTGTCATAGTACCTTCCCATGAGGTAAAGTTTCTCTTCCACATTCACCGGCTGCCCAAAGAGGAAACGCTCCTTCCCCTCAAGCGGGAAAAGGATCAGGTCTCCGTCGGCCGATGCCGTGATCCTTCTTATATCCTTCTCCCACACCGTGCCCTTCATGGAGGCCACAAGGTGTAGGATACGGTCCATCCACTCCTTGTGGGAGGGGTCCGTAAGGGCTCCCTTATAACCTTTGGGCACGCGGAAGGGGAGTTTTCCGTCCACAACGGGGACAGGTACGCTGCCGCGTTCCTGGAGCGGGAAGATGAAGCCTTCGGAATCGGCATAAAAACCACCGTTTCCGTCGTCAAAGCGCACAAGCGGCTCCCTTTGGGACAGTTCTACGTGGAGGATGCCGTCATCGGTGAGCCAGGCCTCACAGTGCTTAACGGCGCTGTGCCCTGTCACGATGCTCTCTATACGCGTAAGGTCCACGCTGTCCAGAGGCAGCCCTGCATATGCGCGATACTCATTGTCAAGCCACTTCTCTATGTCCTCCCGGCCCACGAAGTTCCTCTGAATAGAATCCGTCACAATCACGTCCAGGGTGCCTTTACCCTGGCACGTGCGCGTGCGGAGCGCGCTGCGTGACATCCGGAGCGTGAAACTCCAGAGTATCATGCAGGCCACAATCAGAAGAAGGCCAAGGCCGCGACGGACTATCGGCTTCATAATCTATTTTTAAGCAGTTCAGTTATAGGCTCAATGAACCGGTCAATGTTTCCGGCGCCAAAGCTCACAAGCACGTCAAGGGGCTCCTGGGCCAGATAATCCATCAGTTCCTCTTTCTTGAGAAGAACCTTCTCAGGGGCGGTCACATCCTTGAAAATGATTTCGGAAGTGACTCCGGGAATTGGCTCCTCGCGGGCGGGATAGATGTCAAGGAGGATAAGCTTATCAACCTTTGAAAGGGCCGCTGCAAACTCTGGGGCAAAGTCCCTTGTGCGGGTGTAAAGGTGCGGCTGGAAAATGGCCGTCAGTTTGCGCCCCGGGAAAATATCCCTCATGGAGGATATGGCCGATGCAAGCTCTGCCGGATGATGGGCGTAGTCGTCAATATAGGACAGCCTGGGGCTGTTCACGTGCACTTCCAGGCGGCGCTTTACGCCTTCAAATGTGCCGATAGCAGCCTTCACCGCCGCGGGCTCAATCCCGTAGGAAAGGGCGATTGCGGCCGCTGCAACGCTGTTTTCGGCGTTCACCCAGCCGGGGGCGCCAACGCGGACATCCTCAATCACGCCACCCGGATAATGGAGGTCGTAGTGGAAATAACCGCACTGGTCCGGATGGGGATTTCCGGCATAGAAATCGGCCGATGAATCCGTGTAGTGATAACTGAGGAGGCGTGCCTTCGTATCGGCCTGGACAATGGGCGTTCCAAGCTTTGCGATGAGGGTCCCGCTCACCTGCGACGCGAATGCCTTGAAGGCCTCCACCACATGGGCATAATCCCCGTAGATGTCCAGGTGATCCGGATCTACTGCCGTGATCACCGCAATCTCCGGGTAGAGTTGAAGGAAGGACCGGTCAAACTCATCGGCCTCCGCTACCACGGTATTGGTTTTGGACATCAGGAGATTGGTTCCGTAGTTACGGGAAATACCGCCAAGGAAGGCGCTGCAGCCTTCGCCGCAGGCGGTGAGAATATGCGCTGTAAGGGTGCTGGTGGTGGTTTTTCCGTGCGTTCCGGCAACCGCCAGGCATCTCTGGCCGCGGGCAATTTCCCCAAGGGTGCGGGAGCGTTTCAGGAGCGCGTAACCGCCCTCGCGGGCCTTCACCAGTTCTCCAAGATCGGCCGGGATTGCCGGCGTATAAACCACCAGGGTCTCGTTTACGTCGGAGGGGATTAGGTCCGGACGGTCCTCGTAGTGGACGGAGATCCCTTCCGCCTCAAGCTGCCCCGTGAGCTCCGACGGCGTGCGGTCATACCCCGCCACGTTGAAGCCCTTGAACTTGTAGTACCTGGCCAGCGCGGACATTCCAATTCCGCCGATGCCTATGAAATAAACATTCTTCATATTTATTCTATTTTGAGATTTCTCGACTTCGCTCGAAATGACAAAACCTTATACTAACTTATAAATCTCGTCACAAATAACCTGGGCGGCATTCCTGAGGGCCATTGCCTCTGCGTTTTTGGCCAGCGAGGCAAGTTTCAGGGGACTCCCAAGAAGGCCGATAGCCGTAGGAAGGAGCTCATCAATAGCCTCCGAGTCTTTCACAAGGAGGGCCGCTTCCCTACGGACAAGGGCCATAGCATTATGCGTCTGATGGTCCTCGGCAACGTTGGGGGAGGGGACAAACACTGTGGGCTTACCCATGGCGCAGAGCTCGCTCACGGTGCTGGCGCCGCTACGGGAAATCACTACATCGGCCGCAGCGTAGGCAAGGTCCATCCTCTGGATAAAGTCAAAGTGCTTAATGCCCTTGACGTCCGGATGGGCGGCCATAAACTCATCTGTGGAGGCCTTGTAGTACTTTCCGCACTGCCATATCACCTCCAGGTCTTCTCCGCCGGGGCAGCCGTCCTGGATCCAGTGCATCATTGCCCTGTTGAGGGTGCCGCTGCCAAGGCTTCCGCCCACTACAAATAGGTGCTTCTTCTGCGGATCCAGTCCGTAAAACTCCATAGCCTGAGCTTTCTGCTCCGGTGTGGAGGGCTTGGAGACATCCTTACGGATAGGGTTTCCGCTCATCACTATTTTATCGGCCGGGAAAAACTTCTCCATCCCTTCATAGGCCACGCATATGCTTTGGACGCGGGATCCAAGCATCTTGTTGGTAAGGCCTGCAAAGCCGTTCTGCTCCTGGATCACGGCGGGAATCTTCATCCCCGTGGCGGCCCAGAGAAGGGGAGCGCTGGCGTAACCGCCCACGCCCACAACTACATCAGGCTTGAATTCCTTAACCACCTTCTTTGCAGCCCTGAGGCTTTGAAGGAGCTTGAACGGGGCCTTTAGGTCGTTCACAATGTTCCGGAGGTTAAGCTGCCTCTGAAGGCCCACTACGGGAAGGCCTACAATCTTGTAGCCGGCGGCTGGAACCTTCTCCATCTCCATCTTTCCATCGGCCCCTACAAAGAGGATCTCCGTGTCAGGATTCAGTTCCTTCAGTTTGTCCGCGATGGAGATAGCCGGGAAGATGTGCCCTCCCGTGCCTCCGCCGCTCACAATGGCCCTTATGGCTTTGTACTCTTTGCTCATACGCTTGCGCTTTGCGTCCACTCGTCGTCGTGGACAATTATCTGTTCGGCTTCGGCTTCCGCCTCACGCCTTGCAATATTTTCCTTTGCATCCTTGGAGATGGACAGCAGTATGCCGAATACAATGCTGAACACCAGCAGGGAGTTTGTTCCGTGACTCACCAGGGGGAGAGTCTGGCCGGTCTGAGGCACGAACGGCAGGTGCACGTTCACTGCCATGTGCATGAAGGCCTGGCCCGTGACCAGGATGATGAGTCCCGTCACAATCATCTTGTCGTAGTATTTGTCGCACTCCTTCGCAACCAGGGTGCCCCTGGCAAGGAGGCTGAAGTACAGAAGGATGATAAGGACTGCCCCTATTATGCCGCTTTCCTCAATTATGAAGCTGAACATGTAGTCTCCAAAGATGACGGGAGTTGCATATTTCTGCGTGCTGTTGCCTATTCCCTTTCCAAAGACGCCGCCTTCCTTTATGGCCAGGAGGGCGCTCACGGGCTGTTTCAGTTCATCCCTGGCGTCGTTGAAATCCTTTGACCCGCGGGGGGAGGAAAGGAGCTTTTGCATAACGGCGTCGTCGTCCTGCGTGATGCGGGATATGGCGGTGCCGATGCGGCTTTCCTTGAGGAGTCCCGCCTTGTAGGCAAGGAGCATTGCCCCAACACCAACCACCAGGGCCAGCACCATAATCCCTATGTCCTTTCCGTCAATTCCGCCCACAAGGATCATCAGGACCATTATGAGGCCGATGAAAAGGGCCGATGAATTGGACCCCATCATGACCATGAACGTGGTGAGGAAGATGGGAAGGTAGATGTAGAACATCTTCTGCCAGAAATCCTTCTCCAGGAATCCCAGCCTCTGAGGGTATTTCCATGCCAGCCAGGGCAGGAAGGTGAAGCCGTGGCGCTTGAAAGTATCCAGCGCCCAGCCAAGATACATAATCATGAACACCTTCACAAACTCATATACGTGGATCTGTTTCCCGGCAACCACAAGGATACGGCGCGCTCCGTTTATGGAACCGGCCTTGACTATTCCAAGGTTGAGATTGAGAACCAGAATGATGAGAATGCCGAAGGTTACCGCAAAGCCCAGCATGGAGAGCCTGCGGTATATTTCCACACGGCCGAAGAAGTACAGCAGGAAGATGAAGATAAAGCCCATGGCAACGGCCTTCAGCTGGTCCAGCATGATGTCCATGCGGCCAGTCCCCAGCTCCCTTGCAAGGAGAGGGGTGGAGCTGAAGACGGACACCACGGACACCAACATCAGGAACAGGGCAATCAGGAGGATTACCTTGTCTCCGGTAAAGCGGTCCATGAGGTTGAAAAGTGACCCCAGGCGGCCTTCTTCTTTCTTTTCTTCCTTAACTTCTGCCATATATACTAGAGGTTACGGACGGCAGCCTTGAACTGCTCTCCGCGGTCTTCGTAATTCTTGAAAAGGTCAAAGCTGGCGCAGCAGGGGGAGAGGAGCACCACGTCTCCGGCATCGGCCATTGCGGCAGCCTTCTGCACGGCCTCGCGGGCGCTCAGGGCATCCTCCATACGGGATACCATGCCGCCAAAGGCCTCATGGATCTTCTTGTTGTCCACACCAAGGCAAACGATGCCCTTCACTTTCTCCCTCACAAGGTCATTCAGAACGCTGTAATCGTTGCCCTTGTCAGTGCCGCCAAGGATCCACACCACGGGGCGTTTCTGGCACTCAAGGGCGTACCAGGCGCTGTCTACGTTTGTGGCCTTGGAGTCATTGATATAGAGGACGTCCTTGATGCTCAGGACAGGCTCCAGACGGTGCTCTATGGGCTTGAAGGTGGCAAGGGAGTTACGGATAACGTCACTCTCAATGCCTGTTGCCTTAGCCGCCAGGGCTGCTGCCATGGAGTTATACACATTGTGCTTTCCGCCAAGGGCAAGGCTCTCCAGGAACACGTCTGTCTCTTCCTCGTCCACGCGCACAATCATCTTGTTCTCACGGATGAAGGCGCCCTGCTCCAGTTCCTTCTCCTGGGAGAAGGGGAGCATCTTGCAGCGCAGGACTATCTTTGAGAGGTGTCCAACGGTAATCTCGTCGTCGGAGTCAAAGATGAAGCAGTCATCCTCACGGAGATTGCGGGTTATGTTGAACTTGGCATTGACGTAGTTCTCCATCTTGTGGTCGTAGCGGTCAAGATGGTCGGGGGTGATGTTGGTGATGATGGCAATGTCCGGACGGAAGTCACGGATGTCGTCCAGCTGGAAACTGGAGATCTCAAGCACGTAGTAGTCAAAGTGCTCGGTAGCCACCTGATAGGCATAGCTCTGGCCGATATTTCCGCCGAGGCCCACGTTGAGGCCCGCATTCTTCAGGAGGTAGTAGATGAGGGATGTGGTTGTGGTCTTGCCGTTGGATCCGGTGATGCAGATCTTCTTTGCAGAGTCAAATCGGCTTGCAAATTCAATCTCTGAGATAACGGGGATGCCGTTTTCCTTCACCTTCTGCACCATGGGCACGGTGCCGGGGATGCCGGGGGATTTCACCACCTCATCGGCATTAAGGATGAGCTCCTCCGTATGCTGACCCTGCTCAAAGGGGATGTCCCACTTGCGGAGGGTATCGGCATAACTATCCTTGATCTGTCCCTTGTCGGAGAGGAACACATCAAATCCTTTCACTTTTGCCAGAACTGCAGCGCCAACACCTGATTCTGCGCCGCCTAAAACAACTACTCTTGCCATAACTATCTAATCTTCAATAGTGCCAATGTACTAACAGCCAGTATGATTCCCACAATCCAGAAACGGATGGTGATCTTTGCCTCGTGCTGGGCGGGAACCGGTTTGGGGAAAAGGACGGGGCCTTCCGGGGCCTTCTTGTCCTGATAATGGTGGTGGAGGGGAGTCATGCTCCAGATACGCCTTCCGGTGCCGTACTTCTTACGCGTGTACTTGAAATAGAACCTCTGCATGAGGACGGAGAGGCTCTCCATGAAGAAAATGCCGCAGAGGAGGGGCAGGAGCAGCTCCTTACGCATAAGGACTGCGCTCACGCCAATCACGCCGCCAATTGTGAGACTTCCCGTGTCTCCCATGAATACCTGGGCGGGGAAAGAGTTGTACCACAGGAATCCGATGAGTGCCCCCACAAAGGCGCTCATGAAGATGGCAATCTCTCCACTGCCGGGGATGTACATGATGTTAAGGTAGTTAGAGTCTATCAGGTTGCCCCCCAGCCAAGCCAGGATGCCTAATACAACTCCAACAATGGCCGATGTTCCCGCCGCAAGTCCATCCAACCCGTCAGTGAGATTGGTTCCGTTGGAGCAGGCGGTAATTACCAGCACTATCATCAGAACATATATTGCCCATTTTGCGTACCAGCCCCAGGTGCCCTTCACGGGGGAGAGCCAGCGATAATCAAACTCGTGGTTCTTTACAAAGGGGATGGTAGTCTTTGTACTTTTCACAACATCTTCCTCCTGATATCGGCCACTTGTAACGGTGGTCTCGGTCTCCAGGGTGCGCTCTACGCTCTCCTTGACCTCCACTTTCTCACGCACCACGATGTCCGGGCTCATCCAGACGGTGAGGCCCACAATGAATCCCAGCACTATCTGGCCAAGGAGCTTGCCTTTCTCAGACATACCCTCCTTGTTGTGCCTGAACACCTTTATATAGTCATCGGCAAAACCAAGGGCACCGCACCAGAGCGTGCTCACAAGGAGAAGGATAACGTAGATATTGGTTAGGTCGCACCAGAGGAGTACGCCGGTCAGGATGCTCAGGATAATGATTATTCCGCCCATGGTGGGAGTGCCCTTCTTCTGGATCTGGCCCTCCAGGCCAAGGTCACGGACAGTCTCCCCAATCTGCTTTTTCTGCAGGAGGCGGATAATCTTCTTGCCGGCAATCATGGCAACAAGAACGGCCGTGACGGCCGCCGCCATGGCGCGGAAGCTAAGGAAGTTAATGAGTCCCATTCCGGGGAAGTCTGCCCCCAGGCCCTCAAGATAGTGAATGAGGTGGAAGATCATTGCATTATAAGTTTAAAGGTTTCAGTCACAATTTCTTTCTCGTCAAAATGACGTTTTTCACGGCCCACTATCTGGTAAGTCTCGTGGCCCTTTCCTGCAAGGAGGATGGTGGCGCACTCCGGAGCCGTGAGGATGGCGGTGCGGATAGCCTCCCTGCGGTCTTCAATCACAATGGACTTTGCAAGGCCCTTGGTGGTGAGGCCTGTTTTGATTTCATCAATAATGGCCGATGGCACCTCCGTACGGGGGTTGTCGGACGTGATCACAAGGCGGTCGGCAAGGTCCTCGGCAATCTTTGCCATCTCAGGGCGCTTGGTGCGGTCTCGGTCTCCGCCGCAGCCGAACAGGCATATGAGCTGCCTCTTGGGCGCAATTGCGCGGAGAGTCTTAAGGACATTCTCCAGGGCATCCGGAGTGTGGGCGTAGTCGATGATAACGCTAAGGCCCCTTGGACCGTTGAGGTTCTCAAGCCTTCCCGGAGCCGGCTCCAGGGAAGAAAGCGCAATGAGAGTCTCCTCCGGCTTTGCTCCAAGGCAAACCGCCGCAGAGTAGATGGCAAGAAGGTTATATGCGTTGTGCTCGCCAATGAGCCTGCACCAGACCTCGGTTCCGTCCACCTTCAGGAGCATCCCGTCAAAGCTCTGCTCCATTACGCGGGCGGTATGATCCGCAAGGCCCTTGACGGAATAGGACACCACTTTGGCCGATGTATTCTGCACCATCACGCTGCCGTGCTTGTCGTCCGTATTGATAAGGGCAATTGCCTTTGCGGGCAAGTTGTCAAAGAACAGCTTCTTGCAGCGGAGGTACTCTGCAAACGTCTTGTGGTAGTCCAGGTGGTCGTGGGTAAGGTTGGAGAAAATGCCCATTGCAAACTCCAGCCCCGTCACGCGGTCCTGCTCCACGCCAATGGAGCTGACCTCCATGAAGCAGTACTGACAGCCCTTATCCACCATCCTTGCCAGAAGGCTGTTAAGGGTGATGGGATCCACTGTAGTGTTTGAAGTCTCCAGCCTCTCGTCGTCCACATAATTTGCAATAGTGGACAGCAGACCGCAGCTGTAACCCATGCTCTTGAAAAGCCTGTACAGCAGCGTCACGGTAGTGGTCTTGCCGTTAGTTCCGGTAATCCCCACCAGAGTCAGCTTCCCGGACGGATGCCCGTAATACTCATCTGCAATCAGCGCCAGTGCCTTCCGGCTGTTCTCCACGACCTCGAACTCTATTCCGGAGGGAGTGCACACCCCGGAATCGTCGGCTGCGCCGACCCCTCCCACTGCCTGCGGCAGCGGGCCCCTCCCTCTTACGCGGCCGAGGGTGGCCACGGATTCCGGGGTGTGTACTCCCTCCGGAATCTCTTCGCACACGATGCCTGTGGCACCGTTGTCGATGGCGGCCTGGATATAGGCGTGACCGTCACTTTCATGGCCGCGTACGGCTATGAAAAGCGCTCCGGGAACAACCTTCCTGGAATCGGCAGTAATCAATGTGTAATCCCTATAGTTCATTTCTTGTCAGTCATTTCCGGCACTTTGGCGGTGGGACGGAGTTCCGGGCGCCAGGTGTCATCCAGTGCGTAAATCTTGTCAACAATCTCCCTTACAGCCAGGGCGGGCTTGGTGCCGCCGTAGAAGTTGCGGTGGCTGGGGTAGGAGTACACCGTCACAAGGATGGTGTACTTGGGGTCATGCTCCTCATCGGCCGGGAAAAAGCCCACGAAGGTGCCCTGGAACTTCTTCCTGCCCTGGGCGTCGGAGTAAGGGTCCCTGCTGCCGCTGCGTTCATCGGCCGATAAAACCACGCGCGCGGTGCCCGTCTTTCCTGCGACGGAGAGCTTTGCGCTCTTAAGCCTTGTGGCGGTACCGGTGTTCACAACGGCGCGAAGGGCCCTTGTCACTGTGTCGGCCGTAGCGGGGGAGCAGATGCTTGCGTTGAGGGCGCTGGGCTCGAACTTCCTCAGGACCTTGCCGTCCTTCTCTATGCTCTCCACAAGGTAAGGCTTCATCATGGTGCCCTTGTTGGCAATGCCGTTGTAGAAGGTTGCGATGTGGAGTGGAGTCACGCTTATGCTGTATCCGTAGGCGGTGGTACCAAGGGTGGTTTTGGACCAGGCGGGAGTGCCTGGACGGTTCACCACGGGCGTGCCAAGGCCGGGGATGTCAAAGTCGAAGGCTTCGCCAAGCCTGTAGGAATAGATGTGGTCGAACATCTCCTGGGGCTGCTTTCCGTAATAATTCTCTGCCAGATACGTGAATACGTAGTTGGATGAGATCTCAAAGCCGTGCATCACGCTGATGTCCCTTCGCCCCGTCTCCCTCTGGTAATCCAGGATATGGACGTCCTGGTTGTAGCCGCCGGGAACAAAGCCGTTGTTGGTGGGGATGGTCTGCTCCAGGGTCTTCACGTAGCCGTCTTCCACCAGGGAAAGGAGGGTGACGGTCTTCATCACTGAGCCCTGCTCTCCAACCTGGCGGAGGACAAGGTTCTCACGCTCCCAGAGGGTGGTCTGGGGCGTTGCGCCGCGGGAGAGATTCACCATCGCGCGGATGGCGCCGGTCTTGGCCTCCATTATGATGCAGATGCCGGCGCGGACTTCATCGTCACCGTCAATCTGTGCGCGGAGGGCTTTATCGGCAATATCCTGGAAATCCACGTTGAGGGTGGTCCTGAGGTCGTTTCCGTCCTTTACCTGCACGGTGATGGAGTCAAGGTCCCTTACCCAGGAGCCGTCGTCCGTGACCCTTCTCCACTCATAGCCGTCGCGGCCGTGAAGCTCAGAGTCAAAGCTGTTTTCAAGGCCGATACGGTTCTGCTCCTTCACGTATCCAATCACGCGGCGGGCCAGGGAGTCGTAGGGGTAGATGCGCTCCTGATGGGCTTCCACTATGAGGCCGCCGCGGTAAGAGCCCTCCTTGTACAGGGGGAAAGTCTGGATGCGACGGAGAGTCTCAAGATCCACGTTCTTTCTTATGAGGAGGTACTTGGAGCCTTTCTCACGGCCTTTAAGGATTGCATCGGCCCAGCCATCAGCGCTCTTTTCGCGGAATTCTCCGGCAAGGGCAACGGCAAGCTGACGGGCCTTACCCTGCCACACGCGCTCCAGGCTGTCCTTTCCGGACTCCTTGTAGCTCTGCTTTAGCACGGTGCAGTCCATGTGGAGGTCGTACAGGGGGGCCGATATTGCCATAGGCCTTCCGTCCGTAGCAAGGATACGGCCGCGGACCGGGAGATCCACATGCTTCTGGACAACGGGCCGGAACAGGCCGATAACACGGTCGTCAACGGTGTAGGACGCCTGGATCTTGATAATCCAGGCCACGATGGCCACTCCCAGCACAAGGAACAGCAGGGACAGGAAGAACATAACCACGTGGATTCTGTCGCGGTTCTGGATGGTGTCCTGTATTTCGCTCTGCCTGGAGCTCATCTTTTCTTTATCACCGTTGCGGGTTCCTTTGGCATTGCGGCCTCGGAGCCCAGTTTCTTAAGTCTTGTTTCTGTGGCCGATGCACTCTTTATCTTCACCAGCGCGGCCTCGCTTTCAGTATGATGGATCCTCAGTTCCTCGATGGCCGCCTTGTTGGCGCCGGCGCGGGTGAGGGTCTTGTCCACTTTGAGGCTCAGCATAATTGAGAGCCACATGAGGAGGAACACGTACATCACGTGGATGTAGTATTTGTCGGCCCTTACCTTCAGGAGAAGGTCTCCGTTCCTGAGGGCCCTGTATGCGTTACGCACTGAAAGCCAGAAATTCTTTACGCTCATTGCCCGGCCCTCCCGTCATGCCCGACTTGATCGGGCATCTCTTTCTTTTGTGCTATCCTTAACTTGGCGCTTCTGGCGCGGGTGTTGCCGGCAATCTCTTCCTCTGCGGGGAGGATGGGCTTGCGGTTCACGGCCTCCAGGGGGGTATCGGCCCGTCCAAAGACGTCCTGCTGCAGGATTCCTTCAACGTTGCCGGTTTTGATGAAGTTCTTCACCATACGGTCCTCAAGGCTGTGGTAGGTGATTACCACAAGGCGGCCGCCGGGTTTAAGGCTTGCGGCTGCGCCTTCCAGGAACTTCTCTAGGGAGCGCATCTCTCCGTTCACCTCTATCCTCAGGGCCTGGTAAATCTTTGCAAGGACCTTGTGCTCCGCGCCCTTTGGCAGCACTTTGGCTACCGCGCGGTCAAGGTCTCCGGTGGTTGCAATGGGGCGGGCCTCCGCGATGAGCCTTGCAACGTTACGGGCACCGTCCACCTCGCCGTAGAGTTTCAGGATGCGCTCAAGGTCATCGGCCTCATAAGTGTTCACAACGTCTGCGGCGGTGAGCTTTGCGCCCTGGTTCATACGCATATCAAGGGGCGCTTCCTCATACCTGAAGCTGAATCCGCGCTCTGCGGTGTCAAACTGATGGGAGCTTACGCCAAGATCGGCCAGGATGCCGTCGAACACTGCGGGTCCGGAGGAGACAGACTCTCCAGAATCCGTGGCCACCCTCGGCCGCGTAAGAGGGAGGGGCCCGCCGGCTTGCCGGTGGGAAGGGTCGCGAAGCGACGATTCGGGAGAGTCTGTTTCCTCCGAACCGGCCTCACGACTGAGTTGTTCGGCGTAATTCTCTATGAAGCGGAAGTTGTTGTGGATGAGGGTGAGCCTGGGGTCCTTGAGGGCTCCCTCTATGGCATCGATGTCACGATCGAAGGCGATGACTCTCCCGTCACCGGATAAGCGTGAAAGTATGGCAGCGGTGTGTCCACCGCCTCCGAAAGTGGCATCTGCGTATGTTCCGTTGGGATTTGTGATGAGTGAGGAAACACTTTCCTCAAGCAGCACGGGGATATGATATTCTGACATTCCTGAGACCTCCCTTACTTCTTGGCGGAGAGTCTCTGAGCGGAAAGTTTGAATTCCTCGTCTGTCATCAGGGAGGCCTCATAGGTCTCCTTGGCCCAGATCTGAAGCTTGTAACCGATTCCGCTAAGTACTACTTCCCTTGTAATACCTGCCTTTTCAAGTAACTCTGCGGGGATGTTGAGCCTGCCCAGTTTACCGTCCGGGACAATGGCGTACACGCCCTCGTTGTACTTGGTCCAAAAGTTAGCGTCTTCAGTACTGAGTTCAGGGTCAAGGCCTTCCAGCACCTTGTCACTCCTGCGGGCCCACTCCTGGTAAGCAAACAGGTCCAAGCAGCGCTGCTGGACGTTTTTCTTGACGATGAGGGTCATATCCTCCAGGCCTTCCTTGACCATGGCGTCACGGAAGATGGCAGGGAACACGATGCGTCCCTTGTCATCCACTTTGCCGCTGGCTTTGCCGAAGAATCTGACCATAAATTTCTAATACTTTCACGCTTGGGTACAAAGGTAATAAAAATTTTCCATTTTCTACCATTTTCTTCCAAATTTTTCCACAAATTTCTTTTTGGCCGGATTTTGCACCTTTTCGCTCTTCCCACCCTCTCTTGTAATGCCGATGCGGTGGGGGTTAAGTGTTTGGTGCACAGTGAGTTACAGCGTTGTTTGGGATTACCGGTAATCCCAAACAACTGCGTAAGTGATTGAGTATAAACAAATTAGCCTCCACCGCAACAACTGCAGTGGAGGCTAAATATGGGGCCCGAACGGGCGGCTTAGAGTTTGCCGCCGAAGGCCAGGTCTCCGGCGTCTCCTATGCCGGGGATGATGTAGCTTTGGCTGGTGAGTTCCTCATCTATAGCTGCCACCCAGAGAGTGTATTCTGGGCCGAAGACTTGGCAAAGATGGTCTACGGCATAGCGGCTGGCTACGGGAACAACAAGGTGCACACGGGCGGGGATGCCGCCTTCCTCGTGGAGCTTTTCAATGCCCACTTCCATGGAGGAGCCGGTGGCAAGAAGGGCATCGGCCAAAATAAGAGTCTTGTCCTCAAGGGAGGGGGTGGTGCAGTACTTGGCCTTCACCTTGAAATAGCCAAGTTTGCCGGTGCTTCTGTAGGCCGATAAGAACGCTGTCTCTGCGTGGTCGAAGAAGCGGAGCATACCCTCCTGGATGGGGAGGCCGGCACGGAGGATGGATGCGATAACAAGCTGGGTATCAGGCGTTGAGACCTGGGCCACGCCAAGCGGGGTCACTACGTCTTTCACGGAGTATTCCAGGGTTTTGGAGATCTCATAGGCAAAGACTTCTCCTACGCGCTCAAGGTTGGTGCGGAAGCGGAGGCTGTCTTTCTGGATGCGGGCGTCACGCAGCTCTGCGAGGAACGATCCCAAAACGGAATTGCTTTCCCCAATGTTGTTAACTTTCATGGCACAAGACTTGTTTCAAGCACAAATATAGAAAATTTCCTGAATTTTCACTACCTTTGTAAAGATGAAAACGCTTAGGCGCATACTCCTTGCCGTGGCTGCGGCTGCGCTGACCTGCCTTATGGCTGGAAGTTGCGGCGTGTCCAAGATCAAGGACATCAAGCTTGTATCGGCCGGCGTAAAATATATCATCCCCACGTCCCTGCGTACGTTTGACGCTGTGCTGGAACTGGGCGTTGACAATCCCGCCATGACCTTCAACGTGAGCGGCATAGACGGCAACATCCGCGTGGATGAAGTGCCTTTTGCAACATTCACTGCCGGGGAAATGATGGTGGAGGGAAAGAAGATCATCCGCTATGAGCTTCCCTGCAGCATTACCCTGGAGCAGGGGATATCCCTTCTGGATGTCCTCAAGCTCTCCACCCGGCGCTCTCTTGACGGCATAAAGGCCGATATAAACCTGAAGGTTGCCACCAAAAGCGGCGCCCTCAAGGCCCCTCTCTCCTACAAAAACCTGGATTTAGCAGAATTCTCAAAATGATGAAACGCATCCTTATCATACTAGTTTTATCGGCCCTGGCATCAATTGGCGCCAAGGCCCAGGATTCCCTCAACCTTGCAAGGATGGACTCCACTTATGTGGGTAAGAGCATCCTTTCCGTTATCGGCCCCGGGGCCGATATCAATCAAACCACCCAGGTGCGGCAGGCTCTCTACAATTACGTGAGCTCAAATGCCGGGAAGGCCGTCCAGGGGTACAGGATCCGCGTTTTTTATGACAATTCCCCCCAGGCCCGCGTGCGCTCTGAAAGCATTGCCGCATACCTCAGGGCACAGTATCCGGAAACGGGCGTTTACCGCAGCTTTGAAAGCCCCAACTACAAGGTTACAATAGGGGATTTCCGCACTAAAGACGAGGCCCTCAGGATATACAACGCTCTCAAGGGCACTTATCCTACCGCTTATATAATTAAAGAGAACATCAACTTCCCCAGGTAATGGCTTCTATAAAACAGGGTATGGAGCAGAAGCTCCAGCAAAAGCTTTCACCGCTTCAGATTCAGACAATCAAGCTGATAGAGATGCCGGTGCAGGCCCTGGAGCAGCACGTGAGGGAGGTTCTGGCCGATAACCCCGTCCTGGACGACTCCCCCCAGAAGAGCGACCAGGAGAGGGAAGTGTCAATCACTGAGGTGGAGGCCCAGGAGCAGAGCGGCGGGTCTATGGAGGAAAACTACGGGCCCCAGGACGACGACATCCCTTCCTACAACCTCCACGTCAACAACTGGGGAAAGGACGAGCGCCCGCAGTACAACACCTTCTCCGTCAAGCAGAGCTTCACCGGAAGCCTTGAGGAGCAGCTTGGATACCGTAACCTTGACCCTCATCAGAGGGCTGTGGCAAGCTTTATCATCGGCTCTCTGGACGACGACGGCTATCTCCGCAGGGACATTGAATCCCTGGTTGACGACCTAGCTTTCCGGGCGGGGATTGAGTCATCGGCCGATGAAGTGGAGAAGATGCTGAAGGTAATCCAGGAGTTCGAGCCTTCAGGCGTTGGGGCGCGTGACCTTAGGGAATGCCTCATTATCCAGCTGGAAGACAAGAAGCGCACCCCGTCCGTGGAAAATGCCCTCAGGGTACTCAGGGACCAGTTTGATGCCTTCAAGAACAGGCATTTCCAGAAGATAATGAGCCGGCTTCACATCACGGAAGACGAGATGAAGGCCGTGCTGGATGAGATTAAGCGGCTCAACCCTTCCCCCGGCGGTCAGATAGACGATTCCTACGCCGATCAAGCCCAGCAGGTGGTCCCGGACTTCGTGCTGGAATATGAGAACGGAGAGCTCCTCCTTTCCATGCCGCGTTTCAACATCCCTGAGCTTCGCGTGAACCGGAAGTACTCCGAGATAATGGAAACGGGGAAATATTCTGAGTCCAAGGCCGATAAAGAAGCCGCCTCGTTCGTGAAGCAGAAGATAGATTCCGCCAAGTGGTTCATAGAGGCCCTCCGCCAGAGGCAGAACACCCTCTACAGCACCATGAAGGCCATACTGGATTACCAGCACGACTACTTCATAGACGGAGATGAGGGCTCCCTTAAGCCCATGGTCCTCAAGGATATAGCAGAGATTACCGGCTTTGATATCTCCACAATATCCCGCGTGGTGAACAGCAAGTGGATAGAGACCCACTTTGGAATCTTCCCGCTCAAATACTTCTTCTCCGAAGGCCTTGAAAACTCAGACGGTGAGGAAGTCTCCACCCGTGAAATCAAGAAGGCCCTCCGTGAAATGGTGGATAACGAGGACAAGCACAATCCTCTCACTGACGACGAACTTGTAGACGGCCTCTCCGCCAAGGGCTACAAGGTTGCCCGCCGCACAATTGCCAAGTACCGCGCCCTCCTGGACATCCCCAAAGCCCGCCTCCGTAGGGAGTTGTAACCTCCTTGCCTGTTCCCCCTCTGTTGGTTCTCCCATTTTGGTCCTCCCCTAGCGGTTCTCCCCTGGCGGTGGAGCTTAGTTGCCTTATTATCAGCTATTAACAGAAGTTTCTACCAGAAAAAGTTCTGGTAGAAACCTCTGTAATCTCCTGGGTATCAGTGAATTAACCTCCACCGCATTCCTTGTCCGTTTTTTTTCGTACCTTTGTGCCCGATGAAAAAGGTATACATAGAGACATACGGGTGTCAGATGAATGTCAATGACACCGAAGTTATATTCGCAATCCTGGCTAAGGCCGGCTATGAGCGCACTGAAAGCATTGAGGAAGCAGACCTCATAATGGCCAACACCTGCTCCATCCGTGACAACGCGGAGCAGCGCATCTGGGGCCGCATAGAGGTGTTCAACCAGCAGCGGAAATCCCGTCCTGGAGTACTTGTGGGCATAGTTGGCTGTATGGCGGAGCGCCTGAAGGACAAGCTTTTGGACACCCGCAAGGTGGATCTTGTGGTGGGCCCTGACGCATACCGCAGCCTCCCGCGCCTTCTTGAAGCCATCACTCCGGACAGCCCCCAGATGGACGTTCTCCTCTCCCGTGAGGAAACTTATGCCGATATTACCCCGGTGCGTACGGACAAGAACGGGATATCGGCCTTCATATCCATTATGCGCGGCTGCAACAACGTGTGCTCCTACTGCGTGGTGCCGTATACCCGCGGCGCCGAGCGCTCCCGTGACGCCAATTCAATTGTCCGCGAGGCCTGCGACGTCTACAGCAAAGGCTACAAGGAGGTAACCCTCCTTGGCCAGAACGTGGACAGTTACCTGTATAAGTCTGAGACTGAGACGGTTAACTTTGCGCAGCTTCTTGCCCGTGTGGCCGATATAGCCTCGGACCTCCGCGTCCGTTTTGCTACGTCCCACCCCAAGGACATCTCCGACGAAGTAATCTACACCATGGCCTCCCGGCCCAACATCTGCCGCCATATCCACCTCCCGGTGCAGTCCGGAAGTTCCCGGATGCTGGAACTGATGCGCCGGAAATATGACCGTGAGTGGTATCTGGGGCGGGTTTCAAAGATCCGTGAGGTTATGCCGGACTGCGGTCTCACAACAGATGTTATAGCCGGATTCTGCACTGAAACCGAGGAAGATCACGCCCTCACAATGAGCCTTATGGATGAGGTGGGCTTCGACTGGGCCTTTATGTTCGCCTACTCCGACCGCCCCGGCACCCTTGCCAACCGCACAATGCAGGATGACGTTCCGGCCGATGTAAAGAACCGCCGCCTCAACGAGATCATAGAGCTCCAGAACCGGAAGTCCCTGGAGAGGTACCGGGGGCAGATCGGCCACACGATGCACGTCCTGGTGGAGGGGCCCTCAAAACGTGATCCCAATATGCTCTGCGGCCGCGCTTCCAACAATATGATGTGCGTTTTCCCTGCAAGAAACCTCAAGAAAGGTGACTACACGGATGTCACCGTCACAGATGCCACTTCCGCCACGCTGATCTGCAAATAGCGGTGGGGGTTAATCCGCTGTCAACCAATAAGTTACAGAGGTTTCTACCAGAACTTTTTCTGGTAGAAACCTCTGTAAATAACTGATAATCAGGTAACTAAGCCTCACCGCAAGGGAGAACAATAAGGGGGAGATCAGCCCATCACGGTGCGGGAGTCGTCGGAGAAGGAAAAGAAGGAGCCGTCGGCCACAACAATGTGGTCCAGGAGGGTGATTTCCACGGCACGGAGGGCGGCACGGAGGCGGTCGGTCTGGGTTATATCGGCCTTGGAAGGCGTGCAGTCACCGCCAGGGTGGTTGTGCACCAGGATTATGTAGGTGCACTGCTTCTCGATGGCTTTTTTGAGGATGCGGCCGGTGTCCAGAAGAACCATCTCCATGCTGCCGGAGTGGATCATTTCCTTCCCCAGGATAAAGTTTGAGCTGTTGAGGTAAATGACCCAGCATTCCTCATGGTCCAGGCCCTTAAGGAGGGGAATCATAAGGGTGTAGGCCACTTTGGGGGACGTGACGGACTTCTTGTCAAGGATGGCGTCTTCTTCAAATGAACGCCTGCCAAGTTCCAGTGCGGCCGATATATTCAGCGCCCGCACCTCTCCCACGCCCTTTAGGGACATCAGCCGCTCCAGCGGCATGGCGGCAAGGAGGGTGAGCCGGCCTTCGCTGAGGGTGATGAGCTCCTGCGCCACTTCCATGACGCTTTTCCCTCCGATGCCGCCTCCAAGGAGAACGGCAAGAAGTTCTGCATTGCTGAGGGCCTTGGCTCCGCGCGTCCGGAGCCTCTCCCGGGGCCGCTCGTCCGGGAACATATCCTTGATCTTCATGCCCCCAAGTTAGGGCATAAAAATGAGAAACAACACCCCCTGACATGCAGAAAGTGTTGTTTCACGTGAATATTTTTACGTTTTTATTGAATGAACGCTAAAATCTGGCCTTTTACAACGTTTTCACCCTGCTTGACGGGGGCTGCTACAACAATTCCGTCAACGGCTGATACAACATCTTCAATGCCGTAGAAGGCCTGGACATGGCCGATAACATCACCCGCCTTCACCTTCTTCCCGGCTATTGGCGCCGCTGAGGCGTCATCAACATCCAGTTCCCAGATGACCTGGCCCTTGACGGGGCTCTGGACGGGAGTGGCCTTGGGGTACTTCTGGAGGTATGCATCGATGTCAATCTGAGGCATCTCCACAACAGGGCGCTCCACCACGATGGGCGCTCCGGCCTTGGCTTTGAAATCGGCCAGCTCCTTATTGAAACGCTCTTTGGCAATGCCGCTGCGGTAATCCCTGTACTGGCGTTCATGCATAGCCATCTCAAAGAGTTCTTCGTCGTCCTGGCCGTAATCCCAGCCCTCGGCGTCCATCATTTCACGGAACTTTGGAAGTTCGTCGGGGTAGTTGTCCTGAGGATTGCCGGTTGTGAACTCCATGCCCTTTTCCTTTGCCAGGGCCACAATCTCTGGGTCAAGTTCTCCGGGGAGCTTACCCATATGGCCAAGGATCATTCCCCAGGTGTCTTTGTCTATTGTGGTCCAGCGGGGCTTGTCCTGCAGCATGTTGAAAAGGTTCATCAGGGCGGTGTTCTTCACGTACTGGCTGAATGGCGTCACAAGCGGCGGGTAACCAAGGCGCGGCCACACGTACTCCACTTCCTCGAATAGTTTCACCATAAGGGTGTCAAGGCTCATCTCAGGCCTGCCGTGGGCACGCTGGGTGGCGTTTATGGCGCCCTGGAAGCCTTTAAGATCGGCCATCATTGAGCCCATCATTCCGCCCGGAAGGCCGCAGCCAACAAGGAGGGATGTCATGCGGGAGTTGGAGGGGTTGATCCAGTAGCCAAGGAAGTCGTCGATGAACTTCTGGGTGAGGCGCCGCACTTCCATATATGCGTCCATATTGAGGTCCTTCACAAGGAAGCCGTCGGATTTCAGCATCTCGCGGATGGTGATAACATCCGGGTGCACCTTGCCCCAGGAGAGGGGCTCCACGGCAACGTCAAGGTAATCGGCCCCGGCGCGCGCAACCTCCAGCATTGACGCAGTGGAAAAGCCCGGGCCGGTGTGGCCGTGGTACTGCACCTTGATGTGGGGGTACTTCTTCTTTATATCGGCCACAAGTTCTCCAAGCACGTTTGGACGGCCGATACCAGCCATATCCTTGAGGCATATTTCATCGGCCCCATACTCCACAACCTTGTCCACGATGTCCATATAGTACGCCACCGTGTGCACGGGTGAGTGGGTGATGGAAAGCGCCACCTGAGATATCATGCCGCCCTTTTTGGCGCCAATCACGGAGCCCTTGAGGTTGCGGTGGTCGTTGAGGCCGCAGAAACTGCGGGCAATGTCCGTGCCCTGTTTCTTCTTCACCTTGAACATCAGTTCACGCACATCCAGCGGCACCGGATTCATACGCAGCGCGTTGAGACCGCGCTCCAGCATATGTGTCTGGATGCCGGCCTTGTGGAAAGGTGCTGTCCAGGCACGGACCGCCTTGTTGGGGTTCTCTCCAAAGAGGAGATTCACCTGTTCAAACGCGCCGCCGTTGGTCTCCACACGGTCAAAGCAGCCCATGTCGATGATGGCCGGAGCCACCTCTACCAGCTGATCCACACGCGGAACGTACTTTCCGGAACTCTGCCACATATCCCTGTACACCAGGGAGAACTTTATTTCTCGTTTTGCCATAGTCTGTATTTATATTGTGCCGTGTTATCCCACGGGCACTGCTTTCTGTGTCATCCCCGGCTTGACCGGGGATCTCCGTGAGGGTACACACAAAGATACTAAATAAATTTTGCAAAACCGGAAAAAAGACGTACATTTGCAGTCCCAACATGGTGAGTGTAGTTCAGTTGGTAGAGCATCGGATTGTGGTTCCGAGTGTCGTGGGTTCGAGCCCCATCACTCACCCTCTAAAGGCCCTGGTCTTGTGACCGGGGCTTTTTTTGTGTTTTGGGCCGATAGAGGGATATGCCGATTGTTTTGTAGCGTTGGAGGGGAGTAGGGGTGCCGGGGGGCTTGTGCACCCCCGCACAAGGGTAGGGGGAGGGGCCCGCAGACATATGTAATTTGCAACATGCAGATGGCTGTTTTTTCGCAAAGTTATTTCCCTGTTTTATTCGGTCACAGTTTTTTTCCTCGGTCGTCCACGTTTAACTTCTTTTTTTAGTATTGTTTGTCTGTTCTCCATTCGATAGCTTGCTC
>JAFZOU010000040.1 GCA_017550525.1 Bacteroidales bacterium
AGGCGGTAGCCAAAACCCTCTATATGTCCGGCATGGGAATGGAACAGATTGCCGATCAGCTGGGGGTTTCCCGTCCCACCATATCGCGGTGGTGTCAGGACGGAGGATGGAAGGAAACCAGGGCCGCCCAGAACATCACGCGCCCGGAGCTTGTGAACAAGCTCCTTGGAACCATCAACAATCTCATTGAGCAAGTTCAGGAATCGGATGATCCGATGGCCGCCGCCGGCCTTGGGGACAAACTGTCCAAACTGGCCTCAGTCATTGAAAAACTGGACAAAAAGGCCAGCATCGTTGACACCATTGAAGTATTCATGGCCTTCTCCAAATGGCTTGAATACAAATCGGCTACTGACCAGGAGATTACCCCTGAGTTCATGCGCCAGGTCAACCGGCTCCAGGACCAGTATATCGCTGAGCACATTGGTAAGGCATGAGTTCAAAGGCTGACATAAAAGAGGCCCTTGAAAGGTGGCGGGAGCACTGTAAGGAGGTCCAGTCATCCACCGGCATAGTCAATCGCAATGAATCGCCGGCGGAGAAAGAGCGGCGCATCCGGAGGCTCCTGGCGCATTATGACCAGTTCTGCGAATACTACTTCCCCCATTACGTCACGAAGGAGGATGAGGACGGCAGCAAGCGTGTCATCCACAATGCCGACTTCCACAACAAAGCCGCCTACAAGATCCGCGACACAGCCAACCTCAAAGCCGTGTTCAAGTGGCCGCGCGGCCACGCCAAATCCACCCACATAGACATCTTCGTCCCCCTCTGGCTCAAGCCTCAGGACAGGATCCATTATATGGTCATTGTGGGCAAGGCCGAGGACAATGCCATCGAGCTGCTCTCTTCCATCCAGGCAGAGCTGGAATTCAACCAGCGGTATATTGCCGACTTCGGCCCGCAGAAGGGCATAGGCGACTGGGCGGAAGGCTACTTCAAGACAAAGGACGGGGTTATCTTCAACGCCCTGGGACGCGGGCAGTCCCCGCGAGGCCTCCGCTTCCGGAACGTCCGCCCGGACTATATCGTCTGCGATGACCTTGATGATGATGAGCTCAGCCGCAACCCCTCACGTGTAGAAGACCTGACAGCCTGGGTAAGAAGCGCATTGTTCGGTGCCCTGGACGTCGGCCGTGGCCGCTTCATCATGGTGGGCAACCTGTTCTCAAAGTGCTCCGTCCTTTATAACATCTGCCAGATCAAGGGGGTTTTCGTTTCCGAGGTCAAGGCCTTAGATAATGACGGCAACCCCGTCTGGAAAGACAAATGGACAAAGGAAGAGGCCCGTGAAGCGGCCGAGTTCATGGGATACATCGAATGGAACCGGGAATTCATGCACAACCCTATCACCCAGGGCAAGATCTTCAAGCATGAATGGATCCGCTACAAGAAAGTGCTGCCCTACGGGAAATATGATGCCCTGGTCTGCTATACTGACCCTTCCTGGAAGCCCAAGACATCCAATGACTACAAGGCCGTCAGGCTCTGGGGGAAGATTGGCTCGGAGCTTCACCTTCTGGACTGCTTTGTCCGTCAGGCTACGACCGGGGAAATGGTCCGCTGGCTCTATGACCTGTATGAACGGCTCCCAGAGGACGCCACTGTCGGGTTCTTTATGGAGGCGATATTCCTGCAGGATATGATTCTGGACGAATTCGCAAAAGAGGGGGAATTGCGCGGCTATCAGCTTCCTATCACTGGGGACTACAGGAAGAAACCCGATAAGCTCCAGCGAATTACGGACATCGCCCCCCTGTGGGAAAGAGGCTTCGTCTTCTATAATGAAGCGTTGAAGGATTCCCCTGACATGCAGGCCGGCATTGATCAACTCCTTGCCCTTGCCAAGGGGAGCTCCGCCCACGATGATGCGCCGGATGCAGATGAAGGGGCAATCTGGAAACTGCAGCGTAGCGCAAGACAATCAAGTTTCAAACCGGTAATGGGGCCAAGGCCCTCCGCCAAAAATATATGGTGATATGCTTATCAAAGACCTTTACAAACTCATCAAGGAATGTATCTGGGCTGGCCGCTATAAGAGGGCCGTCCGCAAGGCGAAGAATCTCTCCGCCCTTTTCAATATGACCTATTTCGTAATCCTATACAGGGGGAAACTGGAGGTCATCCCTAAAAAGAACCTGAAACGCCTTATTTTGCAACGGAAGTTCAAAAGTGGCACAACTATCCAGGACATCGAAAAGATTGCCCTGTACGTCGCGAAATAGCCCAAAAAGGAGGTTTCTATGTTCATCCAGGAAAGTGACTATAAGATTGTCATCGGGGAAACCGCCCTCAAGGTCGTGAGCCAGGCGGATCAGGAGACCAGGGCCAATGCGGAACTGGAGGCGGTGGAAGAAATTTCCGGCTACCTGCGCCCCAAGTATGACTGTCGGGCCATCTTCGAGGCGGAAGGGGAAAACCGCAACCGCCAGGTTCTTATGTATGCCTGTGACATCGCCCTGTACCACATGGCTGCATCCCTTCCCAACAAGATGGGAATGGAGATCCGCGAGAAGCGTTATGAGATGGCCATCAAGTGGCTGAAAGACGTCCAGTCCGGGATAGTCATTCCGGATCTGCCGGAGGCCACAACGGAGACAGGGGAATTCGCGGCCCCCTCTATCCGGTTCGGTTCAAAGCCGTGTGTAGATAACAGCTATTGAAATGGGAGTAATTGATTCATTCCGGAAACTCTTTTCCGGCCACATAGCGTCCACGGGGATGGAGGTGCTGCAGCAGCTGGACCTCCCGGAGAATCTTACCCTGCAGGACGGCACCAAACTGGACCTCTCGAAGGAAAAGGACCGCAAGAGGTTCCAGCGGATAGTCATCGACCTCCAGCGCCAGACGGACCTTCTTACCCAGAGGGACCTTGCATCCTGGAGGCAAGCACACCAGATGGCCCTGAGCATTGACAACCCCAGCCGGCAGCGGCTTTATGACATATACAGGGACGTTGACCTGGATCTCCATCTGTCCGGTTGTATCGGGCAGTTACAGGGCTTCATCATGTCCAAGTCATTCAAACTGATCAATGACAAAGAGGACGCCGATGAAGAGGCACTCAAGTATCTGGAGACCGCCTGGTTCAAACAGTTCATCAAGTATGTGCTCCAGGCCCGGTACTGGGGGCACTCCCTCATAGAGCTGGGGAATGTGATTACCAGGGAGGACGGGCTTCTTTCTTTCGACGGGGTGAAACTCATCCCCCGCAAGCACGTCATCCCGGAATATGGACGCGTGACCATCAACGCCGGTGACAGCTGGCAGTCAGGCATTGATTACCGGGAGCCGCCATATTCTGACTGGCTGGTGGAGGTGGGCGCCCCTGATGATCTGGGGCTGTATCTCAAAGCCGCCATCCAGACCATCCCCAAGAAATACGCCCTTGCCTTCTGGGATTCCTTCGCGGAAATGTTCGGCCTGCCTATCCGCGTGGCCAAGACCACCAGCCGCGACCAGAAAGAGATTGACCGCCTGGGCAAGATGATGGAAACGATGGGCTCCAAGGCCTGGGCCGTCCTCCCGGAAGAATCCTCCATCGAGCTAAAAGAGAGTTCCCGCGGGGATGCCTACAACGTCTATGACAAACGGGTTGACCGGGCAAACTCCGAGCTCTCCAAGTTGGTCCTCTTCGTCACCATGACCATTGAGGACGGGGCCAGCCTCTCACAATCCAAGGTCCACCTCAAGGTCCTGGACAACCTCATCTATGAGATTGCCGACCTGGTGCGCGACACAGTGAATGACCAGCTGATCCCCAAGATGGTAAAGCTGGGATTCCCTCTCAAGGGGTTGCAATTCGATTGGGATGAGCCCATCGACTACACCCCTGAGCAGCAGAAGGCCTTCGAGGAAATGATTCTCAATAACTATGAGGTGGACGGCAGCTACTTCGAGGACAAATATGGCCTTCCTGTCGGCGAGCGCCGGCAGAATCCCACCCCGCCCCCTGCGGAACCGCCCAAGGGGAACACCAAGGAAGACACGGACCCTGACCAGAAAAACGGGCGCCCGGGTTTTTTCGACTGAGCCCCTCCGACTACGAGGGGCTGCACCGGAGATATAGCCTCATCCTGGGCAATTCTCTCACGCTGGCAAGCGAAGGTACACCCGTGCCCGAAGATGCCCGTAAAAGGCTTGAAAAGGCCTTTAAAGGGATGATGAAGGCCCTCTTCCGGGAAGAGGGGGCAAGCCTGCGGATAGAGCTGCTTGAAGGGCCGGAAGTGGCGGGGTTCATCGAAGAACACGCCCAGATCCTTGACTCCAGCTTCGATAAGGTGGAGATGTCCGACATCATGCGGGCAAGGCTTCGTGAATCCGACTACATTTTCTCTGGAATCAAGACCTTCCACGAGCTCAATGAAGCCTTCCCTTCACTCCTGGATGGAAACGGCAACAGAAAGCCGTTTAATCAGTTTTTGAACGACGTTCAGGCGATAGACAGCACCTACAATAAAGCCTACCTGAGTGCCGAATACAACCACGCCCAGGCGGCGGCTGAAATGGCGGCCAAGTGGGAAGACTATGAAGAGGATGGGGATGAATACAATCTCCAGTACCGGACGGCCGGGGATGACAAAGTCCGGCCGGAGCACGCAGCTCTCCATGGCGTCACACTACCGATGTCAGATCCGTTCTGGGATGAATACTACCCGCCCAATGGCTGGAACTGCCGCTGCACCGTGGTCCAGGTTCTCAAAGACAAATACCCCGCCACTGACCGGGCGGAAGCTCTCAGGCGCGGGCAGGAGGCCTTGGCAAAGGACACCAAGGGAATCTTCCGTTTCAACCCCGGAAAGCAGGGTAACGCATTCCCCGATTACAACCCATATACCCTCAGCAAGTGTAAGACTTGCACCCGCAAACTCAATCTCGCGAAGGGGCTTCCTGGTAACGAGCTTTGTGAAGCTTGCCTGTATGTAAGGGCCTGCTCAAACGAGAGGGCATTCTACCCCGATATAGAGCAAGGGAAGCGGCTGATGATTAGTTCAAGGGCAGACCTGAAAGACCTTGAGCAGAACATTGCCACCGCAAGAAAGGTCTTGGCCGCCTTCCCGGATAGTTCCATGTCAATCCGTCGGCACTACAAGGATGGCCGGAAAAACCCGGAGTATACGATTGACGGGATTGTGGCCGACAGGAAAGGAATCCGAAGCTATAAGGGAATCACAGCCGGATTCCGTGACGGGCTGGAGAAAGGGTGCCAGGCGTTAGTCTTCGACCTTGACCAGCACATGGGTAAGTATCCCCTGCCTTCCCATAAGCTGGCAAACAAGATCCAGGGGCGGGAACAGGATTTCAAGACAGGGCGGATGGAACGCTGCTATATCGTTTACAGGGGGGCAGTCACGCTGATAACCAAAGATGACTTTGTATTTGGGGATAGGGATGCAACTGTCGCGCGTATAGAAGGGAGGCTAAAAAAAATAAGGGATAGAAAACCATCCCTTAATTGAGTACCCAAGCTTGGATATACCGCGCTATCTAGGCTGACCTCGATGCAAATATAACGATTATTTTTTATTTCAAAGCGTATCATCAAAAAAATCCGTCACTTCAAACCGAAGTGGCGGATAATTCTTACTTCTTTGGATGCTGATGCTCCTGCAGGTGGAATTTCTTTTCAGGATCCCTTTCGTGGGTTATGATGGCTGCAGCTATCAAGATGGCAATCACCAAAATAATAATAACCGCCCTCATACTATTCTTCTGATAAAGATTGGACATACTCTTTCAACTCCTTCCGGTACTCTTCCCGCTCACTTGCCTCTGCCTCTTTCAATTCATCATAAAGCGACTGGTCAAAGATTTCCGCGATGGCAGCCTCCAGCAAAGCCATAAGCTTCTCTGGCCGTACAGCATCAAGCTCCACTTGGCCAAGGCCATCCCAGTGGACGGATCTGGAGTCAGTCACCTTGGTAGGGGCCGGGGGTAATCCCCAGGCAATGACCTGGTCTTCATTCAAGGCAACGCGCTTGATTTCGACAGAGTGGCATCCGAGATTTTCAAGATTCTCTTTGAGGGCCCTTGGTATGTCTTCCCCAGAAGGGTCATAGTCCCCAAAATAGATAATGATGGGCTGCTTGCCTCTCCCTTCCGCCTCACGGATACGGATTGAGGCTTCATACAGGAACGTAAGTGATGGATAACCTTTACAGGCCCCAAGGGCAATGCCGTGCCTTGAACACGTCCGGACAAACACCCCTTCCAAGGCTTTCTTCTCGATAAGGACCTCCGGATAATAGGGCTGGTTTTCCCACCGGTTACGATAGTAAGCGTTCATCCAGGCCTTAACCTGCCGCTTACCTTTATCCATTTCCTCATCCAGAAATACCGGGTCGGCCTCCGTGCTGCAGGCCATGCTACGCTCCCGGTCAGAAAAAGCATCAAAAGCAATACGCCCATCCCAGCGTGCAACGCCGGTCGCGGCCACGACCCGCTTGTAATGCTGGATGTCATTAGTCATCCCCCTGCTGACCAACTGATAGTGGAGGGCGCGGATAGTCAGGACTCCGGGGTCATACTGACTGAGCACATCAAGGGCCTGCTCAATAATCCATTCTCTGGTAAAGATGTCTCGCTTCATAATGCACGCTCATAGGTTACTTTGTACACTTCGATATTCTCCAGCAGCTCCTGGTGGTTGTGGTTCGTCAGGGTGCGGGAGAGGGAAACGTTCCGGAACGTGGTACCACGGAGGGAAAGCATAGCTTCATAGATCTTGTTGGTAAGCTCATAATCTGCCAGCGTCTCTTCCTGGGTGGCAGCCCCGTCAGCTGCGGAGCCCTTCCAGTCAGTCACGATATGCAGGAGGACTTCGCCTTTCCCGCTCATGCCGTTTGCCGGGCCTTTGAAGGGGTCCCAGACAATCTCACCGAATTCCACGAAGACGGCCGGGCGGTCCCAGGCCTCATCCTCTTCGATGAATTCCACGTTCTGGTTCCAGAGGTCAATGTGTTGGATAATGCCATCTTCCACCCCCTTGAGGGCCTCTGCGATGGCTGTATAAAGTTCAGTAATCATTTGAAATTTTCAGGGTTGCTATAAAATTCACTCAGTCTCTTCTCAATAATGGCGGTCACTTCCTTTTCCAGGTTCGGGTGGGTGCCCAGGAACCGGCGGCGCGGGATCTTCACCGTGGAGCCTACTTTCATCAGGGCCATGTGTTTCCAGAATTCCGCTTCGGTGGACAGCCGGGCATTCTTCTTATCCTGCCTGAGGGTGCCATCCTTGCGGCGGCCAAGGCCACCGTTGGCCTTGTAATACATCGCCCAAAAGAAACGCTTCATCCGGGCAGTCACCTTGATTTCCCCGCCTTCGTTATGGATGGCCGCATAGGGCAATGATGCCTGGAAGGTGATGCTGTCCTCATCGGACTTGGCCTTTATGTCACGGCGAAGGGCCCCGGACTTTACAAGGATGTGCTCCCCGGCCCGTTGCGGGCTCTTGTGGCGTTGCCAGGCCTGCCCGAAGAAAGACTGCGTCTCGAAGTTCTTATCAAACTCGGAGGCGGCTTCCACGCTGATGTCCTTCAAGATCTTCCGCTTGAGGCCCTTTATTGCGTCACTGCTTGCCATTATCGTCAAAAAGGGTTGGATATTCAGGTTCATCTTCCGGGATGGAAGAGGCAGAGGCGTTAAGAATGTTGTAGAAGGTCCTCTCGCTGATGGCATAGACGGGATAAATGTACCTAAGCCAGATCTCCCTGTTGGAGAGACCTGACTTAATATGTTCGCCATATATCCGGCTTATCTCAAGGACCCGCTTCTTATAGCTTCTGCCCCTTCTTTTCTTTCCCATGGATGTTATTCTTTGTGGAGTCTGTACCAGCCTTGGTACTTGTTATAAAAGTCTTTGTCAGGGGTGTCATAGATGCAGCCGTCGCGGGATTCCTGCACCTTGACCAACCCCCGCTCTGCAATGAGGGCCTTCGCCTCCTTTGGGGCCACCTCCAGACAATCGCAGTTCCTTGGGGAAATGCACACCTCATAGGTGCGCTGGGCCATGCCGATGAAGCGGGTCCAGCTCACCACGATGCAGATTACCGCCGGGAGGTTATTCATATTGACCCTGTTCATCCTATGCCTCCGTCATGCCAAGGGGAATGGACTTCCAGGCGCCGGTCTGCTCATCCTTTACCTCCCCATAGATGTAGGTCTTGGAGAGGGACGGGATGTAGGCCTCTTCAATGATCTGGACGCCCTCACTGATGCGGTCATTGTGGAGTTCATCCGCCAGCTTGCGGAGCTGGAGGGCCTTGGCCGCCTTGAGGTTGCCATCCTTATCCGGAGACATCAGGGCCATAATCTGGTTGACCAGGGCGCGGGTGGTGTCATCCTTGATAAGATCCATGCAGGCCTCCTTGACCATCTGCACGCCGTCGGTGACGGTGTCTTTCCAGCCGTCGCACTTGTGGGCGCCGATGGTGATGCGGAGCTTCCCGCTGGAGTGGGTGAAGGTGTGGGAGCGCTGGCGGTCTTTGGTCAGCTGCAGGACCTCTTTCTTCATTTCCAGGATAGCCTGGAAAGTGCTCAGGACGGTTTTCTTGGTCATCGTCAGGCTGTCGCTCACATTCTTGAGCCTGGGGAACGCCTCTTCGATGGCATTGTCCACCAGTTCGTCATAGACCTGGCGGTCTTCCTTCTTTTTCTGCTCAGCGGCCTTCTTAGCCTCGGCCTCTTCAAAAGCCCGGAAGCGGGCCAGCTGCTCTTCCGTCAGTTCGACGGTGGTCTTTACTTGTTCCATTGTCTCGTGGTTTTATTTGTTTGTAAATCGGTCTATCTCTTTTTGAAGAATATCATAGGCTTCTTTGAGCCGGGTACTGGCTTCTATCATCGGGAGGATCCTTGGGGCGTCATATTCCCCTCGGCGGATCTTTTTTCGGATTGCCCGGTCACAACGCCATTCCCAGTATTTATTGACCAGGTAGGAGACCCCGGGGATGTAGTAATACCATTTCATAGTCAAAGGGTTTTAGCCTCTTCGGTGAGGGCGGAAATGTGTTCGTCAATAAGATGGCGGAGATCCTTGAGGAAGTCATCTTCCCATAGACATACATCCCAGATCTCATCAAAGCGGTTACTGTGGGACACCCAAATTCTAGCATTCTTGTCCTCAAGTTTGTCAGAGGCTTTTTGCAAGCGGTCAATCTTCTCCTTGATTTCCGCGGCTCGCTGTAGGTTCTCTAAATCCATATCAAATCCAGTTTATGGTTACATACTCTTCAATCTTTTCCAGGGCTTCCTCATAGGAGGTGGCGTGCATGGCCTTATTCTTCATCAGGTTGCCCAGGGTGACGGCGTTGGTCACTATCAGGTCCCCGTCAATCACATAGTTCTTGCATTCCTTGAGCGCCCTGAATCCGTCTTCCATGATGGCCGCGTGGGCAATGCCCATGATGGCAAAGATGTTGGCATTCGGGCTGTCCCTCTTGATGGTAATCGACGGCTTCATCAGTTCAGGAATTTAGGGTTGGACAATCTGGAAGACATCATCTGGATGGTTGCCTGGGCAATGGCCTCCGACTGCCTTTCATCTTCCTTCTGCGCCTGCTCGTGGATCCACTTGAGCCCGCCGCGGTTGATGATGCTCTCCAGCTTCCTTACCAAGGTGCGGAGTTCATCCACGCCCAGCTGGCAGAACCGCTTGCCGGCAATCTTCGGGGACAGGCAGAACTGGTCAATCTCATCCCAGTTGTCAATGGTGTTGATGCCAAGGCGCCCGATACGGAGCAGGACGGAAGATCTTGCCCGCTTGAGTTCCTGGGCATCCGGGGCGGTGGTCGGCTTGGGTTTCCCTTCGATGGTGTCACACATCTCAAGGTATTCCTTCGCCTTCATCTCCCGGAGGTGGGTGGTCCGGCCATCGGTGAATTGCAGGACAATGTCATCCTTTTCAATGGCGGGATGCTTTTTCAAGAGCGCATAAAAGCGCCCATAGTCTTTAATCTTGTTCATCTTCATTCCTGTTAGTGTTCCCCCAGTATTCCTCTGCCCCTTTCTTCCAAATGACCGCTTCGCCGGTGCTGCCGATGAAGCGCCCCTTGGAGAAAGCCTTGTACCCTTCAACCCAGATCTTGAGCCCGGCATCATAGCGGATGGCCTTGGCCGCCCGCCCCTGGGGCTGCTTCCCATCGGCGTGGCTTATCAGGATGATTAGCTTGCTCCGGAAACGCTCCTTGAAGGCGATATATTGCTTGTAGGAGAGTTGCAGGTACTGGATTGAATCAATCACCACAAACTCCGCGGAACGGGGCTTAGAGAGCCTTTCTGTGAGGTCTGCGAGGGAGCAGCTGTCCAGGATCTGAAGCCTGGACTTACACTCCTGCATCCCGTGGCGCCTGAGCGTGTTCTGGGTGCTCACGGAAAAGCCTTCCTCCAGCGAGCAATACAGTCCCTTCATCCCGCATCCGACCGCCAGCTCCTTGCACAGCTGCATGATGGCCGATGTCTTCCCGTTCCCGGAGTTGCCCCAGATGAAGACAACTCCGTGACGGGCCATTTCCCCCACACAGGCCGCCCATTCCCCGGATAGGGTGACGGTCTTGTTATTGATGCCAAGGACTTGCGCGGATGAGAGTGATTTCGCCATTTGAATACCGTTTGAACGGGAATTAACTATGCTTGTGCAGCAGCTGCCCGGGCGGCAATCTTGCTGCGTTCTTTCTTCACGGATTCCTTCACCCTCCGGAGATCATTGCCGCATCCGGAAGCCTCATACTGGACCGCCTTGATGGCTGCGTCATCCTCCAGGCCGTTGGCCCGGCAGATGGCCTCGATCTCCACCTTGTTCACGGCAGACAGCGGGACAAAGCGGCGGGAGATACGGGAATCCAGCTCATCATATCCCTTCTTACCCTTCTGGACACCGGCGCGGACCCTCTTTTCCATGTAGGGGGTGGAGAGGAATACCATACCGCATTTGTCCTCAAGGGCATTGTACAGGGACACGTAGTAGTAGAGGACACTGTCCGTCAGTTTGTCCCCCTCATCGAAGACCAGCAGCGGGCTTTCCAGAGTTACAAGCTGCTTGATGATGGACTGGAGGGTTTCCCGGACGGTCAGGCCGTTGGTATTCACGCCTATCTTGGCGGCGAGTTCCCTCACGAAGTCGGCCTTGTGCATGTCCTCCGAGCAAGGGAGCACGAAGACATTCTTGCGGTCATTCGCGAAGATCCGGGCGGCCGTGGTCTTGCCGATGCCGGCGGGGCCCGTCACCCACACCACGGAGGATTCCTTCTTGGCGAAGGACAGGAAGGTCATTACATCCAGGAAAGCCTGGGTCTGGCAGACCTTCCAGCCGGTGGGCTGGGCAATCTGCGCCTGGAGCTTGAGCCACATATCCTCAGATATGTTTTCCCACTTGCCATTGAGCATCTGGGACACCGTGCCGGCGGAGATCCCTTTCAGGGAATTCACCGCCTGGTTCTGGCTCTTGAAACGCTTGATGTAGTTCCTCAAGGTCTCAACAATCTGTGTTTTTTGGTCTCGTGATAACATATAATTGTTGTTTTAAGGATTATAGTCTGTCAAGGGCCGACACCTCATCATAAGTCATATTGCTGAGGGCCTTATCCATCTGGCCGACGGATGCCGGGTAAACCGCCGCTGCCTGTTTGTCCGCAAGCCTCTCGTAAGTCTTCTGGGAGACGCCCTTGAGACCCGGGCGGGCAAGGCCGCTCTGCTCAGGGGCCGTGCCGAATTCAACCTCCAGAGCCACACTGTCAAGCTGCCTCCGGACGCGGTCATTCTTGATGGCATCTTCCATCTTCCGGATGAAGGCCCGTTCCGCCTCGGTCTGGTCGCGAAGGGCGCGGTGGATCTGCACATAGGGCTTGGCCTCTGTCACGAACTGATAACCGTAGTCATCCTTCGTATAGAGCCGGACGGTGGACATCTCGCGGGGGTCATAGCTCACAAAGAACTGACGGCCGGTGTTTCTTGCCCTCCAGTCCAGATCCGGGAAGCCCTCTTTGTCCAGCACCTCATACTGATATTTCTGTCCCTTGATGGTAATCACCAGGCCGTAGGCCGTGAAGGTGCAAGGCCTCGGGGCCGTGATCCAGAACAGGTCACGCTTCACGGCGTCATTCACCACCACCGCCTGGGCGTTCTGGGTGGACATATAATACTGGATGCGTGGTACCAGATGCTTGGGGTGAAGCATATTGTTCCACTGGTCCCGGAGCTTCGGGTACAGCTCCACAAGTTCCTGGTAGGTGGGAAGACTCTGGATATTGGCCATTATGAAGTCCAGATCCGCCTTCGAGCGGTCGGACTTGGCCGTTACGTTGCCACCGGTGAAGAACCAGAACTGGTGGAGCACCTGGGACTGGAAGCGGCTGAAAATGTTCTCAATGGTCTTGGAAGGGCCGTTGTACGGCTGGGTGGGGCGGCTGAGTTTGGATATTTTCTTGAGCCATTCGGAGGCGTCCGCCCGCTTGGTGCCGCCCTGGTTATCGAAGACCAGCTCTTCCGGCAGGCGGCCGGAGAATTCGATGGCGTTGCGATAGGCCTCATACATGCTCTCGAAGTTCTCCACGTTGGAGATGTTGTAGCCCAGGAGCACTTCGGAAGAGGCGTCCACCACCTCGAACACCTGGAGGGATGCCGGCACCCACTTGCCGCCCTGGAAGGTCTTGTAATATAGATTGAGCTTGGTACCGTCCCCATACCAGAGGGCATCCCTTACAGCCGGCAGGATGGTGGAGTTCTGGCGGGCATAGAGCATCTTGGCCGCCTTATCCCCCAGTTGGGCATCCTTCCACTGGATCTCAATCTCCGGACGGTTCAGGAAAGCAACCAGGGCATTCACGCTCTTGAGGGGTTTCCACCCCTTGGACACGGCCACCTGGTTGAACTTTTCAAACAGCTGCTGGTTGGTATAGACCGGGGTCTTGGAACGTTTGAGGGCGATGATCTGCCGCCCGGCCTCCGGGGTAATCTTCACGGCATTGCCGTTGGTCAGCTTCCCGCTCACCAGACAGCCATAGCCCTCCGCTGCATAGGTGCGCATCTTTTCGCGGAGCCTGGCCGCATTCTTCGGGAGCGTGTGGCCGTACATAGCCCGCAGATCTTCGCAGGTGGAATAGATGGCATCCCAGTTGAGCGGAGTCCGGTTCCCGGACATGTTCCGGCGGGAGCGCTGGAGATTACTCAGTTCAATGAGCCTGTTCAGGGCAGACGCGTTGATGACATACTCATCAATTTTGTCAGACTTGATGTGGGTGCCGTCGGCAAGCTCATAATCCTCAAAGAACTGACGGGCCTCCATGTCCATCTTGAGGTCATCCATATTTCGGTTCAGCATTTCTTCCGGATTTCCATACTTGGCCACAAATTTTTCCTTGAATCTCGTGGGAAGGGAAGCATACTCTATCAGGGCATGATGGTCAAGTCCCTTGCCCTGGCGGAGGATATTCAATACCGGCCTCCGGGACGAAAGATTCTTATAGTTGGCGTATGTCATGACCGGGGCTCCGTCTGTTGCCCTGGTCAATTCATCAACCGTTACCGCTATTATGTTCCCTAAGTATTCCATATTACTTTTCTTGTGGGGAGGGCCGGATTTGAACCGGCGACCAAACGATTCAGCACGCTATCGTTTCATGTGCAAAGCTCTACCCTGACTAAGCTACCTCCCCATTGGAGCCCTGTGCCATTCTACGGGCCCAGGGCTGGGCCAACTTCTAAACCCTTAACTCATTTATGAAAAAAATCGAGAACGCCTGGCCCAGGGCGTGTTTTACCGGATGGCCATAGATTTAGCCACCTGCTTAGCTGAAAGGTCCTGGGCGTGGCTCAGCAGATTGCTCCAGCCCTGGAGGGTTACGGCGTCATAGCGCTCGGTCACTTTCCCCTCTTTCAGGATCTGGGCCCCGCTGTCCACCTTGCTGATGCGTACCTGGATGCCGCCGGGGAACGTCTGGATCATTTCATTGCCGGTGTGCTCTGTCCGGCAGTTCGGGATGAAATCTTCTTCCACGATGGCGCCGCCGTGCTCCAGGGCATACTGCCTGATATAAGGGCTGCGGCCGCCGCGGGTAATGTAGTTCAGCGCGGACCACACAGTGGCCCGTGTCACCTTGAATCTCACGCAGAGGTCTCTACGCAAAGGGTCGGAAACTTTGATGTATGTCCTCATATTACAATAAATTGGTTGTCCATTTCTTATTTATTCGTACCTTTGTAGCGGATTTGACCGCGTCAAGTTTTCTGCAAAGATAAGAGAAATTTTCTTAATAGCGAGAAAATTTCGAGAAATTTTTTCTTATCGCAAATTTTTTATGGAAGAAACAGTAAAAGACCGGCTCCTTAAATTTATCGAGTATCTGGGGCTGAGCAAGAATCGCTTTGAGGAAATCTGCGGATTATCAAAGCGATATGTTAGCAATATAAGCGTCTCAATCCAGCCGGATAAGGTTAAGAAAATTTCTCTTAAATTTCCCGAACTCAACACCGGCTGGCTTTTGACCGGCGAGGGCCGTATGCTCAATGGCCCGTATGAACGAATAAACCAGATTCTTGCTAAAGAGGGAATCAGCCAGAAGGAGTTTGCAAAAGGGACTGGGGGAGTAATGAGTTTCCTTTTCCCCTCTATTTATGAAAATGCCCAAAAGAACCCAGGAGACCCCGTGGTTCTAAAACAATGGGTGGATTCTTTGCTAAAGAGATACCCGCAGTATTCAGAGGAATGGATAATGACAGGGGAAGGGGGGATGTTAAAGGAGACGGGGCGAAAGAAAATTCCTCTCTATGATGTAGAATCCATCGGCGGCCATAATGACATGGTGGCCGATACCGATACGCCTGCTGGCCACGTCGCAGAATGGATAGATGCCGGCGACTGGTTCCCCGGGGCC
>JAFZOU010000041.1 GCA_017550525.1 Bacteroidales bacterium
GGCTTGGTGTCGTTCCAGCCCAGGGAGAAGGTTTCCGGATTGTAGTAATTGGTCATCTGCGCCACGGAGAAAGGCAGGAGAATATCCGGCAGCGGGCCGCGGCCGTCTATGCAGGCAATCATGCGGGAGAGCTCCACGGCCGACCCTGTCCAGCCGCCGGCGCCCAGGGACCCGTGCACGTTGTTCCCGCCATAGCATTTGTCCACGGCGGCGTAGCGGCCGTCGAAGGAGGCGGACTGTCTGGCCTCCGGATGCATGTAGTAGCGGGTTTCGCCGGGGTGCCTTTCACTGAGATAGTTGCCGGCAAGGCGGAAGCCCTGGCAAAGGGCCGGCTGGAAAACCTGCTCCTGCATAAAGGTTTCATAGGACTGGCCGGATACCTCTTCGATGACCAGCGAAAGAAGCAGGAAACCCATGTTCGAGTACTCCTGCGAGCTGCCGGGCTCGTAGGCCAAAGGCCGCCCCAATTGCTGCCGAAGCAGCCCGTCCAGCGAGCTGTAGGGAGAGAAAACGGGGTCTCCGCCCTTGGAGCTGAAACCGGCCTGGTGCCGTAAAAGGTGCTCTACGGTAATGAGGTAGTAATTATCGTCGCGGATATAGCTGTCGTATTTTCCCAGCACGCCGAAAGGCCCGAAAACCGGCGTATCCAGAAACAGCAGGCACTGCTCCTGCAGGCGCATCACGCCTATGGCGGTGAGCAGTTTCGAGACGGAGGCCAGCCGGAGCGTGGTGCCGGGGGTCATGGGGGTTGAAGGATCGGCCTTTCCGTAGCCCCTGGCGTAGATGAGGGAATCGTGGCGGGTGACGGCGAGGGAAACGCCCTTGAGGGCCCAGAAACGCATGAAGCTGTCCACCACGGCGTCCATTCTGGGAAGCTCAGACTGGGAATTCTCTATGGTGTGGTTCCAGTCCGGGAATTCCGCCGGGGCGGGTGCGGGCTTGCGGCCGCCACAGAAAAGCAGCAGCGGAAGGATCACAAGCAGTATGGGCCACCTGGGACTCACTTCACCAGGCCGGCCTTCCTGCCAAATTCAATGATGTATTCGGCCGTACCTTCAATCCCTAGGACGGAACTATCCACGGAAAGATGGTAGTTGGACGCGCTCCCCCAGGAACCCATGGTGTAATAGTTGTAATACGTTTCCCTGATGCGGTCCTTCTTGCGGATAAGTTTTTCGGCCTCTTCCTCGGAGATGCCTTCGCTTTTCACGATGCGTGAGATGCGGTACTCCTCGGGACCAGTCACAAACACATTTAGACAGGGAAGGTCCCTGAGGATATAATCGGCACAGCGGCCGATGATCACGGCGTCTCCGCCCTCTCCTATCTTCCGGATTACGTCGCTCTGGACCTTGAACAGGATATCGTCGTTCATGTAGGTGTTGTCAAGGTAGCTCATCCGGCCGGAAGCGAAGAAACTGGACACGGAGAAGATGCTCCTCTTCTTCTCCCCTCCCTCAAAGATGGAGGGGGAGTAGCCGCTCTCCTGGGCAGCCTTGGAGATTAACTCGTTGTCATAGAACGGGATTCCAAGCTTTGAAGCGATTGCCTGGCCCACATAGCCGCCGCCGCTGCCGAATGATCGGCCCACATTGATGATGGTATTCATAACTGACTTCCAAGGATTGACGGGTCGTCTCCGTCTCTAAGTTTACCTAATTTGACTATGAGATTCCATGCAAGGATGCCGGTAATAATGGCCGATACAGTATCAGAGATAGGGAAACTGTACCATACGCCCGCCTCCGATTCCAGGATGGGAGGAAGGATGTAGATGCATGGAAGCAGAAAGAGAAGCTGCCTGGAAAGGGAAAGGAAAATGGACTTTTTCACCATTCCAAGGCACTGGAAAAGGTTTGTGGTGACCATCTGGAACCCTACTATGGGGAACACCGGATTCATCATCCTGAGACCTGTGGCGGCCTTTTCTTCAAGGATGGGGTCATTGGTGAAGATACCCACCGCGGCATCTGGGAGAAACTCCGATACTATGAAGCCTACGGTGGTAACGATAGTTGCCCAAAGCGCGGTCTTGACGTACACCTCACGGACACGCCCATACTGCCTTGAGCCAAAGTTGTAGCCTGCTATGGGCTGCATCCCCTGATTGAATCCCATCACTACCATGATGAACAGGAATGTGATGCGGTTCACTATTCCGTAAGCGCCAAGTGCAAGGTCTCCTCCCCACCTCACAAGCTGCTGGTTGATGAACAGCACCACAATGCAACTGGCAAGGTTCATAAGGAAGGGCCCCATTCCAATTGACAGGGAGTCTGAGGCTATCTTCCAGTCCACCCTGAAAACCTTCAGGGAACGGGGAAGGTGAAGGAAGCGCTTCTGATCCAGGAAATACCACAGGGTATAGCCCAGGGCCATTGTCTGGCACAGGACCGTAGCTATGGCAGCCCCCTTGATGCCAAGCCCCAGGGTATATATGAATATGGGGTCCAGGATGGCGTTAGACGTAACCGTAAACAACGTGAGCCCCATAGCCAGTTTTGGATTGCCGGATGAGCGCACGATGGCGTTAAGTCCAAAGTAAAGATGAGTTACGGCATTTCCGATGGCTATGATGGTCATATAGTCCCTGGCATAGGGCAGGGTGGCATCCGACGCGCCGAAAAACCTCAGTATAGGGTCCATCCACACCAGTGAGACAAAGGTGAAGATTATGCCGGTTATGACATTAAGGGTTATGTCGTTGCAGAGGACTTTTTCCGCACTCTTGTAGTTTCTCTGGCCCAGAAGGACGGAAATCATGGTGGCGGCGCCAACTCCGACCAGCGTACCAAAAGCCGTGGAGATGTTCATCAGCGGGAATGTTACCGCAAGGCCGGACATGGAGAGGGAACCCACATCGGGAATATGGCCGATGAAGATGCTGTCCACCATATTGTAAAGCGAAGACGCCGTCATCGCAATGATGCCGGGAACGGCATACTGCCTGATGAGGGCGCCTATGGACCTGGTGCCAAGTTCTGTGGGAGCGCTTGATCCCATTACTTCTGAAGCTCCAGTTCAAAGATGAGAGGTGCGTACGGAGGGATAAGGTCTCCGCTTCCGGTAGATCCGTATCCAAGGTCTGAGACAAAGATCACAGTTGCCTTCTGTCCGGCCCAGTGCATCTTGTAAAGGCCGGCCTTAAAGCCTTCGATGAGGGAGGAACTGCCATTCAAGGCTATGGAACTGTAGTTGGAAGAGAACTGCACGGAGGAAGTCTCGTAGGCTTTCTCGGAGACAAAGATGCCTTGCGAGAGGGCCATTGCCTGGTCATTGGTGTCAAAGGCCTGACCGTCAAGGCGGCGGCCCGTGTATTTGAGCTCAAGGACGGCGTCATCGGCCCTCTTTTCATCGGCCTTGAATGAGGTTGAATCACTGATGAAATAGAACGTTCCTTTTTTCTGGTCTGCCTTATAAGTGCAGCTTTCCTGCTCCTTGCCGTAATTGGCCGTCACATAAGCTCGGATGTCCTCAATTTCCTGAGTGAGGATATCATCGCACTGGCCCACCAGGGTGATTTCATAGATCATATGGGAGGAACTGGTGCACGCGGCTATATACTCCTCCTTTGTATTGAAACGGCTTGTGGTAATAAGCCAGGCGGGGATCACCGCCATGCGGCTGCCGCCAATCTTCATCCCATCAAGAAGATACTCAAGGCCTGCATAGCCGCTTCCTTCTGCGGTGCTCTGATATCTGGGTCCGTAATAGTTGTAGGGCTTGTAAGTGGACTCGTCAAGCTGCTGGGCTATATCGGCCTCGGTAGAAGAAAGAATGGTGCCGTCCATTGAACGCACAGTGCTTCGGAGACTGCTGTACTTGAGGTCCTTTGTCCAGGCAGCGCCTGTCCCGGGAGTATCCTTGAGGATGTACATTCCCCACTGATTGGGGTGGAAATCCGGATACTCCGTTGACATGAGAAGTTCCAGATATTCCTGAGCCTGCTCTCCGGTAGATATGGTCTTCTCCTGGGCGCACCCTGCGATAAGGGCAGAGACAGCCAGGCAAACCGTTATTTTCAAAAATAATCTATTCATTCTTTATACTTTCAATCCAAACATGATAAACCATGGCCGATTTTGCAGGAATCGTGCCGTTCTCCTTGTTTCCGTAGGCATATTCCCCCGTAAAGAGAATATAGGCCTCATCTCCGGGCTGGACGCCGTGAAGTCCCATTCTGAGGCCGTCCACAAGGGTTTTGTCAAGCGTGAGGGTCACAGGCTGGAAGATGGTTGAATCGGACAGTTTCCAGTTGGCGGCGTCTGCTATCTCCTTCTTGTTTGTCTCAATGAGATTGGAGGCCGATATAGAAGCCCCGGTGAGGATATAGCTTGCATATTCAAGGATGACCTGACCGCCGGCAAGGAGGGAATCACCGGGATCCTTGTGGTCTGCAAGGGTAAGGCGCCAGGCACCTTCGTTGCGGACCAGCGTAGCCTGAGGATCGGCCTTCATCTGGGTCTGGACAAAGGAGTCTATGTAGCCGGCCTGCTTGTCATAAGTGGCCTTGAGGGACTGCTTGGTGCAGCCCCAGCCAATGAGGAAGAGTGCCGTCAGTATGAGTGCCTTTATCTTCATTACAATGACTCCAGAAGTGCTATTTTCACATATTCTTCAAGGCTTTTCCCGCCAAGGTCCGTTGCCGGATAAAGCCTGCCTCCTGCCGCATTCTCATGGCCTCCTCCGTTAAAGAATTTCACGGCACACTGCTGGGCGCTTGTGCCTTTCTTTGAGCGGAGAGACACCCGGAAATGGTCTTCATACTCTTTCAGAAGGAGTGACAGCCTCACTTCTTTTATTGATAGTGGAACGTTCACGAGGCCTTCGCTCTCACCTTCCTTTAGGTCAAAACGATTCTGAATCTCCTTGGTGAGAATCATATAAGCAGCGCCTCCCGGGAGGATTGTAAGGCCTTCATTCTGCATGTAACCCATCAGGCGTACCCTGTTTTCCCGGTAGCTGAAGTAAATCTTCTGGAGAAGGACGTCACGGTCCACTCCGGCTGCAATCAGTTCCGATGCCATTGTGAAAGTTGAAGGAAATACGGAATTTGCAAAGTTGTTGGTGTCCGTTGTCATTCCGGTGAGGAGGGCCTCCCCTATCTCAAGGTCTTTCAAATCCCAGCCCAGGGCCTTCAGAATCCAGAACGTGAGTTCGGAGGCCGATGATATGTCCGGGGTGGAGAAAACAAGGTTAAAACTGCTTTCATCCGGATTGAGGTGGTGGTCTATGAGGACCTTTGGGGCCTTGGAGGCGGCCAGGGATTCTCCCAGGACCTCCGTGCGGGAAAAGGCATTGCAGTCCATGAGGATAATGAGATCTGCATCCTCAGTTTTACCCCACAGATACTTGAGGGAAGGATTCTTTGCAAACTCAAGGCTGTCAGGAATGGCATCAGGGAACATGCAGACCACCTCCTTGCCAAGCTCCCTTTGGAGATACAGGGCAAGTGCGGTGACGCATCCTATTGCGTCTCCGTCAGGGTGCACGTGACCTGCAAGGGCCACCTTACGGGCTTTCCCCAGCAGTTCCTTCAGGAGGGCAATATTATTGGAAGTGATACAGCCAAACATACGCTTGCGGTTTGCATCGGCAAATTTACAAAAGATTATTGCTTTTGAGAAACCTTTTTTTTAACTTTGCGAGAAGTTTTGATAATTGTAAAACACTAAAATAATGAACAAATCCCTTAAAATTGCCCTCGAGGTTGTTCTTGCAGCCATTATCGTACTTCTTGTCTGGCTCACCGTAAAGAGCATCCAGAAGCCCGTGAAATTCAACAATGAGGTTGCTGCACGTTCCCAGGTGGCCATTCAGCGCCTTAAGGATATCCGCACCCTCCAGGTTGCCTTCAAGAGTGAGAACGGCCGCTTCAGCCCCACTGTAGACTCCCTCAAACTTTTCTATGAGGAAGGCAAGATGAACATCATCATGCAGATCGGCTCCAACGATGACTCCATTGCTGTTGCAAACACCGAGGCCATCAAGAAGGCAAACCGCAGGCTCAAACCCGCAGAGCTTACCGCAAAGCTCCAGGAAGCTTATGAAAACGGACAGAAGGTTGTGTTCTCCACAGTTACCGCAATCCCCGTGAAGGACACCCTCTTCCACAACCGTCCGGATTTCTGCATAGACTCCCTCAAATATATCCCGTTCTCCGGTGGTCAGGAAGTGGAGATGGAAGCTGCAATCAAAACCGTTTCCGGTGTCCAGGTTCCCCTGTTCGAGGCCCGCATGCCTTACAAGGCTCTGTGCCTTGGCCTTGACAACCAGCTCCGCATCAACCTTGACGCAGACCGCAAGGACCAGAACAAGTATGAGGGTCTTCAGGTTGGCAGCATAACAGCTCCTAACAACAATGCCGGTAACTGGGAATAGCAGCCCTGGCGGCAGTACAGGAATATCCATTCAAGTGTGCTTGAGTGGATATTCTTTTAATGGCTCAGACTGGATAGGAAGTGAGAAGGTTTTCACTACCCAGGAGTTCCAGCGCCGGTATTCTACCGTAGACATTTCTCTCCTCACGCCCAAGGTGGCACTGGTCCCGGAGCCTTTCTTCAACCCTGAAGAGGCCCGGGCCGCCCTTCAGGAGGTGGTTGCACTTTCTTCCGGAGACATTGTGGAATACGTCCCCGTGCCTTCCCTGGCATCTGTTCTGGTGTACTCCAATTCCATTGGGGAATCCCTTTCAAAGGTCCTTGCAAATACAGTCCTCCCCACCTCCGGCCAGCCCGTGAGGGTGCTCCCTGAGATGTATTATCTTCTGAAGGAGCTGGACGGCATCTCAGAGTACAATAAGATTGTGGCTTCATGGGCCGACGGTTTCCTTCACCTTGTGATTGCACAAGGAAAGAGTCTCTCGCTTGCAAATACATTTCAGGCCCCGGACTTTACCACCGCTGAGTACTTCCTTTTCCTGGCCCTGAAAAGGCTCCAGCTAAATCCGGAGGTGTCCACGGTCTGTTTCCGCACACCCCTCACCCCTGATGCGGAAATGTCTCTCTACCGCTATTTCAAGTCCGTTTCCCGCCTATGAGGATTATCGGCGGAAAATTAAAGGGAAAGGTCATCCTTCCCCCTGCTGGTTACAAAGCCCGTCCCACTACAGATTTTGCAAAGGAGGGGCTTTTCAATATCCTTGACAACGAATACGAATTCCAGGACCTCAAGGTTCTGGACCTCTTTGGAGGGACCGGCTCAATAGCTTTTGAGTTCGCTTCACGCGGCGCCGCGCGCGTGTATTCAGTTGAGATGGCCCGCGAGAACGCATCATTCATCAAAACTGAGGCTTCCCGCCTGGGTCTTTCAAACGTCACAATGGTACGTGACAACGTCTTTGACTTCCTCCCCATCTGCCGGGAGAAATTCGACATTATCTTCGCGGACCCTCCGTATGCCCTGGAAGGCCTTGAAACCATCCCGGATCTCATTTTCTCCCTGAATCTTCTCCACCCGGAGTGCTATTTCATCCTGGAGCACGGGGATGAGCACTCCTTCACGGAGCATCCCCACTTTGTAAAGGAGCGCCACTACGGCCGCGTCCACTTCTCCTTCTTCGCCTAGAGCCCCTGGGCCTTGGCTTCGTCCCAGATGGCGTCCATCTGGGCCAGGGTGATGTCACGGAAGGAGAGGCCCTTGCGGAGAGTCTGCTCTTCAAGATAGGTGAAGCGGCGGCGGAATTTCTCAGAGCTGCGGCTGAGGGCTGTTTCAGGGTCTACGCCATAGAGTCTGGCGGCATTTATTACGGCAAAAAGAAGGTCCCCGAACTCCATTTCAAGCTGTTCCGGGGATGCTCCGGCGGCGGCGTCCGAGACTTCTTCGCATTCTTCCTTCACCTTGTCCCAGACATCCTCCTTCTTCTCCCAGTCAAAGCCACAGCCGCGAGCCTTTTCCTGCATGGAGAGGGCCTTGAGCATGGCTGGCATTGCCTTGGGGATGCCCGCCATGACGCGCTTGTTGCCGCCCTTTTCCTTGGCTTTCACAAGCTCCCAGGTATCGGCAATCTCCTTGGCCGATGTCTCTTTCCCGGCCTCCGGGCCAAAGACGTGGGGGTGGCGGAACACCATTTTGTCGCATACCTTATTGATGCTGTCGGCAATGTCAAAGGCGCCTTCCTCCTGGCCGATACGTGCGTAGAACACCATATGGTACAGGAGATCTCCGATTTCCTTGGCAGTGCCGGGACGGTCTCCTTCGAGGATGGTTTCACTGAGTTCGTACACTTCTTCCTCTGTGAGACGGCGGATGGAATCGAAGGTCTGTTCCGCGTTCCACGGGCACTTTTCACGGAGGGTGTCCATTATGTCCAGTAATCGGCCAAAAGCCTCAACTTTTTCTTGTCTTGAATGCATTTTCAATCTTTTTGCTATGCAAATATACGACAATTTATGCTATCTTTGTTTTCTCATGCCTAATCTCCACTTCATAGAGGCTCAGGAGGCCGTCAAGGCCGTGAGGAGCGGTGACCACATTCACCTCTCCAGCATCGCCAGCGTGCCCCATGTCCTTGTGGAGGCACTCTGTAAGCGCACAGACGTGGAGGATCTCCATTTCCACCATTTCCATACTGAAGGTCCGGCTCCATATGCGGCGGGCGGCGCTTTCTTTGACCAGGGCTTCTTTGTGGGACCCAATGTCCGTGAAAATGTGGGAGCGGGGCTGGCCGATTACATCCCCGTGAACCTCTTCGAGACCCAGGCCATGTACCGCAACGGGGCGCTTCCCTGTGACGTTGCTATGGTCCAGGTGTCGGAGCCGGAGGACGGAATGGTGTCCCTGGGCACATCCGTAGACTGCTCCGTGGCGGCGCTGGAAGTTGCCCGTGAGCGCATTGGGGTTGTGAATCCCAACGTCCCTTTCGCCGGGGGAAACCTTATCCCTGTAGAGCGTTTTACTGCGTTGGTCCGCGATAATCGGCCCCTCATTACAAAAACGTACGCCGAACCATCGGCCACGGACCTTGAGATAGGGCGTCACTGTGCGGAACTTATCCCTGATGGGGCTTGCCTTCAGATGGGCATAGGAGCTATGCCAAACGCCATCTGCGCTTGCCTTGGCTCCCATAAGCACCTTGGCCTTCATACGGAGATGTTCTCCGACGGAGCCCTAAGGCTCATCCGCAGCGGTGTCATCGACGGGGCCGCCAAGGCCATAGATACCGGCAAGGTGGTAGCGTCCTTCCTCCTCGGTTCTGAGGAAGTTTACCGCTTCATAGACCATAATCCGGCAGTCCTTATGAAGGACATCGCCTACACCAATGACCCCCGGACCATCGCCCGAAACCCCGGTATGGTATCCATAAATTCGGCCATAGAGATAGACCTCACGGGGCAGGTTTGTGCCGATTCTATAGGCACCCGCATCTATTCCGGCACCGGCGGGCAGCTGGATTTTGTGCGCGGCGCCAAGTACTCCAAGGGCGGCAAGGCCATCATTGCAATGGCATCCCGCACCTTAAAAGGGGTGTCCAAAATTGTGCCTGTCCTCAGGCCCGGTGCCGGGGTTGTAACCCCAAGGGCCGATGTCCAGTGGGTTGTCACGGAATGGGGCGCCGTGAACCTTTACGGGAAATCCCTACAGGAGAGGGCCAAGCTGCTCATTTCCGTTGCACACCCCTCAGACCGCGAAGCCCTTGAAAAAGCAATGTTTGAAAGATTTCACAGATTATGAATAACCGTAAATCCTTTTTTGCCGGCATCCTGATAGGCCTTGGCGCCTGTGGATACCTTGCCCTGGGAGGGCTTCCCGGAGCCATTATCTTTGCCTTCGGCCTCATTGGTGTGGTCCTTTCCGGCAGCCTCCTCTATACCGGACGCGCAGGTGTGATGAAGCTCAGTGAAACCGGATCCCTTGTTATGATCTGGCTTTTCAACATCCTTGCCTGTATTCTCCTTGGCCTCCTTATGATGTCTCTTGGCGGAGAACCGGTTGAAAGGGCTCAGACCGCCGTTGCGGGCCGCCTGGCCCAGGGCCCTTGGAGAAGTTTCCTCAGGGCCGTAGGTTGCGGTCTTATCATTGACATAGCAGTTTGGATGTACCGCACCACCAAGAACATTCTCCCGGTGCTGTTCGGCGTACCCCTGTTCATTGTGTGCGGCTTCTACCACTCCATAGCAGACGTCGTGTACCTTGTTGCCGCATGGCAGTGGAGCCCGGATATCCTGTGGTACTATCCCATCATAGTCCTTGGCAACTATGCCGGCTGCAACGTAAGAAGATTGATATTACCAAAAGAACAATAATTATGGAAAAGAACGTAGACCTTGAAATCTGGTGGTCTTCACTCCCCATCAGTGAGAAAGAACGCATAGCCCGGAAGGGCCTCTCCAAGTCAGGTCAGAAAGAAGATGAGAGCCTCATCCTCTATCCCGGCTGCACCCGCTGGTGGCAGGGCCTGGACGAAAAACGCAAGGAGTCCATCTACGCCCACTGCGTTGCCAAGCACGGAGATGAACTCAAAGAGTGGAAGGAAGGTAACCCCTACGGAGACTAAACCGTAGCAGGTGACAGCATTATCTGTCGCAGGTGACGCCTCAAACTGTCGCAGGTCTGAAAATAGTTCGGACCTGCGACGCTTTTTTGCCCCTGTGGCCGATTATTACGATTCCGGGGCAACGATTCACACGTTTTGGGCCGATTTTGTGCTTTTCATTGCCCATTTGGTCAACAAACAACACGTTTTAGGCGTTTTTTGTGTGGTTCGTTGCCCCACACAAGCGGAGGGGAAGCATTGGTGCCCAAACCGGTAGCCACCCGTGGCTTCATGAGCGGGATGGGGGCTACCACGCTTGCGGAATCCCGTGGAAGCTAACTGGCTGATACAGAGATAATTACGGAAGTGTTTGGGATTACCGGTAATCCCAAAGGATTGTGTAAACAACTGATAATCAGCAAAATGAGCTCCACCGCATCGGCATTACAATAGGGGGCTGGAGGAAATGTGGGGGAAAATTTGTATATTTACGCATAATTACACTAAGACCTATGGCCGACGAAAAGATTATCTTCTCAATGAACCGGGTGAGCAAGGTTCTCCCCCACAATAACAAAGTCATACTGAAGGACATCTACCTTGGATTCTTCTATGGTGCCAAGATAGGTATTATCGGCCTTAACGGCTCCGGTAAGTCAACGCTCCTGAAGATCCTTGCAGGCGTGGAGAAATCCTACACGGGAGAGGTTGTGTGGGCCCCGGGATACACTGTGGGTTACCTGGAGCAAGAGCCGCAGATGGATCCGGAAAAAACCGTCCTGGAGGTAGTCCAGGAGGGTGTCCAGGAGGTTATGGACATCCTTGCGGAATACAATGAGATTTCTGCAAAGTTTATGGAGCCCATGGATGATGACGAAATGAACCGCCTCATTGAGCGCCAGGGAGAACTAACTGAAAAGATAGACCACATTGGCGGCTGGGAGATTGATTCCAAGCTGGAGCGTGCCATGGACGCCCTCCAGTGCCCGCCGTCGGACCAGAAGATAAAGGAACTCTCAGGTGGTGAGAGGCGCCGTGTCGCTTTATGCCGATTACTCCTCCAGGAGCCGGACGTCCTCCTTCTGGACGAGCCCACCAACCACCTGGACACCGAGTCCATCCAGTGGCTGGAAGCCCACCTGCAGCAGTACAAGGGCACGGTGATAGCCGTCACCCACGACCGCTACTTCCTGGACAACGTAGCCGGCTGGATCCTGGAACTGGACCGCGGAGAAGGCATTCCCTGGAAGGGCAACTACTCCTCCTGGCTGGACCAGAAGACAAAGCGCCTAGCCCAGGAAGAGAAGGCGGAGAGCAAGCGCCGCAAAACCCTGGAGCGTGAGCTTGAATGGGTGCGCATGGCCCCCAAGGCCCGTCAGGCAAAGCAGAAGGCACGTCTGGGGGCTTATGAGAAGATGGCATCGGCCGATACAAAGCAGAAGGAAGACAACCTTGAGATCTATATCCCCAACGGCCCGCACCTTGGAAACAAGGTCATAAAGTTCACGGACGTCTCCAAAGCCTACGGAGACAAGGTCCTCTTTGAGCACCTGAGCTTTGAGCTGCCGCCGGCTGGAATAGTTGGTGTGATCGGCCCTAACGGAGCCGGTAAAACCACCCTCTTCCGCCTCATAATGGGACTTGAGAAGCCAGACAGCGGCACAATTGAGATTGGAGACACCGTAAAGATTTCCTATGTGGACCAGCAGCACCGCTCAATTGACCCGGACAAAACCGTCTATCAGACCATCGCCGGTAACTCGGAATGGGTGAGGATGGGCGGCCGGGACGTAAACGCCCGCGCGTGGGTATCCCGCTTCAACTTCTCCGGCGCAGACCAGGAGAAAAAGTGCGGCGTGCTCTCAGGCGGTGAAAGAAACCGCCTGCACCTTGCCCTTACCCTGAAGGATGAAGGCAACGTGCTCCTTCTGGACGAACCCACCAATGACGTTGATGTGAACACCATCCGTGCCCTGGAGGACGGCCTTGAAAACTTTGCGGGCTGCGCGGTTGTGGTGAGCCACGACCGCTGGTTCCTGGACCGTATTGCCACCCATATCCTGGCATATGAGGGAGACGGGAACGTGGTGTTCTTTGAGGGCAACTATCAGGAGTATGAGGAGAACCGAAAGATGCGCCTCGGCCCTGACGCCGCCCCCAAACGCTTCAAGTACAAGAAATTAATGGAATAAACTACTACTATGAAAACCAAAGTCAGTTCACGCACTGTCTTCATTGCTATCGTAGCGGCTCTTGGAGGCATCCTGTTTGGTTATGACACCGCCGTAATCTCCGGCACCACGGAGGTTGTGAAAATGCAGTTCGGTCTTTCCACCGGCGGCGAAGGCTGGTATGTTGGATGCGCCCTCATCGGCTCCATCCTTGGCGTACTCATTGCCGGCATGATGTCGGACTTCATGGGGAGGAAGAAGACCATGCTCATATCGGCCCTCCTTTTCTCCATTTCCGCAATAGGATGCGCCGTGAGCCAGGATTTCACGCAGCTTGTGATCTTCCGCATCGTGGGAGGATTCGGAATCGGCATAGTGTCAATTGTGTCGCCGGTGTATATCTCCGAGGTCTCCCCCGCAGAAGTCCGCGGCACCATGGTGAGCCTGTACCAACTCTTCATCACCATAGGCTTCCTGCTGGCGTACCTTGCCAACTACCTCATCCTCAAGGGCACTTCCATGGCCGATTATTGGAGGCCGATGCTTGGCGCTGAGGCCATCCCGGACCTCCTGTTCCTGGTGCTCATTTTCTTCATCCCGGAAAGCCCGCGCTGGCTGGCGGTCCGCGGGGAGAGGCAGGATAAATCCGAGGAATGGAAGGCTCTCCGTGAACCCGGCATACTGAAAGCCGTTCTCATAGGCTCCGCCATTGCCATCCTGGGCCAGTTCATGGGCGTCAACGCCGTACTATATTACGGCCCCAAGATCTTTGCCGATGCCGGCTTTGAGGATCCCCTCTTCTCCACAGTCCTTGTGGGAGTTGTGAATATGCTCACAACCGTGATTGCCCTGGCTATCATTGACAAGGTGGGCCGCAAGCAGCTTGTATGGTGGGGCGTTGGCGGAATGATCTTCTGCCTCCTTATGATCGGCCTGTATTTCCTGCCGTCAACAAGCCTTCCCACCTGGTTCATGCTCACATTCTTCCTGCTGTACGTGTTCTGCACGGCCATTTCCATAAGTGCAGTGGTGTTTGTGCTCCTCTCCGAAATGTACCCCAACAGGGTCAGGGGCCTTGCCATGTCCATAGCTGGTTTTGCACTCTGGATTGGCACATACCTGATTGGCCAGCTTACCCCCTGGATGCTGGAAACCCTCACTCCCGCCGGCACCTTCTTCCTCTTTGCATTTATGTGCCTGCCGTACCTCTGGATCATGTACAAACATGTACCTAACACCACAGGAAAGACCCTGGAAGAGATTGAGGAGTATTGGAGTCGGATTGGCCGTGGAGGTAAATAACTTACTACCAGAGAATTACGTAAAAACGTCTAGTTATTTTACGGCAGACGTATTTGCATAAAGACTTATGTATCAAAGACTTATCTCCACGACGCTACTTGCTATCATGATAGCCTGTACGCCCGTCTATGACGTGGTGGTTGTGGGCGGCGGCACAGGCGGTACGGCGGCGGCCATTGAGGCGGCGCGGGACGGAGCTCACGTGCTTGTCATTGAGGAGAGTCCATGGCTTGGCGGCATGCTCACAAGCGCCGGGGTAAGCGCCATAGACGGCAACTACCGCCTACGCGGCGGCATCTTCGGGGAATTCACGGACTCCCTGGCGGCACGTTACGGCGGCTATGACGCCCTCAAATCCGGCTGGGTCTCAAACATCCTTTTCAATCCTGCGGTTGGGGCCGATATCTTAGCCAATATGGCCCATCAAGCCGGCGTGGAAATACGTCATGCCCGGCCCCGA
>JAFZOU010000042.1 GCA_017550525.1 Bacteroidales bacterium
ACTGTCCAGACATTCTTGCGGGACAGGAAGTTGCCGCGGGTTCTGGAGAGAATCTTCTTGCGGCGTGCCCTTGAGGCAACAGAATTAACTGATCTAGGCATTTTTAATTAAATTTTTGGAGGCAGTGGCCAGGTTCATTTTCCGGCGCTTTTTCTAAGACTGCGTTCCAGTTAAACAATAAATTACAGGACCAAAAGTTCTTTTACACGACCGTAATCGTCCTTCTCAAGGATTGCGAAGTGATCGAGGTTACGTTTCTGCTTCTTGGTCTTCTTGGTGAGGATGTGGCTGTGATAAGCGTGCTTCCTCTTGATCTTTCCCGATCCGGTAAGCGTGAAACGCTTTTTGGCACCGGAGTTGGTTTTAAGCTTTGCCATTGTGTTAAACAATTTTTAATTATACATAGAGTAGCCTTACGGCCTACTTTTTCTTAATAGGAGCAAGCATCATTGTCATACGCTTGCCTTCCAGCGTGGGCATACTTTCCGGGCGTCCGTATTCTTCAAGTTCCACGGCAAAACGGAGAAGCTGTTTCTCTCCCTGTTCTGCGAACTGGATGGAACGGCCGCGGAAGAAGATTGATGCCTTCACCTTTGAGCCTTCCTGGAGGAACTCCTGGGCGTGTTTGAGCTTGAACTGGAAATCATGCTCATCCGTGTTGGGGCCGAAACGTATTTCTTTGATAACTATCTTGGCTGCGTTGGCCTTCATCTCCTTGGCGCGCTTCCGTTGCTGATACAGGTATTTCTGGTAATCCAGAATCTTGCATACGGGAGGGTCTGCCTTGGCGCTGATCTCTACCAGGTCCAGTTCCAGTTCCTGGGCCAGTTCAAGTGCCTTGGTGAAAGGGTAGATTCCCTGTTCGGGGATGTTCTCTCCCACCAGACGCACCTGGGATGCGGTTATTTCACGGTTAATCCTGAGGGCGAATTCGTCCTTGGAATTACCCCCCTGCTGCTGCTGGGGCTTTTTCTTCAGACCCGAGGGCCTGGGTTTGAAAGGCGTAGCGATAGTTATGCTCCTTTAAAAGTTAAACTTACTGGGCCAGTTCTTCTGCCACAGCCTTGCGGACATATTCCACAAACTGAGGCACGCTCATGGAACCCTGGTCCTCAGCTCCACGGCGTACAGATACAGATTCCTCTGCCTGTTCTTTTTCTCCTACGATGACAAGTAGCGGCACTCTCATAAGGGACGTCTCACGGATTCTCTTACCCAGTGTCTCGTTCCTGTCGTCAATAGAGGCGCGAATTTCGGAATTATTTAGCAGATTTACAACTTTTTTTGCATAATCTGCATATTTTTCGCTCACGGGCAGCACTTTTACCTGGTCCGGATGCAGCCAGAGCGGCAGATGACCGGCGGTGTGCTCCAGAAGAACTGCAACAAAGCGCTCCAGTGAACCGAAGGGTGCGCGGTGGATCATGACAGGCCTCTTGCGGGAGCCGTCGGAATCCACGTACTCAAGCTCAAAGCGCTCAGGGAGATTGTAGTCTACCTGGATGGTTCCAAGCTGCCAGCTGCGGCCGATAGCATCCTTCACCATGAAGTCAAGCTTGGGGCCGTAGAAGGCTGCCTCACCGGTTTCCACAACGTAAGGAAGGCCCTTCTTCTTGGCGGCATCAATGATGCCCTGCTCTGCCTTGTTCCAGTTTTCCTCAGAGCCGATGTACTTTGAAGGGTTCTTGGGGTCACGAAGTGAAACCTGGGCGGTGAACTTATCGAATTTCAGGGTCTTGAACACGTAGAGGATGAGGTCAATGACCTTTTCAAACTCTTCCTGGAGCTGGTCCTGGCGGCAGAAAAGGTGGGCGTCGTCCTGAGTGAATGAACGCACGCGGGTAAGTCCGTGGAGCTCACCGCTCTGCTCATAGCGGTACACGGTGCCGAACTCTGCAAAACGCAGGGGGAGGTCACGGTAGGAGCGCGGGGCGCTTCTGAAAATCTCGCAGTGGTGAGGGCAGTTCATGGGCTTGAGGAGATACTCCTCCCCTTCCTGAGGGGTGTGGATGGGCTGGAAGGAATCCTTTCCGTACTTGGCGTAGTGGCCGGAAGTTACGTAAAGGTCCTTGGCGCCGATATGGGGAGTTACCACGGGAAGGTAACCGTATTCTGCCTGCTTCTTGGCAAGGAATGCCTGAAGGGTGTTGCGGAGAGCCGCACCGCGGGGCAGCCACAGGGGAAGGCCTGCTCCAACCCTCTGTGAGAAGGTGAAGAGTTCCATTTCCTTGCCGATCTTGCGGTGGTCACGCTTCTTGGCCTCTTCCAGAACCTGGAGGTACTCTGTGAGCATGCTGGCCTTGGGGAAGGTGATGCCGTAGATACGGGTGAGCTGCTGGCGGGTCTCGTCTCCCCTCCAGTATGCGCCTGCAAGTGAGAGCACCTTCACGGCCTTGATCACCTCAGTGTTACGGAGGTGAGGACCGCGGCAAAGGTCTGTGAAATGACCGTTGGTGTAATAGGTGATGGTGCCGTCCTCAAGCTCTGAGATGAGCTCCTGCTTGTACTGATCACCTTTTTCCGTGAAGTACTTCATTGCATCGGCCTTTGAAACCTCTATGCGGCAGAAGTCTTCCTTGCCGCGTGCAAGTTCCAGCATCTTGTTCTCTATGGCCTTGAAATCCGCGTCCGTAAGGGTGCGGCCGTTCATGTCCACGTCATAGTAGAAGCCGTTTTCAATTGCGGGGCCGATACCGAACTTAACGCCCGGGAAAAGGGCCTCCAGGGCCTCTGCCATAAGGTGGGACGATGAGTGCCAGAACACTTTCTTGGCTTCGTCGTCCTCCCACTTGAGAAGGCGGATCTCTACGTCCTCGGTTATGGGACGCATCACATCTATGGTTGTTCCGCGGGATGTCTCCGGCTCATCCGGGCGCTTGATATTCACTGCCAGAATCTGCTCTGCAAGACGAGGGCTTATACTCATTGCCACGTCATAACCGGTCACGCCAGCCTCAAACTGACGTACACTTCCATCCGGGAACTTAATGTTTATCATAATCTCTGTTTTTGTTATAGTCTGCAAAGATACTAATTTTTTGGCTTATATCCTGTCTTTAATCTGGTAATTGTTGCGCTCAGTGGAACTGCGGGAGACCATTTCCCCTATGAAACCGGCAAGGAAGAGCATTACGCCAAGGATGACGGCCACAAGGGCAAGGTAGAAAAGGGGCTGGTCCGTGACGGCGCGGAACTTGAGACCGTTTGCCTGATGGTAGAGCTTGGCGGCAATAATCCAGACTGTCATCACGAAGCCCACCAGGAACATCAGGATACCGCTGGTGCCAAAAAAGTGCATGGGCTTACCGCCAAAGCGTGACAGGAACCACAGGCTCATAAGGTCCAGAAGGCCGTTTACAAAGCGGCTCATACCAAACTTGGACTTGCCGTACTTGCGTTTCTGGTGATGGACGGGCTTCTCTCCAATCTTTGTAAATCCGGCATTCTTTGCAAGGTAAGGGATGTAGCGGTGCATCACACCGTACACCTCTATATTCTTTACAACCTCCTTGCGGTAGGCCTTGAGGCCGCAGTTCATGTCGTGAAGCTTGATGCCGGTGACCTTGCGGGCGGTCCAGTTGTAGAGTTTGGAAGGAAGGTTCTTTGTAAGGGCGTTATCCTTACGCTTTTTCTTCCAGCCGGAAACAAGGTCATAGCCTTCTTCACGGATCATACGGACCATCTCCGGGATTTCCTCCGGGGAATCCTGTAGATCGGCATCCATTGTGACCACAATGTCCCCTTCCGCCGCTGCAAAGCCTTCATACAGGGCTGCCGATTTTCCGTAGTTCCGGCGGAAACGGATGGCCTTCACGGGATTCCCGGTCCCTGCCGGGAATGACGAAATCACCTTCCAGGAGTCATCCGTGGAACCGTCGTCCACGAAGATGATCTCATAGGTGAAGCCTTCAAGCGCCTTCTCTATCCAGGCCTTCAGTTCCGGGAGGGAATCGGCCTCATTGTAAAGGGGTATGATTATAGAAAGGTCCATAACTGGGTTATTGTTCTTCTGGAGAGTCCTGGTTATCGTCCTTGGGAGGGAAGCCCCCGAAGAGTTTCTGAAGGAAGATATAGCGGGACATAATTGATGCGAGGATACTGCCGTAAAGGAAGCAGTACAGCCACTGGAAAATGAAGGTGAGGAGCGGAAGTTTATCCATTGCGCCCTCCACGGCGTCACGGTCACTGGAGAGGAGCTGCATCCCGCTCATCATCTGGTCTACCATGGTGTCAATGGCCTCTGCGGGCATTTTCAGAATGATGAATGCCTGGGCCGATGCAAGGATAAGTCCGCTGAGGAACGCCGCCCTTCTACCTAACTTATACGTATCCTCTATCTTTACGCCCTCAAATTTGTCACGGAAGCGGAGCATCACCTCCTTCATAAGGAGGATGCACCCAAAGAATTCCACCGCCCAGAGAATGATTGCCGCCGCCTGGATAAGGAAACTGCTGCCACTGAGGGCCGCCAGTTCCTTCAGTACCAGGCACGCAACAGACACTGCCCCAAAGAGCAGTCCGGCCTTTGCGGCCTCATTCCATATGGTTGTGTTGTCTGCTTTCATATAGCCTACAAAGATAAGCATTTTTGCGTAAAGGTAAAACGAAGAAGCCCCGGTCCATTTCTGGACTGGGGCTTCCGAAAAACCGCAGCGACTTACTCTCCCAACTGGTAGGTCAGTACCATCAGCGCGACTGAGCTTAACTTCTCTGTTCGGAATGGGAAGAGGTGGTTCCTCAGTGCTATAACCGCGGCAATATGTTACTTGAGAGAATATTTCAAGGAAGCTCTTGATAGAAGCTCATTTCATTCAGCGTATTTTTCTCTTAAGAGAAAGTCTCTCGGGCTATTAGTACAGGTCTGCTGAGGCCGTCACCGACCTTACACATCCTGCCTATCAACGTGGTAGTCTCCCACGACCCTCAAGGGAAAACTCATCTTGGAGACGGCTTCGCGCTTAGATGCTTTCAGCGCTTATCCTGACCCAAC
>JAFZOU010000043.1 GCA_017550525.1 Bacteroidales bacterium
AACGGCCGCAGTAGTTTTGTCACAAGGAGTAGCGTGAGGCAGGTCCAGAAGGACCGCGCAATCAAAATTTTGGCGCGTTACAACCGCCAGTATAATGCAGGCGGAGACACCGGACTCATAGACGGCACACGCGGCAGCATAAACTGGCGCACAGGAGGCTGGCAGGGGTACCAGGACACGGACTTTACAGCCGTGCTGGACCTCCTTCAAGAACGGCCCTTGAGCATAGTGGGAGCAGGTTTTTGCCAGGATGCAAGGTCATGGATATGGATGCCCCGGTATGTGGAATTCAGCGTGTCTTCAGATGGAGTTGACTTCACCCCCGCAGGGCGCGTTGAAAACCCAGTTTCAGAGGATGATCTGACGGTCCAGACATGGGACGCTGAACTCCCCGTAAACTGCACGGCAAGATACGTTAAGATCTTTGCCAAAAACATCGGCACAATCCCGTCCTGGCACCCCGGGGCGGGCGCGCCAGGTTTTATTTTCACGGACGAGGTCTGGGCCCGTTAATCAGAACTTATAAGAGAGGGTTTTAAGGTCACAGCTGGAGCCGCCGTAAAGGAGCGTATAGTCACCCTTCAGGGGCACCATATTCTGTGCCTCCTCATCCCACCACAGGAATGTCTCGTCAGTGAGCGGGATGCTAACGTTAACGGTCTGTCCTGCGGGGACTGCTACGCGCTTGAAACCGCGGAGAGTCTTGATGGGACCTTCATTATCTGAAGGGCGGGAAATGTAGAGCTGAACCACCTCAGAGCCATCTACGGCACCGGTATTGGTGACCGGAATCACCAGGGAGCCGCGCCCAACGGATGCATCTCCATACTCAAAAGTGGTGTAGCTGAGGCCGTATCCAAACGGGTACAGGGGCTCACCGCGGAAGTAGCGGTATGTGTGGCCTTCCATATTGTAGTCTTCCACGTCAGGGAGGTCTTCTACGCTCTTATAGAAGGTTACGGGAAGTTTGGCCGATGGATTGACGTCCCCAAAGAGGATATCGGCAATGGCTGGCCCCCCTTCCTGCCCGGGATACCAGGCCTGGAGGATGGCGCTGCAGCTTTCCGTTTCCGGGACAAGGCCCATGGCGCTTCCGGAGAAGTTCACAAGGACCACCTTCTTTCCGGCGGCCTTGAGGCTCTTCAGAAGGTCACGCTGGACGGCCGGAAGTTCAATGTCCGTGCGGTCACCGCCCTCGAATCCGGGCACTTCAACGGGCATTTCCTCGCCTTCGAAACGGGGTGAGATACCGCCTGCGAAGATGACGATATCGGTCCCATCAAGCTGGCCGATAACATCCCCTTCAAGGCCGTCAACAATGCCGCAGCCCTTGACATAAGTGATGCCCGGAATGCGCTCCTGAAGGGCTTCCAGGAGGGTTGTGGTATGGTTAGGAACTGGGTTGTAGTTACCCCACATCATCTCCTTGTCATTGGCGTTGGGGCCCACAACTGCAATGCGCTCCGTACCCTTCAGGGGAAGGATGCCGTCGTTTTGTAAAAGCACTATGGTCTCAGAAGCCATCCTGCGTGAAAGAGCCCTGTGCTCCGGGCTTTCCACAAGGGTGGAATCAAGGCTGTCCCAGGGGGAAACGTCATCCATCTCTCCAAGGAGGATCCTCTCAGTGAGAATTTTCAGCACGGCACGGTCAAGGTCTTCAGGCTCCAGAAGGCCCTCTGCCGCTGCATCCGGAATGTATTTATAGGCAACTCCGCACTCCAGGTCAACGCCGTTTTTCACGGCGGCTGCAGCGGTTTCAGCGCCGGTCTTAAGGTAACCGTGGCGGCCTTCCATATAGAAATCGTCAAGGGCCCAGCAGTCAGACACGACCATTCCCTTGAAGCCCCATTCTCCGCGGAGGATGTCTTTCACAAGATAGCTGTTTGCGCCACAGGGAACGCCCCTGAAGCGGTTGTAGGCGGTCATTACCTCCTCCACGCCCGCCTTTGTAACAAGGTCCTTGAAGGCCGGAAGATAGGTTTCGCGGAGATCGCGCTCAGATACATCGGCATCAAAATGATGGCGGTTTTTCTCCGTGCCTGAATGCACTGCAAGGTGCTTTGCGCAGGCGTGGAGTTTCTTCACCGGGGCTTCGGAATCCCCCTGCAGTCCGCGCACCACGGCCATACCCATCACACCCGTGAGATAAGGGTCTTCTCCGTATGTTTCCATACCGCGGCCCCAGCGGGGATCACGGAAGATATTGATATTGGGCGTCCAGAATGTAAGTCCCTGGTACCAGCCGCTCTCCTCGGCCATTTTGTGCTTGATGCGGGCTTCGTCGCTCACTACCGTGAAAACCTCCTCCAGAAGGGGCTCATCAAAGGAGGCCGCCATGGCAATTGGCATGGGGAACACCGTTGCGGCGCCGTTACGGGCAACCCCGTGAAGGGCCTCGTTCCACCAGTTGTAACTCCTGATTCCAAGGCGTTCCACCCCGGGGGAATTATACACCATGAGGGAGGCTTTTTCTTCAAGTGTAAGTTGTTTCAGGATATCTTCGGCACGTTTTTGGGCCTTCTGCTCAGGGCTTTGGCAGGCCGCCAGCACCGCCACGGCAAGTGTTAGGAGGAGAATCTTTTTCATACAGGTTATCAGTTTGAACACAAATATAATCAATTCCCTCCTTAATTCCTCACCCGTCCAGATTTTGGGGCGTTTTTCAGGACGGACAGCGCAATTTACAGGCCCCGTCCAGATTTTGAGCCATTTTCCCGGACAGGGCAGTAGGGAAGCAGTCCACATAGTGGAATAGTTGCAGGATTATCAAATTTGTGCTAACTTTGCAAGATATGGGAAAAAGGTTTACCATAGTGGCCGTCACGGCCGTGGCCATTCTTCTTGCAGGCATAGCGTTCGCTGTGTCAAGGCTTTACGCCCCGGGGAAGGGAGAATCCCGCAGCCAGATGCCTCAGGGCTGGAGCGTTCTCAGCGCCATTCCTTCAGACGCCGTGGCGGTTTTTGTATTTGACGGCTCCTCCAAGGCCGTAAAAGTCCTGGCCGATTCAACGGGCCTTCTTACGGCGGCAATCGCCCCGGACAGCCCCGCCCTTATGGACTTTATAAGGAGTATCGGCAAAAACAAAATGGCCATTTCCCTTCACAACAGCGGTTCCCTGGTGCCCCTTGTGGCCGCAGAGATCCCGCTGCCGGATTCCCTCACAAGGGTATTGGCCCTTAACACAGGCCTCAAGCTCCAGGAAAAGGACGGGTACCTGATTGCCTCTAAGTCAGAGACATTCGTGAAGGCATCGGCCCGCAATCTGGAGGAAGGGACTTCCATCATGGGCTCAAAGAGCCTCCTGGGCCTCATTCCCAAGGTTTCGGCCCCGGCGGTCCTTCTTGTAAACCATTCCCACGCACCCAAGATTTCAGATGTTTACGCCTCCTCAAAAATGCGCAAGCAGGCGGGTTTCCTTAAAAACCTTGCCCCCTGGAGTGCCTGGACCATCCAGGTCCCGGAAAAGGACAATATAACCCTTAAGGGTATCAGTGCGCAGGGAGATGCTGCCGGAAGCTGGTTTGCTGCTTTCAAAGGCAGGGGTGCCCAGGATGCCCTTTTCCCTGAGGCCCTCCCTTATTTTACAGGCGCTGCCATAAGCCTTCCAATAGAGGACCTGGATGCCGTAATAGCAGCCCGCAGGGCTTTCGAGGACGGTAATGGCCGCCTCAATGCCTTCAACAAGGCCCTCAAGGCCCGTCCTGCCAAAGACATAACCGTTGAGGAATGGATAAGGAGTCTTCAGCCCAAGGAACTTGTAAAGGCTTCCTTCAGGGCCGATGACGGCGTGAAGCATGAGGTCCTGCTTCTCCGCTCCGGGAAAGACCTGAAGATTGGAAAGGAGCAGTCAAACCCCTACAGGGACTGTCTTGCAGCGGTTTTTGGAGAAGATTTCAGGACTGCCGACTCAATATGCGCTTCCGTAGGAACTAAGTGGGTTGTCTTTGGAGACACCCCTTCAGTCCAGGCATTCCAGGATAAGGAATTCCTGGGGTATACCCTGAAGGACAGGATGAGCGATGCCTCCATCCAGGCTCCAAGGGGATTTGTGGCTTATGCGTCCCTTTCTGATGAACCTGCCGTTATCCAGGATATCCTTGGAGCCAGGCTGGCCGCTCCTGTGGAAGCTTTTGCAAAAGGTGCGGGGTATGCTCCAGCAGTAATATCGGCCGATCTTTCAGGAGAACTTCCATCAATTAATGTGCGCCTTGACAAACGCGCCCTGAAGGGCACCAAGGTCCAGGTGCTTGAAAGGGACACCACCGTAGTGGTTCCCGCAGGCTATTTCCCCGTAAGGAACCATGCCACAGGAAAAATCAACCAGCTATACCAGAACAGCCACGGCTCCATCTGTCTTAACGACGAAAACGGCAAGGGCGTCTGGGGCATTCCTTTCAAGGGAAGCCTCTGCGGCAGGGTTCAGAGCATAGATTACTTTGCAAATGGGAAAATCCAGTTCCTGTTTGCCTCAGGAAGCAAATTATACCTGCTTGACCGCCTTGGCCACTGGGTGAACGGATTCCCCGTAGAAGTTGGGAAACCCATCCTGCTTGGCCCGGACGTATATGATTTCACGGGTGCAGGCGGCTACACCGTAATGGTACTGCATAAGGACAATACCCTTGAAAGATACAACCTCCACGGCAAGAAGCCGGAGGGCTGGAAGGGTATTGCCGCTCCGGAAACAGTCAAGAATCTCCCGGAACTCATAGAGGTCAAGGATAAGAGGTTCTGGGCTGTACGTACATCGGTGCGCACCCTCATCTATCCCTTTGAAGGAGGAGATCCCGTCGTGAGCGGTGATGGCGGAAAGATGATAAAACCGGATTCCAAACTTACCGTAACCTCCAAGGGTGTAAGCGCAGAATGCTACGACGGAAAAGAACGTGACTTTAAATTGAACTAAAACCTACACCATCCATATTATGGAATTCAAATCAGTAAACAAAACATTGCAGGAGAGCTTTATCCGCAACTGGGACCGTCCGGCCCTAACCAACTACCAAGGTATGACGCTTGCATACCGTGAAGTGGCCCTGAGGATTGCCAAACTCCACATTGCCTTTGAGCAGTGCGGCCTCAAGAAGGGTGACAAAGTTGCAATTTGCTCCCGCAATCAGGCCAACTGGGGCGTCAGTTTCCTCGCTGCCATAACTTATGGCGCAGTGGCCGTCCCCATCCTCCATGAATTCAAGCCCGGAAACATACACTATCTGGTAAACCACTCGGATTCCCGCGTCCTGTTTGTGGACGACGTAATCTGGGAAGGCCTTCAGGCCGAGGAAATGCCGGATCTTCAGGTTGTTGTCCAGATCAATACGTTCAAGTTCCTCTACGTTGCTTCTGAAGATCTTTCATACGTCCGTGAGCACCTCAACGAGGAATTCGGCAAGCGTTATCCAAACACCTTCGGCCAGGAAGACCTCAATTATTATGAGGATTCCGCAGAGGAGCTTGCCATAATCAACTACACCTCCGGCACCTCCGGCTTCTCAAAGGGCGTAATGCTGCCCTACAGGGCCCTCTATTCCAATATCGAGTTTGCCGCAAAGGACGCCTGCCCCATGCTTAAGGCCGGTATGAACGTAGTGAGCATGCTGCCATCGGCCCATATGTACGGCATGATGTTCGAGTTCCTCTTTGAGATGACTATCGGCATGCACGTACACTTCCTCAGCCGCGTCCCCAGCCCCAAGATCATCATGCAGGCATTCCAGGAGATTCATCCGGACATCATTATCGCTGTGCCTCTGGTGATGGAAAAGGTGTACAAGAGCAAGCTCAAACCGCTTATTGACAAGACAAAACTCTACAGGCGCATTCCCATCCTCGGCCCCACCATCGAGAAAAAGTTCTGCACAGAACTTACCAACTCCTTCGGCGGTCAGTTTGAGGAGGTTATCCTTGGAGGAGCCGCCTTCAACCCTGAGGTGGAGAAGTTCCTCCACAAGATTGGCTTCCACTATACCGTTGGTTACGGCATGACTGAGTGCGCTCCTATCATCGGCTATGCCCACTGGGACAAAGTGAAGGTTGGAAGCGCCGGCCGCGCGGCCCTCAATATGGAAATCCGCATTGATTCCGACGATCCCCGTAACATTCCCGGAGAGGTTCAGGTAAAGGGCCCCAACGTGTGTCTTGGCTATTACAGGAACGAGGAAGCTACCAAGGATTCTTTTACCGATGACGGCTGGTTCCGCACCGGAAACATGGGTATCGTTGATGAAGACGGTTACCTCTTCCTCAAGGGCCGTTCAAAGTGCATGGTGCTTGGCCCTTCTGGCCAGAATATCTATCCTGAGGAGGTTGAAGCTACCATCAATAACTTTGTGTATGTAGTTGACTCTCTGGTGGTTGAGGACGACGGCGGCCTTACCGCCCTCATCTATCCGGACTGGCATCAGGGAGAGCTTGACGGCTTCACAAGGGCCGATTTCCGCAAGCGCATCTGCGGCCTTCTTCCCGCAATTAACGACGAACTCCCCAAGTACGCCCAGATCAAGAAGATAGAGCTCATGCCGGAAGACTTCGAGCGCACCCCCAAGAAGAGCATCAAGCGTTATCTGTATCAGAGAAACTAAGCCCCGATGGACATCAATAAATTTGACAAGAGTTACCTTGAGATGGCGGAGGTCTGGGCCCAGAACTCCTACTGCAAACGTCGCAAAGTGGGCGCTCTCCTTGTGAAGGACCGCACCATCATCTCAGACGGCTACAACGGCACTCCCTCCGGTTTTGAGAACATCTGCGAGGACGAAAACGGCGTAACAAAGCCCTATGTTCTCCATGCAGAGGCCAATGCCATCACAAAGGTGGCAAAGAGCGGCAACAGCTCCGAGGGCGCAACCCTCTATGTTACCGCCTCTCCGTGCGCCGAATGCGCCAAACTCATAATCCAGTCCGGTATATCCCGCGTAGTTTACAGGGACGCCTACCGCCTCACAGACGGAATAGACCTCCTGAAACGCGCCGGAATCACTGTTGAGCAGAAATGTGCCGATGAGTAAAAAGACCATCCAGATCCTTCAGATAGTAGTGGGCGTCATATTCGGCGCCCTTATTACTTTAACCGTGGTCCGTTACAGGGAGTCCCAGCATCTTGTAACCACAAAATACAAGGACTGGCAAAAGCTCAATGCCATCCTCCAGGTTGTGGACGGAAACTATGTGGATACATTCTCCAAAAACGGCCCCACGGATGCCGCTGTGGCCGCTGTCCTGTCCAGCCTGGATCCCCATTCCGTGTATATGCCCCCCGTGGAGCGCAATGCCTCGGAGGAGGAACTGGCCGGAAATTTTGACGGAATCGGCATTCAGTTCAACGTCCCCAATGATACTGCTATTGTGCTGGAGGTCATCCCCGGCGGCCCCTCGGAGAAAGTGGGCCTTCTTCCCGGAGACCGCCTCCTTAAGGTGGACGATAAAGTCATTGCCGGCGTGAAATTCCCCCAGGACAGCATGGTGCGCCGCATTAAGGGCCCTTCAGGCACCAAGGTTACCATAACAGTCCAGAGGCAGAAGGAGGTGATTCCCTTTGAGATCACCCGCGGAAAAATCCCCATCCACAGCGTTGACGCCGCGTTTATGCTTACGGATACCGTAGGATACCTGAGGCTTGGAAAATTCTCCCGTACCACCTACGAGGAATGCCATAAGGCCGCCCTGGCCCTCAAGGAAAAGGGGATGAGGCACCTTATCTTCGATATCCGTGACAATTCCGGCGGCTATCTTGACCAGGCCCTCCTTGTGAGTAATGACTACCTCTCCCGCGGAGATACCATAGTATATATGGAAGGCCTCCACAGGCCACGTGAAGTTTTCAGGGCCGATGGCAGGGGAGACCTCAAGGATATGGGCCTGAGCATCCTTATCAGCGAGAATTCCGCATCGGCCTCGGAAATCTTTGCCGGTGCTATTCAGGATAATGACAGGGGCACCATCATAGGCCGGCGTTCATTCGGGAAAGGCCTTGTGCAGGAGCCGTTTGTCTTTACGGACGGATCCGGCCTCCGCCTCACCGTTGCAAGGTATTACACTCCTTCGGGCCGATGCATCCAGAAGCCCTATGCCAGTGCACGTGATTATAGCTACGATATTTATAATAGGTATATTGACGGGGAGGTTTTCAGCGCCGACAGCGTGCGTCTTGATACAACCGATGTCCATCACACCCGTAGCGGCCGCGTGGTCTACGGCGGGGGAGGCATAATGCCGGATATATTTGTGCCTGTAGACACAACTAGGGTTTCACAATTTTACATTGAGTGCAATCGAAAGGCCGCCCAGATGAGATTCGCATCGGCCATCTTTGACCGTAACGCCGCAAGGCTCAGGGAGATAGACAGTTTTGAGAGCATGGACCGCTTCCTGAAAAATCTTAACCTGAAGGTGGAGTTCCCGGCATTTACGGCCAAGGAAGGGATTCGTTGCACTGAGGCGGAGTGGGACAATACTGCACCTTATCTTGTCCCTCAGCTATATGCATTGATTTCCAGATATTCAAAGCTTGGGGAGAATGCATTTTACAAGTATTACCTGCCGGTAGACGAGACCGTGACCCGCACTTTACAATATTTGTGATTTGTTAGTTTTAACCCCCGTGTAACTTACATTTTTTAACAATTATGGTCGGATAATCCGGCCATAATTGTTAAAAAGGAGGGATAATTCTAATAAATTATAAGCAATCGTCTGATTATCAATCTTTATCAAATATTTGCAAAACTGAAAAATAGGTGTAAATTTGCAAAACGCATACGCTCTTTTAGGGCGTTTTGTTAGCTAGTAAGGTATTTGTTTAATCCATATTATTTAGCGTATGAAGAAAATGCTTCGCAATTTTCTGTGGGGTGGGGTAGTCCTCTCCTCACTGCTGGTCGCGGGCTGCGCCAAAGAGTATGACGACACAGAACTCCGTGGTAAGATCTCGGATCTGGATTCCCGTCTCACTCAGTTGGAACAGGCAGTCAAGACCCTCAACGAGCAGACAGTGCCTAATATTCAGACACTTGTCAATGCGCTCGAAGCTAAACTCACCGTTACGGCAGTTGTAACGAACAATGATGGCTCCTATACCATCCTTTTCTCCGACAACACATCCGTAACTATCGCCAATGGCGAAAAGGGTGATAAGGGTGATCCCGGCGATAAGGGTGATCCCGGTGATAAGGGCGATCCTGGTGATCCCGGTGATCCCGGAACTGACGGCGTGACCCCTGAAATCGGCGTAAAGCTTATCGATGGCGTCTATTACTGGACCATCAACGGAAAGCTCATCCCCGATGACGAGAATCCTCTTCCTGTAACTGGTCAGGACGGTCAGGACGGTCAGAACGGCGCAACTCCTATTTTCCGTCTCAACGAAGATGTCCTTGAGTACTCAATCGACGAGGGCAAAACCTGGATTCCCGTTCCCGTAGTAGGTGAGAGTAAGCCTTCAATCACCGTCGAGGAAACTGACGAAGCAGTTATCTTCACTCTCTCTGACGGTACAGTCTTCCAGCTTGCAAAGGAACTTCCTTTCTGCATCAAGTTCACTAACGCAGACGACATCACCATCATGGCCGGTGAAACCGCATATGTTGGTTATACCCTCCAGGGCGTAGGTGAGAAGGATGTCACCGAGGTAGGTATCCTTACCGTTACTCCAGGCTTCACCGCAGAGGTAGAGCCTTATGCCGGTCAGAACGATGCCGGTGTCATCTCCATCACCAATGAGGATGAAGATGACAGCAAGGAACACAGTGTATACGTGTTTGCCGCAAACGGCAAGGGTAAGACAGACATCAAGGGCCTCCACTTTGCTTCAACAAGGCTCCAGGCTGTCCTCAGCGTACAGGTAGTTCCCGCAGCCGGTGGAGACTCCTTCCAGCTCAATGTCAAGGCCAACGAGGATTACACCGTAGAGGTTTCCCCTGCCGCCCAGAGCTGGATTACCGTAGAACAGCCCACCCGTGCTCTCTACAATGACAAGCTCACCGTTACTGTTGCTCCCAACGAGACCAACTCATACCGCAGCGGTACCGTAAGCCTCATCTCCAAAGAAAGCTCAGAGGTTCTGGATCAGATAGATGTCCTTCAGGCTCCCGTAGCTACTGAGGCAACAGACCTTGCATCCGTTTCAGTCCTTCCTGACGGCACCGGCGTTACTGTTTACAACGTAACCGCAATTGCCGCCTCTGGCTCCAAGGCTATCATCACAGACGGAACCACGTTCATTTACGCAAACGCCAAGGGCCTGTATAATGGTGTATTTGACCTCAACGGTACCAAGAATACAGATGAAAACGGTCTTGTTTACCTCGATGTCAAGTCCTTGAACCTCAAGATGGACGAGGAACCCATTGAGGTGGATCCTCATGCTGCGTTCTACTACTATGCATCAGGCGCAAACGGCTATACCTATTTCTTTACCGTAATCAACGGTAAGGTTGGCAAGAGTAAGGGTCAGTTCTATGTAGAGGATTCTACCGGCGCTGTCCAGCTGCTCCTTCCCGACGCCCCGGAGGATCTTGGCCTTGAAGCCCTTGAAGGCAAATATGCTGCCGTCAAGGCTTGGGTTATCAATGGAGAAGAAGACAAGGACGAAAACCTCTTCCTCAATGCAATTGCAACAGATGTGAAGGCTCTCTCATTTGCAGATCCCGGTTGGGCAATCTCTTATGATCAGGAGAATAATGATGCCGTATCCGTGGCTGCGGGTGCAAGTGACTCTTTCCTGTTCTCCTGCCTCTCAGAACAAGATATCCTGGCCAATTATAAATCAATTGATAACTTCCTCGCAGCGGCTCCTTTTGATAACGTAGACAACTTCTACTACACCACCTGGTATTATAACGTACTGTTTGGTTACGACTTCGATTACATCTACAGCGCTCTTGTAAAAACCGGTCCTTATGAGGATAATATTAAGAATCTCGGTTTTGGCAAGCACTATATAATAGCAGTCGGTGTAGATGAGGATGGAGCCCTTACCGGCGCATTCGCATGCAAGGAGATTGAAAAGATAAGCCCTTACGGATTCCGTACATATGGGGATTATCTTGGAGAGTATACCTTTACCAACAGCAACGGTGTCAATGAAGTCTGGACATTCTCTGAGAATGTTGCAGGTGAATCATACCTCGTAAGCGGTATCGCCGGCATCGCTGCCGCAAATCTTGGCGGTGGACAGGTTGCCTCCGCAGAGTTTGATCCCGCTTCCGGACTTGTGTCCTTCAGCAACCAGGCTCTTGGCGAATGGGACAACAACGGAACGCCCCTTACAGATAAGTTTGTGGCCGTATGGTACAGTGGCAGCAATTTCTCCAGCAATGAGAACTATATGGACGATCCTCTCATCCTTAGCTTCGGTATGGACCAGGAAGAGAATATTGATATAATCGTCGAGTCCGACTCCTATGGACCGCTTGAAGGCTTCGGCTATATTGCAACCACTGCAACCGGCTCACTTGCCGGAAGGTATGGCGCCGTCAAGTTTGACAATGCAAAACTTGTTAAAGGCGTAGTTGCCCCGGAACCTGATCCGGATCCTGTACCCGTACCTTTCGAAGAAGACTTTGAAGAGGCAATCAAGGGCTGGAAGCTTATTGACGCTGACGGAGATGGCTTCAACTGGATGCAGAATATCAATGGCAGCTCCAGCAGTACTCTCAGCACCCATTCCGGTAATGGCGTCCTGTTCAGTCAGTCATACGCTTCAAGTGCCCTTACACCAGATAACTGGGCATTCACTCCTGAGGTAATCCTTGCAGACAAGAACTATATCAGCTTCTGGGTAGTTGCTCAGGACCTTGACTGGAAGGCAGAACACTACGGTGTGTACATCATTGAATCTTCCGAGGGCCTTGAGGATCTTTCTGCTGCTGAACTCCTGTTTGAAGATACTTTCTCCGCAGACGATTATGAGCAGATAAAGGTCGCTATCCCTGCATCCTATGCCGGAAAGACTGTTCGCGTTGGCTTCCGCCACTTCAACTGCACGGATATGTTCTATCTGAACCTTGACGACGTATCCATCCTTGAGGGTGAGCTTGAGCCGGAACCGGAACCGGAACCCATTCCTTATGATGCTTATATTGGTGACTGGGCCTATGGCAATAAAGTAATCTCCATAGCCGAGAATGATCCCGGCGTGAGTTATGCCGTCACCGGTCTTCTGGATCAGGAAGAATTTGAAGTTGTTGCATATTATGAGAATAATAAGCTGGTCCTTTATGACCAGGAGGTCGCATCAAGCGCCAGCGCCTCATATGTGCTTCAGGGACTGTATATAAGTAACAACCAATACACTTTTGTACCGTTCTATTCTTCTTCCAGTCCCAGAATCCTGTTCAGTGGAGAATACAATGTACAGAGCCAGAAAATCGCAATTACTCCTGGCAGCCCGTCTTCCGGTGTCAAGTATGCTTATTATTGTTTCATCGAATACGTCGATGGCTCATATAATGATAACTCTGATATAGGCAACATTCCTTCTTCCCTGGAGCCCTACGTGTTTGTTCCCGACACCAACACTTACGTTTACAAGGAGGATTTTGAGGCCGAAATATCAGGCTGGAAGTTTATTGATGCTGATGAAGATGGCAATAATTGGGCAAGAGGAAAGCACTCTTCGTATTCGGGAGAATATACGCTCAACAGCGCATCTTATGCTTCCGCGGCTCTTACCCCTGACAACTGGGCTTTCACCCCTGAAATCTCATTCACGTCAGAGAACTATCTCAGTTTCTGGGTATCAGCTCAGGATCCTTCTTGGAGCGCAGAGCATTATGCTGTCTACATCACTACAACTGCAGAAAACAATCTGGAGTCTTGCGTAAAGCTTCATGAGGAAACCATCGCTCAGGCCCAGGCGGCTGAAAGTGTGGCAGTAGATGATGCAGGGAGAGAGTATCGCCGTTTCATTATCCCCATTCCGTCCAACTTTGAGAACGGGACTGGCTATATAGCCTTCCGTCACTTCAACTGCACGGATATGTTCCAGCTGAACATAGATGATGTGGCTGTGATTGAAGGTACTCCTGCTGGCACTTCCTCACTGTCTGTACCTCGTATTGCTGCTATCAGGGCAAATGCTACCCGTGTCGGCAAGCAGATCAAGGTCCGCAGTGCTTCTATCCCGGTCTTTGCCCGCAAGGCGGCTGTACGTTCCGGTTATGCTCCCAAGGTTATGAAGAAATTCATCCAGGGTTCAGACTATGCAGTCCGTCCCGCGGCTCCTGTAACGGCCGATCCTTCACAGATCGTCCTTCAGAAAAAGCAGAAATAGTTTCCCGGATATCTTTGAAAAAGGGTTGGCTCCGTCAGGGGTCAACCTTTTTTTGCGTTATAAATTGTGATTAATAACAAAAAATTATTACATTTGTACCCCTTGTAAAGTATTTTTACCAGGTTTTAGAAGGCGTTGAACTTACAGTTTATTAGCGTGATTGTAAGTTCGTTAAGAGATTTTATTATAGTTAGTGTATATAAATTACAATTTGTTATGAAAATTGCAAGATTTGCGAGTTATGCCCTCGCAGGGCTTTCCGTGCTTTTTGCGCTCTCATGCACAAAAAACAAAGAGGAAGAGAAGCCCGCTTCTGAAGCCAGCAGCGCAAAATTCAAGGTTGCGCTTAATCTGGTAGAATCCAACCGTGCAGAAGTTATTGTCCGCCATGACGGCAAGGACTCTGATACCTGGTTCGGTTTTATTACTGACGATATTGAGACTCCCGAAGCAGATCTCATCCAGGCTCAGCTTCCCAATGTGTCCAAGAGCACCCTTCACGTCGGTGCAATCCAGACCGTGGAAGTGAAGAATCTGGAAGAATACTCCAAGTATCGTTACATCGCCTTCGGCGTAACCGAGGATAAGGAACTATTCGGTACTCCCGGAAGCCTTGTGTTCAGCACAAATCCCGATCTTGACGCAAAATTCGCCGTTGAGGTCTCTGCCATCACCAGCAGCAGTGCCAAGGCAAGCGTTACCATGGAGGGTAAATCCTACCTTACTTACTATGTGGCCATCTCTGAGGATACTACCTCAAGTGATGCTGAGATTGCTGCAGCTGCCTATTCTGACATCGTAAAGGATGGCGAGCTCCTTGAAGGCGTAAAGCTCCTTACCGGTGCTTCCAATGAGCTCTCATTCGAAACCCTCAAGGCCGATACCCAGTACAGCGTTGTCGCCTTCGGCGTATTCGTGGATGAGGAAGGCTCCGCCCTTTACTATGGTACCCCTGCCGTAGCCAAGTTCGCTACCACTCCTGATTATTCCAAAGTTGAATTTACTGCTACCGCAACTTCCATAGGGAAGAACACAGCTACATTTGATGTCAGCTACAATACGGCAAGTGACCTTACCTGGTATGCATTTGTGTCCGCCGATTTGGAAACAGCAGCGGCCAGCCTCATTGAAGAAGCCTTCAAGGGAGCAACTGCCGAGGACTTTAAGACCGGTAAGACTTCTTTCACAGCCGAGAACCTCACAGCCACCTCCAAATACCGTCTCATTGTAACCGGTGTGAAGGATGGTGCTACTTACGGAATCCCCGCAGACGTGAAGTTTGCCACTGCTGATGATGACTATGACGAGATAGTCTTCACCGCAGAACTTCTGGAAAGCAATATTTCCAGCGCAAAGGTGAAAGTTACCAATTCAGTAGAAAACGAAAACCTGAAGTGGGTGTATGTGGTTTCCTCCGACATGACTTCTGATGCCAATTCACTTATGCCTGCTGCAGATGATGTTCAGGAAGCAGACATTAATACTGGAAACGGCGTGGAGATTACACTCTCAGACCTCAGTCCCAAGACTGATTATCGTATGATAGTCAGGGGATATCGTGTAGACACCAGCGGAGACAAGTATCTCTATGGTGTAGCGGCCGATCTTTCTTTCAAGACCACCAGCTTCTATCAGGAGAATCAAGACTGGAATATTACCGTTACTTCGGGAGATACAACTTATGAGGGATATCCTTTTAAGATTACCAATACGGTTTCATCGGCTTCCTCTGACAAGTACTTCTTCACAGTTTACAAGAAAGACAGTGTCGATCCATTCAACGGTGATCTTGACGGCTTTATTTCTTCAATAATTGAGGCCGAGGTAGAAAATCTTCAAGCAGAAGCACAAGAGGCCGGAAAGGCTCTGGCCGATATCCTTTACAGCGGTACAGGAAGCACTTATTACAAATTACAGTTTGGAACATATTATATGTTTGCCATCGGTCTCTCTGATGCCGGTGAGCCTACAGGAAGTTTTGCTTACACTGTTTACACCAACGAGCCTTCTGAAGAAGATAAGGCGGCCTACAACAAATGGCTTGGGAACTGGGTCTCTTCCAATGGTCTCATCACCGTTGAGGCTAAGGAAATGTGCTCCAGCTACACCGTTTCCGGTATTGTTCCGGCTCTTGGCGGGACTGGTTTTGAGGGAGTAATCGAAACCTCATTCGGAACCAATGGCAATATGCTCTTCAATTCTTATACTATCACCAACTATACAGATTCCAGTTATGGCTCTGTTGACATAGCTTTCGAAGGCTGCATGCCTCGCAGCGACGGAAATGGTTATGCTCCTATAAGCGGCGGTTATACTATAGCAGAGGCAGTTCTCTCCGCTGACGGCAAGTCGGCTCAGATTCAGCCCAAAACTATAAACCTGGCAAGCGGTTCGTCTGTTACCCTTTCAGGTATGAACGTATACGGTCATATCCTGGAAGGCCAATATGCGGGTTATTATCTCACATATAACGTGGCGGCAAACCCGTTCATGCTGCCTGCTGCTATCAACCGTCCTTCAGATTCTGGCAGTGATTCTTATAATAAATGGCTTGGCAATTGGGATGTTATTGGAAGAAACGTTGCAAATACAGCCGACTCTACCTTCTTTAGTGTAAATATTGCGAAGAATGTGGCAGATATCAGTTACAGTGTTTCTTCCACTTGGGGCCTCTTTGTTGATGAAAAGCCCGCAACGATGAACTTTAATTCAGCCACTGGCGATCTCCAGATCAGTATTGCTACTCTCCTTGAGGATCAGCAGGTCTTTAGTGACACGGATGAGAAGTTTGATATTAAAATTTGTGGATTCTTCGACTATCAGGGTCAAACTTATTATGATGATACGGAAGGTAGCGTTTTGGCTAATGTATCAATGGCTTCTAATGGAAGTACCAGCATGGCAGCCGGAGAATTTATGTCAGGTGTTAGCTATACCTTTATCAATGCTATGGCAGTCAATGATGACGGAGCTTACCGTCTGTGGTATCCAGCCAATCTGAATATACCTTTCAAGTTCCAGAAGTCTGCCGGAACAACTTCGGTAAAATCCGTATCCCCCCAATCACGCCGTGTTTTAAGAAAGGGTGTTTCTTTCGGCAGGAAGAGCGTCAGCTTGAATCAGGATTATCCTCAGAAGGCTGCATATCTGCCCGTCAAGAGCAAGTAGTTCTCACAAAATTGATTGAACGCTTATGAAAGGCATTTTCAAAATATTAATCGCAGCGCTTGCCGTGGTGCTGTCGGTGGAAATCGCCCAGGCTCAGGTGAAAACCGTGAGCGGTGTGGTGGTTTCCGCCGATACCGGTGAGCCCCTCATCGGGGCCGCCGTCACCATAGACGGTAGCACTACGCGCTACGCTATAACGGATCTGGACGGTAAATTCCAGATTAATAACGTGCCGGCTGGAGCCAAGGAGGTCATAGCCACCAACCTTGGTTACAAAGATGCCCGCGTGCCCGTTGCAGCCAACGTCACCATTTCAATGGAGGAGGACGCCAACGTCCTTGACGCTGCAGTTGCAACCGGTATGTACACCGTAGACCGCCGCCTGAACACAGGTTCCACCGTCAAGGTGGACGCCTCTGAGTCCAACATCAGCGGTATGGCCGATATCTCACGTTCCCTGGAAGGACGCGCCGCCGGCGTGTCCGTCCAGAACGTCTCCGGTACCTTCGGTACTGCCCCCAAGATCCGCGTCCGCGGTGCAACCTCCATCTACGGCTCATCCAAGCCGCTGTGGGTTGTGGACGGCGTTATCATGGAAGATGTTGTGGACGTGAGTGCCGATGACCTCTCCTCCGGTGATGCAAATACCCTTATCTCCAGCGCCATCGCGGGCCTTAACTCCGACGATATCGAGACCTTCGATATCCTCAAGGACGGTTCCGCTACTTCCATCTATGGCGCGCGCGCTATGGCGGGCGTTATTGTGGTTACCACCAAGAAGGGTAAGGCCGGCCAGAGCAACATCACCTATACCGGTGAGTACACCTACAGGCTCAAGCCCACTTACGACACCTTCAACATCATGAACTCCCAGGACCAGATGGAAATCTACCAGGAGCTCCAGCAGAAGGGTTACCTCAATTACGCAGAGACCGCAAACCGCAGCAACAGTGGTATCTACGGTAAGATGTACCAGCTCATTAGCCAGTACGATGCTACTCAGGGCAGGTTCGGTCTTGCAAATACCGAGGCCGCACGTAACGCCTATCTCCGTGCAGCTGAGTTCAGGAATACCGACTGGTTTGACATCCTTTTCAATAACACCATTCAGCACAATCACTCCGTGAGCGCTTCAGGTGGTACAGAAAGGGCAAACTACTATGCATCCCTTTCCGTGATGCAGGATCCGGGTTGGACCAAGCAGAGCGCCGTCCAGCGTTATACCGGTAACCTCAACGTTACTTACAGGCTCTTTGACAACCTGTCCCTGAATCTTATCAGTAATGCATCCTACCGTAGCCAGAGGGCTCCCGGTACCCTTAACGGAGAGACTGACGTGGTGTCCGGTGAGGTAAAGCGTGACTTCGATATCAACCCGTACAGCTACGCCCTCAATACTTCCCGTGCACTGGATCCCAATGAGTTCTATACCCGTAATTATTCCAAGTTCAACATTCTCCACGAACTTAACAATAACTACATAGACCTCAGCGTAAGCGACATCCGTGTCCAGGGAGAGGTTAAGTACAAACCTATCCCCGGTCTGGAAATCACCGGCCTTGCAGCTTACAAGCACACAGGGACCACTCAGGAACACTACATCCTGGACGACTCAAACCAGGCTCTCGCATATCGTGAGATGTCTACTGCTTCCATCCGTGATGCCAACCCGTTCCTGTATACGGATCCTGAGAATCCCTACGCCCTTCCTATCTCCGTCCTGCCCGTGGGAGGTATCTACGAGCGCACGGACAACGGCCTCACCGGCTGGGATCTCCGTGGCACTGCAAGCTACAATAACACTTTTGGAAATCATATCGTTAGCCTGTTCGCAGGTACCGAGGTAAACAGCATTGACCGTCACGGCAACTGGTTCCGTGGCTGGGGTATGCAGTACGACTTCGGTGAGATCGCCAGCTACGACTACAACGTGTTCAAGAAGGGTGCGGAGGATAACTCCCAGTACTTTACCATGACAAACACCCATGTCCGTAGCGCCGCCTTCTTTGCCAACGGCACTTATTCCTATAAAGGTAAATACACCCTTAACGGAACCATCCGTTATGAGGGTACCAACAGCCTTGGTAAGGCCCGCACCGCCCGCTGGCTTCCTACATGGAACGTTTCCGGTTCATGGAATGTCCACGAGGAAGACTTCATGAAGGCTCTCTACCCTTATGTGTCACACATGACGCTTAAGGCTTCATATTCCCTTACAGGTGACCGTCCTGCAGTTACCAACTCCGTGGTGGTCATCATGGCAGAGAATCCCTGGCGTCCTTTCGCCACGGTCAAGGAGAGCGCCCTCGGAATCTCCGACCTCGCCAACGACGACCTGACTTATGAGAAGAAGCACGAGATAAACATAGGCTTTGAGGCCGGCTTCTTTGACAACCGCGTCAACTTTGCCCTGGACTGGTACAAGCGTAACAACTTCGACCTTATCGGCCCTGTCACAACCCAGGGTATCGGCGGTTTCATCAACAAGTTCGGTAACGTGGCATCCATGACTTCAAACGGTGTGGAGGTATCCCTCACCACTACCAATATCAAAACCCGTGATTTCTCATGGTCCACCAACTTCATCTACTCCCACGGAGAGAACAAGGTTACTGAACTTGAGAACCAGGCACGTATGATCGATATGATCTCCGGTAGCGGCTTTACCATGAAGGGATATCCCGTAAGAAGCCTCTTCTCCCTGGATTTCCAGGGCCTTAACGCGGAAGGTCTTCCTACATTCATCAACGAGAACGGAGAGCATGTGGTTGGTAATATCAACTTCCAGGAACGTGAGGAGGAGAAGCTCCAGGCAAATCTGGTGTACTCCGGAAGCATGGATCCCACTGACCTTGGTTCCTTTGGTAATATCTTCACCTGGAAGGGCTTCAAGCTCAACGTGTTCATCACCTATTCATTTGGCAACGTAATCCGTATGGACTCCGTATTCCGCAGTTCCTACGATGACCTTGATTCAATGCCCCGTGAATTCAAGAACCGCTGGATTGTTCCCGGAGATGAGGAAAGGACCACCATCCCTGTCATTGCAGACACATGGACCAACCGTACTTACAGCTATGCAGGTGAGTATCTGAGCTATGCATACAACGCATACAACCTCTCTACGGCCCGTGTAGCCAGCGGTGACTTCATCCGTCTCAAGGAACTCTCCCTTGCCTATGACTTCCCCAAGAGCATCGTTGAGAAACTGCACCTTGCAAGCCTCGGCCTCAAGGTTCAGGCAACAAACCTCTTCCTCCTGTACGCAGATCCCAAGCTCAACGGTCAGGATCCTGAGTTCTTCAACACCGGCGGTGTCGCCGTTCCTCTGCCCAAACAGTTCACCATGACTCTCAAGATCGGTCTGGGTGGCCGTCACAACAAATAAACTAATGGCTCATTGATTATGAAAAAGAATATTTTAATAATTGCTTTTGTAGCATTGATGGGCCTTGTATCCTGCGACAAATTCCTGGATACCATGCCCGATAACCGTGCCGAGATTGATACTCCGGAGAAGATCCGCGCAATCCTTACCACCGCTTATCCTTCCGGAACTTATCTCACCACCAACGAGTATATGTCGGACAACGTGGACCAGATTGGTCATGACAACCCCAGCTCTAGCCGTTTCCTTGACCAGCTTTATGCTTGGGAGGATGTGACTGAAGGCTCAAATGACAGCCCTTCAAACTTCTGGGATCACGCTTATTATTCAATTGCCCACGCCAACCAGGCCCTCTATGCAATTCAGGATATTGCAGGTCAGGAACCCGGCGGAGAACTTGACATTCCCGGCATAGAGGCCGCCGGCCTTACCGCCGAGATGGCAGAAGCCCTCCTCTGCCGTGCCTACAACCACTTCCTGCTTGTGAACGAGTTCTGCCTTAACTACAACGCTCTCACCAGTGAGACCGATCCTGGCATCCCGTATATGGAGAAGGCCGAGACCAAGCTCAATCCCAAGTATGAGAGGGGTAACGTTGCACACGTATATGAGATGATAGACAAGGACCTTCAGAATGCCCTCCCTTATGTTAGCGAGAAGTATTACAAGGTTCCCAAATATCATTTCAACGTAAAGGCCGCTTATGCCTTCGCTTCCCGTTTCTATCTCTTCTATGAGAAGTGGGACAAGGCTGCCGATTATGCAACCAAGTGCCTTGGCAGCCAGCCGGAACAGATGCTCCGCTCATGGCAGCGCCGCAGCACCCTTTCCAGTGACTGGGAAGTTCTCACCAACGACTTCATTGCCGCAGGTGACAACGCAAACCTGATGCTCCTCACCTCATATTCGGCAGTTGGTTACTCCTTCAGCCGCGGAGCATACAGCAAATATTCCCACAACAGCTACAATTCTTTCACTGAGACCTTCTTCGCAAAGAATGTCTGGGGAAATCCCCAGCCCAGCTGGAGATCAAACTATGACTGGTTCTGGGAGTGCCCCACTTACTGGGTAGGTTCCACCACGGACTACATCTCGGTGTTCAAGATTCCCTACCTGTTTGAGTATACGGATCCCGTGGCTCAGATTGGTTACGCACATGCAGTTGCCCCGGCATTTACATCTGAGGAAGTCCTCCTCAACCGTGCCGAGGCCTATGTGATGCTCAACCGTTACGATGAAGCCGCTCAGGACCTTACAACCTGGGTTCACAGCATCCTTAAGCCCCAGAAGTACAACGGTACCCTTACTCCGGAAATCATCCAGAACTTCTACTCTGCAGTTCCTTACTGGAAGTACGACGCTCCTACCGTGAAGCACCATCTTAACCCTTCGTTCGCTATCGGCGCAGAGGGCGGTGTGAAGGAGAATATGCTCCAGTGCGTGCTTGGTTTCCGCCGTATGGCACTTATCTATGAAGGTATCCGCTGGTGGGATATCAAGCGTTACGGTATTGTCATCTATCGCCGTATCCTTGAGCAGAACCCCGGCGCAAACCGCGGTACCGATCCCTATGTCATCTTCAATGAGAAGACAGACTCCCTTGCAGTGAACGATCCCCGCAGGGCTATCCAGCTTCCTCAGGAGGTTATCACCGCCGGCCTCACTCCCAACGAGCGTACGCCGGAACCTGAGCAGGATATGCGTAAGCGCCTGATGGATCTTCCCATTGCATTAACCGTAGAGACTAACGAATAAACGGTACGCCTTATGAAAAAGACAATCAAATACATTGTTCCTGCCATGATAGCCCTGTTTGCCGCATTATCCTGCAGCCAGGACCGTCTTAGCAGCGAGAGCGTAATCAAGGATTCAACCATCGAGATGAATGCCTTCGACTATTGGCTTGAGAGCAATCTCCTGAGGCCTTACAACATAGACTTCAAGTACCGTTTTGAGCTCAATGAGTCCGATATGGGTTTCTGGACCGTTCCGCCCACTTATGAATCGGCAATAATCTATGCACATCTTGTAAAGTATCTCTGCGTAGAGACCTACGACGAGATTGCCGGCATCACATTTACCCGTTCCTGGTTCCCCAAGATGTTCTTCCTTGTCGGTGAGTGGGAGTACCGCTCCAACAACTCCAAGACCCTTGGTACCGCCGAGGCCGGTAAGAAAATCATGCTGGCAGGTGCCAACGAGCTTCCTTTCTGGTTTGAATATTATGCCGATGACCCCGCATCTCTTCGTGAAGAGATAAACGCGGAATACATCAAGGTGATTCACCATGAGTTCACTCATATCCTCAACCAGACCAAGGAGTTCTCCGATTCCTTCAAGGAAGTCACCGCTCCCACTTATGTGGCCGATGCCTGCTTTGATACGGATGAATACTGGCATGGCCGCGGATATGTGACCGATTATGCCCAGAGCGAACCCAGAGAGGATTTCGCAGAGATTCTCTCTGAGTATATCACTCACGATGCTGCCTGGTGGGATGCCCTCCTGAAGGATGCAACCAGCCAGATGGCCGAGATCCGCAAGAACTATCCCGATGCCACGGACGGCGCCACATATCTTACCACAAAGCTTGACATTGTGCGTGAGTATATGCAGTCTTCCTGGAATATCGACATAGACAAGCTTCGTGACATCGTGAGCCGCCGTACCGATGACGTAGTCAACGGCCTTGTCGATCTTACTGATGTTACACTTTAACGGAGGAGGAGAGAATTATGAAAATGAGAAAAGTATTTGTTTGGGCAGCAGTCGCCGTGCTTGCCGCATCTTCTGTTTCCTGCCTCAAGCAGGAGGCCGAGATTTTTGACAAGCCCGCATCGGCCCGTCTCGAGGAGTATCTTGAGAATGTACGCTCGCTCCTTTCCTCTTCCGAGAACGGCTGGCTTCTGGAGTATTATCCCGGAACCAGTTATGCCGGAACCGTATTTGAGCTTAAGTTTACTGAACAGGAGGTTACTGCACGCCATGAACTGAAGCTTGGCACCAAGGCTACTTCAGGTTATGCCCTGAAGACCGATGCCGGCGCAGTCCTTTCCTTCAACTCCTACAATGAAGTCCTGCACCAGTATGCAACTCCCAGCGCAAGGCTGTATCAGGCCAAGGGCGGTGACTTTGAGTTCTATATCACAGGCGTGGAGGATGACCTTATCACCCTTCGCGGAAAGCGTTCCCAGAACGTGTGCTATCTGCACCGTCTCTCAGAATCCGGTCTTGAATACCTCCAGAAAGTGAATGCTATGGAGGCCGGCCTCAGCGTGGCCGCCCTTGCCACCACCATCTCCGGAGGTATGGTAGAGGCCTTCCTGGACGCCGGTACACGTCTTTTCACTATCGGCCGTAAAGGTGCAACTGCCGACGAGCAGGTCAATGTCCGCTATGTCATGACAGACAAGGGCATCAAGTTTGCCCACACTTTCACCTTCCAGGGCGTGACCTTTGACGAGCTTGTCTTCGATGCAGAGAAAGAAGAGCTTTCCGGTTCAGACATAGTGTTCACAAAGACCATCCCTGAAGGCTGGGTTTCCTACGAAGGCTATCTTGGCAAGTATACTCTCAGCTACGGCAGTGGCCGCGGCACCTTCGAAGTAGAGCTTGCTCAGGAGAATGCCGGCAGCAGCTTCGCCCTCAAGGGCCTCTTCCCCAAGCACGAGGAAGCTTATGTATCAATTGCCTACAGCGGAGGCCGCGGACGTCTCACAATGCTTCGCCAGGTTGTCGGCTCATGGGGCTCCAAGTCCATGCTGTTTGCTCCTTGGGATTCCAATGAGGGCTATTACACATGGGTAGAAGGCGTTGGTGTCATTGGCTATGTGGAAGATGCAAGCGTTAATAATTTCACCATTGTGTGGGAGGATAACGGTGTATGGAGCACCCTTGGAGACAGCAACTACAAGGTGAACGCCTGGCTGATCGTTCCGTTTGACGGAACATCTCCCACCGATGACGACACTCCTTCAGACTGGTTCTTCCCCACAGGAAACGAGCAGCTTCCCGGAGATATTACACTCACTAAAAAAGTAGAATAAGCGCATATGAAAAGATATATTACCTTATTTTTGGCTGCTTTTACCGTGCTTGCTCTCGCATCCTGCGAGAAGCAGCCGGACGGCTCCCAGTATGCCGCTGCAGAGGAACTCTCAGTGAGTAATAATACTGTCCAGCTTACTCCGGAAGGAGGATCGGCAACTGTCACGGTAGATACTAATTCTGAACTGATTGCCAGCGCTGAAAAGTCCTGGGTGAAGGTTCAGGTGGAGGGTAACAAGGTTACCGTATCTGCGGAAGCCAACACTAAGCTTACAACCCGCTACTGTAACGTAACCGTTGCGGCAGAGGGATCATCGGCCCGTATCCAGGTTGTCCAGTTCGGCATGAATTCCACCTATGTGTGGATGGATAGCTACACCGTTCCCGCTGCGGGCGCAGAGATAGTTCTCTATTACAAGGCCGATGGCGCAATGAAGATGAAAGTAACCGGCGAGGGCTGGCTTACCGTGGATATCAACGCGGAAGAGAAATCCCTTACCTTGAAGGCTGCAAAGAACCCTTACATCATTGAGCGTGAAGGCACCCTTGAGTGGTCAATGGGCGAAGACAACCGCACTGTTACCATCATTCAGGAGGCCGATCCCAAGGGTAAGGATCCCAACGCACCCGATGATCCCGGCGACGACCCTGGTGACGACCCCGGAGACGATCCCGGCGATGAGCCTGGCGGAACTGTCATTTACAGCAACGGTTTTGAGTCTGAAAGTGACATTACCGGCTTCATCATTGTGGACGCTGACGGTGATGGGGAGAATTGGAACTGGGAGAATGGTCAGACCGGGTTGACAACCCACTCCGGAGTGGGCATGCTTTATAGCAACTCATACATTAACGATGTAGGAGCCCTTACCCCGGATAACTGGGCGTTTACCCCTGCCATCAACTTCACAACCAATAACTATTTGAGTTTCTGGGTATGTGGTCAGGATCAGAGTTATGCCGCAGAGCATTTCGGAGCGTATATCACTTCTGATCTGCCTCAGACCGAGTCGGATCTTTCCGCATGCGTAAAGCTTATGGAAGCGACGGTTGGTGCCGATGGCCCTGCGCAGCAGGAAACCGTCAGCGAACATGTCTTCTACCGCTATGTGGTTAAGATTCCAGCGGAATTCGAGAATAAGAGTGCATACATCGGCCTCCGTCACTTCAATGTTACGGACCAGTATATTCTTAATCTCGATGACCTTATGGTGACAAAGGGAGAACCTTCCCAGTCGTCAGTCCATACCGTGTCAGTATCTGCCGCCAGTGGAGCAAATCCTTTTTTCAATCCCTCTTATGCTTTTGAGGCAAAACGCAGATAATAGATGAGAAAAACCCTATTGACGGGCTTATGTTTCGCGCTGGCCCTCTCTTCTTGCACCCGTGAGGCGGAACCCGTGAAGGTTCCGTCTCACGATGGTGTAAAGGAGGAAACGGTGCGCATTGAGCCTTCAAGCGTTGATCTGGCAGCTCAGCCAGGAGTGGCGCTGGTATATCTCTCCGATGAATATACCATGCGCGTGGAGAATGACCCGCTGCTTATTTCAAGGCAGCTCAAGGATCTGGACATTACGTCAATGGAGCGTCTTTTCCCGTATGCCGGTGAATACGAACCCCGCACCCGCCGTGAGGGACTCCACCGCTGGTACATTGTGGAATTTGACAAAAGCGTTGCAGTTTCCAGGGCTATTCAAAGCCTAGGAGCAGTCTCCGGCGTTGAAATTGTGGAAATAAGTCCCAAGATAAAGGAAACCGCCACAATCAATGATCCATATTGGAATCAGATGTGGGGAATGAACAACACCGCCAACCCCAATTATGACGTGAATTGTCAGAAGGTATGGGAAGAATACACTACCGGTAACCCCGATGTAGTTGTGGCTGTTGTGGACGGCGGTCTCCAGCTGGATCACCCGGACCTTGTTGATAACATTGCTGCCAGCGGGCACTACAATTACGTCAACGGCAATACAACCATCCTTCAGCATTTTCATGGTGTTCATGTTGGTGGCACAATTGCCGCAATCAACAATAACAACCTTGGTGTTGCGGGAATAGCAGGTGGAGATAAATCCAAGGGAAAGGGGGGAGTAAAGCTTCTGTCCCTTCAGGTATTCCGTACAAATTCAAATGGCAGCACTTCTTCGGCTCCCAGTTTCGCAACTGCCCTGAAGGAAGCTGCCGACAAAGGCGCACATATCTCCCAGAACAGCTGGGGATACGTCTTTGACTTCAACGACAACGGTGTCATAGACCCCGGTACTGAAATGGAATATGCCCGTTATTCCCACGAAAATCCTGAGCGTTCCTTCACACAGGCGGTGGATTATTTCAACAAGTACGCCGGCTGTGACAATAACGGAAACCAGCTCAAGGATTCTCCAATGAAGGGAGGCGTGGTTATCTTCGCCGCGGGTAATGACAATATCCAGTACGGCGCTCCAGGCAACTATGACGGTTGCATCTCCGTGGGCGCCATCCAGAGGAACGGCAACAGGGCATCTTTCTCCAACTGGGGAGAGTGGGTGGATGTATGTGCCCCGGGACAGGATATCATAAGTACATACCTGAACGGGCAGTATACGTATATGTCCGGAACATCCATGGCGTGCCCTCATGCAAGCGGCGTGGCTGCCCTTGTTCTGTCCTATTTCGCCGGAGAAGGGTTTACTGCCGATGAACTCCGTGCCCGGCTCACCGGTGGTGCCAAGACCATTCCGGCATCCAGTGGCGCAAAGCCTGTCGGCCCTCTTGTGGATGCGTATGGTTCTTTCCAGGTTAGGGGAGACGACAAAACTCCTCCTTCAGTGAATGAGTACACGCTCTCTCCTTCAGGTCATAACCTCAAGCTTGATTTCACTGCTTCTGATGCTTATGGCTATCTTGCTTTGGCTTCTGAGAACAAGTCCTCCATTGAGAATGTGGATTTGCAGAATCCCGGAGATGATATCATAACCGTAACCCGCATCATGGGCGCCCAGGAAACAGAGGGGACTCCGGTTTCAGTTCAGCTTCACGGCCTGCAGCCTGACACTGACTACTATGTAGCCGTTGTCGCGTTCAGTTACAGCCGCAAGTATTCTGCGCTCTCTCCCATAAAGAGTGCACATACAAATAAGAACAATCCTCCGGTCATTACCCCTTCGGTTCCTCTGGATCAGTTTGTGTTCCATCATTATGAGGTGGTGGATATTCCCATCATTATCCAGGACCCTGACGGTGACGATATCTCCATAGACTTTGAAACCACTGGCCGCGCTACACTTGAAAGCACCGACGGCGCCGTGGGCATCCAGCATTTCAAACTGCTTTGCCCCGTGGTTTCCGCTCCGGCGTCTTTCAAGGCAACTGTTACGGTAAAGGATGATCTAGGCGCAAACGCTTATCTTACCATCAATTATTCCGTCCTTGCAAACCAGGCTCCGGCAAAGGTCAAGGAGTTCCCCGTGGTTATCCTGAATAATAAGGGAGAATCCACCAGCATAGACCTTTCTGAGTATCTGCAGGACCCTGACGGAGAGCCCCTGGATTTCCGTGTGGCTTCATCCAAGGTTTCCATAGTAAGTGCAACCCTTGATGATGAGAATGAGGATATCCTTATCCTTAAGGCAGTGGATTTTGGAACGGCCGATATAAATATTTCCGGCACCGACGCCGACGGCCTCTCCATAAAGTCCCTCCTCAAGGTCATCGTGAGGGATGAAGCCGAAGGAGCAGTCACATTTGAGGATGCCAACTATGAGAAGACGGGTGTCATAACCATCATTCCCGGGGGAGAATCGGCCCAGATTACGGTCCGAGTCATCTCTTCCTCCGGAGTGGTTGTATACACTCATACCGGCAGCTATGGCTCCATAAACCCGCTTTCCCTTGATTTGAAGGCCCTTGCCCCCGGTATCTATACCGTAGAGGTAAGCTACCAGGGTGAGGTGTTCTCTTATACTATTGTCAAACGATGAGGCGCGCATTCTTATTCTTTAGCACACTCCTTATCTGGGTGGGCTCGGCGGCGCAGGAAGTTGTTCCCGCCAACACCGTGTTTGATATCCTGGCCCGTCCTGTGGCTCTGGAGAGCGCTGGTATGGCCGGCGCCGGCAGCGCGGTATCATCGTTCAGCGGCGCCTTTGCGTCTTTCTCCAATCCTGCAGTCCTTCCTTTTGCGGTAAAGAAGATGGATGCAGCCGTTTCCTACGGGCTTTGGGCTCCTGCCTTTTCCCTTTCAAAGGGGAATAACTTCTCTGGCGCAGTTGCGTTCAGGGCATCAGAATCTTTTGTCCTCAATGCCGGGGCAGCCTTCCAGCTGCATCCCGAGCAGGATTTTGGGACGTATGGGAAGTATTCTCCCAAGGATCTGATGGTATCTCTTGGTGCGGCTCTGAGCATTGGTGAGTATGTGAGCGTTGCCGTCAGTGGACGTTTGGTGAATCAGTCTTTCCTGGCCGATTATTCAATCTCCGGGGTGGCATTCACTGGAATGGCCCAGTTCCATAAGGACGGACTTGACATAGCTGCCGGTGTGGCAAACTTCGGCCCTGGCGTCAAAGCAGAAGACGGCAGCGTTTCTGCCCTTCCAGCATCGGCCCGCCTGGCTGCGTCTTATGCCCTTCCTTTCGGCCTTGGCTTTGCGGCCGATGCCGATTATTACTTCAGCGGTAAGTTTGGGGTAAGTGGCGGAGCATACTATTCCTTCAAGGATATGGTCTTTGCCCGTGTGGGATACCGATTTGCTACAGAGGGCGCTCCTCTCCCGTCACATCTCTCTGTGGGCATTGGCGGCCGTTTCAGGGGCTTTACCCTGGATATTGCCTATCTAACCCTGAATCCTCAGATAGGAAACTCCCTGTCTGTGGCCCTAGGATACAGATTCTAATAAAATCAGGCGTCCCATTACGGGGCGCCTGATCTTTTACCAAATATTAACTAAACCAACTTAAAACTAACCGGTTTTAGTTAATGCAAGCCGCGTGCCAAACCTTACACCAAGTGTTCATGCTCTACCTCTGCGCGGGCGCGTTCAACGCTCTTGGAACGCTTGAGGATGAAGCCTGAGCCAAGGTACTTGGTGCGGACGTCGTCATCGGCGGCAAGCTCCTCAGGAGTGCCGGCCTGAAGGATAACACCCTCATACAGAAGGTATGCACGGTCTGTGATGGCAAGGGTCTCACCCACGTTGTGGTCCGTGATGATAACGCCTATGTTGCGGTACTTGAGTTTAGCGATGATGTACTGGATGTCCTCCACTGCAATGGGGTCAACCCCGGCAAAGGGCTCGTCTAGGAGGATGAATTTGGGATCTACGGCAAGGGCGCGCGCAATCTCGCAGCGGCGGCGCTCACCGCCGGAAAGCTGGACTCCGCGGGATTTCCGTACCTTGGAAAGGTTGAACTCGTCTATGAGCCTTTCCATACGCTCTATCCTCTGGGCCTTTGTCATACCCTTGGTGGAGTCTGACACCTCCATCACGGACATGATGTTGTCCTCCACGGTCATCTGACGGAAAACCGATGCTTCCTGAGGAAGGTAGCCGATACCCCTCTGGGCCCTCTTGTACATGGGGAGGGTAGTGATATCAGTGATATTTCCTTCGTCGTCCTGAAGATAGATATTTCCACCGTTTGGCTTAACCTGACCGGTAATCATATAGAAACTGGTGGTCTTGCCGGCACCATTTGGGCCAAGGAACCCCACAATCTCTCCCTGCTGCACCTCCATGGATACACCCTTCACAACGGTACGTACACCGTATTTCTTTACAATTTTATCTGCTATTAACTTCATAATTCCTTATTTGAGATTCTTCGACTTCGCCCTTCGGGCTTCGCTCAGAATGACAGGGGTTATTTGGTGTCAAGTCCCAGTTCTGCGACAAAGTCACGGACGGCGGGATTCTTTTCCATAAGGTCCTTGGCCTTCTCTTCCGGCATATAGGGGACTTTCTCCGCGTTCTCCGGCTCTGGCGTTACGGCAACCACAATGTTTACCTTGCGGCAGGAGAGAAGCTCGCGGAGTTTGTTTTCCAGCTCACGCTGCATCTTTTCCTCCACCCACTGTTTCTGGGCTTCGTTCATCACCACAAATTCCACAATTTTTACGCCGTCACCATCGCTCAGATTGATCTGGCCGCTGGACAGCATGCTTGCAAGGCGGGGCTTTGATGTGTACTGACCGGCAAGCTCCTTCCACTTGAGGCGCACTGTGTCATCATCCGGAAGACGGGTATCCGCTGTCTCTGAGCCGCCTTCGTCATTCCCGGCCTGACCGGGAATCTCTTTCTCTACCGCTATGGCGCTTATAGATAGGGCCGATCCCGTCTTGGGAGCTCTGCGGCGCGGCTGTGCCGCAGCTACTGGCTTTGCGTCATTCCCGGCTTGTGGTTTTACGTCATTCCCGGCTTGACCAGGAATCTCTTCCTTCGGGGCAGGAGATGGCCGATCGGGGCCGGCCATGACGGGATTGGTAGCCGGCTTGTTCTGCAGGAAACAAAGCCTCATGAGAGTAAACTCAATATGGAGGCGTGGATTGACTGCAGCCTTATATCCAGTTTCGCATGCGGTAGTAACGCCAAGGGCCTGGTACAGGAATGCCATGGAACAATGGGAGCCCTGCTCTGCGTATTTCTTCTTTAAGGAATCCGGGAGTTCAAGAAGCGGCTCCAGACCGCCTGTCTTGGCAACTACAAGGTTCCTGAGGTGTTCACTGAGAGAGCCCACAAAATGAAGGGCGTTGAATCCCTTTGCAAGGACCTCGTCAAGGATGGTGAAGCACTTTGCATAGTCTCCGGCAAGAGCTGCATCCACAATGGAGAAACTGTACTCGTGGTCCAGAACACCAAGGTTACGCTTTACGTCCTCATAACTTACGGAAGTGCCGCAGAAGGCCACCGTCTGGTCAAAGATGGTAAGAGCGTCACGCATTGCGCCATCGGCCTTTGAGGCTATTACGTGGAGGGATTCGTCGTCTATGGTTACGCCTTCCTTCTCAGCGATGCCGCGCAGATTCTTCACCATATCGGAGATGCTGATACGGTTGAAGTCGTAGGTTTGGCAGCGGCTGAGGATGGTGGGGAGTATCTTGTGCTTTTCCGTTGTGGCCAGGATGAAGATGGCGTGTGCCGGGGGCTCTTCCAGGGTTTTAAGGAAGGCGTTGAAGGCGCTCTGGGACAGCATATGCACCTCATCTATGATGTACACGCTGTACTTTCCTACCTGCGGCGGCACCTGCACCTGCTCCATGAGGGTTTTGATATCCTCTACGGAGTTATTGGAAGCGGCGTCCAGCTCATGGATGCAGTAACTGCGGCCCTCCTTGAAGGAGACGCAGGATTCGCATTCTCCGCAGGGCTCCATATCGGGGCCGGGATTGGCGCAGTTTATCATCTTGGCAAAGATACGCGCCGTGGTGGTTTTACCAACGCCGCGTGGCCCGCAGAAAAGGTATGCGTGTGCCAGCTGCCCTCTCTTTATGGAGTTTGACAGCGTCCTTGCAATTGTGTCCTGGCCGATAAGGGTCTCGAAGGAGTCCGGCCTGTACTTCCTGGCAGATACAATATACTCGCTCATAGAGTACAAAGATAACAAAAAAAACCAACCCGAAGGCTGGTTTATATAAAAAGGTGCTTACAGGCTTACTGCTCCTCCTGGAGACGCAGATGCTGTACATATATGGCCTTCTGATGAGCCATACGCTTGATCACTGAAGGTTTCTCGAAGTTTTTGCGTGCGCGAAGCTCACGGACTGCTCCGGTTTTCTCGAATTTGCGCTTGAATTTCTTCAGGGCCCTTTCAATATTTTCGCCTTCTTTAATGGGTACGATGATCATGCTTTTACACCTCCTTTTTCTAAATGGGCTGCAAAGTTATAATTTTTTTATTGACCTGCAAAATTTTTTATTAAATTTGTAGGTAACATAATTGTTATGCAAGAACAATAACCCATATATTTATGAAAAAGACCCCTCAAACCTATCCCTGGAAGTTCGCCTCAGTAGGCGGAACCGTACGTGTGAATATCCAAAGCGGTGAGGATATCCGTCACCTTGGGGAACTTGACCGCAAGCTGTGGACCGTCCTGAGCTGCCCCACTCAAGGCCTTGAGTTTGATGAAAAGACCCTCAAGTACATTGACGTGGACAATGACGGCAAAATCCGTGTGGATGAAGTCATCAAGACCGCCCAGTGGCTCACCCGTGTCATCAAGGACGCAGACCTTCTCCTGGAAGGCCGTGACGTGCTGGAGTTCAGTAACTTCAATGAGGAAGATCCTGATGGCGCAAGGCTCCTTTCATCGGCCCGCCAGATCCTGAAAAACCTGGGAGAAGAGAAGGAGTCCGTTTCCGTAGAGGATACGGCCGATTTCACCAAGATCTTCGCCGGTACCCTCTTCAACGGTGACGGCATCATCACTCCTGCCTCGGCAGGGGAGGATGAGGCTCTTGCAAAGCTCATAGAGACCATTGCAGGCATTTCATCGGCCTTAGACCGCAGCGGCGTGCCCGGCATCACCGCAGACCATATTGAGGCATTCTACGCCGCCTGCGCGGATTTCAAGGCCTGGAAGGAAGCCGGCACAAAGGAAGTGTTCCCGTTCGGGGACAAGACCCCCGATGCCCTTGCCGCCGTTGAGGCCCTGAAGGACAAGGTGGCCGATTACTTTATGCGCTGCAAGCTCATCGGCTTTGACGAAGCAACATCGGCAGCCCTTGACGTGAATGTGGACAAGATTGCCGCCATCGAGGGCAACCTTGCCGCCGCTCAGGACCAGATTGGCGCCCAGCCCCTTGCAAAGCCTTCAAAGGACGGAAAACTGAAACTGGACGCCGTGAACCCTGCCTGGAAGGCCGCAGTTGACGCTATGAAGGAACTCGTTGGTGCACCCAAGGTGCTTGACGAGGCTGCCTGGAATGAGATCCTTGGAAAGTTCGGCCCTTACTGCGCCTGGGTTGGTGCTAAGAAGGGCGGGGAAGTGGAAGGCCTTGGCCTTGAGTGCGTGGAGGCCATCCTCAAGGAAGACAAGAAAGCCGCCCTCCTTGCACTCATTGAAAAGGACAAGGAAGAGGAAGCCAACGCCCTCTCAATTGAGGAAGTTGGGAAACTTGTGAGCCTTTACAGGAACTTCTACCGTTTCCTTAATAACTATGTAGTTCTGGCCGATTTTTACGATCCCGAGAAGAAGGCCATCTTCCAGGCCGGACGCCTGTATATCGATCAGCGTTCAACGGACCTCTGCGTAAAGGTTGCAGGTCCCGCCCCGGAAATCTCCTCCCTCAGCGGAATGTACATCCTCTACTGCGCCTGCACCAGTGAGAAACTTGGCAAGTCCTTCAACATTGCCGCAGTTCTCACGGACGGTGACGTGGATGGCCTCCGTGAAGGCAAGAACGCTGTGTTCTATGACCGTGAAGGCAATGACTACACCGCAAAGGTTATTGCAATAGTTGACAACCCCATCTCCGTGCGCCAGGCTTTCTGGAGCCCCTACAAGAAGGTTGCACGTATGATCAACGACCGAATTGACAAGAAGGCCGCAGAGAAGAACGAGAAATCAATGGCCGGCCTTACCGCCGCAACCAATACCGCAGCCGACGGAAAGGCTCCCGCCGCTCCGTTCGACATCGCAAAATATGCCGGTATCTTTGCCGCAGTAGGTATGGCCGTAGGCCTTATCGGCGCAGCTCTGGCAGGCGTAGTGGCCGCCCTGAAGGGCATCACCTGGTGGCAGGCTCTGATCATCATTGCAGTGGTCCTTCTCCTTATTTCCGGTCCTTCCATGTTCATCGCCTGGAGGAAACTCCGCAGGCGTGACCTTGGTCCCGTGCTCAACGCCAACGGCTGGGCAATCAATGCCAAGGCCCTTGTGAACACCAAGTTCGGCAAAACTCTCACTTCACTTGCCAAGTTCCCCAAACTTACGGCAGTTGATGAGAAAGCCCGCAAGGCCCGTAACCGCCGCCGCTTCTGGTGCTGCTTCTGCAGTCTCATTATCGCAGCCCTTCTGTGCCTGTGGCTGTTCAATTTCCTGGCGCCCAAGTGCCCCAGCCCTCTCAAGCGCTATCAGCCCGCTCCGGAAACTGTCATTCCGAGCGAAGCCGAGGAATCTCCTGAGGCGGCCGATGATGTCATTCCCGTCGAAGCCCCGGAATCTCCTGCCGAATAACTATGGACACCCCGTTCCCGTTTTCGCAGTATGTGACCGGTAACAAGTTTATCGGCCGGAAACAGGACGTGACTCTCCTTGGGAACCTCCTTACCCAGGGAGAGCACGTCTCCATCTTCGAGCCCCCGAAGACGGGCAAGACCTCCCTTATCCAGCAGACGCTCTTTTCCTTAAGGGTAACTGGCCGTACCTTTGCCGTAGGGCAGTTTAGCGCCATGAATATCCGTTCGCAGGAGGATTTCCTCCTACGGCTTGGATCCACCGTCCTCAAGATGGTGGCTTCAAGCCCGGCGGAGTTCGAGGCCCTTGTGAAGCAGTATCTCCAGGGAACGCACTTTGTCTTTGACGCGGATGAATTCACCCAGACCGGGCAGGCTGTGTCCCTTGGCTGGCCTTTGGACAAGGATGACGCCCTTGCAATGCTTCGTCTTCCTTTTGCCGTGGCCGATGAAAGGCAGCAGAAGATGATCCTCATCATCGAGGAATTCCACTGCATAGGCAACCTGGAGGACCCTGACGCAATCCTTCGGCCACTATCGGCCGTTATCAAGGAGCAGAAGGGAAGGAACTTCTCCTTTATCTTCTCCGGCAGCTCCGTTAATGCAATGAGCGCCATCTTCACGGGAAGCGTCCTTTTCAGCCGCCGCGTGGAGAGGGTGTCTCTTTCACTGGCGCCGGAGGAGGAAGTGACGGAGCATCTTCACCGCGGGTTCCTATCCAGCGGTAAGGTAGTGGAAAAGCGTCTCCTGCAAGGAGTGTACAACCTCTTCCGCGGGCACCTCTGGTATATCAATCACCTCATTGCCATCGCGGATTCCCTCAGCCGCGGCTACATCATGGAACCGCTCCTGGTAGAGGCCCTGGAAAGCCTTGTGAGTATCCACGAGCCATCCTTCCGCGGCATTATGAACAGCCTCACAACCCATCAGGTAAGCCTCCTGAAGGCCACTCTTGACGGAGTTACCCGCTTCAGCGCGTCTGAGGTGATTCGTAAGTACGGGCTCAATTCATCGGCCAATGTCAAGAGGGTGAAGGAAGCCCTTATGAAGAAAGAAGTGATAATGCTGGACCAGAATGACAACCCCGTCTTGGAAGATCCGCTCTTCGAGTACTGGGTACGCAAGTACTACTTTGAGATGAAGGACTAGCGCGCCGGCGTTTGTTTTGCCGTGTTGACGCGTAAAACACGTATAAGGCCGATTTCACTGCCAACACGGCAAGGAAATCGGCCTTATTGGTCAAAAACGTTGCCGTGTTGGCATTAAAAACTCCATTTTGGGCAATCTGAGTGTCAACACGGCAAAGTGCAAAACTTTGGGCGAGGTTGGATTTCGTTCCACCAACCACGCCCACCTAAATGCCATTATAAATGCTTCTGATCCACATCTTCTGGGCGAGGATGGCCACAGAAAAACCAACCTCGCCCGGATTAACAGGCCTTAGTGTTCTCCGGAGCAAGTCCTGCCACCTGCAGCCGGTACTGACCACGTACGTATAATGCCCTTTTCGTACACAGTGAGTACCCGACGGTACTGAGTATGTGCATTATACCCCCAAAAGTGCAAGCCGTGGTAGTGTCTTTTACCCCTGTATCAGGAATGAGGGTAAACGACACCATGCGGCCTCAGAAGTAGCTGTGGCTTGGGTAGGCGTCGTTTAAGTTTCGGACGGTCAGGCCATAATTCTCCAACGCCACGGGGACAACCGTTAAGGGGTGGAAAACAGACACATAGTTTTGCACTTGATTCGTTTTTTGGCGGAAAAATTTGTGTTTCTGAGATTTATTCGTATCTTTGCAGTCCCAAATTTTAGATGACCGCTGAGCTCATCAAGACCTGCCGCAGAGGGCAGGCGCTTACGGCCCAAAACTTTTAACAGTTTTTGAACGATGTACGCAATCGTAGACATTGCAAGCCAGCAGTTCAAAGTAGAGGCTGGAATGGATATCTTCGTAAACCGCCTCCAGGCAAAGAACGGAGAATCCGTAGAGTTCAACAAGGTTCTTCTCATTGATGCAGAAGGCGCCGTAAAGGTTGGAACTCCGTATGTAGAGGGAGCAGTTGTGAAGGCTACCGTCCTTGACGATGACGCCAAAGCAAAGAAAGTGCTCGTATTCAAGAAAATCCGTCGCAAGGGATTCCAGACTCTGAACGGTCACCGTCAGAAGCTCACCAAGATCCACATCGACGCTATCGCTTAACTTTTTAAAGACAGAAGATTATGGCACACAAGAAAGGTCAATCCAGTTCAAAGAACGGCCGTGAGAGTCATTCCAAACGTCTTGGTATCAAGAAGTTCGGCGCAGAGGTCGTAAAGGCAGGAAACATTATCGTGCGTCAGCGCGGTACTCAGCACAACCCTGGTCTTAATGTGGGTATGGGCAAGGATCACACCCTTTATGCCCTTATTGACGGCACTGTCAAGTTCACCCGCAAGCGTGACGACAAATCCTTCGTGAGCGTAGTTCCCTTTGAGAACTAGCCGCTGGGGAAACAGTTAATCAAGGAGGACTAGTACGGTCCTCCTTTATTATTGAAAAATATGCTTACACTCAAAACCTTACGCGAAGATCCGGAACTCGTAATCCGGAAACTTGCAAAAAAGCATTTCGATGCCCGTGAGATTGTTGCGGACGTAATAGCGATGGATGACCGCCGTAAAGCCATCCAGCAGGAATCTGACGCCCTCCTTGGCAAGCAGAAGAAGGCAGCCGCCGCTATCGGCCAGCTTATGAAGGAAGGAAAGAAGGAAGAGGCAGAAGCCGCAAAGGCTGAAGTAGCCGCCCTCAAGGCCCGTTCTCAGGAACTCCTTCAGGAGGCCGATTCCAACGCCGCAGCCCTTCAGGACAAACTTGTCCTCCTTCCCAACCTTCCCTGTGACCTTGTACCGGAAGGAGCAGGCGCAGAGGATAACCTGGTTGTGAAGATGGGCGGCCCCGAGGTCCAGCTTCCTGAAAACGCCCTTCCCCACTGGGAACTTGCAAAGAAGTATGACATCATTGACTTCGACCTTGGCGTAAAGATCACCGGCACCGGTTTCCCCGTATATAAGGGCAAGGGCGCAAAACTCCAGAGGGCCCTTATCAACTACTTCCTTGAGAGGAATACCGCTGCAGGTTATCTTGAGGTGGAGCCTCCCGTGATGGTGAATTCGGCATCCGGCTTTGGTACCGGCCAGCTTCCTGACAAGGAAGGCCAGATGTACCACGCCACCCTGGACAACTTCTATATGGTCCCTACCGCAGAGGTTCCCGTCACCAATATCTTCCGTGACGTTATACTTGGTGCCGACGACTTCCCCCAGAAGCTTACCGCATACACTCCCTGCTTCCGCCGTGAGGCCGGTTCCTACGGCAAGGACGTCCGCGGCCTCAACCGCCTGCACCAGTTTGATAAGGTAGAGATCGTGCGCGTGGAGAAGCCGGAGAACAGTTATGCAGCCCTTGATGAGATGGTTGCACACGTAGAGAGCCTTGTGAACGAACTTGGCCTCAAGTACCGCATCCTCAGGCTCTGCGGCGGTGATATGAGCTTTACATCGGCCATCACCTATGACTTCGAGCTCTGGAGCGCAGCCCAGGGCCGCTGGCTGGAGATTTCCTCAGTTTCCAACTTTGAGAGCTACCAGGCCAACCGCCTCAAGTGCCGCTACAAGGACGCAGACGGCAAGATGCAGCTTGCCCACACCCTCAACGGCAGTTCCCTGGCTCTGCCCCGCGTAGTTGCAGCCCTGCTGGAAGACAACCAGAAGGATGGCTACATCGAGATCCCTGAGTGCCTCCGTCCTTACACCGGATTTGACAGGATAGACTAAAAAAATTGCTATCTTTGTACCGCAATGGACAAAGAGCGCGTAATACTTGGAATAGACCCCGGCACCCAGCTGCTGGGGTTTGGTATTATCCGAAGCGCCGGGAAGAAGGCTGAGTACGTGGATATGGGTGTCCTTGACATCCGTAAGGAGAAGGACCCCTATGCAAAACTCCGTGCCATCTATGACTGCATCTCTGAGGTGTGCAAGAGTTACAGCCCCACGGAACTTGCAATCGAGTCCCCGTTCTACGGAAAGAACGCCCAGGTGGTCCTTAAACTTGGCCGCGCGCAGGGAGCAGCAATGATTGCCGCGCTGGAATTTGGCGTTCAGTCCGTTACGGAATACGCCCCAAGAAAGGCCAAGGAGGCCATTGTTGGAAACGGAGCCGCTTCCAAGGAGCAGGTGCAGCTGATGCTTGAAAAAACCCTTGGCGTAAAGCTTGAATCCCGCCACCTTGATGCCACGGACGCCCTTGCCATTGCCCTATGCCACCACTATGAAACTACTTCACCGATTAAGGCCGCCAAGGGAAAAGGCGGTTGGGAACAATTTTTGAAGGAAAACCCTGATCGTGTAAAGTAAACCTATGGTTAGAAGAATGTTAGCTGCCCTGGCAGCCCTATTTGTGGCAGGAACCCTCTTTGCCCAGAACTACAAGATTTCGCTTAAACTGGAGGACGCCACCAACGGTGAGCCCGTGGGCTTTGCCACTGTATCGGCCACACCTGAAAAAGGTGATCCCAAGTACGCCCTTACAAATCACGACGGCTCTGCCACCGTGGAGAAACTCCGCGCGGGGAAGTATACCCTGAAGGCGGAGATAATGGGCTATGTCACCTTTGAGAAGGCCATTGAGGTAAAGGAGAATATCAACCTTGGCACCATAAAGCTGGAACAGGACACCCAGGTCCTTGACGCCGCTTCGGTGAGCGCTACGGGTAATCCCATCATTGTAAAGAAAGATACCATCGAGTATAACGCATCGTCATACAAGATTTCAGACGACAACGTGCTGGAAGACCTCCTGAAGAAGCTTCCGGGCGTTGAGGTAGATGAAAACGGCACCATCACCGCAAACGGTGAGACCATCACCAAAATCACCATCGGCGGCAAAACCTTCTTCCTGGACGACCCTCAGCTTGCTTCCAAGAACATCCCTGCTAAACTTGTGGACAAGGTGAAGGTGGTGAAAAAGAAGAGCGAGCAGGCGGAATTCACGGGCATAGATGACGGTGAGGATGAGACAGTCATTGACCTTAGCGTAAAGCCCGGTATGATGAATGGCGTCTTTGGTAACGCCATGGCAGGCGGCGGCTATGACATCCCGTCTTCGGGGGAGTACACTCCCTTCAAGGACCATTTCCGCTGGCAGGGCGCTTTTATGGGCGGCCGATTCACGGAGGACAGCCAGATAAGCATCATTGCAAATGCCAATAATACCAACAACCGCGGTTTCAACGACCTTTCCGGCTCCATGATGAACTCCATGATGGGAGGCGGCGGCGGAATGGGCCGCGGCGGTGGTGGCTGGGGAAATTCCAATGGCGTTGTCACGTCCTGGATGGGCGGCGCAAACGGCGTTTGGGACCTTCTGGACAAGAAGATGGAACTTGGTGGCAACTACCTTTATAACGGAACCCAGACGGATGTCCTTGAAGATACCTACAAAGAGACTTTCCGAAACGACGGCTCCACCCTCATCTCAAGTACCCGGGGCAGCAGTTCCAGGTTCACGGACGGCCATCGCTTTGGTGTGCGTCTTGAGCATAAGTTCAGCGAGAACACATCCATCCTCTTCCAGCCGCAGTTCAATATCGGCCGCGGCAGTTATCTCCAGCAAAAGGACTTCGAGACCAGCACCAGGGATGCCGATGGCCTTGAGAGCAAGACCAACAGCGGTTTCTCCACCAACGGCGGCAACAACAACAACTGGCAGACAAGGGGCTGGGGACTCTTCCGCCAGAGGCTTGGCATTCCGGGACGTACCATATCCGTGAACGTGGACTGGAATATCTCCAACAACGACATGGACGGTATCAACAGGAGCGCCACCAACACCAAGTTCAATGCCGATGGCTCCGTGGATGCCACAGGCACGGAAACCGTGAACCAGCTCATCAACCAGTCAACCCGTACGCGCGGGGGCGGCAGCAGAATAGTGTATACGGAGCCTCTGGGCGGCAACTTCTACCTGGAAGGCAGTTACAATATCCGTTATTCCCAGACACTTTCCGTCAAGGATGTCATAAATGAAGAGACCGGTCTTAAGGACGATACCTATTCCAACAGGATTCTCAATCAGTCCCTCAACCAGAATATCGGCATGGCCTTTATGTACCAGAATGAGAAGCTTCGCGCTCAGCTTGGCGCAAGCGCCTCACCCACAAGTACTTACAATGAGACTAATGGTTATGAACCCTATAAGGACTTCAGGTGGAATTTCTCACCAAGGGCAATGCTCTTTTACGACTTCAACGACAACTCCAACGTCCGCCTGTTCTACTGGGGGCGCTCCAGCCAGCCTTCCACGTCTCAGCTGCTTCCTGTGGCCGACAACAGCAACCCTCTGGCAGTTTCCCTGGGTAACCCGTACCTGACGCCTTACTTCGGCCACGGACTGCGCTCAGACCTTGAGTTCTCCAACAAGAAGACCTTCTTCACCATGCGTTTCCACCTTGAGGGGAATTACACTCAGAGTCCTATCGTAAGCGCAATCTGGTATGATCTTGCAGGCCGCACGTTCTCCCTCCCGGTAAACGGCAACGACTCCTTCAACGGCAATATGCGCCTGATGGTGAATGCCCCTATTGCAAAGAGTAACTTCTCCATATCAAACATGCTGCGCCTGTCCTATTCCAAGAGTGGAAGTTATATCGGCGCCGCATCCCTCAATATGGACAACTATTACAATGCCGCTACCGCGGATTTCAACTATTCCAAGTTCCACTCAGATTACTTCACCGAGGATAACAGGAAGAATGACAAGTGGGCTCAGGACTTCCTTGACAACACCACCCGCAGCTTTGGCTTCACGGAGCGTCTGCGTGCGACGTACCGCTCAGACGACGTTGAGGTTATGCTCAGCGGCCGTACCCGTATGTCCAA
>JAFZOU010000044.1 GCA_017550525.1 Bacteroidales bacterium
CTGTCAAAAAGATAAAGCCGGATATGCTCCGCCGCTTTGTCAAGGAGAAATTCATCCCCTCCCGCATGGCCCTTTCCGTTGTGGCCGATATTGACCTTGACAAGCTTGAGAAGCAAATACTTAAATCAATTAATAATGTCTTTCCACAAGGTAATTGACAAGCATAATCACGAGGTAAATGCCGTGATAGGAGGCCTGGCGCCGTCTCTTTACGAGATGCCGGACAGGCTCATTGCTGCCATGCTCGCCAATATCCTTGGAGGGCCGGCGTCAAATTCGCTTCTAAATGCAGAACTCCGCGAAAAACGCGGATGGGTGTACGGGATTGAGTGCAATTATACCCAGTATGCCGATACCGGAGTGGTTGCAATTACTTTTGGCTGCGACAAACCAAATCTTGACAACTGCCTCAAGGCCATTGATAAGATTCTTGCAGGGCTACGTGAGAAGCCGCTTACTGATGCCCGCCTTAAGGCATACCGGAAGCAGCTTCTTGGGCAACTGGCCATAAGTTCCGAAGCCGGCGAGGCCCAGTGCCTCTCCCTTGGAAAGAGTATGCTTGCGTGGGGTGAAGTAATGACATCGGCAGAGACACGCCGTATTCTGGACTCAATTACCCCGGAGCAGCTCCAGGCCATGGCCCGGCGCCTCTTTGACCCGTCCAATCTTTCTTTCCTGATTTATCTTTAAAAAGTCCCTCCCCCGAGGGGAGGGGTTTCGGGAGGGGGTAACGTATAGCAAATTAAAGTCGCAAATTTTAATTTGCGACTTCGCAGAGGAATTTTAGCCTTACCAGGCGGATTTCAATGTCCTCGTAATCGGCCGATAATTCCGCACGGGCCTCGGCCAAAGAATCTGAGGTGGCGTCATTCTTGAACCAGTCGTAGAGCTCCTGAACCACCTCAGGATCAAGGTTTTCAGAGATATAATAACCAAGGTTGAGCCTTGTACCGGTGCTTACGATGGCCTCCATTTCCGTGAGAAGCTGGTCCATGTCAAGGTCTTTGGCGCGGGCAATATCCTCCAGGGGGAGTTTACGGTCTATGGACTGGATTATGTAAACCTTGTTGCCGGACTTTGAGGCGACGCTCTTTACAACGAAATCGTCCGGCCGCTCAATCTCGTTCTCCTCAACGTACTTGCCGATAAGGTCTATGAACGGCTGGCCGAACTTCCGGGCCTTACCCTCTCCAACGCCCTGGCACTTTTCAGAGAGTTCCTTAAGCGTGAGGGGATAAACTATGGTCATATCCTCCAGTGAAGGGTCACTGAACACCACCCAGGGCTGGACCCTCATCTTGCGGGCGACGTCCTTGCGGAGGTCCTTGAGCATGGCAAGGAGGGTCTGGTCTCCGCCACCGCCACCGCGGACTGCCGCGGCATCTTCTTCATCGTCATCCTCACCTTCGGAGAATGTGCGGTCCTCTACCAGCATGAGTTCCTTTGGATGCATATAGAACTCAAGTCCTGCATCCGTCACTGAAATGAGGCCGTAGTTCTCAATGTCCTTCTCAAGGAAATGGAGTATGAGGCCCTGATGGATTACGGCCGCCCAGAAGCGCTGGTCATGGTCCTTGCCGGCGCCAAACAGGGGAAGCTGGTCATGCTGATAAGACTTTATGAGTGCACTGGCCTCCCCTGCAAGGATGCCGGTAAGGTGTTCCAGTTTGAAATGCTCCTTGAGGGACTCTATGAGTTCAATGACAAGGCACATCTCCTCATGGCCGTCAAAGCGCACCTTGGGATGCAGGCAGTTGTCACAGGCGCCGCAGTTATCCTGGGTGTAATCCTCTCCAAAATAGTTGAGGAGGAGTTTACGGCGGCACTGGCTGGACTCTGCATAAGCCACGGTTTCCTTGAGGAGCTGCTTCCCTATTTCCTGCTCTGCCACAGGCTTTCCCTGCATGAACTTCTCCAGTTTCTGGATGTCCTTGTAGCTGTAATATGTGATGCAGGTGCCTTCCTGGCCGTCACGGCCGGCGCGGCCTGTTTCCTGATAATAGCCCTCTATGCTCTTGGGGATGTCATAGTGGATGACGAAACGGACGTTCTGCTTGTCTATGCCCATGCCAAAGGCGATGGTGGCA
>JAFZOU010000045.1 GCA_017550525.1 Bacteroidales bacterium
CATTTTCCATGAGTTTGGACACTATTTCTGGGCTCGTGTATTTGGTATAAGGGTAGAGAAATTTTTCCTTTTCTTTGATGTGGGGGGCTTTAAGCTCTTTTCTTTCAAGATAGGGGAGACGGAATACGGCATGGGCTGGCTGCCCCTTGGCGGCTACTGCAAGATTGCCGGTATGGTGGACGAGTCCCTGGACACGGAGCAGCTGAAACACGCGCCGGAGCCCTGGGAGTTCCGCTCAAAGCCCGCCTGGCAGCGCCTCCTTGTGATGAGCGGGGGAGTGCTCAACAATTTTCTCCTTGCTATCGGCCTTTTTGTGGCTATCCTTGCCATCTGGGGCAAGAATTATATCCCCAATGACAACCCTGTGTACGTGAATGAACTGGGTTATGACATGGGTTTCCGTACCGGTGACCGCATCCTGCTTTATGACGACTACGCTCCTCAGGAGTTCATGGATCTCCAGAGCGACCTTGCCCGAAGAAGGGTTCGCAAGGCAACGGTACTCCGCGGGGCCGATACCCTTGACATCTACATAGACCAGGCCCTGATAGGGGATGTCCTGAATACTCCCGGGATGTTTGACATAGCGCTCCCGTTCTATGTGGACAGCGTCATGGCCTCGTCCCCCAATTCGGCCCTCCTCAAAGGAGACCGTATTGTAGGGGTCTCCGGTGAGGATACGCCATATCTTCAGGATGCCCAGAAGGTTCTGAGGGCTCATCCTGGTGAAGCTCTCCAGGTTACGGTACTCCGTGGCGGAGAGTCAGTTGATGTGCCGGTCCAGGTGGATTCCCTTGGAATGCTGGGGGTGTTCTTTGTGAACACTTACCTTAAACACAGGGAATACACCGTGCTTGAGGCCGTTCCCGCTGGCTGCAGCTGGGCCTGGGAGTCCGTTACAGGATACCTCAGGGACCTCAGGCTTGTGGCAACCCCGTCCACGGGCGCATATAAGTCCGTGGGGAGTTTCGTGGCTATCGGCCAGGTGTTCCCGTCTTCATGGAACTGGCATCAGTTCATGTATATTCTGGCGCTTCTTTCCATAATGCTTGGCGTTATGAACCTTCTGCCCATCCCGGCGCTTGACGGCGGTCACATAGTTTTCTGCCTGTATGAGATGATTACGGGCCGCAAACCCTCGGATAGATTCCTCCTTGTGGCGCAGTGGATAGGGATGATTCTCCTGCTTCTGCTTATGTTTGTGGCATTTGGCAATGATATAATGAGATTAATAAGATAAGCATATGAAATATCGTATTTTGGCCTTAGCTTTTGCAGTCCTTGCACTTGCCGGCTGTAAGAATGACAAGAAGGGGACCCTTCTTCCCAACGTTAGCGGCAAGGCCGGAGAGGTCCTTGTGACCATAGAGCGTGAGCAGTGGGAGGGAGACCTTGGCGTTGCAATCCGTGAGGTCCTGGCGGCCGATACCCCTTACCTGGCACAGCGTGAGCCGCTTTTTGCTCTGTCCAACGTACCCCCGGGAGCATTCAACAACATGTTCAAGATGCACCGCAACCAGCTGCTCATCAACATCAATCCCCTGAATCAGACAACGGGCGTGGTGTACAAACACAACGTGTGGGCTCAGCCTCAGGCCGTGGTCCAGATCAACGCCCTGGATGAGGATGAAGCCCTGGCCCTTTTCGAGCACGACTGCGTGATCATTTCAGAGTATTTCGAGCAGGCCGAGCGTGACCGCGTCATAGCCAACGCAAAGCTTTATGAGGAACGTGCCCTGCAGGACCCTGTGGCCTCTGTCACGGGCGGCATCCTGCATTTCCCTTCCGGCTACCGCTGCCGCAAGGTTACGGATGATTTTGTGTGGATTGCCGATGAAAAGCAGTACACCAACCAGACTGTCCTCATCTACAAGTATCCCGTTTCCGGAGGAGAGAATGTGTTTTCCCTTCAGAATATAATCTCAAAACGCAATGAGATCATGCAGTCAAACGTTCCCGGAATGTTTGACGGCTCATATATGACCACTTCCACTGCCCAGGAACCCGTATGCCGCTCCCTGAGCTATAAGGGAAGGGCTTTTGTGGAAACCCGCGGCTTCTGGGAAGTGCACGGAGACTTCATGGGCGGCCCCTTTGTATCCCACTCTTTCTACAGCCCTGACGGAAAGGATATTATAGTCCTGGAGGCCTTTGTCTATGCCCCCAGATATGACAAGCGCCAGTACCTCCGTCAGGTGGAATCAATACTCTATTCCTTTGAGTGGAAAAAAGAAGAAAACAATTAATACTTAGCTACTTAAGATGAAAAAACTACTATTTGCCGCCGGTCTTGCGCTTGCGTTTCTAATGTCCGGCTGCGGTCAAGTGCAGGAGTATGAGGACCGTCTCTCCGCGGTGGAGAGCAAGCTTGAGGCCCTCCAGAACCAGGTGAATGAACTGAATAGCCAGGTTGGGCTTATCCGTCAACTGCTTAGCGGAAAGTATTTTGTCCAAAGCGTCTCAGACCTCGAGGATGGCAGCGGTTACTTTCTTGTGCTTGTGGATTCTGACGGAAAAACCGTAGAAAAAATTGTCAGGAACGGCTCAGATGCCCATTCTCCCCAGATCAGCGTGAAGAAGGACACCGACGGTCTCTATTACTGGACCATAGACGGTGAGTGGATGATGCAGGATGGCCAGAAGGTGCGCGCCAGCGGCGTGGACGGCAAGGACGGTAAAGATGGTGCCGATGGTAAAGACGGTGAAAACGGTAAAGATGGTGAAGACGGAGAAGATGGTAAAGACGGCTTGGACGGTAAGGACGGTGCCGATGGTCTCACGCCTGAAATCAAGGTGGAGAACGGAAAATGGTACTACCGCCTGGGAGACGGTGAGTGGATCCTTGCCGGAGACGCTGTTACCACCGTACAGTGCCCCATTGCCGGCATTGACACCACAACCAAGGAAGGCATAGTGATATTCACCCTTTCTGACGGCACAACCATTGAGGTTCCCTTTGCAAGTGCCGGAGCCGTAAAACTGCAAATCCTGGTAGACGACACCGTATTCCGTGCACTGGAAGAAGGGGAGGAAGCAGGAACCCCCTATGAAGTGAAGGCCCCCGCAAACCTCACCTACACCCTTGAGTCATATGAGCCCCAGGGCTGGACGGTTACTTTCTCCAAGCCCCAGGACAACAAGGGAACCCTTACAATAGCCCGTCCGGAGAACTCATCTCCCGCAAAAGTGCTCCTCATTGTCACGGGTGATGACGGCAGCTGCTTTGTAAAGGTCCTTTACGTTGGTTTTTCCACCCCCGAAGACGACACCGTATATGAGTCTGAAGCCGTGACATCGGCCAGTGGTACTCTGGACCTTCCCGCCGATGCCTCCTCCGTGGTAATTCCTTCCAGCGCCCAGTCCTGGATTTCCCTTCAGGGGAACCAGCTGGTGCTCCAGGAGAATACCACCTACGACTCCCGCAGTGCCGTAATCACGTACAAGAGCGGAGGCAAAAACCACAGCCTCACCATAACCCAGGCCCAGAAGGATGCCATTGTGCTTTCCGCTTCAACGGTGGAGGCCGATTCTGCCGGCGGTTCCCTGGACTTTGTGCTCAGCGCAAACGTTACGGTATCGGCCCAGACAGATCAAGACTGGCTGCAGGTGAATCCTCCCACCAAGGCCCTCACGGAGAAGGTTTTCACAATAACCTATGAGGCCAATGCCACCGGCAATGCCCGTTCCGGCCATGTTACTTTCTCCTTTGAAGACATTTCCCAGACTGTGACGGTGGATCAGCCTTCACAGGGCGGCGTAGTCCCTGTTTCCCAGGACTTCGTGCTGCTTGAAGATGCAAGTGATCTGGCTGAGGGAGATCAACTCCTCATTGTGAGCATTGACGGACAGTACACAATGGGCGCCCAGGCGGGAACAAGTTCCAAGCCTTACAGGAGCCGTGTCTCCGTGACAGTGCAGGATGGCGTTATTTCTGAAGTTCCGGAAGGAGCGGCAGTGGTTACGCTTGAGGGAGAGGAAGGGGAATGGAAACTTGCCGTAGAGGGCGGTTACCTCTCGGCCCTTTCTACCGGAAATTACCTCAAGACTGTAACTTCCACAGACCAGTATTCCACCTGGAGTATCTCCGTGGCATCCAATTTTGTGGCCACCATACTGGCATCGGCAGGTGAAAGCCCTATGCTGTGCCATAATGGCGCCAGTAACGCTACGCGCTTCAGCTGCTACAAAACCACCACTTCTGTGGAGAAGGTTAAGATCTACCGCAGGGAAACGGGCTCCGGAGAGCCTTCATATGTGACTCAGTACGATGAACCGGGTATTTACCTTGGCTCCAAGACCCGTATCTATACGCCCGGGACAGACCAGTACGTGCGTCTGTATGAGAACAATACCCTGGAGTTCATCCTTCTTGATCCGGATGCAAAGGAACAAGTTGTCCTTTCCGGAATTGATACTGCTTCTCAGGTAGG
>JAFZOU010000046.1 GCA_017550525.1 Bacteroidales bacterium
CGCTGGACGGCGGTCCCGAGATCGAGGGCGAGGAGCGCCAGATCGGCGGTCCGTCCGTGAACCCGTACAAGCGCCGCCAGCCGTCCCAGCTCATCCCTACCGGTATCGCCGGCATCGACCTGAACAACACCCTCGTGTCCGGCCAGAAGATCCCGTTCTTCGCAGACCCCGACCAACCCTACAACCAGGTCATGGCCGACGTAGCCATCCGCGCCGATGTAGACAAGATCATCCTTGGCGGCATGGGCCTCACCAACGACGACTACCTCTTCTTCCGCCACCGCTTTGAGGAGGCAGGAGCCCTTGACAAGATCATCTGCTTCATCAACACCACGGAGAATCCCCCTGTGGAGCGCCTCCTGGTGCCGGATATGGCCCTCACCGCCGCTGAATACTTTGCCGTGGACAAGAATGAGAAGGTGCTGGTGCTCCTGACGGACATGACCCTTTATGCCGATGCCCTCTCAATCGTTTCCAACCGTATGGACCAGATTCCTTCCAAGGACTCCATGCCGGGCTCCCTCTACAGTGACCTTGCAAAGATCTATGAGAAGGCGGTGCAGCTTCCTACGGACGGCTCCATCACCATCATTGCCGTTACCACTCTCAACGACGGAGACATCACCCACGCGATCCCGGACAATACCGGCTACATCACCGAGGGCCAGCTCTTCCTGAGGGCCGATTCCGATACCGGCAAGGTTATCATCGACCCGTTCCGCAGCCTTTCCCGTCTGAAACAGCTTGTACAGGGAAAGAAAACCCGCGAGGACCACTCCCAGGTGATGAACGCATCCGTGCGTCTTTATGCCGATGCCCAGAACGCCAAGACAAAGCTGGAGAACGGCTTTGACCTCTCCGACTACGACCACCGCTGCCTTGCATACGCCAAGGACTACGCCCGTGAGCTCCTTGCAATTGACGTAAACATTACCATCACTCAGATGCTGGACACTGCCTGGAAGCTGTTCGCAAAGTACTTCTCCCCCGCAGAGACCGGTATCAAACAGGCCCTTATAGACAAATATTGGGTTAAATAATGGCAATTAAATTCCAATACAATAAAACATCCCTTACGGAGCTTGGCAAGCAGCTGAAGGTTCGTCAGAGGGCTCTCCCTACCCTTCAGAACAAGGAGAGCGCCCTGAGGCTTGAAGTGAGGAAGGCAAAGGACGAGAGCGCGCGTCTTGTGGAGAGCCTGGAAAAGGCCATGAAGGACTACGACTACCTTGCCGCCCTCTGGAACGAGTTCCAGCCCGGTCTCATAGCCATAACGGACGTGGATCTATATACCAAGAAGGTTGCCGGTGTTAAAACCCCTGCACTCGGTGAGATCCACTATGAGATAAAGCCCTTCAACGCCTTTGTGAAACCCGCATGGTACGCAGACGGCGTGAGGATCCTTCAGGAACTCAGCCGCCTGGGCATAGAAAGCGAGGTTTACCTTGAAAAGGCCCGCATCCTGGACTACAACCGCAAGAAGACCACCCAGAAGGTGAATCTTTATGAGAAGGTCCAGATTCCCGGCTATCAGGAGGCTATCCGTAAGATCAAACGCTACATGGAGGATGAGGAAAACCTTTCCAAGGCATCTTCCAAGATAGTTAAGAACAGGCACGCCCTTGAGGAAGAGGAGGCCTCGGCCCTATGATAGCACCCATGACCAAATACTCCTTCATTCTCCTTAGCGGAATGCAGGATACCCTGATGGACACCCTCCAGGAGACGGGCCTTGTGGATATCTCCCGCAGTTCTAAGCCCGTGGACGACCACTCCAGGGAGCTTGTCGCAGAGATTGAGCTTCTGGACGGCCTCATCAAGGGCCTTGAAAAGGCAGAGGTACCGGAAGGCACTGAGCCGGAGTACATTGACGGAGACATAGAACGCCTTGCCGGCGGCATGCTCATGCGCTACTCCGACGACGCAGTGGAGATGGACGCCATCCGTAAACAGATCCACCAGCTTAAGATATGGGGAAACTTCAACCCGGATATCCTCCATAAGCTGGAAGAGGCAGGTGTACCCATCCACTTCCACTCCCTTCCCACCAAGCAGTTCAAGCCTGCCTGGGCCGATGAATACCCTCTTTCCGTAATTGGTACGGATAAATCCCATACCTGGTTTGTGGTTGCAGGTGAAGACAATCTTCCCGGAGAGATTCCTCTCCCCAACCAGAACGCCGCCCAGCTTGAAAAGGACCTTAGGGACCGTGAGAAGCACTATTCACATGTCCTGAGGCGCGTTGCAAGCGCCAAGGCCCGGATTCCGGAACTTGAGGAAAAAAGGGCCAGGTGCTACTCTGAGCTTGACAAATACCTTGCAGGCTGCACCGCGGTTCCCGCAGCAGAAGATACCCTTCTCACATACGTGGGATACGCTCCTACGGAAAGTGAAGAGGAAATATCGGCCAAACTGGACCAGGCCGGATTCCTTTATATAAAGGAGAATGCAAAGGTTGAGGATAACCCTCCCATCAGCTTCCGCAATAACTGGTTCGTACGTCAGTTCGAGACTCTTACGGACATGTACGGCCGCCCGGCCTATGACGGATTCGACCCTACCCCCTTCATCAGCATCTTCTTCATGCTGTTCTTCGCCTTCTGTATGGGCGACTGCGGCTACGGACTGGTGCTGGTAGCGGCAGGCCTTCTCCTGAAGAAAGTGGATTCCTTCAAGGATATGGCTCCCCTTGTGGTAATCCTTGGAGTGGCCACTGTGGTGATTGGCTTCCTTTTCCACACCTTCTTCTCCATGGACATCTCGCAGTGGCAGGTCTTTGCCCCTATAAAGGGCATTTTCCTACCGGCCCAGATAGCCGGCAACGATGCTACAATGGTGTTGGCACTGGTTGTGGGCATTCTTCACATATGCCTTGCCATGGTTGTCAAAACCATCCATCAGACCCGCACAAAAGGCTTTTTCGCCTCGCTGGGAACCTGGGGATGGACGCTCCTCATCGTGGGCGGCGTCACCGTGGCAGCCTTTGCGCTGGCCGGCGTTCTGGATGCAAATCTCACCAAATTGATAGTGATTGTCCTGGGCGTAGTGAGTGCCCTTGGAATCTTTGTATTCAATGATCCAAAGCGCAACAAGTTTACCAATATCGGCATGGGCCTCTGGGATACCTATAATATGGTAACCGGCCTTGTGGGAGATGTACTCAGCTACATCCGTCTTTATGCCCTGGGCCTTGCCGGAAGCATGCTAGGAATGGCTTTCAACGACATGGGTGTCATGATTTTGGGAGACTCCCCCAATATTGCCAAATGGATAGGTTTCCTGCTACTGATCCTCTTTGGACACACTCTCAACATTGCCATGTGCGCCCTGGGTGCATTCGTACACCCTCTGCGCCTTAATTTCCTGGAATTCTTCAAGAATGCCGGATACGAGGCCAACGGCCGCGTTTACAACCCTCTGAAAAAATCTTTAAACAAACAATAACATTATGGAACAGATTTTAGCTTATCTAGGACTGGGTCTGGTACTTGCACTTGCAGGTATCGGTTCATCCATCGGCACCACAATCGCCGGTAACGCGGCGGAGGGTGCTCTCAAACGCAAACCGGAGGCTTCCGGCAGCTACCTGCTGCTATCTGCCCTGCCTTCAACCCAAGGTATCTACGGTTTTGTGGCTTTTCTGGTAATGATGGGTAAATACACCGGCGGCAGCATCAGCGGTTGGATCTGCTTTGGCGTAGGCATCTCCGCAGGCCTTGCCTGCCTGCTTTCCGGCATCCGTCAGGGCCAGGTATGCGCCAACGGTATCGTGGGCGTCTCCCAGGGCCATGACGTTGTCACCAACACCCTCATCTACGCCGCTCTTCCTGAGTTCTACGCCATTCTGGGTCTGGTAGGTGCTATCTTGGCGCATTAGTCCTATTGATGCGGCAATTTAGTGTCGCAGGTCAGTTAACAAAGTGTCGCAGGTCTGCAAAAAACGGCGGACCTGCGACACTTTTTTGCCTCTGTGGCTAATTTACGTCGCAGGTGACGGGAAAAATGCAGACCTGCGACGGTTTGGGGTATGACCTGCGACGGCTAGTATTCACGTGGGCCGAAGATATCCGTGCCGATACGAACCATTGTGGCACCATGGCGAACAGCAACCGGCCAGTCACCGGACATGCCGATAGAGAGCTGGTCAAAGCCGGGGATTCCCATAGCCTTTATCTGAAGAAACAGCTTCTCAATACGCTCAAAGTCCTTTTCCACAACCGCCATATCCTCCGTATTCGTTGCCATCCCCATAAGTCCGCAGATTCTGACATTCGACTGAGGGGAGGGTGTACTGTCGCCGACCGTCGCTTCGCGACCCCTCCCAGGCGCAGCGCTGCGCGCAGCTTTGGGCCCCTCCCTCTTACCCGGCCGAGGGTGGCCAGGGGTCTTCGACAGTACACCCTCCCCTCTTAAAATATCATTGATCTCTTCAGTGGAAAAGCCTTGCTTGGTTTCTTCTGCGCCAAGGTGAAGTTCCAGAAGGACGTTGATGACGCGGGAGTTGGCGGCGCCCCAGGCGTTGATGGCCTGAAGGAGGTGGAGGGAATCTACTGACTGGACAAGGTCCACGTACGGGAGGACAAGTTTCAGTTTATTGGTCTGAAGATGGCCGATAAAATGCCACTTGACATCGGAGGGCATCTCAGGTACTTTGGAGGCGAGCTCCTGGGGGCGGCTCTCGGCAAAGATGCGCTGACCGGCGTCATAGGCTTCCATAAGACGGGAAACAGGATGGAACTTGGAGACGGCGACAAGCTCTACCCCGGAAGGGAGAGCACTGCGAAGTGATTCAAGAGCCTTTGCTACCATTGTACCGCCAAAGAAAGTCCATAACTGGCACCAACGGGAGTTGATGCTGCAAAAGGCACCGCCTGCCACCTGTAGTGAGGCGCACCGGCAAGTTTGGAGTCCATATGGAAGAGTTTACGTTCAAAAGGCAGCAGCCAATACGCTGCATGAGCGCACAGGATTCCAAGACCGGCGCCGGCAATTACGTCAGAGGTCCAGTGCCAGTTGTTCCAGACGCGGAGAAACGCCGTGGCACCTGCCACGGAATATGCCGCCAGGCCCCACCAGAGGCCGTATTCCAGCCTTACGAGTTCCGCACCCATAAAGGCGGTTGCGGTGTGGCCTGACGGGAAGGAACGGGGATTGTCATTGGGACGGGTGACGTTGGAAGCAAATTTTATGGCCTGGGAGCCAGCCACCATAAGTCCATACGCCGTGACGCCAACAACCAGCTGCTCAAAGAGACTGTGCTTCCCCGCCCCGCTGAGGGCCGCAATGCCGTAGGCTGCCGATGGCACATATTGAAGATATGTCTCCGGGCAGTCCATGATGGGAAGGTTATACACTCCCCCGTTATTTGCAAGGGCCCACTCTTTCACCCCCATATCCATACCGCTGTGGATGGCCGGGGTAAAAGCACAGACAGCCCCCACGCCCATAAGGGACACGGGGGCTATCAGTTTGGTTACTTTAAACTGTTCAGAGGCAGTGTAGACGGAATCTCTGCGCTGGGCATTCAGCGGCATCACGGCCACCAGGAAGGCCACAAGCGCAAAGATTTTCCTCATTTACTTACGGCCTTTCTTCTGTTTTTCCATTTCACGCTGCATCCTCTGGGCCTCTTCCAGACGCTGCTGCCACTTGCTCTTGGGAGCGGGCTTGTTTTCCTTCTGGGCAGCCTCAACCTTTGCCACAACCTGCTCCGGCTTCACAATCCACTTCTTGATGATGAAGGTCTCAAGCATGGTGATGAGGTTACTGAGGAGGTAGTAGTAGCTAAGGCCGGAAGAGAGGTTGTTACAGATGAAGAACATCATGATGGGCATCATGTAGAGGCTCATCACCTGCATCATCTTGGCATTGGGGTCATTGCCGGCAGGGGTCTGTGTCTGCAGCACCTTGGAGTAGAAGAACATAGACACAGCCATAAGCAGGGCAAACAGGGAGATGTGGTCCATTCCAAGGATGCTGGTGCCCCAGTGGATTACGTCGTCGTAGGCGCTGAGGTCCTGGGCCCACAGGAACGGCTGCTGACGAAGCTCTATGGAAGCCGGGAAGAAGCGGAACATAGCCCACAGGATAGGCATCTGGAGAAGCATGGGGAGACAGCCTCCCATAGGAGAAACACCGGCCTTCTTGTAGAGGTCCATGGTCTCCTGCTGCTTTTTCATGGCGTCTTCCTGCTTGGGATACTTGGCGTTGATCTTGTCCATGTAAGGCTTCAAAGCCTGCATCTTTGCGCTTGAAGAGTAGCTCTTATAAGCAAACGGCAACACCACAATCTTGATGAAGATGGTCATGAGGAGAATGATGATGCCGAAGTTTGCTATGCCCTTGTGGAGCCAGTCAAACAGAGGGATGATGACCCACTTTGTGAAGTAGCCGATAATCTTACCGCCCAGGGGAATCACCTTCTCATAGGCGTGTCCGTAAGCCTTAAGGCCCTTGTAGTCGTTGGGGCCGAAGTAGAACTCGAAGGGAACGTCCACCCTTTCACCGGGGGTTATATCGGCCCTTAAGAGGGCGCTGCAGTTCATAAGGTCTCCGGAATCGCTTTCCTTGGGGACGAAGTCTATCTTGAACTCTCCGTAGCTGAAGTTGCCGGGAGCGCGCATGATGGCGCTGAAGAACTGCTGCTGGAAGGCAAACCACTCAATGTTATTGTTGAAGCGCTTCTCACCCTTACGGCCATTGCCGATATTTGCCGGCTTTTTGTCGTCCGGGAAATAATAGTTGAGGCGGGAGTACTGCGTCTCATTCTTGTAGCCCTTCTCCATACGGCCGATAGTGGCGCTGAAGTCTACGTCGATGGAGGAGACGTTACGGGGAATGAGGTGGCCCATACCCACAAGGGAAAGGGTCTCATTCACGGAATAGGAGTCCGGAAGGAGGGTGTAACGCTGCTCAATGTAACCGCCGCCGCTGAAAGGAAGACGCATCACTACGGTGCTGTCAGTGGTTTCAATGACCTGGAAGTTGAACTTGCGGGTGTCAACTGCCGTGGGAGCATATACAATGTATCCAAGCTCCGACTTTCCTTCCTGGAGAATGTAGAGGGGCTCCTTGCCGTAAGTCTGATAGTCCTTTACCAGCACGGAGTACGGCTGGGCGCCGCGTGTGGTGAATTCCACCTTCAGTTTCTCATTCTCAAGGGTGATGATGGATGCCTCACTGCGAGCTGCGGCATTAAGGAGGGAATCCGAGTAAACCGGTGCCACAGGTGACTGAACCGATGTTGCCACGGGCTCTGAAGCTGCAATTGCCTCTTCAGGGTGCTCCGCCCTCCAGGCGCTGTCAAGCTGCCACTGGGCATAAGCCTCTGCGGCGGCAATGGAATCAAGCTGTGCCTGATATGCCTGCTGTTTTTTTACCTGTACGCTCTGGTACCCGAAGAAGCCCATCATGATGAGGGCTATGAGCACAAAGCCAATGATTGAATTCTTATCCATCCGCTATTCCTCCCCTGCTGCTGATTCCTCCTCCTTGGCGCGGATCTGTTTCTTGAGGTCTTCCAGCTTTGCCTTGGCGGCGTCAATCCTCTCCTGCATCTGAGCCTTGAGTTTCTCTGCACCCTTTGAGAGGCCGAAGAAGCCGATATTGTTCTCATAGGTTTGGATTTCCTGCTGAAGCTGGGCGAACTGCTCCCTGAGGCGGTCTTTGGGATTTGCCTGGGGGCGACGGTTGTCACGGGCCGATTCACGACGCGCGTGAGCCTCCTTGCGGTTTGCCTCGCGGGCCTGGAAGAAGGTGTCGCAGGCGGTGCGGAAACGCTTCCAGAGCTGCTCTGACTTCTTACGGGGCACAGCGCCGATTTCCTTCCACTGCTTCTGAAGCTCTATAAGGCGGTCTGCGGTGGCCTTCCAGTCTGTGCTGGCGGCAAGGGACTCTGCCTCCTCTATGATAGCCATCTTCTTGGAGAGGTTCTCGTTCATTGAGTCCTTGAACTCTGAGAAGGAAGCCCTCTTTCTCTCGAAGAATTTGTCGCAGGCGGCGCGGAAGCGGTCGTAGACCTTCTGGTTTTCCTTGCGGGTGGCATAGCCAATCTTACGCCAATCGGCCTGAATGGCCTCTATTTCCTTGCTGAGGTTGTTCCACTGGGTGGAGGAAGTGATTTCACGGGCGGCGATCTCCTCTACTTTCTCGCAGAGGGACACCTTTGCCTTGAGGTTCTCTTCCTGACGGCCCTTGATTTCCTCAAAGTGGGCCTGGTAGCTCTTGTTGATGAGGGTTGTGGCAGCGCGGAAACGCTCCCAGATCTCATCACGGAATTCCTTTGCCACGGGGCCAAGGTCCTTCCACTGCTCGTGGAGTTTCTGGAGTTCCTTGAAGGCCTCAACTACATCCTTATCCTCTGCAAGGGCCTCTGCGCGCTCACAGAGAGCGGTCTTGGCCTCAAGGTTCTTCTTGAAGTCAAGGTCACGGAGCTCACGGTTTATGTCTACAAGGTCATAGAACTTTGTGACGAAGAGCTGGTAGGTGTCGTTGACGTCACGGAAATTCTGCTGGGGAACGGGACCTGTCTCCCTCCAGCGGTTCTGGATGTCACGGAACTTGGGGAATGCACCGCCAATGTCTCCGGGATCTTCCACAAGGGCTTTGAGCTCCTCTATGATGCCCTGCTTTACCTTGAGGTTCTCCTCACGCTGGGCATCCTGCTCCTTATTGTATTCGGCCCTTTCCTTCTTATATTTTACGTACAGGGATTTGAAGCCCGCCTCAATTGCAGCAAAGGGACTGACGGGGCCGCTCTGCATGGGGACGGTGCTTTCCTGTTCAATGGACTGTTCATCAGGCTCCTCCACCGGAGCTTCCTCTCCGGCATCGGCCTTTTCCTTTGAAAGCTTCTTATAGAAGGCCGATTTTATGGCCTCCGCCTCCTTGGACCTTTTCATGCGGTCTTCGCTTTCTGTGAGGCTCTGCATAAGCTCAGAGAGCTCTGCTAGGGTTTTTTCTGCGTAATTGACAGTTTCCACTACATCTGCGGGCTGCTCCTCGGGGAGGGCCACAGGCTTAATTTCTTCGCTCATTTAAAAGTAATGCTTTTAAAGTTTAACATATAGTCTGAATCACAAAGATAAACATTTTTCAGAAGATTCTAACTATATTTGCAGGGTAAAAGCCCAGCTTATGCTAAGAATTGATATAATTACAGTTGTACCGGAACTCCTCGGAAGTCCCTTAAGTTACTCCATCCCCGGAAGAGCGGTGAAGAAAGGGCTTGTGGAAATCCACATCCACGACCTCCGGAAATACGGCCTTGGCAGCCGCCAGACCGTGGACGACTACTCCTACGGCGGAGACGCCGGCATGGTGATGATGGTGGAACCGGTTTTCAACTGCATCAATGACCTCAAGGCGGAGCGCAATTACGACGAGGTGATCTATATGGCCCCGGATGGGGAAACCCTCACCCAGGGCATAGCCAATGAGCTATCCCTCAAGGAAAACATAATCATCCTCTGCGGTCACTACAAGGGCATTGACGAGCGTATAAGGGAGCACCTCATCACCCGTGAGATTTCCGTTGGAGACTTTGTAGTTAGCGGCGGAGAAATCCCCGCCGCCCTTCTAGCCGATTCTATCATCCGCCTGGTCCCGGGGGTGCTGACCGACGAAACATCGGCCCTCTCCGACTCCTTCCAGGACGGCCTTGTGTCCCCTCCCGTCTACACCCGCCCCGCAGAATTCAACGGCTGGAAGGTCCCTGACGTCCTTCTTTCCGGCAATCCAAAGCTCATCCAGGCCTGGCAGGACGAGCAAGCCGTTCAGCGCACCAAGGAACGTCGGCCCAATCTTCTGAAATAAATAAAAGCTCGCTTCCCAGCGAGCTTTTATTTTGGTTAGTTAGTAGTGTATTCTTACCTTAGAAGGTTAATTTTGTTGGTTAGAAGAAGCGTTTATTGCCTGCAAAGGAGCTTTCACCCGTTTGCTAATGCAAATATAAATTAAATATTTCTATCTACAAAATTTTTTTAATTACTTTTTTATTAATAAATTTTTTTAAAAAGAATAATCCGCTTTGATAATGAAGTTAATAGGAGGCTGGGGATACACTCCAATGCCGCTGTAGACCACATTTTGAGCCTCATTGTAGCTCTCCCAACGCCATCCTGCGGCATAATACATTCTATTAAATATATTATTGACAAAGGCGCTTAACTTAAGGCCGAATTTAAATTGATGTGAGATGGAAGCGCCTGAAGTCCAATAAAATGGCACGGCCATCTCCTCCCTCATGGAGTTATCAAGGTACTGCTTCCCCACAAATTTTGCATTGGCCGATACCTCCCCTCCCTTCCAGGGCATTAAGCGCACGCGGGCCATCCCGATGGCGCCGGGGCTCATGAGCATGGTTGTGAGACCGTAATTCACTGGGTACATCCTTCCGGAATCGTCGTCGTAGGGAACGTATGAGGTGAAATCCTTGATCTGGTTCACAGACAGCGTTGCATTGCCGTCAAGGGCGAGCCACCTCACGGGCATCCAGGCTGCCTGGAGCTCAACGCCGCGGCGCCAGGCACGGGGCATGTTTTCCTTGATGGCGTAGCCGGCGTTTGATAATCGGCCCGTCTCAAGAAGCATGTCCTTGTACTCCATGGCGTAGAGATTGGCCTGGAAGGAGAACTTCTCAAGGTTCAGGCGGTAGCCAAGCTCCACGTCCAGCATCTTCTCCGGTACAATCGGGCTCACCTCCCCCTTAACGTTCTCCTTGATGTCTCCCCTGCCGGGTTCCCTCTGGCCGATAGCAGCTGAAAGGAACACCCTGTGGGGGCCTTTCTCAAAGGTTACGCCCATGCGGGGGTTGAAAAAGCGCCAGATGGAAGCGTATTCTAGAGAAACTCCGTCGTCATCGGGACCGGTCATAGTGTAATTGATGGCCCTGTACTGGAGGTCGGCATAAGCTGTGAGCCACTCCAGCGGGCTCCACTCGGCGCGGGCAAAGGCGCTGGCATCGGCCTTTATACCCGTATTGTCATACCAGCCCTGGAACTTATCCTCAAGGCCGATTCCCGCCGCCTCAAGGCTCTTTACCCAGAGTACTTCCCCGAAATGGCCGCCGCGGTAACGGGAGAGGTTCACGCCTGCCGTGGCCCTAATGGGGCCGGCATTGTAACGGAGGGAGGAGCTGAGCACCCAGAGGTCGTTATCCATCTTCTTGCGGTAGATCATGTCGCTCTTCGCAGGCACTTCAGTTACGCCGGGAAAGCCGAAGGAGGCAAGCTTACGGTTCATCTTGTAGTACTCGTCGTAGCCGTCTCCGCGGGTATAGTTAAGGGTGGAAGTCCAGGTGAGGGCGCTGGTGAAGGAGTGGGTGTAGTTGAGCTGGAGATGCGTCTGAATGTAATTATCCGTCTGTCCGGGGTAGTACTGGACATTGCCGTTATCGTCCACATATTCCCCTGCGCCGTTGTAGCGGCGGTCCTTCTCATACTGCTCCAGGTCTATTCCGTCCCAGGTGATGCCGCTTCTCTGCTGCCCGTGAAGGAGGGTGAGCCTCAGGGAATTGCGCTTTCCAAGCCAGCCCAGCACGCCAAAGAGCGACGCGCTTTCAACGTTTGCCCCGCTGATATAGCCGTCCGTGTGGCCTGTAGAGATGAAAAGGTCCATATACCATCTTCCGGGGAGGAGGCCCGTTGATGCCTGGGCCTGGAGCATCCTGGTTCCGAAGGAGCCCGCGGAGAGGGATAATCGGCCCGAAGGATCAGGCTGCACAAGGGCGGTATTCATATTTATGGATGCGCCGAAGTCCCCCGCCCCGCTCATAGTGGTCCCAAGGCCCCGCTGGACCTGCACGCCGGAGACCAGCGCCGTGATGGACGGGATGTTCACCCAGAATACTTCCTGGGACTCTGCGTCGTTGAGGGTGATTCCGTTAAGCGTAACGTTTATCTGGGAGCCCTTGCTTCCGCGGATTGTCATGGCGGAATTTCCAAGGCCGGTTCCGCCCTCATTGTATGTGACCACGGACGGCAGGAGTTCCAGAGCCATCGGCAGTGAAAAAGACGGGTTGGAGGCCCTCAGAGCCTCTTTTCCAACGTCTGTATGAGTAACGGGAGTCTTGTCACCGGCACGTGAGGCCGATATTACCACGGAGTCCAGACGCTCCGTCATTTCCTGTGCACCTGCACAGAGTGGCAGCACCAAAAGCGCTGCAGTAAAAAGCAGTTCTTTTTTCATTTCCTTACGACGGTATCAACCGTATCAAGTTATGAGGGTATAATCTCAATCCGGACCTTCCGGATACCCCTATATGTCTTCATAACCCATATCTATTCCCAAACCGTCGCTTCGCGACCCCTCCCAGGCGCAGCGCTACGCGCGGCTTTGGGCCCCTCCCTCTTACCCGGCCGAGGGTGGCCAGGGGTTTGGGAACAGATATGGGTTATTTTTTAATCAGTTCTATCTGATAGAGTTTGGGCCAGTTCTTACCGGTCAGGTAGATGCGGCCGCTGGCGTCAATGGCAATGCCGTTGAGGACGTCTGTGTCACGGCGCTTTTCCTTTTCAGGAAGAAGGCCTTTGCAGTTTATGGTGGCGGTCACCTTGCCGGAATGGGGGTCTATCACCACAATTGTGTCTGTGAGATAGACGTTTGCCCAGATCTTTCCGTCAATCCATTCAAGTTCATTGAGATTGCGGAGTGGGCGGCCGTTTAGGGTAACCTGAAGTTTCTTTTCAAGGGTGAGGTTGGCGTTGAGGAAGAAGAGGTTTGAGCTGCCGTCAGAGGCTATGAGGCTTTTGCCGTCTGTGGTAAGGCCCCAGCCTTCCCTTCCGTAACCTATGGTCTTCTTGTATTCAAGGCCTTCTGGGTTGTAGCGGAACGCTACGCGGTTGGTCCATGTGAGGACGTAAAGGTCCCCGTCAAAGATGCAGCTGCCTTCCCCGAAGTATTTCTCACTGAGACGCTTGATGATGATTGGCTTACCGGTCTCAAGGTCTACTGTGCGGATGGAACTTTCCCCGTACTGGCCGGTGGTTTCGTACAGAGTGCCGCCGTGGAAAAAGAGGCCCTGGGTATATGCGTCACGGCTGTGGGGGTACTCCTTCACAACCTTTACGCCATACTGCTTAACCTGGGCGCCGGAACAGGCGCAGAGGCACAGGAGGACAGCGGGAAGTATGATTCTTGCCAGTTTCATTTTCACCCACAAAGATAAGGATTATTCCCGGAAATTATGTAAATTTGTGAGATTGATAAATACAACAACACTATAAACAATGATTAAAGTAGATGTAAAGGGTTGCTCATCATTCGTAGATGCAGCCAAGTATGAATCCTATGTAGCCAAGGCCCTTGACGCCTTTGATGTCCTTAAGAATGAGTCCGGTGCCGGAAACGACTTCCTGGGCTGGAAGAAACTCCCCCGCCAGATCACTGAGCGTGAACTTGAAGACTATGAGGCCATCCGTGACAAATGGGTGAGAAAGGGTGTAGACCTTGTTATTGCTATCGGCATCGGCGGTTCATACCTTGGCGCAAAATGCGTCATGGAGGCCCTCAGCCACAACTTTGCAAAGCAGCTTAAGCGCAAGGACGCCCCTGAAGTGGTCTTTGCCGGCAATAACCTCTCCGAGGAATATCTCGCAGAACTCATGGACCTTGCCGCAGAGCGCAATACCGCCTGCATCGTCATCTCCAAGAGCGGCACCACCACTGAGCCCGCTGTGGCTTTCCGCGTGGTGAAGCAGTACCTTGAGAGCAAATACGGCAAGCAGGAAGCAGCAGACCGCATTGTTGCCATCACAGATGCAAAGAAGGGTGCACTCAAAACCCTTTCCACCCAGGAGAACTATGTAAGCTTTGTGGTTCCCGATAACGTGGGCGGCCGTTTCAGCGTCCTCACTCCCGTGGGCCTTCTCCCCATCTGCGTAGCTGGCTTTGATATCCGCGCCCTTGTTGCAGGTGCCCTTGACTCCATGAAGGGCCTTGAGATCAAGAGCGAGAAAAACCCCGCCATCATCTACGCCGCAATGCGTAACCTCCTGCACTCTGAACTTGGAAAGAGCACGGAGATCCTCGTGAACTACAACCCCAAACTCACATACGTTGCAGAATGGTGGAAGCAGCTCTACGGAGAATCAGAGGGCAAGGACGGCAAGGGCATCTATCCCGCCAGCGTGAACAACACCGCAGACCTCCACTCCATGGGTCAGTTCATCCAGGAAGGCTCCAGGATTATGTTCGAGACCGTCCTTCACGTGGAGCGCGCCCAGCGCAGCGTTGTCATCGAGGCCGATGACCAGAACCTGGACCAGCTCAACTTCCTCTCCGGAAAGCACGTGGAGCACTGCAACCATATGGCAGAACTTGGCACTCAGATTGCCCACATTGACGGCGGCGTGCCCCAGATTGCCGTGAACATGGAAGTTGTGGACGCCTTCAACCTTGGCGGTCTCCTGTACTTCTTCGAGTTTGCCTGCGGCATCAGCGCCTACGTCCTTGGCGTGAATCCTTTCAACCAGCCCGGCGTAGAGGCATACAAGAAGAATATGTTCGCCCTTCTTGAAAAGCCCGGCTACGAGGAAGCCACCAAGGCCATCCGTGCAAGGCTGTAATCGGCCCGTGGAAGTAAAACGTTGACTATTAGCATTTTACACAAAAACGTCTACCAGTTTTCTGGTAGACGTTTTTTCATAAATAATTGATATACAATCAATTATCTCCACGTTTAAAAATAATGGCAGGGCCGTAAGCCGCTTTCTGTTTTTGAATCTGTCATTTATCTTCGCAACCTACCCCCCGGCATCAGGCGGGCAGCCCTCAGCTGCCGGTATATTTGGTCTTGCAGGCCCGGATGCGTACCCGCTTTACGTCGCCGCAAAGCGTCGTGGGCTCTTACCCCGCGTTTTCACCCTTACCGGAGAAAAAAAAGAAAAACTCCGGCGGTTATTCTCTGTTACGCATTTTGAAGATTACTCCCCACTGTGCTTTCCACAGACGGGTGCCCTGTCCTGTGCGGACTTTCCTCAGCACCATCACCGCAAAAAGCGGAGATTAGCCGCGACAGATCGTCCTGCCATTATTTTGGACCGCAAAATTAGCGTTTATTGGTGAGAAAAGCAAGCGCATCCTCAACCTGAGAGTATTCATACCCCCGGGAAAGGCCAAACTTTATGAGTTTGAGGCGGAATTGGGGATCTCCTTCAATGGTGCGTGCCTTGGCGGCAAGGAGGCGCTGGAGGCGGGCATCGGCCGATGACTCATCAATTACCTCCAGAGCGGCCGTGATAACAGCGTCTGAAACGCCCTTGGCCCTTAATTGGAAACGGATTTTCACTGGGCCCCAGCCCTGGATGGAGGCCTTCTCGCGGGCAAAGGCCAGGGCATACCGGGCATCATCCACGTACCTATCCCGGATCAGTTCCTCCACAAGACGGGAAGCCTCTGCAGCATCCCCGTCAAGGTCCTTCAGGGCCTTGCGGTAGATATCGGCCCTGCAATACTCCGCCTTGGAACAGAGGCGCTGCAGGCGGTTGAGGCTGCGGGAGTACTCCATAACCTAGAAGTTGTAGCCAAGGGACAGATACGCCCCTACCCTCTGAGTAATATTGGACCAGTGAATCTGGAGTTTCAGGGGGCCGAAGATGGAGTTGTAGGCATAACTGAGGCCAGCGCCGCCAACGAACTCTCCTTCTGCGAACTGATTGAATCCCACGAAGTCATAACCGACGTTTCCCATCAGAGTGAAATAATGGTTGTTTCCCACGCGGAGACGGGCATCCAGGCGCGCAATGGCAAGGCAGTTGCGGCGGAATGCGGAATTGCCAAGCCCAACGAAGGGTATCTGCTGGTCCACGTATCGGCCCCACATATCCCCGCCTATTACGTTAGCGTACTGGATGGGGATGTCGTCTCCAAAGAGGAAGCGCATACTTCCCTGGGGAATGAGGGCAAACCGGCCGATTGAAACAGGCACGGTAAAATCGGCGGCCATAGCGCCAAACAGGGCGGGTTCTCCCGCATAGATGGCGCGGGTGAAAAGGTCTCCCCTGAATCCGGCCGATACACCCTTTGTGGGGAAATAGGTATTGTCAAGGGTTTCCACGCGGCCAGTGAGGAAAGCGCCGGGGTAATCCTTTAGTTCCACCGGATACTGATAATCTCCCAGAGTACCGCTGGAGAGCACGTTAATGACCTTGTGGAACTGGTTCTGAAGGCCCAGCTTCACGTCCAGGTTTGACCAGCGCATATTGGACATATACAGCTCCTGGGTGCCCTGGATGAAGGAAATGTTGAAGCGGTCGCTGCCGGAGAGGAAGCGGCTGCTGTTGGTGTAACGCACAAACGCCCTGGCGTTGAAGGTGGCGAAGATGGGGGCGTTGTACGCGTAATGAAGCTCCGCATACGGGCTGGTGCTAATCCTTGCCGTGAAGTCCAGGGAGTGGCCGCTCATTGCGTTGGTGTTGAGGCCGACGTTGAGGAGTATGCTAACAAGTTCCTGGGAATCCAGCCTTACGCCAAGGCCGAACTGATGCATAGGGCCCCTCTTGCAGATAATCCTTAGCCTGTATGGCTCCTGGGTGCCCCTGAGTTCATAGTTCACATAGTCATATGCCCCACGGCCGAAAATCTTTGCCACATCCTCCTCAATGACCCTTTTATTCACTATTGAACCGGGCTTGATGTACATACGGGCACGGATGTAATCGGCCTCCTTTGGAGATACGCCTATTATGTCAATGGCCTCAATGACAACGGGATTATGCTCTATATCAACGGCGTGAGGGGCCTGCAGCGTGAAATGTGACTTCCCCAGGACACGGCGCAGGGAATCCAGCTGGCGGGTTTTCTCAGCGGCAGCCTTGAAGCCCATCCAGTACATGGCATCAACAGCCTCTTCATTGAAGCTGAGCATATTGTAACCCGTAAGGTCCGGACGAATAGAGACATCGAAGAGGGGCAGGCTGTACTCCCTTGCATCGTTGGAGAAGAGGTCCATGCTCTGCATGAGAATATCCCCAAGGTTCTGGATCTGCTCGGCGGAAGGGCTGGCGCCGGCAAGGTCTATGCCGATGATTATATCGGCCCCCATCCTCTTCACGAGGTTGGCGGGATAGTTGTTGCGCATGCCGCCGTCTACAAGGATCATCCCCTCCGTGCGAACCGGCACAAAGAGCCCGGGGATGGACATGGTTGAGCGGAGGGCTGTGTTGATGGAGCCGCTGTGCCAGATCTTGGCCTTGCAGGAAACCATGTCCGTAGCAACGCTGACAAAGGGTATGGGCAGTTTTGCAAAGTCCAGGGAATCGCTGTAACCTACCGTGCGTGAAGTGAATATCTGGTTCACATTCTGGCCGTAAACAAAGCCGGAGGGAAGGCTGCCGAGGAGATTATTCTTAACCTCATCCGTAGTTGCGCCGATGTCGAATTTACGGGGAAGACCGTCGCTCAGGGAGGCATCTCCCTTTATGAAACGGCGGTAGTCATCGGAACGGTAGTAGAACGGTATTGAAAGGAGGTATTTTTCCTTATAACGAATCCTTGAATATGGGATGTAGGACTTGTCCACCTTATCTGACATAGCCATATCCCAGTTTGTGGTGCGGATAAGTGACTCCAGTTCACTGGGAGTGTATCCAAGGGCAAAGAGGCCGCCGATAAGACCGCCGACGCTGGTGCCGGCCACCATATCTATGGGGAAATCGTACTTCTTCATATACTGGAGCGCGCCAATTGTGGCTGCTCCCTTGGCGCCGCCGCCTGAAAGGACAAGGGCAACGGTGGGCCTGTGCTTGCGGATGGAGTCCATCCGGTGACGCATCTCCTTCACAAAGGCTTCGTCTGATTCGCTGAGGCCGAAGGTTGCGGAAGAAGGCTCCACCACGGCAGGCTTTTCCTGGGCCGTGGCCATAAAGGCTGCGGCAAGGGCCGATATCAATATGACAAGAAGTTTTTTCATCCGTTGTTGTGTTTACCGGCAAGGAGGCCGCAGGCCGCAAAGATGTCCTCTCCCCTGGATGCGCGGATGGTTGCAGTGATGCCGCCCTCCGTGAGCATATCCCTGAACTCCTCCATGGCACGGGCCGATGCCGGGCCGTACGGGAAATCCGGGATGCGGTGGAAACGGATTAGATTCACGCGGCATTCAAGGCCCCTCAGGAGCCTCACAAGGGCCTCTGCGTGACGGGGAGTGTTGTTCCAGCCCTCAAAGACAGTGTATTCAAAACTCACGCGGCGCTGGCCGGTGAAATCGTAGTTTTTTATTAGGCGGATAACCTCCGATGCTGTCCAGGCCTTCTGGACGGGCATCATCTCAAGGCGCTCCTCAGGGAAGGGGTTGTGAAGGCTCACGGCAAGGTGGCACTTACACTCGTCCAGGAACTTCCTAAGGTTAGGGATTACGCCGATGGTGCTGAGCGTAATGCGCTTGGGACTCCAGGCAAGGCCCCAATCGGCCGTAAGGACGGTGATGATCCTTTTTACTTCCTCCCAGTTGTCAAGGGGCTCTCCCATACCCATAAACACGGTGTTGGTGAGTTCTCCGGCTTCATCGATTGCAAAGTACTGGGACAGGATATCGGCCGCGGTAAGGTTTCCGTGGAAGCCCTGGCGGCCGGTCATACAGAACTTGCAGCCCATCTTGCAGCCAGCCTGGGAACTTACGCAGAGGGTTTTGCGGTCTGCGTCCGGGATCATCACGGCTTCAACCGCATTAGTTGGATCACCGGCCACCGGAAACAGATACTTCTTAGTTCCATCGGCCGATACCTGAACGTCTATGGGTTCCTGAAGCCCGACCTCCGCTATGGCTTCAAGGGCTTCACGGCCGGCCTTGGAGAGATTTGTCATCTCCCCTATGGTACGGACGCGGCTCACATACAGCCAGCGCGCCATCTGCTTCCCGGCAAATGCCGGAAGGCCAGCCTGGAGGGCTATCTGTTTAAGTTCTTCGGGCGTTTTACCCAGCAGACGTTCTTTCATACTACAAAAATACACATTTTATTGAATTTTTTACAATTGTGCAATGGTTTGGCACACAAAGGGGCTAATTTTGCGCTCAGAAAAGATTTGGTATTAGCGGAGTTTTTCCTATCTTTGTAAATGCGGATGCAGGATAACCGCTAACAATTAATTTAGTAAAGAAATGGCAAAAGAAGCAGACGGAGCCCAGATGAATGCAGCCAAACTTAAGGCGCTTCAGGCAACAATTGACAAAATTGAGAAAGACTACGGCAAGGGAACCATCATGAAGCTGGGAGACCAGCCTGAATGGGACGCATCCCAGGTTATCCCCAGCGGCTCCATAGCCCTGGACCACGCCCTTGGCATCGGCGGTTATCCCAAAGGCAGGATCGTAGAAATCTACGGCCCTGAGTCTTCCGGTAAAACCACGCTGGCCATCCACGCAATCGCACAGGCTCAGAAGAGCGGCGGCATCGCTGCAATCATTGACGCGGAGCACGCCTTTGACCGCACATATGCAAAGTCCCTTGGCGTTAATCTGGACACCCTTCTCATTTCCCAGCCGGATAACGGTGAGCAGGCCCTTGAGATTGCAGATAACCTTATCCGCAGCGGCGCAGTGGACATTGTAGTCATAGACTCAGTGGCAGCCCTCACTCCCCGCGCAGAGATTGAGGGAGAGATGGGAGACAACAAAGTTGGCCTCCAGGCACGCCTTATGTCCCAGGCACTCCGCAAACTCACCGCAAACATCTCAAAAACCGGCACCTGCTGCATCTTCATCAATCAGCTGCGTGAGAAAATCGGCATAATGTTCGGCAATCCTGAAACCACCACCGGCGGCAACGCCCTCAAGTTCTACGCTTCCGTGCGCCTGGACATCCGCCGCACCACCCAGATCAAGGATGGAGACGACGCCCTTGGCAACCACGTGAAGGTGAAAGTGGTCAAGAACAAGATGGCCCCGCCTTTCCGTAAGGCAGAATTTGACATCGTGTTTGGAGAAGGCATCTCCCGTAGCGGAGAAATAGTGGACCTTGGCGTAGAGCTTGGCATCATCCAGAAGTCCGGCTCCTGGTTCAGCTACAATGACTCCAAACTTGCCCAGGGCCGTGAAGCCGTCAAGAACCTCATGCTGGACAACCCTGAACTTGCAGAGGAAATTGAAGCCAAAATCCGTGAAGCCCTTGTGAAGGTGCAGGATTAATTCTCCTTTTATATCTGTTCTACAGTCTTAGTCACGTTTAGCCCGCTATTCGTGACTAAGATGGTAAATTAAGGCTGGAGAATGGCTATTTGATTGCCATAATCTGCAGATATTCCCCGGTGAGGCCGCCCTGGCCGTTCTGGGAATCTGCAATTAAAAGGAGAGCCTGCCTGCCGCCGGATAGTTTGGGGCCAAGGCACATACCTTCATAATTGGCAAGGTTGATGGCCGATGTAACAATGCGGGTCACAATCTTTTTCTCAAGGATTCCGCCCTTGTCATTGAGAGGGTCCACAACGTAAAGAGTGCTGAGAGTGAATGCTCCCAGCGCTTTTTCTATGATGCTGCCGCCGGGAACAAGGACCTCCCTCTCAAGCATGATGAGACGTCCGTCTTCAAGGACAGTCATGGCTGAAAGGCCGTGGACATATGCCTGGGCCGATGCAATTTGATCTTCGGTAGCCAGCGGCTGCCCCATCATATAGAGGTATCTGGCATCCGGGTCTGTGCCGGAGAATCGCTGGAGCCTTATGATGCTTTTGTGAAGGCCTTCATCCTGCAGGGATTTTTCAGTTGCAGCCCAGAAGAAGCCGCGGTCAGCGTCATAGGCAAGGGCCTCGAAGCCGGCGTTGGGCTGAATGGCCTTGAGGTCCTCAGGAACTTCCAGGGCGCGCCCGGTGGGCTCTCCCTCAACGGTGTATTCACGCACTGACTGGTCTCCTTCCGCACTCACATACAGCGTATTGGAGGAGGCTACGTATACTATGTCTTCATTGTCCTTGCCACGTGCCTTACCAGCATTGCCCGGGACTTCTTTGGACTGGATAGCGCCCACAACGCCCGCATTGTCAATAGGAATGTTGAAAAGGTGTATGCCGCCGCCGGTGCTTTTGTCATGGACCAGAGCGTAAACATCGTCCTTCACGTGGGTAATGCCTGAGTATTCGCCTGAAGCCATAGGCATACGGTGCTGGCGGAGGTATTCGGCCTTTATATCGGCCTGAGGGGCCGATTCCTCATACTTCAGAGGTTCAAAGCTGCCATCTTTTTCAAGCCTTGCCGTCCAGAGGGAGCCGTCGTCCATCTGGATGAAGGCCACCATAGGATATGTGTCTTCGTTAGCTAGGGTGTCCTTGATCTGGATCTTGCCGGAGACGCCCTCTAGACTCTTGGAGAGCAGTACGGGTTTGTTGTCAAGCGAGTGGAGCTCTATGGCAGTAGCCCGGAACTTTGAAGGAACCTTGAATTCAAGGTTTACTTCATTCACGTTTTCATCGGCCTCAGATTGTTTGGCCGATGAACCGCAACTCCACACGGAAAGCCACGCAAGGAATACTCCAAGGACTTTTGCGCTCATCAGCCTTCTGCGTCTTCTTTGAGGGCCTTCTGGTAGCACTCACGGCACAGGGGCTCATAAGTGTCCTTCTCTCCCAGGACCACCAGTTTCTTGGAGGCCGACAGACGGTGGGAGTGGTTTGCAAGAGCGCCGCACCTTACGCAGATGGCGTGTACCTTCTGGACATCCTCTGCAATTGCCATAAGGCCGGGCATAGGGCCGAAGGGTTTGTCCATGAAGTCAGTATCCAGACCGGCGATGATTACGCGTACGCCCCTCTCATTTGCCAGTTCCTGGACCACGTCAATGATGCTTTCATCAAAGAACTGGGCCTCGTCAATACCCACAACCTGAACGTCAGGGTCTATCTGGAGCATCCTGGACGGGGATTTTATGGGCGTACAGGAAATGCTGTGGGAGTCATGGGACACCACGTCAAGGTCTGAGTAACGCTTATCTATAGTTGGTTTGAAAGTGGCTATCTTCTGCTTTGCAAATTGCGCCCTTTTGAGCCTTCTGATGAGTTCTTCTGTCTTACCTGAGAACATGGACCCGCAAATAACCTCAATGCAGCCCGATTTTTTTGCATTTTCCAAAAACATTTCCGTAACTTTGTTAGTGTTGACTTATGCAAAGTTAGTCAATTATGGAGAAAAGTCAAACAGGAAAACTGTACATAGTTCCAACTCCGGTCGGGAATCTGGAAGATTTTACCTTCAGGGCCGTCAAAGTCCTTAAGGAGGCCGATCTAATATTGGCGGAAGACACCCGCACCACATCCGTGCTCCTTAAGCACTACGACATCCATGTTCCCTGCCAGAGCCACCACAAGTGGAATGAGCACCAGACAGTTGAGGCCGTGAAGGAGCGCATCCTGGGCGGGCTCAATGTGGCTCTTGTCTCTGATGCCGGCACTCCCGGAATATCGGATCCCGGTTTCCTCCTTGCCCGCGCCTGTGCAGAGGCAGGAATTGAGGTCCAGACACTCCCCGGCCCTACAGCCTGCATCCCGGCGCTGGTATCATCCGGCCTTCCCTGCGACCGCTTTGCCTTTGAGGGTTTTCTGCCACAGAAAAAGGGCCGCCAAACGCATCTGCAGGCTCTTTCCAAGGAAACCAGAACTATGGTTTTCTATGAATCTCCATACCGGCTTGTAAAAACTCTGGAGCAGTTTGGGGAGTATTTCGGCCCGGAGCGCCAGTGCTCCGTAGCCCGTGAAATCTCCAAGATGTTTGAGGAGCACCGCCGTGGCACCCTTCAGGAGGTTGCCGCCTGGTACCGTGAACATGAGCCCAAGGGAGAGATTGTGATTGTTGTTGCCGGCGCAGAGCCGGAAAAATCTTCATCTAAAAAGAAGCGTTATGGAAGAGGGGAAGAAGAAACGGAAACCGCTTAGCGCCAGTTTCGTTACAGGGGCAATCGCCCTGGTCTTTCTTATTATAGGTTATGAGGTGGCCGTGTTCATCCACAAGGCCGCCGTCACCCGCATTGAGGCCAATAGGGACCATCCTGATACCGTTTATGTATACGTGAATGAGACCCCCGGTCAAGCCGGGGGTGACGAAATCATTTCCGTCATGCCCGGCCCCGACCGGGCATCTCATACTATAATCAGAAAGAACGCTCAGCACAGTCCGGTTGTGGAGGCAGTGAGAGCCCGGTCCCGCCGCGTGGAGAGTTTCAGCTTCAATCCAAATACGGTGAGCGTAGAAGACCTCCAAAGGCTTGGTTTCAGCGAGAAGCAGGCCCTGTCAATTGACAATTACAGGCAGAAGGGAGGCCGATTCCGCCGCAAGGAGGACTTTGCAAAATCCTATGTGGTTGCAGACTCCGTCTATGACCGCCTTGAGCCATTTATCGTCATTCCTAAACTGGACATCAACAAAGCGGACAGCACGGCACTTCTGGACCTTCCAGGTATCGGCCCTTATTTTGCCGGCAAGATTGTGAGTTACCGAACCAGCCTTCGTGGATATTCCGCCCCGGAGCAGCTCATGGAAATCTATCACTTTGACCGTGAGAAGTTTGACGGCCTGAAAGACCTTATAACCTGCTCAGCCCCTGAACCATACCCAATCTGGACCCTTTCTGAGGATAAGCTCTCAAAGCACCCCCACATTTCCCGTGCCGAGGCCCATTCAATTGTCATTTACAGGGAGCACCACACGCCCTCCGAATGCACTCTTGAGGGATTAAGGAAAGCCGGCACGCTCTCTGAGGAGCACGCCGGCAAACTATCACTTTGCAAACTGCAATCTGCCGCTACGCCGTAGCCTTGGCGGCTTCTTCGGCCTCAAGCTTGGTGTAGGCCACCTTTCCAACTAGCGTGGTGGGAAGGGAGTCACGGAACTCGTACTCTGAAGGGAGGGCATATTTTGCAATATGCTTCTTGCAGTATGCGCGAAGCTCTTCCTCCATCTCCGGGCTGGGGGCAAACCCGTCCTTGAGGACTATGAAGGCCTTCACTCTCTGCATCTTAAGTTTGTCCTTGACACCAATGACGCAGCTGCGCTGGACGGCGGGATGGCCTTCGATGATATTCTCAAGCTGGGAAGGATACACATTGTATCCACTTGTCACTATCATCCTCTTGATGCGCTGACGGAAGTACACAAACCCCTCTTCATCCATCTTACCAAGGTCTCCGGTGTGGAGCCACACGTGGCCGTCCGGGTGCTCCTGCATAGTTTGCCTGTTCTCTTCCTCGTGGCCGATATAACCAAGCATCATGGAAGGGCCGGTGAGGCAGATTTCACCCTCTTCACCGTAAGGAACTTCCTCTGTGGTGCCGGGCTTGCAGATCTTGAAATATGTGTCAGGGAAAGGAATGCCGATGGAACCCTCCTTCTCTTTGTCATGGGGAGTAAGGCAGCAGGCGGTGACGCACTCCGTGGTACCATATCCTTCGCGTACACGTACGCGGGCGTTGTGGTCTGAGAGGAAGGCGTCGAACTTCTTCTTGAGCTCAATTGTGAGGGAGTCTCCGCCGGAGAAAACGCCCCTCAGGCAGCTTAGATCGGCCCCGTCAAGATAACGATTGCGGGTAATTGCCTCAAAGAGGGTGGGTACGCCGGCTATGAAGTTGGGCTGGGTCTTTCTGATGAGCTTTGCATAGCTCTTCACATTGAAGCGGGGCACAAGGATGGATGTGCCGCCGATAAACTGCATTGTGTGGATGCACACTCCAAGGCCGAAGCCATGGAATACCGGCATCGCGGCCAGCATCTTGGAGTGGTGGACCTCCTCCTGGGCCATATTGGCGGTTTGCCAGGCCAGGGCGTTGAAGTTAAGGTCACTGAGCATAATACCCTTTGTGGTGCCGGTAGTGCCGCCTGAAAACAGAACGACTGCCTCAGTACGGTAATCTTTCTTTGCCACATACTTCCCTGTCACGCTCTCACCCTTTGCCATGAAATCTGCCCATGAGGTATCGCAGTCATTGACCTGGAGCCGAGGGAACTTACGCTCTGTCATCAGTTTCTGGCCGATATTAAGGGGGAACTTCAGTTCATCGGACACACGGCATACGATCAGCTTCTTAACGGGTTGCTGTTTTTTGACCTCCAGGAACTTGGCGTAGAACTGATCAAGGGTGACAGCAATCTCGCAGGAAGCCTCCTTCATATAGAAGGCAAGTTCACTTACGGCCGACAGCGGATGGACCATTGTAGGAATAGCGCCAATCCTGTTAAGGCCATATAGGCAGAAAACGGCCTGAGGGACGTTAGGGAGGCAAACCAGGACTCTCTGGCCGGGCTTTACGCCAAGGGCGTGGAAGCTACGTGCCACCTTGTCAATCTCCTGCGCAAGGCGGGTGTAGCTTGTGGCCTTGCCCATGAATGTGAGGGCCGGGAAGTCTTTTTCCCTGGAGGCAGTATCAAGGACTGCCTCAGATATTGTTTTTTCTGAATAGTCAAGATGCGGGTTAACGCCACCGTAGCTTTCCATCCACGGTGCGGAAATGTTATCAATCTGATATTTCATAGGTTTAGTCTATTTCAATAGGACTTGCAGCCGGAAGGTCAAGGAGCTCCGGATTCTGGAAGATCTTGCGGACGAGGCGGAGGGTCTTGGCAAAGTAATAACCATCGGCCACTCGCTCATCGATTGTAAGACCCAGCTTTATGGAGTTCCTGAGCTCATAGGTACCGTCTTCAAGGAAATAAGGGATCTTCTTTACCTCGCCGATGGTCACAAAGAAGGACACCGTTCCGCAATTGAAAAGATGGTGGTAATCGGCATTCATCTTTATGGACCCCAGGTTGGTGAGGTATGCGCTGGAATAAGTGGGATCGTCAATGGCCAGGCCCTTGGGGTATATTCCGTAGTATTCCATCTTCCTGAGGCACCAGGCAAGGATGCGCCATGCAAAGCGGGGAAGGTGACTGATTAACTTCAGGAGATCATCCACACCCACGGCCTTGTTTTCTCCGCGCACCTTGGTGACCATCTTGTGCACATAGGTATGGACCTGTTCCATGGGGGAATCTCCGTCTTCCCGGAGCACGAACTTTGCCATGGCTTCTTCCGCTTCATCGGCAAACTTTCTCTTCATGTTGAAAGCCACCTGGATTGAGTCGTGCTCATAGTAATGGCCGCCTGCGATGAAATAATTCATCTTGGGCCTTAAGTATATGGTCTTGGCAATTGCGGCGGTTATGAAATGGAACCAGGTGTATTTGAATTCCGGGTTCTGAGCGTTTTTCTCTGCAAGGTACTTATCAACCTCAGTAAGGTCAAAAGTCTCACCCAAAACTGCCTCGTTGGCGGTTCTTTCGCCAAACAGATAAGGCATCATCACGTGTACGGGGTCCAGGCCGCGGAGACGGTATGCGTCCCACCTGTCTCCCCAACGCTTTTTTCTCTGCGTCATAATAGGTTGGTTTTAGTCAGTTGCAAAGTTAGCAATAATTTGCTATTTTTGCACTGAAAACCACAGAAACTATGACATCTATAGCATTACAACACAGTAAGTACGGCTTCGCTTCACTTAGAACATACCTGGCCGCAGGGATTTTCATTATCGGCAATATTGTCATTCCGCAGCTCTGCCACCTTATCCCTAACGGCGGCCTTATGCTCCTGCCCATTTATTTCTTTACGCTTGTAGGCGCTTATAAATGCGGCTGGAAAGTGGGCCTTCTCACTGCAGTGCTCTCCCCTCTTGTGAACTGCGCCCTGTTTGGAATGCCGCCCGTAGCTTCCCTTCCCGCTATTCTTGTAAAGAGCGTTTCCCTTGCTGTTGCGGCAGCGTTCATCGCCCGCAAAATGCGCTTCTCAATATGGTCTGTGGCACTTGCGGTGCTTTCGTACCAGTTAATCGGCATGACATTCGAGTTTATCATGACCGGAGACTTCTTCTACGCCCTGCAGGACGTCCGCATAGGCTGGCCCGGAATAGCCATCCAGATCGTAGGCGGCTACTTCCTCCTCAAAGCCATCGAAAAGTGGTAGATGAAAGGGAAAGGCAGCTTGTAGAGCTTGTAAACAGGTTCCACGGGCACATCGGCATATATTCAATGCTGGGTGTCAAGATGGGCCTTTACGTGAAAGACATTTTTAGTGCCGATGGCCTCACGGGGCATATCGGCATTGTTGCATATACCGGCAGCGTTCCCCCCGTAAGCTGCCTCCTTGACGGCCTCCAGGCCAGCACAGGCTCCACCCTTGGCCACGGGCTTATAAAGGTGGCTCCTACTCCTGCCCCGCCCCGTGCCAAAGCCACCTTCACCTGC
>JAFZOU010000047.1 GCA_017550525.1 Bacteroidales bacterium
ATTTTAGTACGCTCAGAAATGAGTTTTTCCAAAGAATCGGGGGACAGCACGCCATTTTTCTCAATGTCAAGGACTTTAAGGACGGCTCCCTTCCTCTGACAAAGCAGCTGCCAGGGAACAATGTTGGAATGGTGCTCCGCCACGGAAACAATTATCTCGTCCCCTGCACTGACGAAAGCCTCTCCAAAACTATGCGCGACAAGATTTATAGAAGCGGTAGCTCCGGATGTAAAAATTATCTCCGAAGCATACTGAGCGTTAACATAATTTCGAATATATTCACGGGTGTTTTCATAGGCCTCAGTAGCGTCAGAAGCCAATTTATGTACAGCCCTGTGGATATTTGCATTTGCACCCTGAGACAGTTTCTTCTGCAGCTCAACAACGGAATCCGGGCGCTGCGCAGTTGCAGCATTGTCCAGATACACCAGCGGCTTGCCATAGACTTTCTGGTCCAGGGCAGGGAACTGGTCTCTGATGTTTTTGAGCGGCATAATGATATTGTAAAATCCTACAAATTTACATAAATTTGTGCAAATATAGAATGAGATTTCTCGACATCGCTCGAAATGACAAGAATATGATAGACTACATTAAAGGACAAATCATTGAGCTAACGCCCACAGAGCTTATTCTGGAGAATGCCGGAATAGGATACAGCATCCTAATTTCCCTCCAGACATACGAGGCCTTCCAGACAAAAACGCAGGCTGTAGCGTACATACACCACTACATCAGGGAGGACGAGGAGCTATTCTACGGCTTTGCCACAAAGGACGAAAGAGAGCTCTTCCGCCTGCTTATCGGCGTGTCCGGAATAGGCGTTGCTTCTGCCAGAATGATGCTCTCTACGCTAACATCAGAGGAGATCCGCCAGGCCATCCTTTCAGAAGACGTAAACAAGATAAAGAGCGTAAAGGGAATAGGCCTCAAGAGTGCCCAGAGGCTTGTTTTAGAGCTTAAAGACAAGGTTGTAAAAGGAGAAGGGCAGGCCGATACCGTACTGTTCAAAGCCAGCAATTCCGCCCTTGTGGAGGAGGCAACAACGGCTCTTACAATGCTTGGATTCTCCAAGGCAAACATCGCCAAGGTTATGCCTTCTATCCTAAAAGACAATCCTTCCGCTCGCGTAGAAGACATAATAAAAGCCGCCCTTCAGCGGCTATAGCGTTCCACGTGGAACAAAGATTACCTTCCAAAGTAGACCAACAAGACTGATATATCAGAAGGGGACACCCCGGAGATTCTTGAAGCCTGAGCGATTGTCTCAGGCTTATATCTTTTCAGTTTCTGACGGCACTCGATCGAAAGTCCTTGAAGAGAGTCAAAATCAAAGTCTGAAGGTATTCTAATATACTCCAGGCGGCGGTTTTTATCGGCTTGAGCTTTCTCTCTTTCAATATAACCAGAGTACTTGATTCCAATTTCTACGGCGGCCACAACATCTTCCGAATAAGTTCCACGTGGAACAAAATTCATAAAATCGGCTAAAGAAACTTCGGGTCGAGAGACAACATCTTCTAGTTTTTTAGACTCAGAAAGGGGAGTGGAACCCAGCGATTCGAGGACAGGATTAGCAGCATCGACACGGAGCTTAATCCTGGAAACTGCGCCTGAAAGAGCCTCAACAGCCTCTTGTTTACGCAACATAAGAGAGTATCGTTCCTCTGTTGCGAGCCCTAGAGAATGAGATAAAGCAGTTAACCTGAAATCGGCATTATCCTGCCTCAAGAGTATCCTGTACTCTGCTCTTGAGGTAAACATACGATAGGGCTCGTCCACTCCTTTATTGATCAGATCATCTATCAGAACACCTATATAAGCCTGGTCTCTTGAGAGCACAAACGATTCCTTTTCATGTAGGAAAAGGTGAGCATTGATGCCAGCCATAAGGCCCTGACAGGCGGCCTCCTCGTAACCAGTAGTGCCATTGACCTGGCCGGCCAAAAACAGGTTCTCTACTATCTTAGAGCGAAGATTATGATGTAAGTACTGGGGGTCGAAATAGTCATATTCTACAGCATAGGCGGGCTTGAAAACAACGGCGTTTTCAAGGCCCTCGATATGCCTCATGGCTTCCAGCTGAACCTCAAGAGGAAGCGAAGAAGAGAAGCCCTGAAGATAGTATTCCGGGGAATTGACGCCCTCCGGCTCAAGGAATAGTTGGTGTGAATCTTTATCGGCAAAAGTCCTTAATTTGTCTTCAATGGAAGGGCAGTAGCGGGGACCCTTTCCGTGAATCATTCCTGTAAAGAGCGGAGACTTGTCAAAACCGGACTTCAGAATCTCATGAACTGTCTCGTTGGTATGGAGAAGGAAGCAGTCCATCTGAACACCGCCGGACTGGACAGCAGATGGAACGTCAAGGAAAGAGAAGCGCTCCGGAGACTCGTCTCCTTTCTGGCGGACCATCTTGTCAAGATCGAGTGACCGGACATCAATTCTTGGAGGTGTGCCGGTTTTCATCCTGGCGGTTGGAATTCCAAATGAAGAGAGTTGATCGGAAATTCCGTAAGCCGCCTTCTCTCCAATTCGGCCTCCTTCAAAAGAGTGCTGCCCCACAAACATCTTTCCGTTAAGGAAGGTGCCGGCAGTCAAAATTACTGCTTGAGAGTAAAATTCTGCACCTGTAATTGTACGAACGCCCGTGATTTTTTCATTCTCAAAGAGAAAAAATTCCGCAAAATCCGCGTAAATACTTAATTTTGAATTAGTTAGGAGGATTTTTAACCATTCCGCAGAAAACTTCTGTTTGTCGCACTGGGCGCGCGGACTCCACATTGCCGGGCCCTTTGAACGGTTGAGCATCCGGAACTGAAGAGTGGCAGCATCCGTGACAAGTCCGGTGTACCCACCAAGCGCGTCAACCTCCCTGACAATCTGACCTTTGGCAATTCCGCCGACGGCCGGGTTGCAACTCATCTTGGCAAGACCGCTAAGATCCGGAGTGAGAAGAAGAACGGTGGACCCCATATTGGCGGCGGCCATCGCGGCTTCACAGCCAGCGTGGCCCCCACCAACAACTATGATGTCAAAACGGTTGTTCATACTTTATCCCTAAGGCCAAGGTAGTAATTTTCTTTTGCCCTCATTATGGCTATATCTTCTTCGGAGTGGTCATCATATCCTATGAGGTGAAGCAGCCCGTGGACAATGACACGATTTAACTCCGTGGGGAAATCCACGCCGTAAAAAGAAGCGTTTTCACGGACGGAATCGACGGATATAAACAGGTCTCCGGAGAGACGGTCTCCTTCACAGTAATCGAAAGTAATAATATCAGTGTAATAATCGTGTCCCAGATATTTTATATTGACATCCAGAATATAATTATCGGAACAGAATATAATTGCTACATCACCTATCTTCTTGGCCTCGCTACCGGCAACAAACTTGAGCCAGCGTGAAGTTAGGCGCTTCTCCTTGAAGGGGAAACTGATATCCTCATTGAAATAAGTGACCATTATTCAAATTCAAAAATAGAAATGAAACCAGTAAGTTCAAGAACATCCTTCACGACGTCGTTCACATTCTTAAGGACCACCCTGGACCCCACGCCCTTCGCTGTCTTAAGTATACCAAGCAAAAGACGGAGACCGCTGGAGGCTATATACTCCAGTTTTGTGCAGTCAATCACAACATCCTTTCCCTTACTGTCAAGAAGAGGCTGTAGGGATACCTCGGCATCGGCAGCCGCAGCGGTATCAAGTTCACCCTCTAGGATAGCCAGAATCTGGTTTTCTGACTGCTGGACATCTATTTTCATACTATGGATTTTGTTAGGGTTAACACGTTTTGATCGGCCTTTCTGCAATAGGACACGGAGTCCATAATCTGACGGGAAAGCAGTATTCCAAGGCCACCGATAGGGCGCTGCTCCGCGCTCAGGGTTGTGCTGGCAGGAACAACCGCCGTAGGGTCAAAAGGAATACCTTTGTCCACAATGGTGAACCGGAGTTCCTTATAGTCAGAATCGGCATAAATAGTAACTGTTCCCTTCTTGGGAGAAGGATAGGCGTAACTGATTACATTGACAACCATCTCCTCAACCGCAAGCCTGATACTTAGGCCAAGTTTTCCTTCCAGCTCCAGCTTTACGCAAAGGCTCTTAAGGAAAGCGCTGAGCCGGGACACCTCATCTATCTTATTAGACAGTTCAAGATGCTCTGAAAAGAGATTGGAAGGCGCATAACGGACCATGAGCATGGTTAGGTCATCGGCCTGAGGGGCATCTCCGGTAAACTTAAAGGCCGATTCCCTGAAGGCCGATACTGTCTGCTCCGGCGAAAGGGACTCACCGAGGCTCTTACTCAAGGCCTCCTTTACCCTGGACACGCCGAAAGCCTCCCTTTGACGGTTCTTGGCCTCTGAGAGACCGTCCGTATATAGGAAGATAGACGTTCCTGGCGAAAGTTGAATTGCCTGCTCTTTAAAGGTGGTGTCCGGGAAAACGCCAAGTGGAAGATTTGCCCTTGCAGGAAGCACAGAGACGGAATCCGACAGAATGAAGGGTTTGTCATGGCCCGCATTGCTGAAGCGGAACCGGCCGGTATAAAGGTCAAGGCAGCCCACAAAGAAGGTCACGAACATGTTTGTATCGTTGTCCCTGCAGGCCTGGGCGTTGAGCAAAGTCAAAATGCGAGACGGGCTTTCCTCTTTCTCGGAAACAATCCGGAAAAGGGAATGGATAACGGACATAAGCATGGCCGATGGAACCCCTTTCCCGCTTACATCACCAATACAGAAAAAGAGCTTTCCGTCCCTTCTGTAAAAGTCAAAAAGGTCACCGCCAACCTCTCGTGCGGGCTCAAGAAGGCCGAAGATATTGTCCGGAAACGCCTTTGGAAGCATCTCTTTCTGGATACCCCGAGCCACCGAGAGTTCTGCGCTTAGGCGGGCCTGCTGAGCCGATGCCTCCCTGAGTTTTTTCTCGCTGCGGGCATAACGGTTGAGCATAAACGCAAGTATACCCAGGCCCAAAAGCACCATCAGAAGATGCTCCAGGCGCATTTTTCTCATAGGGGCCGATACTTCCGACCTGCTGTAAACCTGAGCCAGCTTCCAATAAGGGGCGCGCTTGAGGCTTGCCGTCTTGATTGTGATATCCTTCACGGAGGATTCATCTATAACCCCGTTCACTATATCTACCGCCTGCTGAACCCTGGACGCCGGAATCTTGGACTCTGCCGGGCCGGCAACAAGCTTTCCGTCACGAGTGAGAAGGATGCCGAAAGAGGAGGCAAACCTCTGGTGAGAATTAAGTGTATCTCCAAGCCAGGAAAGATCCAGGTCCAGACCACAGACAGCGGCCAGCCTGCCGCCACTGTCATATATAGGATAAGAATATGTGGCAAGGCTGGTTGAATCCGGTCCATACCGATAAGGGTCCGACCACTCCGGCTTACCGGATTCCATGACGGAAATATACGCCGGATTTAGGGTATAGTCATGGCTGCCAGAAGCTATATCTTCAAGTATTATCCGGCCTCCCTCCTTACGGCCATAAGGTTCATAAAGCCCGTCTTTGCCAGGGAAATAACCCGGCACAAAAGCCAGGCAGCCACCAAGGACGTGGGGGTTGTCGTCAATCAGATAACTGATACAAGTGAGGGCGGAATCTGGATTTGAAAGGCCTCTTTGCACTTCCCAGAGGTTCTCCTTCATGGTTACCTCAGTGAGCCTTAGCTCGTTTGAGATATTATCCGTCAAGGCCCCAAGGACAATACGGATGCGGATATCCGCTTCCCTTTCCATCATTGCCATGGTGCGCCTGTACTGCACAACGGAAATTATCTCCACCAAAATGGCGGCGACAAGCACAATACCCACGCGGGAAATCCACTCCTTGGCCGATAATTTCACGATGTAAAGTTACATATTTCAAACGAAAATTCTAAATTTGTGAATATCTAACACTCTAATGATGAAACAGGCTCCCGCAAACACTGTCCTTCAAGACTTTGGAAAGCATGTCCAGAGCGCCCCTGAACACATAGCAATCGTATACGAAAACGCACGTCTGACGTATTCAGAGGCTTCTTTTCTCTCAGATAACCTGGCCGCATACATTGAGTCCAAAGTCCCTCCAAAAAGCGTTGTGGGAATAATGATCGGCCGGAACCAGCACATGCTCACCGCCCCCCTCGGCGTACTGAAGGCGGGCTGCGCGTACCTGCCCCTGGATCCATCGTATCCGCCTGAGCGTCTGCAGTTTATGATGAAGGACGCCGGGGCCGCTATGCTCATCGCCGACGAAGCCCTTCTTCCCATCCTTAAAGACACGGATATCCCCGTTGTAAAGACGGCCGATATTGAAAAGCTGCACCCCGGAAAACCGGCCTCGGAGCCATCGGCCGATGACCTCTTCATCCTTCTTTACACCAGCGGCACCACAGGCACTCCGAAGGGCTGTATGCTGAGCCATCGGAACGTCTACGCCTTCTGTTCCCACCATAGGGACAATATGGGTTTTGACCAGAATACACGTATGACAGGCTATGCCAGTTTTGGCTTTGACGCCTTTGCGGCAGACCTATACACCACAATTATCTCAGGCGGAACCCTGTACGTCATTCCGGACCGCATACGCCTGGACCTTCATGCCCTCCACTCCTACTATGAGGAAAACGGCATAACACACTGCTTCATGACCACACAGGTGGCCACTCAGTTTGCCATCAATTACCCTGACTGCAAGGGCCTGAAAGTTATGTACACCGGCGGAGAAAAGATGTCCAGTTTCCCGCTTCCGCATTACAGGCTTTTCAACTGCTACGGCCCCACGGAGTGTATGTGCTACGTGGTTGACGAGGAAGTGAAAGTGCAGGAAGACAACATCCCCATCGGCCTTCCCCTTGAAGGCGTCCATACCTATATAGTAGATAAGGAAGGCCGGCGGGTCCCCCAGGGAGAAAGCGGAGAACTGTGGGTTGCCGGCTGGCAGGTGGGCCTTGGATACCTCAACAGGCCTGACAAAACCGCCGAAGTTTTCATCCCCAACCCATTTGAGAAAGATCCGGAATTTTCCCGCATTTACCGCACCGGAGACATAGTACGCCAACGGGCCGATGGAAAGATTGAATATCTTGGCCGGCGTGACGGACAGGTGAAAATCCGCGGATTCCGCATCGAACTCAAGGAAGTGGAGGCCGTAATAAGGGAATTCCCCGACATCAAGGACGTTACCGTACAGGCTTTTGACGAGCCTGGCGCCGGCGGCGGAAAATTCCTTGCGGCATATATAGTAAGCGATAAAGAAATTGACATTCAAGAGCTTTCTTCCTTCATTGCCGATAAAAAGCCCCCGTATATGGTCCCGGCCGTGACCATGCAGATAGAGGCCATCCCCCTCAACGTAAACCAGAAGGTGGACGTGAAGGCCCTTCCAAAGCCGGAGCCACAGGAACATAAACCGGAAGGCCATGTGGCACCTCTGAATGTCCTGGAGGAGGAACTTGCCGCCCTTGTCAAGGAAACGGTTGGAATTGGCGGCTTCGGCCTTACCGAGCCCCTCTACTACAGCGGCCTTTCATCCCTCAGCGCCCTGAGGCTTGCCACTGAGCTCTACAAGAAATACGGCATAGAGCCCAATATGGACAGCTTTGCAAAGACCGCCAGCCTCCAGAGCATAGAAAATGACATCCTAAAAAAAATGCTTGCGGCAGATTCCTGTCATTCTGAGCGAAGCGAAGAATCTAATGCTCAAGACCAGCCTCAGGAGCTCACCTTCCAGCAGATGGGCCTTTACCTTGACTGTGTCAAGAACCCTTCCTCAACGGCCTACAACCTGCCCTTCATTCTCACCCTCCCGGACGGCGTGGGCGCAATTGAACTGAAGGCCTCGCTCCTTGACATCCTGAAAGCCCACCCGGTACTCACGGGCCGTTTTGAGCAGCGTGACGGCAAGGTTTTGATTGCTCCCGGCCCGGCTCCGGAAGACATACCCTATAAAAAACTGAGCTCAGAGAAAGAATTCCTCGCTCTCAAGGAGAACTTTATGCAGCCCTATGACCTCTCAAAGGGTCCTCTTTACAGGCTTAATATAGTCCAGACTCCCGGCAAACTGCGCCTTATGGGAGACTTCCATCACCTGGTGTTTGACGGACGCTCCTACGACGTCTTCCTTGGGGAGCTTGCCGCCGCCCTTGAGGGCAGGAGGCCGGAAAAGGAAACCTACACCTATTTCCAGTACGCTGAGGACCAGAAAACCTATGAGGACAGCCAGGAATTCAAGGAGGCCGATACCTACTTTGCCGCCCGTATGGAGGGCAAGGAAGAGGAAACCAGCCTTATCCCGGACAAGAAGCCGGAAGAAGGGGAGACGGGCCACGAAAAATGGCTTCGTAAGAAGGTTGGGGCAGACGTCATGGCGCGCTGCCACGCCCTTGGCATATCCCCTGCAAGTTATTTTCTGTCGGCCGCATTCCTTACCGTGAGCGCCTTCTCAGGGCAGAAGAAAGTGTTCCTCTGCACCGTTGCCAACGGCCGCACGGATATGCGCGCATCGGACACCTTCGGCATGTTTGTAAATACCATGCCGCTGGTGGGAGAGATCGGCACCCAGAG
>JAFZOU010000048.1 GCA_017550525.1 Bacteroidales bacterium
TGCAGCTGAGCAGAGGAGAACAGGAAATCCTTCCCATGATTGCCGAAGGACTCACCAGCAAGGACATCGCAAAACGCCTTTTCGTCACGGAACAGACCATCAAATGGCGCCGCCAGCGTCTTCTCGCAAAGTTCGACGCCAGGAACACGGCTGAAATGCTTTCAAAAGCACGCGAGATAGGATTGCTATAACCTTTTTAGTTGTCCGTTTTTTTCGGACACTTCACTTCCTTCCGCTATAAGTTTCCGCTTTAGGTATTAGTGCGGGAGATGTGACTTTTTTGGGCTCATCACCCGCAGGTCTTGGTCCGATGCTCATCTTCGCTGCCTGCCGGTTTATTAAGCCACTGATTCCTTAAATATTAATTATCAAGTATTGCCATTTGTGTAGAAATGCTATCTTTGCATAAAACAATTGATACTAACACATTATGGCAACACTAAATCTATCTTATGAAGACCTTGCGTCCGTGATCTGCCTGGCAGTTCACCTTGCAAACGCCGACGGAAACGTCTCCGACGATGAAATGGAGGCAATCGTCAAGGCTATTACAGACCAATACAATTTTGAAGGCCGACAGGATCTCCTGAAGGAGTATATAAATGACGGAATGGCTATGAGCCCCCAGGTGGCCCTGCAGCACATTGCCGCATTCGGCCCCGTGGAAAAGCAGTGGACTTCCAACTTCTTTGTGAAGACCATTGTGGCCGATGGCAACCTTGAGGAGAACGAGAAGAGCCTCTACTGGGATATCCAGGAAAAGTGCGGCCTTCCGGACCACAACCTTGAGGGCGGCTCATCCTCTTCAAATTCCGCACAGAAGGAAAGCGACATCAAACTGGACCAGCAAACCTGCGTGACAATAAGTTACCGCCGCGTCAATGAAAGTATCTGCGACGGCTACGTTGGTTTTGTCCAGTACGACAGACAGGCCAAGGTGAGGGACAAGGTCTTTGCGTGGTTCCAGGATGCAGAATCCCTCCGCTTCCACAGGACATCAAAGAATCTTGACTACCTCAACTCCAAACTTAGCCTCAGCGGCGGATGGAGCCTCATTATGATATACGCAAATAAGGACTACTGGTCAGACCCCAAGCTCAACAGGGCCGGAACCCTGATTGCCGGGGAAGAGGTTTACGGTCCCGTGTTCTTTGTCCTTGAAAACGATGACAAGACCCTGATGGGCTTCAATTACAAGAGCTTCATAGAGAAACTCCTTGGAGAACTCTACGCCCTTGACAACGGCATTCTGGTCACCGGTGAAGAAGAGCCTGCCCTTACCCGCCGCTATCTTGTAACGGCGCTTACCGCACTTGGCGCCCTTTCCGGCACTAAATGCTAAAGTTTCTGGACGCAAAGGGCAGAGCCCAGCGGAGTGACAGGTGCCAGTATTCCCAGTTGTGGACGCCGTCACGCACGCGAAGCTGAGCCGGAACGCCGGCATCGCGCATTGCACGGTAGAAGTCCAGGCTCAGGTACAGGATAAAGTCGTCATCTCCGCAGTCCACAAACCATTTCACAGTCTTAAGCCGCTCCAGGGTTTCCGGAGTGGCTTTTTTAACGTATTTTATGGCCGAATTGTCTGCAACGGAGTTGGATGTTGCTGGGAACTTGCTGCCTTCTGGGACATCGGCCCAAACCTCCCTCTTCTCGTTGTCCAGCCAGCCGCTCATCGCATAGCAGCTTGAGAAAATGTCCGGATGATGCTGGGCATACACCACGGAGCCGCCGCCGCCCATGGAAAGGCCCATGATGGCCCTCTGGCCCTTGCTGCCGCCGCAGTTGAACTTGGCTTCCACCGCCGGGAGGAGCTCCTTGAAGAAGAAATCCTCATAGGACCACCCGGGGACATTGAAATAGCCGTTAGGGTAGGCGTGGATATCGGCATTGCCGGCGTTTGGCATAAGAATTACAAACGGGACGCACTCTCCGGATTCGATAAGTTCGTTTGCCACCCAGTCCACGCGGCCGCGGTCCTGCCAGGCCGTATAATCGTCTGAAAGGCCGTGAAGGAGCACAATCAGAGGGTAATGATTGGCTGGATTGTACCCTGCAGGAAGATACACGTTGTAGTTCTGGTCCACTCCCAGGACATTGCTGTGGAGGGTATGAGTCTCAATTATCTGGCCGAAGGCGGTAAGCGCCACGCTCATGGCCGCAATGATGGTTAATAGTTTTTTCATACCGCTAATATACGCAAAATCCCAGATTCCATCCTGATTTTTGGCCGATTTTCAGGATGGAGCGGCCAAATAGCCTCTCCCGTCCTGATTTTTGGCCGATTTTATGGATGGGGCAAGAAAAACAAGTATCTTTGCAGTATGCTACTAAGTCTTCTTTACGTACTTATTTCCGGAATTGCACTGCCGGTTGGCGGAATCCAGATGCAATACCTCTGGCGCAACCAGCTGGGGGATGTGTATTCGCTGGGGCTTGGCTCTGCGGCGTGCCTTGGCGCGGCCGCGGCCACAATGTCCGGCTGGTGCTCGCTCACGGTGGGCAGTTTCATCTGCACGCTTATCTGCACGCTGGTGTGCTACTTTGTGACGCTTAAAGTTAACACCCAGCATCTTATAACTTTTGGTATACTCTTCGGCACTTTCATAGGTTCACTAGGAACCATTGTGGTTACAAATGCGCCCACAGGAGACCTCCTGAAGCAGTATTACCTATGGGGCGCGGCCAATTTCCGCCTTGAGGGAGTGACCACGGGAGATATCATTTTCTCCCTGGCGCTGTTTGGAATCGGCCTTGGCGTAGCCCTGTGGCAGGCCGGCAGGCTTACCCGTCATTTCAAAGAGGAGATTGAGATTCCAAACCGTGACAAGGCCTGGCTCCTTCTTGCCATAATGTGCCTTGTGACAAGCGCCGTGAGCATCTGCGGTCCTATCGGCTTCATTTCCCTGGGCGTTCCAAACCTCAGCCGCCTCATCTGCAAGAGCACGGATATCCGTAAGCACTACGTCATCAGCAGCGCCATGGGCATCGGCCTTCTTCTTATCACCTATCTCGTGGTGCAGTACGTCAATTTTGGGATCTACCTGCCCATAAGCGCAACAATGGCCATCATTGCGTTGCCGCTGATGGCCATGATCTTTGTCAAGAGTCCAGCTCAGAAATAACTACTTGGACGTGTTGAAAACGTCCAGGGGAACGGATGCGTTCTCCTTGAACTCAGTCACCGTTATGGTGCTGGTCTTCTTTCCGCTTTTTATGATAGTCTTGAGAGGGACGCCCTTGTACACGCTTACCGTCCAGAGCACGGGCTTACGGTTCTGCTTGATCTCATAGGAGTAGATCTTGCAGGTTTTGCCCATTACCTTTTCCTCTCCAAGGTACTGCATCTTGTACTTTTCCATTACCTCTTTGCCGGGTTTGAGGAACGTGAGATCCGGAGTGGGATTGTCGAAAGCCTTCACTGAGCGTTTGCCGTCGGTGACCGTTACCATCCAGGCTTTGTCGCCCTTGGTAATGGTGTAATAGTCGTAGCTTACCATCCCGGGGATGTCCATTTTCTGCTTGACGGATTCCTTGCGGCCATAGTCGTCAAAATATTGCGTGGCAAAAGTTTCGTGTCCGCTTGCCACGGTTTTGGTTTTGAGGATGCCGGATTTGACGGCGTACTTGCCCTGGGCCATTGCACCCAGCGCAATCATCAGCAGTAGTGCGGTGGTTATTATTCTTTTCATACTGCAAATATATACAATCTTAGTTTGATTATCGGCCTAAAACGTGACTAAGTTCGCCATTAATGACAATCTTAGTCATGAAAACATGCAATTACATGACTAAGAGCGAGATGTCTTTTGCGCATTGGCTTCGCGGATGGCGAAGTGCAAAAAAAGTGCTATATTTGTATTCCTATGCCTAATGATATCATACAGGAGTTTACAAAGGCCGATTACAAAGAGGGCTTTGTGACAGACGTGGAGCAGGAGTTCATCCCAAAGGGACTGAACGAGGATATCGTGCGTATGATATCGGCCCGGAAAGAAGAGCCTGAGTGGCTCCTGGAATTCCGTCTGGACGCCCTTCGGAAGTGGGAAAAAATGCCTCAGCCGGACTGGGCGCACCTTGACATGCCGGAAATCAATTACCAGGACATAATCTACTTTGCCGCCCCAAAAAAGGACAAGGACCGCCCCAAGGAGATAGACCCCAAGCTTGCCGAAACCTTTGATAAACTTGGCATTCCCCTCAAGGAAAGGGACGTCCTTGCGGGCGTTGTGGCTGTAGATGCCGTGTTCGATTCCGTCTCCGTCACCACCACTTTCCGTAAGACTTTGGCAGAAAAAGGCATCATCTTCTGCAGCTTCTCAGAGGCCGTGAAAGAGCACCCGGACCTTGTCCGTAAGTACCTTGCAAGCGTTGTACCAGCCTCAGACAACTACTTTGCGGCCCTCAACAGCGCCGTTTTTTCCGACGGCTCCTTCTGCTACATCCCCAAGGGCGTCCGCTGCCCCATGGAGCTCTCCAGCTATTTCCGCATCAACGCCCGCGGCACCGGCCAGTTTGAGCGCACGCTGATTGTGGCCGATGAAGACTCCTACGTCTCCTACATGGAAGGCTGCACCGCCCCTATGAGAGACGAGCAGCAGCTCCACGCCGCAGTGGTAGAAATTATAGTTGAGAAAGGGGCCGATGTAAAGTACTCCACGGTCCAGAACTGGTACCCCGGAGACGCAGACGGCAAGGGCGGGATCCTGAACCTTGTCACCAAGCGCGGCATCTGCAAGGGGGAAGGCTCCCACCTCTCCTGGACGCAGGTTGAAACCGGCAGCGCCATCACCTGGAAATACCCTTCCACCATACTCAAAGGGGATTTTTCATCGTCCGAATTCTACTCCGTCGCCGTTACCAACAATCATCAGCAGGCCGATACCGGCACCAAGATGATCCACCTCGGCCGTGGCACAAAGAGCCGTATCGTGAGTAAGGGAATATCGGCCGGAGTGAGCCAGAACAGCTACCGCGGCCTTGTGAGGATGGCTTCCGGCGCGCAGAACGCCCGCAATTATTCCCAGTGCGACAGCCTACTCATCGGATCCAAATGCGGCGCGCACACGTTCCCGGACATCCGGAGCGCCAATCCATCGGCCACGGTGGAGCATGAGGCAACCACCTCCAAAATCTCCGAAGACCAGCTCTTCTACTGCAACCAGAGGGGCCTTGACCCCGAAGAAGCAGTGGGCCTCATTGTAAACGGCTATGCCCGTGAGGTCCTTTCCCGTCTCCCCATGGAGTTTGCCGTCGAGGCCCAGAAACTCCTCCAGGTATCACTTGAAGGCTCTGTTGGATAATGTTTGATACTATCATATTTGAATTAGCCGGGCGGCCGGTACTGCTTATAGACCTGATCTCCAGCATACTGGGTCTTACCTGCGTTGTGCTGGCGGGGCGTAACTCAAAGTACAATTTCTGGGTGGGCTACCTTTATACGGCGGCGCTCTTCTTCCTTTTCTGGAATAGGAATCTCTATGCCAGCCTTCTTCTGCAGCCCATCTCCCTTGCCATAAACATCCTTGGCCACTGGCGCTGGACTCATCCAAAAAAGGAAGAGGCCACTGCAAAGGGTGAACTCAAGGTGAGCATGCTCAGCTGGCCCTGGCGAATAATGAGCGTAAGCGCAGTGCTTCTTGTGGCAGGTCTCTGGGGCTGGATACTTGACAGTCTTTTCCCCGCAGATCCCCACCCCTACCTTGACTGCACGGTAACGGTCCTCATCCTTACGGCGCAGCTACTGTCGGCCCTCAAGAAATGGGACTGCTGGATTGCCTGGCTGCTTGTCAATGTGAGCCAGCTCATCCTCCACATCAGCGTTGGCAACGTGTTCATGCCCATTGTGAGCGGTCTGTACCTTATAAACGGCATCTGGTCCCTTGTGACCTGGATTAAACTCTATAGAAAGAATGGATAAGATGTTAGAGATAAAGAATCTTCACGCAAACGTTGAGGACAAGGAAATCCTGAAAGGGGTGGATCTTACAATCGGCCCCGGGGAAATCCATGCCGTGATGGGCCCTAACGGTGCCGGTAAAAGCACCCTGGCCGCAGTCCTTACAGGCCGTCCCGGCTATACCGTAACGGAAGGCTCCGTCAGATTTGGCGGCCGGGATCTCCTTTCAATGAGCCCGGAAGAACGCGCCTGGGCAGGCCTTTTCCTCAGCTTCCAGTACCCCATAGAGATCCCCGGCGTCACTATCACTGCCTTTATGAAGGCGGCGGTGAACGCCAAACGCCGCGCAAACGGCTTGGAAGAGCTCAAGGCAGGGGAATTCCTAAAACTCCAGAAGGAGAAGATGGCCTTCCTCAAAATGAAGCCGGAATTTGCAAAGCGTGAGGTTAACGTGGGCTTCTCCGGAGGAGAGAAAAAGCGCAACGAGATATTCCAGATGGCAATGCTGGACCCCTCCCTCAGCATCCTTGACGAGATCGATTCCGGCCTTGACGTAGACGCCCTCAAGATTGTGGCCGATGGCGTCAATGCCCTCAGAAGCCCGGAAAAATCCGCCATCATCGTAACGCACTATCATAAGCTTCTGGAGTATGTCCAGCCGGATTTTGTACATGTCCTCAAGGATGGTCGCATAGTTAAGACCGGTGGCAGGGAACTCATTGAAGCAATTGAGTCTGAAGGATTTGACCAGTTCTAGTATGGGACACGGAAGGTATATTGATCCTATTGGTGATACCCTGACGCACGTCGTGGGGGCCGGGGAAAGACTGGAACTGGAGTACGTGGTACTTCCGGGAGAGTCCAGGGACATAGACGTGAGCGTGGATCTCTCGGGCCCCGGAGCAGAACTCAGCCTCAAGGCCCTGTACCTTTGCAAGGCCGATGAAAAGGTGAATTTCCGCATCCTGGTGCATCACAGGGCCCCCGGCTGCCGCAGCACCCAGCTTGTGAACGGCATTGCAGGTGGCACTTCAAACGTCACCTTCCACGGCACCATAGTGGTGGCCCCGGACGCCCAGAAGACAGAAGCCTTCCAGGAAAACCACAACATCCTTTTCAGTGATTCCGCCAAGGTAGAGACCCGTCCCCAGCTTGAGATTTATGCCGATGACGTGAAGTGCTCCCACGGCGCTACCGTTGGCCGCCTTAACGAAGACGAACTCTTCTATATGCGCTCACGCGGCATTCCCCGTAAGGAAGCAGAGTCCCTCCAGATGATTTCCTTCCTCACTCCTGTTATTCCCGAAGGAAGGCGGGAAGAGATAGAAAACGCCATCAGAAGCCTGTGAAACGCCTCCTTCTCATACTTGCTGCAATAGCCGGCCTTACAGCCTGCGAGGGTGGATCTTCCCTTGACCGTACCACCCGCAGCAAGCTTGAGGAGCTGGACCGCTACATTGCTTCCCGGGAAATCTACTACGCCCGTAAAAACGGCCGCCTGGAGTCCCTGCGCTCGATTATCGGCACTACAAAAAGCCCGGAAGCCCTCTATGAGCTCCAGATGAATATGGCCAGGGAATTCTTCTCCTATAGCCTTGACTCCACGCAGCATTACCTGAAATCCTGCCAGGCCATAGCCAGGAATCAGTTAAAGGACAAAGACCGCTACAACGCAGCTACAATAATGCTGGGGCATCTTTACGGCAAAGGCGGCCACTACCTTGAAGCCTCCCAGATCCTGTACGGCCAGATAGACACGGCATCCCTCTCTCCGTCCCTTAAGGCGGAATATTACTGGGTGCTCTATGATTTCTGCGGAGACATGGCCGGAAACTCCGGCATAGTTGAGAGCCTGAGCATTCCCCCGGCATCGGCCTATCTTTCCACCCTTTTTCGCCTGCTCCCAAAAGACAGTCCGCGCTGGCGTATGGCCCTCCGGAACAAGTTTATGGAGGAAGGCAATCTTGACAGTGCAGACAGCGTAAGCGCCCTTCTTCTTACCGGGGTAAAGCCTGAGGACAGGGATTTTGCCATCCACGCATATTTCCAGAGCGAGATAGAGTATCGGCGTGGAAATCATCCTGAACGTATGCACTGGCTTGTGAAATCGGCGGAATGTGACCTTGCGAATGCCGTGAGGGACTATGCGTCTCTTACAATGGTGGCCCAGATTATTCTTCCCAGTGATGTGGACCGCTCTTTCCGCTACCTCCGTATGGCCCAGGAAGACGCCCTTGCCTACAACGCCCGCCTCCGTCCATGGCAGATATCCCGCTTCCTGATTGATGTGGAGGACGCTTACGCAGTAAGGCAGGCCGATGCAAGGAGCAGCGCCATCATAGGATTGGTTGTGATGGCAGTGCTGGTGGTTATTCTGTTATTGGCCTTCTGGATGCTGGTAGGCCGCTCCAAAAACCTTACCCGCACCAAGGCCGCCCTTGAAAGCAGCAACCGTAAGCTTGCCCAGGCCGATAAAGTGAAAGGGGACTACATTGTGAACTTCCTGGAAGGCCTGAGTTCCCAGATTTCCGTAATCCGCACGGAGGACAATCATTTTCGTAATCTCCTAAAGCACGGCAAGGCCGACCAACTTCTGAAGGAACTCTCCATTTCCGGCCGCTCGGAAAAGGCAAGGGAGGAGTTCTACGAGACCTTCGACCGTACCTTCCTTGCCATGTATCCGGATTTTCCGGACCGCTTCAACGCTCTCCTCAAGGAGGAAGGCCGCATCTATCCGCCCGCCGGAAGGCTCACTACGGAGCTCCGTATCTTTGCCCTCATCTGCCTTGGCGTAGACGATTCCAAGAAGATTGCAGCCATGCTGGACTACTCCGTGAGCACCATCTACAATTACAAGGTGAGCGTAAAAAACAGCGCCCTTCAGGACCGTGACGGCTTTGAAAAGAGGGTAAAAGAGCTTGCCGATAAGCTTTAACTTCACTACTTTTTTGCATACTATGAAAAACATTAAGCGCTTGAAACAAAGCGCTTTAATTTTCTATATCCACTACTTTAAAACTACAAATGAAATCTTGGTGTTTCATTTCCGGTAAATTTGCGGTGAAAGCTTTAATTAATAACGCGCGGAATGAAAACCTCAAGACTAGTTTTGCTTATCGCCATCGTGGTTGCGGCCGTTTCCTGCGGTCAGCGTAAAAGTGATGTGGAAAAAAGGGTAGACTCTATCCTTGGAAAGATGACTCTCGGTGAGAAAATCGGCCAGATGAATCAAATCTCAGCAGGAGGAGACGTAAGCAATTACGCCGGAGCAATCCGTGACGGTCAGGTTGGTTCTATCCTCAACGAGGTTGATCCCGTCAAGGTTAACGAGTACCAGCGTATAGCTGTGGAAGAATCCAGGCTTGGAATTCCCCTTCTTGTGGCCCGCGACGTTATCCACGGCTTTCATACAATCTTCCCCATTCCGCTTGGCCTTGCAGCTACTTTTGACCCTCAGTTAGTTGAGGAAGGCGCGCGCGTAGCAGCCGTTGAAGCAACCGCCCAGGGTGTCCGCTGGACATTCTCTCCCATGCTTGACATTGCCCGTGACCCCCGCTGGGGCCGTATTGCAGAAGGAAGCGGAGAGGATCCTTATCTTGATGCCCGTATGGCCGAGGCTATGGTTTACGGCTATCAGGGACGCACGGCCGACTCCACTTCGATGGCAGCCTGCATCAAACATTTTGTGGGTTACGGTGCTGCGGAAGGCGGCCGTGACTATGGCAGCACCCTTATCCCTGAGCATCTTCTCCGTAACGTCTATCTCCCTCCTTTTGAGGCAGCCGTAAAGGCCGGAGCAATGACCCTCATGACCTCTTTCAATGACAACGACGGAGTCCCTTCCACCGGCAACAAGTACGTTGTAAAGGATATCCTCCGCGGAGAATGGGATTTTGACGGCCTGGTTGTCACAGACTGGAACTCCATGGGAGAGATGATTAATCACGGCTTTGCCGCCGACCGTCCTGACGCAGTTAAGAAAGCCGTTGCCGCAGGTGTTGACATGGATATGATGACCTACGGGTTTATCGGCCATCTTGAAGAGATGGTTCGCCGCGGGGAAGTCAAGGAATCCCAGATTGACGCTGCCGTCCGCAATATCCTTAGGATAAAGGTAAAGCTGGGTCTTTTTGAGCATCCTTATATTAATATAGAGGAAGGAGCCGCTGTGCAGTATGCTCCTGAGCATCTTGCAGCCGCCCAGAAGAGCGCAGAGGAAAGCGCCATACTTCTGAAAAATGACGGTGTCCTGCCTCTTAAGGAAGGCCTCAGCATCCTTGTCACCGGTCCTATGGCCGATGCCCCTCATGACCAGCTTGGCACCTGGTCCTTTGATGGGGAGAAATCCCATACCGTCACCCCTCTTAAGGCCCTTCAGGAGCGTTTCCCGGGTAAGGTCGCCTATGTCCCCGGCCTCGCTTACAGCCGTGAGGAGCGTGACAACTTCAATGACGTCATCGCCGCTGCCCGTAAGGCCGATGTCGTCCTTGCCTTCCTTGGAGAGGAAGCCATCCTTTCCGGAGAGGCCCACAGCCTTGCAGACCTCAATCTTGTAGGCTCCCAGAGCGACCTTCTGAAAGCCCTCAAGGCAACGGGAAAGCCTGTTGTTGCATCTATTATGGCAGGACGTCCCCTCACAATTGAAAGGGACCTTGAAAACTGCAACGCAATGCTCTACAGCTTCCATCCCGGCACAATGGGCGGTCCTGCCCTTGCAAACCTCCTTGCCGGTGACGTGAATCCTTCCGGAAAGGCCCCCATCACTTTCCTCCGCACTGTTGGCCAGGCTCCCATGTATTACAATCACAATATGACGGGACGTCCCTACAGCGGAGAGCTCCTTATGAAGGATATTCCACTGGAGGCCGGCCAGACCTCCCTTGGCAACACCTCATATTATCTTGACTACGGCGCCTATCCGCTTTTCCCCTTCGGATTCGGCCTCAGCTACACCAGCTTCGAGTATTCGAATATCGGCCTTGACAAGGAGGAATATAAGGCCGATGATACCATTTCCGTAACGTTTACCCTTGCCAACACCGGCAGCCTAGAAGGCACGGAGGTGGCCCAGGTGTATGTCCGCGACCTTGTGGGCTCAATCGCCCGTCCCGTGAAGGAGCTGAAGGCTTTTCAGAGGGTGAGCCTTGCCGCCGGAGAGAGCCGTACCATAACTATCGGCATTCCTGTCTGCAGCCTCGCGTTCTATGGCCTTGACGGCAAGTACAGCGTAGAGCCCGGCAGCTTCCAGCTGTGGGTTTCCGGCGACAGCGCCTCCGGTGAACCGGTTGAGTTTGAGGTACTTTGAGAAAAAAGACTATATTTGTAGGATATAATAACCAATATTTTCTATGAAAAAAGCACTAACCTTCCTTGCCGCAATGGCCCTTGCAATCAGCGCATTTGCGCAAGGGACAGTGACAGGTACAGTTAATGACGCTCAGGACGGATATCCTCTTCCGGGTGTAGCCGTTATCCTGAAAGGCGCCGGTACCGGAGTGGAGACAGACCTTGACGGTTATTTCTCCATCAAGGCTTCAAACGGACAGACCCTTGTTTTCTCCTGCATCGGTTACGCGGAGAAAGAGGTGGTTGTTTCCGGCTCCACGCTCAACGTGGCCCTTGAGACAGACTCCTATATGCTTGACGAGGTAGTGGCTATCGGCTACGGCGTCATGAAAAAGAGTGACCTCACCGGCTCTGTGGCATCCGTAAAGGGTGAACAGCTCAAGAAAACTCCTGCATCTGGTATAGACCAGGCCCTTCAGGGCGTGGCTGCCGGTGTTACCGTTAACGCCAATTCCGGCCAGCCCGGTGCAGCCGCCGAGGTCCGTGTCCGTGGTATCGGTACCGTCAACAACGCAGCTCCTATCTTTGTCGTGGACGGCGTAATCGTGGACGATATCTCCTTCCTGAGCCCGTCTGATATTGCTTCAACGGAAATCCTGAAGGATGCATCGGCTACCGCCATCTACGGCTCCCGAGGCGCTAACGGCGTTATCCTGGTAACCACCACCAAGGGTAACACGGATGGTCAGATTTCCATCTCTTTCGATGCAAATATCGGCTTCCAGAATCCCTGGCGCAAGCTTGACCTCCTGACCACTGATGAATACGCCATCTTCCTCTCAAAGATTGGAGATATCGGCGGCTATTCAACTCTGAAAGAGCAGGGCCGGGATGCCTGGATCAGGGCAAGGATGATTGGTAATACCTCAAAGTATCACCCTTCAAACCTTGATTACTCAAAGACTGATACAGACTGGCAGGAAGCTGTGTTTAATCGTAATGCTGTCATCCAGAACTATCACCTCGCAGTGAACGGTGGCAACAACCAGGGACAATGGTCCGTAAGTGCCAGCTGGTTCAATCAGGACGGTACTATCATCGGCTCCAATTATTCCCGTCTCACCCTCCGCGCAAACTCTTCCTACAACGTGAAGAAATGGCTGAAGATAGGTGAAAACCTTAACTTCATGTACGGCTACGGCCGTACGGCAATGAGTAACAATGCATCGGCCCAGGCTTCAATCCTGTCCGCCGCCCTTTCGATGTCTCCCTGGGATCCCGTGACCTATCCCCAGGGCTCCCACAACCATCTTGGAGACGACCTCAGCGGTAAATTCGCTGCTCCTACCAACTTCAAGAACGTCACCCATCCCTATGCCATGGTGGACTATTCCCACCCCATGGACAAGAGCGACCGCTGGGTAGGAGACATCTTTGTGGATATCACCCCCATCAAGGGCCTGGTATGGCACAATGACATTTCCATGGACCTCAGCAATGTCCGTCACCGCCTGTTCAAGGAGGACTACATCGTCTCCCAGTTCGACAAAATGGACAAGAACTTCCTGGAAAAGAACATGACCCGTTACCGTACCCTCATCTTCGAGAGCACCCTCACCTGGATGAAGGACTTTGGTAAGCACGGCGTGAACCTTATGGCCGGTACCACACTTGAGGAATACCAGATGGAAAGCCTTGGCGGAAGCGGTGCAAAGATACTCATTCCCCGTGAGACCAACTGGTATCTTTCCCAGACCACGGAAGACCGCAATCCTGCAGGAGACGGCGCAGCGCGCAACCGCAGGCAGTCTTTCCTGGCACGTGCCCACTACAACTTTGACAGCCGCTACCTCCTCACGGTTAACTTCCGTGCCGATGGAACCTCCAAGTTCTCCAACCACGTCTGGGGCTTCTTCCCTTCAGTGGCAGCTGCCTGGCGCGTGGACAATGAGCCCTGGCTTCCCAAACCCGAATGGCTGGAAGGCCTGAAGGTCCGTGCCGGTTGGGGACGTATCGGCAATGACAAGATTGGCGACAACGCTTCCGTCCAGACAATGTTCAACAGCGGCCCCACCTTCGTAGACTATGTCCTTGGACAGAATCAGGACCTTGCTCATGGCGCTACCATCCTCACTCTTGTGAACTCAGATATCATGTGGGAGGCTACAGAGCAGATGAACGTTGGTGTAGACCTTGGTCTGTGGAAGAACAAACTTACCGCAACGGTAGACTTCTTCATCCGTGACACCAAGGACATGCTTCTTGGAGTTACCGCCCCCGCACATGTTGGTAACCGTTATGCTGCAACTGCAAATGTGGGTACTGTCCGTAACAGCGGTATAGAGCTCACACTTGAGCACCGTAATCACATAGGTGACTGGGATTACAGCATCAACGGAAACGTTTCCTTCACCAAGAACCAGCTCACTGCGCTTAACGGTGGTTCTCCCGTTTATGGAGACCGCACCATCAGCACCGAGGGTCTTCCCCTTTACACCTTCTGGGGTTATGAATACCTTGGTATCTACCAGTCTGAGCAGGAACTTTCAGAGCATCTTTTCGCTCCCGGAGCTACCAGTGAGTACATGGTTGGCGGAGCAAAGTACAAGGACCAGAACGGAGACGGCCGTATTGATAACAATGACCTCACCAATCTTGGAAATCCTTTCCCCTGGCTCACCTACGGCCTTACCGCATCTGCTGGCTGGAAGGGATTTGACCTCCAGATCTTCTTCCAGGGCGTAGCCGGAAACAAGATCTACAACGCTCTCCGTGAGCGCACTGAAGGCACTGGCAACAGCTCACAGCTATCGGCCACAATGCGTAGCGTCTGGACCGAGACTCACACTTCCGGCGTAATTCCCAATCCTTTTGCCGGGTCTCACAACAGGGATAACAACTCTCGTCTGGTTGAGGACGGCGCTTACCTCCGTCTCAAGAACGTACAGCTTGGTTACACCCTTCCTGAAAAGATTGTGAACAAGGTGGGCATTTCCCGCTGCCGCGTTTATGTCTCCTGCACAAATCTGTTCACTGTCACCGGCTATACCGGTTATGACCCCGAAGTTGGCGGCGGCGTAGATTATGGTAACTATCCCCAGTCCCGCACAGTCCAGATGGGCCTGAACCTTAACTTCTAAAATGAGCACGCTATGAAAAAGTATATAGTTATCCTTTCAGCAGCACTTGCACTCGTTTCCTGCAACAAATGGCTCACTGAAGACGGTCCCATGGTAAACCGTGTGTCAGACTACTTCGTGGCGTCCGACAATGCTGTACAGGTAGTTACAGCCGCTTATGTTCCCCTTATGTGGGAGTACCAGAACGGCTATTTCCCGGAGTGGTACTTTGGCGACATCGCCTCCGACGATGCCCTCAAGGGCGGCCAGAACAAGAACGACGGCCCGGACCTCTATGACATTGACAACTTCAAGGTAGTTTCCAACAACGGAATAGTCCTTCAGTTCTACAGGGCCCAGTATCAGGGTATAGCCCGTGCAAACCTGGCCCTTGCAGAGGTTGAGAAGATGGCCGTTTCAGAGGACCTGACCCAGGAGCTCAAGGACCGCTGCCTTGGCGAGGCCCATTTCCTCAGGGCATACTACTATTTCCGTCTTGTAAGGATGTTCGGTGGTGTTCCCAAGGTGGAAGCAACCGTCTATGATGGTGCAGACTGGATTCAGCCCCGCTCTACGGTTGAGCAGATTTATGAGCTTATTTTCTCTGACCTTGAGGCAGCAGAAAAGGCTCTTCCCAAGAAGGGAGTCCTTTCGGCCGATGACCTTGGCCGTGCCACTAAAGGTGCCGCCCAGGCCATGCTCCTGAAGACAAATCTGTACTTTGCCCAGTGGAATGTCAATAACGGCAAGGACGGCTCAGATTATTACAAGAAGGCCGAAGACTGGGGAAAGCAGTTCCTCACAGATCAGGCATCTCAGTATTCCCTCTGCCCCAAGTATGCCGATAATTTCACCCTTGAAGGAGAGAATGGCCCCGAGTCCATATTCGAGATTCAGTATATGGAAGACGGCATGTCCGACTACGGTGAAGGCAATGGTTTCAGCCGCGGTACCTTTGATGTGATCCTCACCCGTTTCCGCGGCCCGGCATTCGGCGAGGCCGGCTGGGGCTTCAACCGTCCCACCCAGAACCTCTACGATGAGTTTGAGGCCGGTGACCCCCGTCTTGCCGCAACCATCCTTGTCCCCACCGACGAGCAGATCACCAACGAGGCGGAGCAGGTTTACCTTGGCTCCCGCTATCATTCCCTCAAGCGTTCCCTGATGGATGCCACAACGGGCCAGTACCTGCACCTGAACCACGACTCCCGCGGAGCCATCAACAACCAGCAGATCCGTCTCTCTGACGTTTATCTGATGATTGCAGAGGTTGCGGTTGAGCGCAACGACGCCGCCACAGCCAAGTCCATGCTTGAAAAAGTACGTGCCCGCGCCCGTCAGGGAGCAGCCGTCCTTCCCGCATTCCCCGGCTATAACGGCTATTCCGACACCATTGACGACCTCCGCAAGGCTGTCCGCCATGAGCGTCGCGTAGAACTTGCCATGGAAGGCCACCGTTTCTTTGACCTCTGCCGCTGGGGCGTGGTGAAAGAGGTGATGGACGCCTACAAGGCTTCAGAATCGGCCGAGGTAAAGGCCGAGATGGCCGATTTCACCAAGGGCAAACACGAGCTTTTCCCCATCCCTCAGGAGGAGGTCAAGCTTGGTTCCCTGGAGCAGAACCCCAATTACAGTTAATCCTAAACCATAAATAATCATTAACCTTTTAATCAAAAATCAAAATGAAAAAGACACTCATGACTCTTGCCGCTCTGCTTGTTGCAGCAGGTATGGTAATGGTTTCCTGCCAGAAGCCCGCTCCTTCCAAAGATGACAGCGCGCTGGTAGATGACAAGACCCCCGGTGACGACAACAACAATGACGACAACAACGGTGGTAACACTGGTGACAATGTCCCCGCTTCCCTTAAGGGTTCAAGCTACTATCCTATCGTAGTTGACGCTACCACCTTTGAGACCATCAAGGATAAGGTTGCTGCCGATATCCGCACTCAGGATGGTGGTGATGCTGCATCAACCCGTCCCCTCTATGTTTGGAACGGATATGTTGGCGGCGAAGCTTCCGGTCTTAACTTCTATGGCAATGCCGATGGTTATATGTGCCTGACAGTTGCTGAAGGTGCAGGTTGGTCCGGTTTCGGTCTCTTCCTCAAGAAGGAAGATCCTTCATTTGACAAGATAAAGGAAATTACCGGCGACTACTATTTCCACTTTGCCTACAAGGGTCCCGCAAATGTTGTCCACGCTATCTATCCCGGTTGGGGTACCGTAAACTATCAGATGTCTATCGGTTCCGGTAATGCATTTGTGGATCAGGGTAAGACCTTCGAGTTCATTCAGCCTCTGAGCGGTGCTTTTGTTCCCAACGAGTGGAATGAGTATGAAATCAAGGTTTCCGATATGGGTATCGACTTCACCGCTGCTCCCGCAGAGGAAGGTGGCCAGAATATTTTCTGCGGCCTTTCCGGTGGCACCGCTGGTGTAACCCTCAGCCTTGACGCCGTATTCTTCTACAAGAAGTAAGAATCCGTTTTATTACCCAGTCCGGTGTGAAGTGCACCGGACTGGAGTTAACCATTTTAAAATGAAAGCTTTGTATTCCGCCTCAATGTTTGCCGTTTTCTTTGCCGTCGCATGCCAGTGCACGCCGGTGAAGGTGGACGACAGCTACTATTTGAAGCCCGAACCCGAAAACTCCACAAATAACTCCGGCAAAGACAGTTCCGATGACGGGAAGCCGGACACTTCCACCGACTACCATCAGGGGTACACCCTTGTATGGGCCGATGAGTTTGAAGGATCGGCCCTGAATACTGATGACTGGAACGTCGAGGTCAACGGTAATGGTGGCGGAAACAATGAATTACAGTATTACCGTGCAGAGAATGTCACCGTTGAGAACGGCAGTCTTGTCCTTACGGCAAAGATTGAGTCATATAAGGGGAAGCAGTTCACTTCCGGAAGGCTCAATACGTCCAAGAAGCATTTCTTCACGCACGGTATCATAGAGTCCTCTATCCGCCTTCCGAAGACGGCCAACGGCCTTTGGCCTGCGTTCTGGATGCTGGGAAACGATTTCTCAGAGGTGGGCTGGCCCCGCTGCGGAGAAATAGACATTCTTGAAATGGGTAATTCCGGTGGCATAAGCAGTGGCCACCAGGAGACATACTTCAATGGTGCCTGCCACTGGGGATTCTACAAAGACGGGGCGTATCCCAACTATGCAAAATCTTCAAATGCCCCGTATAGCATCCAGGATGGGGATTACCACCTCTTCACTCTTATCTGGGACGAGGAGGCCGTCTCTATGTATCTTGATCTGGACAAGAACCCTTCCGTTGAACCTTATTTCAAGATGAATATAGTTGACACAAACGGCGACTGGGCTGTTGGCAATTATTTTCATCACGACCATTTTATAGTCTATGACCTGGCAGTTGGCGGCCGATTTACCGGCATTCTGAATGCTTCCGGTATCACCGCTCTTGATAACGGTCCGGCCAGGATGTGCATTGACTATGTAAGAGTATACCAGAAATGAAAAAATTACTGATTGCTATTACGGCTTTTGCCGCCATTGTTGCATGCACGCCTGCTTCAGTGTCCCCATCTTATAATGTTGAGGACCCCAGCTCATATACGCTCAGGCAGACTAAAAGTGCCAAAAGGGGTGTCAGCTTCAGTTTTGCCACTCTTCCGGACGTTGACGTTCCCAATCTTGCAGGTGCCATAAGCTGGTCTTATGACTGGTCAAACCGCGTCCCTTCGGATGCCATTGACAGCCAGTTCACAAATTATGGTCTGGACTGGTGCCCTATGGTGTGGAACGGCAATTACAGCGCTGACAATATCCGCGAGTGGAAGCGCAAGCATCCCGAGTCTCAGTATATCCTTGCATTCAATGAGCCCAATCTTAAGGACCAGGCCAATATGACCCCCGCACAGGCGGCCGAGCTTTGGCCTGCCGTAGTGTCTCTTGCAAAGGAGCTGAATATGAAGCTGGTCTCTCCGGCTCTCAACTACGGCACCCTGGAGGGTTACCATGACCCCGTAAAGTGGCTGGATGAATTCATTGCCCAGCCGCAGGTATCGGCCGATGATTTTGTAGCCATAGCGCTTCATTGCTATATGCCTTCTGCCGGATCCGTTAAGGGGTTCATCGACATGTTTGAAAAATACGGGAAGCCTATCTGGCTTACCGAATTCTGCAACGGAAACTCCGACAATATTTCCGAGGACACCCAGCTGGCATACATGTGCGAGACAATCAATATGCTGGAGTCTCATCCCAATGTCCAGCGCTATGCCTGGTTTATGCCCAGGGGCGGTTTCAATTCGCGCTGGCACAACAATCTGCTGGAATCGGCCCAGCCTTTTGGCCTTACAAAGCTTGGTAAGGTCTTTGTAAATCTTTCTACGGCCGATAAAGAAATCTTTTATAAGCCCGGAAACGTCATTCCGGCCGAGCAGTACCTTTCTGCTACCGGCTCCGTGGTCCTTGAACCTTCTACGGACGGCGGGGTCCTGGATATCGCCAGGCTTTCAAGGGGAGCAGCCGTATCTTATCAGCTGGATATTCCCCAGGCCGGCACCTATAAATTGACAATTCGCTATCAGACATATATGGATTCTTCCATCGCTTTCCTGCTTGACGGCAATGAGATAGCCTCCAA
>JAFZOU010000049.1 GCA_017550525.1 Bacteroidales bacterium
AGGGTGTCTCCGCAAAGAAGGAGGTTGTCTTCCTTCACATAGTAGCAAACGCTTCCTGGGCTGTGGCCGGGGGTGTGAATCACATTGAAGGTGATGCCGGCAATTGTGAGGATGTCTCCGCCCGCCACATCAATGGTGGGGAAGTCATGATGGAGGAAGTTGAAGCCCTCGGCAAACCTGCCGGAAGTCATCCTTTCCATTATATCCTTGTCTTCCGGGTGCTCATAGACTTTGAGGCCCGGGAAGGCGGCGCATAGCTTCTCCACGCCCCACACGTGGTCAAAATGACCGTGGGTAAGGAGGATGGCCTGAGGGGTGATTCCCTGTGCCTTCAAAAAATCCGTGAGCTCCCCGCAGCCCTCCGGGGAGGACATTCCGGGATCCACTATGACGCAACTTTTCTCCCCGTCCTGCCAAAGGACTATGCAGTTTGTTTCAAGGGGATTGAAGGTAAATATTCTTGTGTGTAGCATCGGCCTCTAATTTTCAATTGCAAATTTAACAAAGATTTTGCATCTTTGTAATAATGTAACGACAGTCCCATGCATATAGGTATAGCAGGTAATATCGGCGCCGGCAAAACCACGCTAACAACACTTTTGGCCCACCATTACGGCTGGACGCCAAAATTCGAGTCAGTAACCTACAATCCCTATCTTGAAGACTATTACAAGGACATAAAGCGCTGGTCCTTTGCCCTTGAGATGTATTTCCTCCAGCAGCGTCTCCATGACGTGATGGAAATCCGCAGGTCCAAGGATGTGATCATCCAGGACCGCACCCTCTTTGAGGGCGTCCATATCTTTGTTGCCAACAATTACGCCCAGGGGAACCTCTCGGAGCGTGACTACAACACGTACATGGACACTTACAACGTCATGATGGAAGTTGTTCATGAGCCGGACCTCATGATCTACCTCCGCTCCAGCATAGAGCACCTTGTCTCCCAGATCCAGAAGAGGGGCCGGGACTATGAGCAGTCCATCTCCATCGAATACCTCGCCGGCCTTAACCAGAGGTATGAGAAATGGATATCTGAGTACAAGGGCAGGCTCATTATAATTGAAGCGGACAACATGGACTTCCTCAATCGGCCTGAAGATTTTGCCCAGATCACGGATAGGATAGACGCGGAACTTTACGGATTATTTTAAAAACGCACAATATGCACATAGCAATCGCCGGAAATATCGGCAGTGGTAAAACCACCCTTACAAAGATGCTGGCCGCGCATTACGGCTGGACGCCAAAGTTTGAATCGGTAGACTTCAACCCTTATCTGGCCGATTTCTACGAAGACATGGAGCGCTGGTCCTTCAATCTCCAGGTATACTTCCTGAACAAGCGTTTCCAGGACGTCGTGGAAATCTCCAAGCACAAGGAGGTTATCATCCAGGACCGTACCATCTATGAGGATGCCCGTATCTTTGCACCCAATCTCCACGCCATGGGCCTCATGAGCACCCGTGACTTTGAGAACTATTCAGATTTGTTCGACCTCATGATGTCACTGGTGAACCCGCCGGACCTTATGATCTATCTCCGTTCCAGCATCCCCAACCTCATCGCCCAGATCCAGAAGAGAGGCCGTGAGTATGAGCGCTCCATCCGTATAGACTACATTACGGGCCTTAACCAGCGTTATGAAGACTGGATCAAGGATTACAAGTCCCGTCTTCTTATTGTGGACGTGGACAATATCAAGTTTGAGAGCAATCCTCAGGATTTCCAGTATATCACAGACAAGATTGACGCAGAGCTTTACGGCCTGTTCCACTCAGAATAATAACCTAGACTTATGGCAGAAAGAATTACCATCATTGATTTTGTAGAGCATTACTCTCACAAATATCCCAATCATACCTATCTCCGTGAAAAGGTGGGTGGCTCCTGGAAGGAGCTTACCCAGGAGGAGACCCGCAATGAGGCATACCGTATCGGTGCGGGCCTTATGTCCCTTGGCCTCAAGAAAGGAGACCGCATAGCCCTTCTGTCAGAGAGCCGTGCCATGTGGATCCTCGCAGAACTTGGTGCCATGTACGCAGGTGCCACGGACGTTCCTCTTTCCGTAAATCTTGGAGAGGGAAAGGATCTTGTTTTCCGTATCAATCACTCGGAATCCAAATGGATACTGGTGTCCGGAAACCATCTTCCCCGTATCCGTGCCGTCCTCCCGGAGTGCCCCGGCGTTGAGAAGGTGATCGTGTTCGATGATACCGCCTTTGACTATGACAAACTTGAGCCCAAGGAAATCCGTATCTCTGAGATCCAGAAGATGGGAGATGAGTTCCTGAAGGCCCACAGGGCAGAGTTCGAGGCCCGCTACAAGTCAATCGGCCCTGACGACTACGCCAATATCTCCTACACTTCCGGTACCACCGCAGACCCTAAGGGTATCCTCCTTACGCACCGCAACTACACCGCAAACGTGGAGCAGGGACGTTCCGTCATCAGCATCCATGAAGGAGCCACCATGCTCATCATCCTGCCCCTGGACCACTGCTTCGCACACGTTGCGGGTATGTACACCATGATGTCCTACGGCGGCTCCATCGGCTTTGTCCCTATCGGCAAAAATGCCCTTGCAACGCTGCGTAACGTGCCTGTAGCTATATCTGAGGTGCGCCCTCACGTGATGCTTTCCGTGCCCGCCCTGGCCCGTAATTTCAAGAAAAACATTGAGAGCGGCATCAAGAAGAAAGGCCCGTTTGTGGAGAAACTCTTCAATTTTGCCGTACGCAATGCCATAGCATACAACAAGGAGTATTATAACCGCGGTACCGGCCTCAGCTGCCTCCGCTGGCCCCTTGTTAAACTCTTCGATAAGATCCTCTTCAAGCAGGTTCGTGAAAGCTTCGGCGGCCGCATGCTGTTCTTCGTTGGCGGCGGCGCTCTCCTTGACATTGAACTCCAGCGCTTCTTCTGCGCCGTGGGTATGCCCATGTTCCAGGGTTACGGTCTTACGGAGGCAACGCCCATCATCTGCGCAAACTCCGCCGGTCATGCCCGCTTTGGCTCCTCCGGCCGCATTGTCCGTCCCATGGACTGCGTGATCCTGGATGCTGAGGGCAAGGAAGTCCCTCACGGCACACGTGGAGAGATTGTCATCCGCGGTGAGAACGTGATGGCCGGTTATTGGAAGAACCCAAAGGCTACGGCCGATACAATCATTGACGGCTGGCTCCACACCGGAGATATGGGCTACATCTGCCCTGAAGACCCTGAGTTCCTGTATGTCGTTGGCCGCTTCAAGAGCCTCCTCATATCCTCAGACGGTGAAAAGTATTCCCCGGAAGGCTTCGAGGACAACCTAACAGAAACATCCAAGTGGGTAAATGCATGC
>JAFZOU010000050.1 GCA_017550525.1 Bacteroidales bacterium
GCCGCAGGGGCAGGGATCATTTCTTCCAACATGCTTATCCACGCGTACAGGCATGTGGGCGCGCTGTTCACCGTTTGTGGACAGCTGCGAAGGATCCGTGCCGTGCATCTGCTGGAGGTTGCGGTTGGGCTGATTTGCCGGGCGCGCCTCACGGGCATCGGAGGCATCCCTGAGCGGGATGAATGCACGGAGAAGGAAGGTAAGGACTTCCTCGTTGAGCTTTTCAAGCATCTCCGTAAAGAGGTTGTAGCTCTCAAGCTTGTACACCACCAGAGGGTCTTTCTGCTCATAGGCGGCGTTCTGGACGCTCTGACGGAGATCGTCCATATCCCTCAGGTGCTGCTTCCAGTAATCATCTATATAATATAGGATGATGCTGCGGCTCAGGGCCTTCGCAATTTCACGGCTTTCAGTCTCATAAGCCTTCTTGAGGTTGACGGAGAGATTGAGCTGCTTCTTACCGTTGGTGATGGGGATTGCAATGTTCTCGTACATGCTCCCCTGCTTTTCAAAGACTGTCTTGATGACGGGATTCACCTTCTGGATCATGGTATCCATACGGCGGGCATACACCTCCTGCATGTGCTGGGCAAGCTTTGCGGCAATCTCCTGGGGCTTTGCATCGGCATAGAAAGCCTCATCAAAGCCAAGGTCTATGGAGAGCTTTCCAATTACGTACTCCTCAAACTCAGAGAAGCTCATGCCCTCACTCTGCTGCACAAGGATGTTGGCTGTGTCCTCCATCATGTTCTGAACGTCAATCTCAATGCGCTCTCCGGAAAGGGCGTTACGGCGGCGAGAGTACACGGCCTCACGCTGATAGTTCATGACGTCGTCGTATTCCAGGGTGCGTTTACGCCAGCCGAAATGGTTCTCCTCAACCCTTCTCTGGGCCGATTCTATGCTCTTGGAGAGCATCCCGCTCACAAGGGCCTCGTCATCGGCCATACCAAGCTTGTCAACAACGCCTGCAATACGCTCACTGCCGAACTTACGCATAAGGTCGTCCTCCAGGGAGATGTAGAAGCAAGAGCTACCGGGGTCTCCCTGACGGCCGGCACGGCCACGGAGCTGACGGTCTACGCGGCGGGAGTCGTGGCGTGTGGTGCCGATGATTGCAAGACCGCCGGCATCCTTCACCTCCTGGGTGAGCTTGATATCCGTACCACGGCCAGCCATATTGGTGGCGATGGTAACCTTGCCTTTCTGACCGGCCTGGGCCACGATTTCCGCTTCACGGGCGTGCTCCTTGGCATTGAGGACGTTGGCCCTGATGCCGCGCATACTCATCATGCGGGCAAGCAGTTCAGAAGTCTCAACATCCGTGGTACCAACCAGCACCGGGCGTCCGGCATCTGAGAGTTCCACAACCTTGTCTATGACGGCGTTGAACTTGGCCTTCTTGGTCTTGTAGATAATATCGTTTTGGTCGTCCCTGATAACGGGCCTGTTGGTGGGGATAACCACAACATCCAGCTTGTAGATGTCCCAGAACTCACCTGCTTCCGTCTCTGCGGTACCGGTCATACCGGCCAGCTTGTGGTACATACGGAAGTAGTTCTGGAGGGTGATGGTTGCAAAGGTCTGGGTTGCGGCCTCAACCTTCACGTTTTCCTTTGCCTCAACTGCCTGGTGAAGACCGTCACTCCAGCGGCGGCCCTCCATGATACGGCCGGTGGACTCATCCACAATCTTCACCTTGTTGTCCACAATAACGTAGTCAATATCCTTGGTGAACATTGCGTAGGCCTTGAGGAGCTGGATCACGGTGTGAACACGCTCGCTCTTCAGGGAGAAGTCCTCCATGAGGGCGTCCTTCTTCTCTGCCTTCTCTGCGGCGCTGAGGGTGGTGTCGTGGGTGATATCGGCAATGGCGCTTCCCATATCCGGGAGCACGAAGAAGTTGGGGTCAGAGACGCTTCCGGCAAGGGCGTCGTGGCCCTTATCCGTCATATCAACGGAGTTCAGGATCTCATTGATGACAAAGTACAGGGGATCCGTGACTGTTGGCATCTCACGCTCGTTGTCCTGCATGTAGTAGGCCTCCGTCTTCTGCATGAGGGCCTTCATACCGGGTTCCGAGAGGAACTTGATGAGGGGCTGATACTTGGGAAGTCCCTTGTGGCAGCGGTACAGAAGCAGGCCGCCGTCTTTCTCATTGCCTGCGGCGATGAGTTTCTTGGCCTCATTGAGGGTGGTGTTCACAAGGGCCCTCTGCTTGTTGTAGAGGCTCTCTACATAGGGCCGATACTCCATAAACTGTTCATCGCCGGAAGCCTTTTCCATAGGACCGGAGATGATAAGGGGCGTACGGGCGTCGTCGATGAGAACGGAGTCAACTTCATCCACAATAGCATAGTGGTGCTTGCGCTGGACAAGGTCTGTCATGCGGGAGCACATGTTGTCACGGAGGTAGTCAAAACCGAACTCGTTGTTGGTACCAAATGTAATGTCGCACTCATAGGCCTTGCGGCGGGCGTCTGAATTGGGCCGATGCTTGTCTATGCAGTCTACGGAAAGGCCGTGGAACATGTAGAGCGGGCCCATCCACTCAGAGTCACGCTTGGAGAGGTAGTCGTTCACGGTAACAACGTGGACGCCTTTTCCGGCAAGCGCGTTGAGGAATACGGGAAGGGTTGCGACCAGGGTCTTACCCTCACCGGTTGCCATTTCTGCAATCATACCCCTCTGGTCCTTGTTGGTCTTGACACCGCCGTTTAGGACAATACCGCCGATTAGCTGGACATCGTAGTGGACCATGTCCCAGGTAATCTCATTACCGCCGGCCTGCCAGTGGTTGTGCCATATGGCCTTGTCTCCCTGGATCTCCACAAAGTCACGGCTTTCCGCCGCAAGCTTCTTGTCAAATTCAGATGCCGTCACCTCCACGGTCTCATTCTGGGCAAAACGGCGGGCGGTGGACTTCATGATTGCAAAGGCCTCCGGGAGAAGCTCATTGAGGATAACCTCAATTGCCTCGTCCTCATCCTTCACAAGTTTATCGGATTCCGTTGCCAGGGCTTCCTTTTCCTCGATAGGGATATCTTCCTCAATACGGGCCTTTATTTCCGCAATGCGGTCCTCGAAGGGCTTTTCAACCTCGAAGATCTTTGCGCGGAGCGCGGCGCTGCGCTCCCTAAGGCCATCGGCCGATAATGCGTCAATTTCAGGATATGCTGAAAGGACCTTCTGAAGATAAGGCTTGATGGCCTTCATGTCACGGTCACTCTTGGATCCGAATATCTTTTTAAGTATGTCTGCTACTGCCATAATATGACATTATTTACTAAATCCTACAAATATACGAACATCGGCGCAATTTATCAAATCGCGTGCCTCCGGCATTTCCTGACAGATGGCAGTGCCTTACATATGGAAATGAAGTGTTTAAGTGGCAGAAAACTGACATATTTGGCAGTTTTGACAAGGGTGAAGAGGCACACAAACAGAAATCTCTCCCACAAAGGCCTGTTTATGTCACACAGCCTCACAAGCGACCCAACCCTGTAGTTTCTGTCAATTATCTTCTCCTTGGCCTCCTTCCTCTGAGCCCTGTCATGCACAGCACGCGCCTCAGGCACCACTCCTACCGTGAATCCGTGATACCGGGCCCTGTTGCACCAGTCGTCATCCTGGCCGTACAGCGGAAAGAGTTCCTCATTGAAAAGGCCGATTTTCCGAATGGCCGCTGTGGGCACCAGCCAGTGCGCCGCCATAACAAAGGGCAGTCTTATAGGTTCGGCATCGGCATCACTCTCCTGAACCGTCGCTTCGCGACCCCTCCCACTGGCTTCGCCAGCGGGCCCCTCCCTCTTATCCGGCCGAGGGTGGCCAGAGGTTCCGGAGAGTGACGCCGATGCCTTTTTTGCGAACTGCCGGTCCAGTTCCTTGTAGCCGTCCTGGTACTGGAGGGGGCTCAGGACAGCGTATTCAGGGTGGGAATCGGCAGCGGAAACAAGGGTTTCGAGGGCGCCGGCCTCAAGCCAGGCGTCCTGGTTCAGGAGGTAGACGTAGTCATAGCCTTTTTTCAAGGCATATTCAAAGCCAAGGTTGTTGGCCTTGGAAAAACCAAGGTTCTCTGCGCAGCGGATAAGTTTAGCCTGCGGGAAATGCCCCTGGATATAATCTGCACTGCCGTCTGTTGAATCATTGTCCACAACAAATACATCTACCGTCATGGCCGACTCAGATAGGCCATCTCCTGCCACAGATCCAAGGCAGCGGTCAAGCCACTTCATCCCGTTGTAGGTTACAACTATTACAAGAACTTTTTTCATGGCCTGAACCATTTGAAGATTTCTTTGGGAGTATCACTGGAAAATACGGCTTTCATGACATTGAGGGCAGTTTTTCTCATAATCAAGTTGCGTCCTTTACGCGGCAGGAAGAAGTACTTGAAGGCCCTCAGCGCCTCATAACACCATATAAAGCACTTCAGCCACAAAGGTTCCCCATAGAATATCATGGATCCCCTTACCCTTGCCGGCTTAATGGCCTGCTCCAACTGTGAAACGGATCCCCCTGCGATGTGCGTAATATTCACTCCCGGCACCGCCCAAACCGTGAAACCGGCTTCGTTGAGCTTGTGACCCAGGGCAATGTCCTCCGGCGTAAAGAAATACCGTTCATCAAACCACCCAACTTCCTTAAACACCTTTGTCTTAATCAGGAAACACGCCCCGTTTAAAGTGTATGTCTGGTACGGGTCAACTGAGGGTATGTGTTCCTCAGTTGACTCATCAACAAGATGCAGATAATGCCTGGCGTATCGCCAGGGAGTCCATGGGGCACGGCCGCAGGTCTGTACACGGCCATCCGGGAAGCGGATGCAGGGACTCACGGAGGCGGCATTATCCGGAAGGGCCTCAATTGCGGCTACAAGGCTGTCTATGACAGGTTCCTGCATAATAGTATCGTCATTGAGGATAAGGCAATACTTGCCGGAAACCGCCTTCAGGGCAAGGTTATTGTTCTCTGAGAAGCCCCTCAGTTCCATGCTGGGAATGATTGTAACCCAGGGATATCGGCCCCGAAGAGCCTCAAGGTTTTCCGGGGAAAACATATATGCCACTACAAGGGTCTCATAGGAGACCGTAGTATGCTCCTTGATGCTGTCCAGACAGGGGAAAAGGATGTCCGGACGGTTCATACATACTATGACAATACTTACCTTAGGCATACTAGGACGGCTTTTCTCCAAAGGAGGCGGATGTTATACTGAAGGTTTGCCCAGTTCAGTTTCCCGGGCTGGTTCTGCGGGCCTTTCACAGGATGGTTGACGTACTTCACAAACGGGACGTTACGGGCATTGAGGCCGGGGCCAAAGAGAAGAGAGGGGTCAAGACCTGTTCTATGAAGCGCCGGAGTAAACGCAAGCTGGTCACGGCTGCCTCCGGACTTTTCAAGGAACTGCCACCAGAGGTCATCCAGAGCAATAACCTTGAGGTTGTTATGCTCCCTGGCAAGGATATTGGTCTCCGCAAGACCAACATGGCGGGGCATACACATTTTACGGAGATACCGGTGCCACTTCACGGCCGTTCCGGTACTAACCTTGTCTTTCAGGAAGCAGTACCTTAGTTCTTCCCATACGCAGTCCCTTTCTGGATGTTCCAGCACACGGAGAAGACCAATATCGGCCGATTTTGCTCCTGGCTGCGTGCTGGAGCACGTGGTGAAGAGCAAAAAAGGCTGTTTTTGCTCTTGGAGAAGTGCTGAATAAAACTCCGGGGCACAGATGAGCAGATTTGCATCCATGAAAACGGAGTATGAGTATTCCGGAAGGAGGATATGCGGATGCATCTTGGCCCAGCGGGCGCGCATTACGGGAGTGCCATCAAAAGGAATGGGCCGGAGCTGCCACACGCCGTCCTGCCCCTCACTGTCTCCAAAGCAGATGTAATCCCAGTCCGGGGAAACTGCTGCGGGCTGTTCCAGGCGGTCATAGCCGCCGGTAAGGACGGTATATATTACTTTTTGAGCCACGGCAGTTTACTCCTCACAAATGCCTTCTCCCCTTCCGTGAGGCCAACCTGCCAGATGGCAGTGGCCATGGAGACTGCGCCGAGGGCGGCTGTCACAAGGAAGCGCCACCAGGCTGCAGGGAGAACCTCCGGGATGAAAGATATGATGATAAGAGTCATAAGGCCCGGGGCAAGCGCCGGCCAAAGGCCCTTTTTCCAATAGTCTCCAAGAGGAAGTCCAGTTTCCTTATGGGCAACCCACATCATCACTATGGACTTAATGATATATATCACCGCAAAGGCGGCATAGCCAATCCAGGCGGGTGCGCCCAGGCGGTAAGCCACATAGGTTATGGGGAATGCCAGGCTGGCCGTAAGGCTGGTCCAGATGTAATAGCGGCGGATTCTGCCGCCTGCCTGAACCAGGACATTGAGGGTTCCCGGAGTGAAATCTATCACAAAGCAAAGAAGGGTGAGCTTTGTGAAGAAAGCCGCTTCAGGAGGCACTGAGCCAAGCCAGAGTGAGAGGATTGTATCGGCATCCGTGAAAAACGGCAGGGCCAGCACCCAGAGTATCCAGAAATAGTATTTGGAACCCTTGCACACAAGTTCAAAGGCATATTCCTTATTTCCGCTCACATAGGCTTTGGTGAGGGCGGGGTTGAGGGCCAGGGCTATGTTTGTTGCAAACTGCCGTACAACCTGTTCAACTTTATCGGCCACTCCCCTGGCGGCATTCATTCCAACGCCGAAGAAGAGGTTCATTAGCTGGTTGATGCCCTGGGTGTTAAGCATATACGCGCCGCTTCCAAGGAAGTTCCAACCTGCGAATGCACCCATTTCCCTGACCAGGGATCCGTCCGTCCTCCACGGAGCGCGGGACTCCGGGAAACGACGGAGGGCATAAGCCGCATACGCGCCCCTTGAAAGGAGCGCCGCCGCCACAAGGAGCCAAGCGTAGACCACCAGTTTGTCGGAGGATGAATACCATACCGCCGCGGCTATACCAAGCTTTAAAACGGCCTCCAGGATAGCTATGACGGCATATGCGCCCATGTGCTCATGGGCGTTGATATCGGCCGTGAAGGGAATGCTCATAAGGTTGATGATGAGCACTATGAGGGAAGTATGGAGCACTACGGTGGCGGCGCCCATCCTCTCCGGAGGGATTACCATCTTGTGCCATAGATACCACAGGCCGGCGGTTTCCGTGAGAAGGATTATGAGAAGGCAGAAGGCCCCCATCACCGCCAGGGATGTGCCAAAGATGGTTTTAAGGCGCTCCGTGTCTCCCTTTCCCAGGCCAACGGTGATATACCGGCTTATGGCCGATGCAACCGTGTTCATCACCAGAAGCGACATTGTCACAACGCCGCCCACAGCGCTGTAGACGCCGTAATCCGTGACGCCAAGCGCCCTCAGGATTATGCGGTACGTAAACAGGCCGATGATCATCATCAGCCCCATACGGAAATACAGAAGGATAGTGTTTTTCGCTATCCTTCTGCTAGATTCCGATATGTTTACATTGTTACTCAGGCTTGTAGGAGTCTTTGAGGGCGGTGGTCTTGTTGAAGACGGGGTGCTCCGGGGTGGAGTCCTTGTCCACTACATAGTAACCGGTACGCTCAAACTGGACGGCGATGCCGGACTTATCCTCAAGAAGGGCGGGTTCTGCATATCCCTTACCAATTATGAGGGAATCCGGATTAAGGAAATCCTTGTAATCCCTGTCCTCAGGGACCTGGGACATATCGGCCAGGGTGAACAGACGGTCATAGTTACGCAGTTCAAGTTCCTTGGCATGAGCCTCACTTACCCAGTGGATGGTGCCCTTTACGGGACGGTATTCCGGTGAGGGGTCATAGGTGCACCTGAGTTCCACCACTTCCCCGTTCTCATCCTTTATAACCTCATTGCACTTCACGATGTATGTATATTTGAGGCGGACCTCTCCGTCCGGTTTAAGACGGAAGAACTTCTTGGGAGCGTCCTCCATGAAATCCGCCTTGTCTATGAGAAGGTTTCCGGTGAAGGGAACCTTGCGCTTTGCGCCTTCGGGGTCTGCGGGGTTGAGGGGGCAGTCAAACCACTCCACCTTGCCCTCAGGCCAGTTGGTGATGGTGAGTTTCACAGGGTCCTGGACCACCATGTAGCGGTTGCTGCGCTCATTGAGGTCCTGCCTCACGCACCACTCAAGGAGCTGGATGTCCATAAGCTGGTCACGCTTGGAAACGCCAATCTTGTCACAGAACATGCGGAGGGCGTTTGCGGTATAGCCGCGACGGCGAACACCGCAGAGGGTGGGCATGCGGGGATCGTCCCAACCGCTCACAAGGCCCTTCTGGACAAGTTCCAGGAGCTTGCGCTTACTCATGAGGGTGTAAGTGAGGTTGAGGCGGGCAAACTCATACTGATGGCTGGGATAGATGCCGAGGGTCTCTATGAACCAGTCATAGAGGGGCCTGTGGACATCGAATTCCAGGGTGCAGATGCTGTGGGTGATATGCTCTATGGAGTCACACTGACCGTGGGTAAAGTCATACATGGGGTAGATGCACCACTTGTCCCCGGTACGGTGATGATGCGCAAACTTGATGCGGTAAAGGAGAGGGTCACGGAACATCATGTTGGGATGGGCCATGTCTATCTTTGCGCGGAGAACTTTCTCGCCCTCAGCGTATTTTCCGGCCTTCATCTCACGGAAGAGCCTCAGGTTTTCCTCCACGCTGCGGTCTCTCCAGGGGCTGGGAGTGCCAGGTTTGTCCACGGTGCCGCGGTTTTCCCTTATCTGGTCCTGGGTCTGGTCATCTACATATGCAAGACCCCTCTTGATGAGTTCTTCCGCCCACTCATAGAGCTGGTCGAAATAATCAGATGCATATAACTCCTTGTCCCACTGGAAACCAAGCCACTTGATGTCTTCCTTGATGGAATCTACATACTCAGTGTCTTCCTTGGTGGGGTTAGTATCGTCATAACGGAGATTGGTTTTGCCACCGTATTTCTGAGCAAGGCCGAAGTTCAGGCAGATGCTCTTTGCGTGGCCAAGGTGAAGGTAACCGTTGGGCTCCGGAGGGAAGCGGGTCATGATTGAATCTACCTTACCCTCTGCGAGGTCCTTTTCAATGATTTCTTCAATGAAGTTAAGTTTACGCTCTTCCATAATACTATATTAACCCCCAAAGTTACTAAAAAAACGGCACATATTTGCGTTAAAAATTTTTTTAGTAATTTTGTATGTTTAAAACCAAACCAAAACCTACAGTAAAATGGGACTTTTACACGCCAGACTGGCAAAATATGACCTTCCCCAGAAGATGATGGAGAAGGGCATCTATCCCTACTTCCGCCAGATAACATCCAAACAGGGAACCGAGGTGACCATGGACGGTCACAAGATCATGATGTTCGGTTCCAACGCATATACAGGTCTTACAGGTGATGAGCGCGTCATCAACGCAGGTATCGAGGCCCTGAAGAAATACGGCTCCGGCTGCGCCGGCTCCCGCTTCCTCAACGGCACCCTTGACATCCACGTGCAGCTTGAGAAAGAACTTGCAGAGTTTGTTGGGAAGGACGAGGCCCTGGTATTCTCTACCGGCTTTACCGTAAACAGCGGCGTCATTCCCCAGCTCCTCACAAAGGACGATTTCATCATCTGCGATGACCGTGACCACGCATCCATCGTAGATGGCCGCCGCCTCAGCTTTGCTAAGAGCCTCCACTACAAGCACAATGACATGAAAGACCTTGAGAGGTGCCTCAGGCGCTGCCCCAAGCAGTCTGTAAAGCTCATCGTGGTAGACGGCGTATTCTCCATGGAAGGTGACCTTGCCAAACTCCCTGAGATAGTGGAGCTCAAGCACAAGTACGACAACGTTGTGATCATGGTGGACGAAGCCCACGGACTTGGAGTTTTCGGCAAACAGGGCCGCGGCGTGTGCAATCACTTCGGCCTTACTAATGAGGTTGACCTTATAATGGGTACTTTCTCCAAGAGCCTTGCCGCTATCGGAGGCTTCATTGCCGCCGACAGCGTCATCATCAACTGGCTCCGTCACAGCGCCCGCACATATATCTTCCAGGCCAGCGACACCCCCGCCGCTACTGCATCGGCCCTGGAAGCCCTTCATATCATCCAGAAGGAGCCCGAGCGCATCACCAAGCTCTGGGACGTAACCAATTATGCCCTCCGCCGTTTCAAGGAGGAAGGCTTTGAGATTGGAGAGACCGAGAGCCCCATTATCCCGCTTTATGTGCGTGATCTGGAGAAAACCTTCATCGTTACCAAGCGCGCATTTGACGAGGGCGTATTCATCAACTCCGTGATTCCGCCGGCATGCGCCCCTCAGGACACCCTCATCCGCTTCTCCCTCATGGCCACCCACACCCGTGAGCAGGTAGACAGGGCAGTTGAAGCACTTACAAAGGTGTTCAAGGAAGAAGGTATCATAAAATAAAAAAAAGAGGCGCTTGCCTCTTTTTTTATTGCAACAGCGCGGCCGCTTTGTCTACATCCTTGGCGTCTACCACAAGGGAAATGGAGAGTTCTTCTCCGCCCTGGGCCGATGCTATGATGTTGATGCCGGCTTCACCCAGTTTGCCGAAGATTGAGGCCGATGTTCCGGGAAGATTTCTCATGCGGCTGCCGAAGACCGTAACGATCCCAACCTCCTGATTAGCCACTACTACGTCGTCCAGGGGAAGCAGAGGGTTGTCCTTGAAAAGGCTCTGGATAGCGTACACGCAGCGGTCTTTCTCTGCGCTTTTCACAGCAAAGGAGATGCTGTACTCAGATGACGTCTGGGCAATGAAACGCACGTTTACGTGAGCCTGCGCAAGGCAGGAGAAAATGGCCCCTGACATACCTACTCGGCCAAGAAGACCTGTTCCATAAACGGTAATGAGGTCAAGGTTCTTGTCTGCGATGACGGCCGTAGAGTGGGAGGAGTTACTGGAAATGAGAGTACCTTCAAAAGAAGGATCCGTGATGTCCTTCACAACGATGGGGATGCCGGCATTCTTGGCGGGCCACACGGCCGATGAAGCAAACGCGGCGTGCTCCTGGGAGCAGTAGTGGGCGGCTTCGTCGTAGGTCATGGCGGCCTCCGACTGGAAAGCCCTGCCGTCTACGTAGAACTCAATTGATTCAGCCTCAAGGGTGGCGCCAATGAGGGAGGCCATAAGATGCGCGCCGTCCTTCCCCACCCTCACGATATATCCTGTGGTGAGCCTGCCGTAACCGCCGGGGATTATGAGCCCGGGAATGCAGCGCTCACGGATCTGGGCCTGGGACTGCTGCCAGTCAAAATGCTGGACAGAGTGGCAGATCATGAGTTCAGTCCCGTCAAGGAGCCTTCCGTGGGCCTTTGTGCCGATAGCTTCTGCGCAGAGGCGCGCACACTTTGCCATAACGTAATCCTGGATGGCGTTACGCTCTGTCTGAACGTACATTGCCTCCCTGAGGTACCCGGACACTGTGTCAAGGATTGTGTCCACCTTTTCACGGTATGATGGAGCCTCTTCCAGGGAGTAGAAATACTCCTTGATGGACTCCATCTGGGCCGATGCGTTCTTCTTCCTGTCAATGGTAACGCTGATGGCCTCTGAGAACAGGGACTCGATGGCCCTCTCAGGACGGATTACGGCAATGACGTCATCAGTACAAAGGGCTGCGATACGGCTTGCGAACTGCTTCTTGAGATAGAAGGACCTTACTATCATAGTCTATAATTTGGTATATCTGTTTTCAACTACTTCCTAGTTTACAAATATAAGGAAAAAAAGCTATCTTTGTACTCAAAACAGCAAAATCATGATTCAGTCCATGACCGGCTACGGCAAAGCCGAAGTCCTCCTTCAAGGGGGGAAGCTCACCGTGGAAATCCGCGCCCTCAACTCCAAAAGCGCAGACATAAACATAAAAAGTTCCCTCCTTCCAAAGGATAAAGACCTGGTTGTGAGGAAGATGCTGGGAGATGCCCTTGTCCGCGGTACCATAGACCTGTTCCTGAACTGGGAGGCCGGCGCGGAAGAATCGGCCCATCAGATCAATGCCGACGTATTCCACAGCTACTGGCGCAGCGTAGTGAAAGCCATGGATGCAGAGACTATCTTCACCAAAACCTTCCTCAAGGATCCAGGCGTTGGAAGCATCCTTGCAAGCGGCATTCTCCGCCTTCCGGACGTAGTTGATGCCAAAAAGGCCGATGTAATCACCCCTGAAAACTGGCCCCTTGTGGAAGCCGGAATCAAGGAAGCCCTGGAGCACATATGCGCCTACAGGGCCACGGAAGGCAAGGCCCTTTATGCCGATGTAACCTCCCGCGTAAACCTGATTCTCTCATACTACGATGAGGTGGAAGCCCTTGAGGGAGAGCGCATCACCGCCGTAAGGGAAAAACTCTCAAAGGCCATGCAGGACCTTGAGGTAAAGGCCGATCCATCCCGCTTTGAGCAGGAGATGATCTTCTACCTTGAGAAATACGACATAAATGAGGAGAAGGTTCGTCTCAGGCAGCACTGCAAATATTTCATGGAAGTAATAGACTCGGAGCCCTACCCCGGCAAGAAGCTTGGGTTCATCATCCAGGAGATGGGCCGGGAGATAAACACCACCGGATCCAAGGCAAATCATGCCGGAATCCAGCAGCTGGTGGTAAAAATGAAGGATGAACTTGAAAAAATCCGTGAGCAATCAATGAATATCCTGTAGGTTTTTAGGCGCCTAACCTACTGCTGTTCAGCCGCTTATCCGTTTTCCCGCGGGAAACGTTTCATCTTACCCCTGTAACCTTCTGAAAATCAGTTGGTTACAGGGGTTTAAAAATGAAACGTGTCATCTTTTCTTTACCTTTTTTTCTTCATTCCTTTGCCAGCAAAACGAAAAAGGAATGAAAAGGATTCGCATATTCCTCCTTATAGCCGCCCTCATCATAGGCGGTACAGAAGCCCGGGCCCAGCGCTTTGCCGTGGGCACCAACGCCGTGGACTGGATTTCCCTTGGGACCATCAACGCGGAGGCGTCCATTGCAGTTTCACAGCATGTTTCCGTGCATGTGGGTGCAGAGTTAAACCCATGGACATTCAAGGCCGGAGATAAGGAGACGCAGTTCGAAGCCCGCCAGAACTCCTACTGGGCCGGGGCCCGCTGGTGGCCCTGGCACGTCTACTCCGGCTGGTGGGCGGGCGGAGACGCTCGCTACAGCGTCTATAACATCGGCGGCATCTGGAGCCGCGAGGCCGAGGAGGGCGACGCCTGGGGCGCCGGGGCCTACGGCGGCTACTCGATCATGCTCAACGAGTTCTGGAACCTGGACCTCGGGGTGGGGTTCTGGGGCGGATACAAGAAGTACACCCGCTACGCCTGCCCCCTCTGCGGGGTGAGGACGGAGGAGGGCGGCAAGGCCTTCATCCTCCCGGACGCGAGGATTGCCATACAGCTGATCTTCTAAGATTCCCTGCCATGAAAAGACCCTTCATAATCACTATCATAATTCTTGTATTGGCAGGCAGCTGCGGAGAGCCTAAAAAAATACAGACTCTTCATAACCAGCAGCTCTCCGCAAGCCTTGCCTTATCCAGAAATGAAGTTGCGGAGGAGCGGAAGGTCATCGCTTCGGCCCCCAGGGACACCATCACCGTGACGGGTGAGAACGGGGAGACCCTCCTTCTGATGAAAGCCGTCAGGGACGAGGAGTCCGGGGAGATGGTGGCGCACGACGTCATCAACGCGGCAGTCATCACCGCGAGGTTCCGTAACGTAGCCGAGAGGCACGGACGGGTGGACCTCCGCTTCGAGGTCATAGTACCTCAGGAGATGATGGATACCCGCTGGCAGCTGCAGTTCTACCCGGATATGTTCATCCTGGAGGACAGCGTGAGGCTGGAGCCCGTCATCATCACGGGGAGCGAGTTCCGTTCCCGCCAGCTCCGAGGCTATGAGCTCTATGACAAGTACTTACGCTCCATCATAACGGACACAACGGCCTTCGTGGACTGGAGGAATCTCAATATATGGATTGCCCGAAACCTGCCTGAACTCTATAAATACAAGAACGACTCCACCTTCGTCTCAGAGACCGCCTTCCATTCCCTCTTCGGGCCCACCGAGGCCGATGCCATACGGCACTATACCTTCTGGCACCGCCGCTACTACCACGAGAGGAAATGGCACAGACGCGGAGCCAAGTTCCAGGAGTACGTCAAGGCCCCGATAGTGACCGAAGGGATACGCCTTGATACCGTCCTCAGGGACATAGACGGCAACTTCGTCTACCAGTACACACAGAGCATCCGTACAAGGCCCAAGCTCCGTAAGGTGGACATAGTCCTCTCCGGGGATATCTTCGAGCAGGAGCACCACCTCTACACCATGCCGCGTTCAGAGCCCCTCACCTTCTACATCAGTTCCCTCTCCGCCTTCGTGGACACCAGGGAGCGTTACCTCACCCGTGTGCTTGAGAGGAAGGCTGCGGCAAACACCGCCTGCTATGTGGACTTCGCTTCGGGAAGTAGTGAGATAGACCTCTCCCTTGGTCATAACGCCACTGAGATGGGACGTATCAGGGGGAATATCCTGGAACTCCTCCAGAACACCTCCTTCGACCTTGACAGCATAGTGATAAGCGCATCGGCCTCCCCGGAAGGAACCGTGAAGTCCAACGGGGCCCTTGCGGAAAGGCGCGCTGCGGCGGTGGCTTCTTATTTTGACAACTATATCCGCCACTGGAGGGACTCCGTAAAGAGGAACTCCTTCTCCGTGAGCGTGGACGATTCCGGCAGGGAATCCATCGGCCATAATACATCCATACCTGCCTCCATCCCTTTCCTCTCCCGCTCCAGCGGCGAGAACTGGCCCTACCTTGGCGTCCTCGTGGATGAGGACACGGTGATGACTTCCCAGGATAAGCTCTCTTTCATACGTCACCTGGAGACCGCCGATGTGGACGAGCGTGAGAGGAGGATGCAGGCGGAGCCCTGGTACCGATACATGAGGGAGAACCTCTATCCGAGGCTCCGTACCGTCCGCTTTGATTTCTTCCTGCACCGCAAGGGAATGGTCAAGGACACGGTCCACACCACAGAACTTGACACCACCTATATGCGGGGCGTGCGGCTCCTCCAGGAGAGGGAGTACGAGAAGGCCCTCACCTGCCTCCGGGACTACCGTGACTACAACACGGCCATTGCCTACGTGTCCCTTGACTACAACGCCTCCGCGATGGCTATCCTCCAGGAGCTCCCCCGGACTCCCCAGGTGAGCTACATGCTGGCACTCCTATATGCCCGCGCCGGGGATGACGGGAAGGCCGTGGAGAACTACCTCCGCGCCTGCCGCGATGACCGCTCCTATGTCTTCCGCGGGAATCTGGACCCGGAGATCTACGTCCTCATTCAGCGTTACGGGCTCAATAAAGACGACGAAACCTTTTGATACCCATACATTAACTTTTAAACCGTTTTCATCATGAACAAATGCTTTTATTTAATTCTGACGCTGGCCGCTTCAATGGGCCTCCTGTCATGCAACAAAAACGCCCCCGCAGCTACCGGAGACAGCCCTGAGGCCATTCCCGATGCCACCCTCACCGTGAATATCGGCATGGAAAACGAAGCCGTGAAGGCCACCTCAACTGAGGTCAAGGACTACCAGATCAATAAGGTACAGGTATTTGTCTTTGATGCCACCGAAAAACTGGAGACATCATACTATGAGCAGGGCCTTGACAAGAACACCTCCCACAGCGTGAAAATCGCCACCTTCACCGGAGCCAAGACTGTCTATGTGATCGTAAACCACAACAGGATCACCAAATTCAAGCCCCACACCACAACCATCGCCAATCTGGAGGCGGAACTCGTGGACCTCTCCATGAACACCCCTTCGTCCCTGGTGATGTCCGGCAAGAACACCGTAACGGTTGGTAAATACGGCAACAACGGCGCTGCAGGCACGGATTCACAGATTCAGGCGGTCAACGTGTACGTGAAAAGACTTGCCGCAATGATCCAGCTGGATAACATCCAGGTGGACTTCCGCGGCACAGACCTGGAGGGCGGCACATTTACAGTCCAGCAGATATACCTCAAGAATGTGGTAGGTAAATCAAGGCTTGGCGTCACCGGCCTTACCGGTACGGCAAATTCGGCCGTCCTACCGCTGGCGATAGATGATGCAACCCTCTCCAACATAGACAACTGGTACAATAAGTTCACTCTCCAGCCCACCGGTGCCCCGGCCGTTACTTTCGAGGGCGAGATCAATGCTTCATGCTCCGTCAATGGATCGGCCACAGAAATGGGCCGCCACCTCTTTGCATACCCCAACAGAACGGATTCTGACTCCCATACACCTGCAACGGGGACATTCAGCCCCAGGCATACGCGTTTTGTCATAAAGGCCCACGTGAAAGCGGCTGCAGGCTACAGCGACCTTGATGCCGATACTTTCTATGTGTTTGACCTCCCCGTCCTGGTGGCCAATAACATATACAAGATCACCTCCATAAAGCTCACGATGCTGGGTAAGGACAACGACGACAAGGACGATGACATCCAGGCCGGTAAGATCCAGCCCGCCATCACAGTTGATCCATGGAACGGCACCACCAACCTCTCCTATGAATTCTAGAACTCTCCGGGGCGGAATACTTGCAGTTTCCCTTCTTCTTGCCTCCTGCCGTGCCGTGGTGCTGGAGGACAGGACCCTGTGCCCAAGTTTCCTCTTCTTTGATGTGGCCGATGCCTCACGCTTCCAGCGATATTCAGACGTCTTCACAACGGTGTACGCCCATCCTGAAGGAAGGCTTCTGGATGAGGCCGGAACCAGCGTAGGATACATTGACGACAGGCTATTCTTCTTCACGGTAAGGGGAACCGCAGCGGTGAAAGGATACGGTCTCATGGGACAGGAAGGGCTTGTCAGGGACGGCTCCGTGTGGACCGTTCCAATAGGCAGGGACTATGTTCCCCTTTTCCGTTTTGGTTACATGGCGGAAGTTCAGGAGGAGACCTTCACCGTCCCGGTAGAGTTTACCAAAGAGTATTCGCATGTGAGTGTTCAGTACCTTGGTGCCGACACATTCGATCACGCCGGAGGACGTTTCCCCTTCTACATAACGGTAAGGGGAAACACCTGCGGCATAGACGCCCTCACCGGACTGCCGGTGAGGGGGCCGTTCCAGGTTACGCCCGAGGAAAGCGGAATCGGCCATTTTGAGTTCACTCTCCCCCGCCAGGCCGACCACAGCCTTGTCCTGGAGATGTACGCCATTGAGGGGCTGTATGAGTACCGGGACTTTCAGACATCCTACAACCTTTATGAACTGCTCCGAGACAAAGGGGGCATCACATGGACAGAAAAGAATCTCCCGGACCTATACATTCAGATTGACTTTGAGGAGACCACGGTCAATGTAGGGGTGTATCCCTGGGGTGAGCAGGAACTGGAATACGGTCTTTAAGAAACATCAATTATCATGACAAATCTTCTTTCAGCAAAGGCTGCAGTTTCGGCGGTCATCCTACTTACAATTACGGCCTCCTGTGCCGTACCATACCAGCCGGAAGACGCGGCCATAGAGCATCCTGAAGCCGATTCCCTACTTGTCAGCGTAGTGTTCGCCGCCCAGGACGGAGGGACTACCAAAGTTACGGGGGTGACAGATTCCCACGAGCGTGCCATAGGCCGATGGGCAGTCTTTGCCTTCAACGACCACACCGGGCAATTCCGCTGGGAAAGTTCCGAAAACGGAACTCCCCTCACCCTGAAGCTTATGGCAGGCCAGCGTTACAGCTGCTTTGCGATAGTGAATTATCCAATCAGCGGCGTCGGGGCATTAGACCCGTCTTCCGTCCGTACCCCGGAAGACCTTACAGATAAAGTCGCCTACCTGGGAGACAACCGGATATCGGCCCTTCTCATGTTTGGATACACTAGAATTATCCCCCTTCCGGATGTGTCTGCGCCCGTAAACATAAGTGTCAGCCGTCTTGTCTCAAGGATAGACATGAGGAGGCTGGAGGTGGATTTCAGTGCAAAGCCTCACCTTGCCGGAAAGACTTTCACTCTCCGCGGAATCTACGTCACAAATGCATACAGGACCACAGTTTATGGTTATGATTATAGCTTCCGGGAGCTGTCAGACACACGGTCGGCCTGGTATAACACCGGCGGATGGCACCGCGGGGAAAGGGCAGAAAGCGGCATTGATGCCATTCTTGGAGACAGGGGGATAAACGCCGTCGTATCGGCCGGAAATCCGTATACGGTAAACCACTCATTCTATGCCTTTCCCAATCCCACCAGGGAGGCCGATGACATACGCACCATGGAGGCCTGGACGCGGCGATGTACCCGGCTTGTCATTGAGGCGTCAATAGATTCAGACATTGTCTACTACGCCATCAACGTACCCAGGATGGTACGCAACTGCATTTATGCGGCTTCAAACGTCGTTATCCACGGCCGTGGCTCCAACGACCCTGAAATCATTGACATAGACCCGGACGTCATAGAGGCCGATATAGTGCCTGTAATTGACGATTCCTGGGACGGTGCCGGAAACATAACACTGGATTAGACCAAGATGAAAAACACCCTGATATCACTTTTAATCCCTGCAGCCATCCTGGCCGCCGGGTGCGCTGAGGCAGAGACAGACTCCCCTGCCGGCATTCCTCCTCGGCGTGAGGCCATGGAGGTTGCAACGGTCCACGTAGGGTTTTCGTCCACGGAAATGGGCATCGGAACAAAATCCGTGGTCTCGCATGACGTAGAGAACTTCACGGAAGCCTATCTCTTTGCATTCTGGGCGTCCGGGGCCGATGCCGGGAAGCCATGCACCGTGGGCGGGGCTCCGGCCGCGGTGTACACGGACAGCAAGAGCTTCAACTGGACTCTCCCCGCGAATGAGCCAATAGAGGTGATGGCCGTTGTCAACGCTGTGGATGATATCAGGCATCAATTAGAACTGTGGGCAGCTGGCGCTACTCAATATACCAGGGGTGATCTCTTATCCTTCAAGTTTACCTGCGCCTCTGCAAGCGATCTCACGGATCTTCTGGACAGGGAATACAACATGCCCATGACAGGGTCAGTAACGGTAACGATAGACCCCGACGCCCCCTCCCTCACCATTCCGGTAAAGCGGCTCTTTGCAAAATTTGACATTACCCTTGATGTCAGCAGCTGGGCAAGTGACGGTTGGACAGTCAGCGCCGCACATGTATCCGGAGCGCGTTCAAATACGGAAGTGCCGTATTTCTATACAGGAACGGGGGTTGGTTTCAAGCAGACAGATCCAGGGAAATTCGCAGCAGTGGACTCGTCCACCGATGAGGACCTTGACAACCTGGATTTCCGGGATGCCAGCAACCGGTCAAAAGCCGTCTCCTACTACTTTCTTGAGAACTGCCAGGGCGTTTCCGGGAGCGCTTCAAAATGGAGCACTGTAGCTCTTGACCTTGGCTCCGCCGTAGATAACTGCTCATATCTGAAAATCAACGTGGGCGCCACCAAACCGGGTTACGGAGAGCGCCGTTTCGGTTACCGGATTTATCTGGATTCCACAAATGGATCGGCCATGAAATCCGGCTTCAACATTATCAGGAACACATACCGGTCCATCATCCTTAAGCTTGGTTCCCCGCAGGACGGCTTCCTGTGGACAAATACATCGGCCCTTACGGCGGCACCGGGAGAGACATTGAATATCCCCTTTGAGACTACCCTCGGAAGCAGCGAACTTACTTTCCTCCCGCTTGGCGGCGGGCTTGAATACGTGAGTCATTCCTTCCACAGCAATTCCGGGCAGCTTACCTATTTTCCCAGCGGCGGGACGGCCGTTTTCCAGGTTCCCGGCAGCGCAGCGGACGGGAATTATACGTTAAGGGGCGGAAACGCTACCGGTGAAATATCGGATGAAGTGGACGTCCAGGTGGTTTCTCCTGTCACTCTCACTCATACAATATCGGCCAGTCATTACGCCTTCCAAAGATTCACAATCACCCTGCACTCTGAGGACATGACCGGCTGGAGCAGCTCAAAGAAGGCCCGGCTGGAGGAAGTGTTTACAAACCTGTCCCTGCGGCAAACTTCCGAGGACACCCATATTATATCAGAAGGGACGGCCTATTACACCGGCAACGTGCTTAACAAAGCTTTCACCGTGATGTCCACAAGGGATGCGGCATCCACTTTCGAGGCCTACAATAATGTCAGCGGCGTAATCTATAAAGACATTTCCGTGTCCATTGACAGGCCGGTCATACACTTCATCCAGACACTCACCGGGCCGTATGTGGACAATAGTTTCATCGGCCTTGACGATGAGGGCGATGACGGGCCGATATATGACACCCCAATCACAGGACAGACTGCCAAGGGGTATTTCCAGATATGTAATGAGTCTGGAACGGCTATTACCGTCCAGGCGGAAGACCTTGCCCTTGGCTCACTAGGGCTCACCAGCGTTCTGGGATTGCCCTCCTCTGTCTCTCGCTCATCCTTCTCTCCGGATACATTCGCGTTAAGTGCGTATCTTGACGACTGGGTCTGCCTGGAGGGCGACGGCTTCTACTCCAATGTGGACGATGTCTGTGAATTCATCTCCAAGGTTTTCAACTCAGACCTCCAGCTGCGTTCTGAATCCGGAAAGCTTGTGTGCTCGGAACCAGTTCACTTCAAAGTGACAAACCCGTTTGCTCAATGGTTTAGAACCGATGACCTCACGCCGTTCACATACTCTGTGATTGTGGACGGGAGCTCGGATTATGTCTTGTCTGACGACTTCTCTTCCAGATGGCCTTATTGGGCCGATTTCCAACCAACCGTAATCTCACACGGAAACGTAAACACCGCCAAGGGCTCTTATTCCCCATATTCCCTTGTATGGGACAGCCATGCCAACGAAGTAGAGAGCCTGAGGGTTGCCGATGACCTCCATAACCATGGGCTCATAGAGATTGGCGGCACAATCACCCACTCAAGGACAGGAGACACCATGACCATGCTTTGGGGCCGGGTTAATGTCATACGGGAATACGTCATATATGCTGGCTACCAGTTCAGCCAGGTCAATTACCTTAGCTCTCCAACTTCGCCGGCCAATTCCGGAAACATGTCCAGATTCATCCCATACATATTTGTAAGGGACAATACAGGGATGCCGATAAGCCTCAGGAACTGCGTCAGGACCACTGCAACTGCCCAGACCGGAATCAATTCCGTGAATCCGTCGGAGAACTTCTACGCCGAGACCTGCCGCACGGAGCACTGGTGGCCGGAACACGCCAACATGTCAAATTATGACCATAGTAACTCCACCCTCTGGGACTGCGAATACTCAGATACGGAGCGCTCCTATCTTCTCCAGAATAAGGTGGTTGTGTACTCCTCCCCTAAAACCGTCACATCAAGGGGAGAGCTCTCCTACTATGAGCTTCAGTATGTGGGCCCCGTTGCCGATTCCCACCTGAATTTCTTCCTCGGGCATCACGGCCATCATGCCGACAATATCTATTCTTTCCGTAGTGTGGCCTACTGGAACCAGCCCGCTTTTGAGTTCAATACGGCCAGTATCAATCCGGCCAATCACCCGGAGATCAGGACCTTCCCCAGCGGGGAGAAATACCTCGCCATTGGGGACTACACCAGGGTGCGGTTCTTCTGGAGGATAAAAAAGAGTTCCCTTACCAAACTGAACAGCTATGACACCAGGTACGCAATTGACCTCACCCAGACTTTCAAGACCAGCTATACCAACACGGGAGACGGCTCCACATATTATATGTACTACTTTGGAGAGGATATGTTCAAGCAGGCATACACAGCTACGGCATACTATGATCCAAGGCGTAACACCAGGGAAAAGCTCAAGCTTTACACCCCTTCAATCCCCTTCTATAGGCTTAAAGGAAATACCGCCCACGCTGCATTTGACGGCGCGGTCTCAGGTAGTTACAAAGAGGAAGACATTGTGAACAGCCATAAGATGGGCCAGGCCTACGGCACGGCGGACTCCTTCTGGCTACCGGAAAACCAAATTGAATAATTATATGAGAAAACACCTTCTGGCGCTTGCCCTGTGCCTTGCAAGCATGACTTCTGCCTTCTGCCAGCAAAAAGGGCACTTCATTCTTGGCGGCGGCACATGCGTCATTTTCGGAACCGGGAGTCCGTCCGTTTTGATGTACTCTCTTGAAGCGGGCATCTCCTATGACATTTTGGAGAGCCTCAGGCTAACGGGGACTCTTGGCGGTTTCCGCAGTGTCATCTCCTTCGGGTATGACGGATGGCAGCCCCAGACCGCCAACGGTCCGCTGGCCCGCATCGGGGCCGATTACCTCTTCCTGCAGGAAGGTTCCACCTTCCGGCCATCGGCCTCATTGAGTGTGGGATACAGGCTCAGAGTACCACCGGGGGCCGATTCCTCCGGGCTCTCCGGTCCACCCGTGCGGGCCGATGGCGCCTTCCTCACGGCCGCAGTCGGCTCCGATGTGCGAATTGGCGGCCTCCGCCTGAGCATCGCCCTCACGGGCGAGCTTACGTCCACCCTCCATCCAGCCGCCGGAATCCGCCTTGCCATCCTGCTGCCGTAGGGCCTCTACAGAAGGAAGAAGAGCGCCACGCCGGCGATAGTTACGGCAAGGCCCACGATTTCCTTGAAGCGGATGCGCTTTTTCTCAATTAGGATCTCCGGGAAAATGATGATTACTGGCGTCAGGGCCATAAGTGTTGATGCAATCCCGGCGTTGGCGTAGCGCACGGCCATAAGGGAAAGGGATACGCCAAGGACTGGGCCGAAGGCCGTTATTATGGTTGCATACCTCATTGCAACGCGGTCCTTGACGGCGCTGCGGAGCTTTCCAAAGTCCTTCTGCAAAAGCAGGATTGCAAAGAATCCTATGCCACCTACAATGGCTCTCATCATGGTTGAGGCAAAGGATAGCATTCCTTCCATCAAGTAGGGGGCATCGGCCGGAATTGCATCGGCATAATATTGCATGCCGATTTTACTGAGCACCAGCCCAACACCCTGGCCTATCCCGGCGCCAATCCCCAGCAGGACGCCTTTCAGGGGCAGGTCCAGCTTGAAATGGTAACCGCCGCCGTCACGGCTGAGGATGGAGATTGCAATACCAAGGAGCGTAACTCCCATGGCAAGGATTGCCTTCCAGCCAAGGGTCTCTCCCAGCATCATCCATCCGGCAATTGCGGCCATAGGGGGCGCCAGAGTCATAAGAAGCTGCCCAAACCTGGGGCCGATGTAGAGATAACAGTTGAACAGGCAATAATCCCCGAACACATAGCCCACCAGGGCTGAAAGCCCCAGCCACAGCCAGGTGCTTTTATCGGCATAAACCGGATAGGGATGGCCGATAGTAACCCACAGCAGTATACCAAGAAAAAGCGTAGCCAGCACCAACCTGAGCACGTTTGTGACCATGGCGCCAACCCTCTTGCTTGCCTTGGCGGCAAACCAGGCGGTGATGGTCCAGGAGACGGCTACGCCAAGAGAGATTATTTCCCCGAGGTGGTTCATTACCATTTGCCTTACCTAATCATATCAATTTCAGTTGTTTCTGCGAAGTTACTAAAAAAAATGCTTATCTTAGTGCATCTAAAACTATAGCTATGCATATCCTTGAAGAAGCCTCCCGCTGCCTTTTATGTGCCGATGCCCCCTGCAGCAAAGCCTGCAAGGGCGGTGACCCCGCCAGAGCAATCCGTGCCATCCGTTTTGACAACCAGGCAATTGCCCGTAAATGGGTGTCAGGCTGCACGGAAGAAGAGCTTGAAGCAGCAGAGAAAGCCTGTATCCACTACGACTTCCCAATCCGTATCCGTGAGATAGTTTCAAGCCTTCCTGAAGCCCCCTCAAGGCCCCTTCCAAGCCTGGAGATAGACTTCTGTGGCATCCGCTGCGAGAACCCCTTCTTCCTGGCTTCATCGGCCGTATGCACCAACTATGAGATGGTGGCCCGTGCCCTGGAAGCCGGATGGGGCGGCGTATTCTACAAGACCATCTGCATGCAGGAGATAAAGGAGGTCTCTCCCCGTTTTGACGCCGTCTACGGCAGCGGAAAGAAGGGAGACTTCTACGGATTCAGAAACATGGAGCAGCTCAGCGAGAACCCCGTGGACATGGATTTTGATATCCTTCGGCGCCTGAAACAGAATTACCCCTCCAAAATAATCATCGCTTCCATCATGGGACAGAAGGAAGAGGAATGGATAGAGCTTGCAAAAATGGCCCAAGAAGCCGACTGTGATGCCGTTGAGCTCAATTTCTCCTGCCCTCAGATGCGTGAGGCCGGTATGGGCAGTGACGTGGGCCAGGACCCTGAGCTGGTGACATTTTTCACCGCCTACGTCAAGCGCAGCGTGAGCATTCCGGTCATCCCCAAGATGACGCCAAACATCGCTCACATATCCGGCCCCGCAATGGGAGCGTACTTTGCCGGGGCCGATGCAATATCGGCCATCAATACCATCAAGAGTATCACTATGGGAGACGGGTCTGAGGTGAGCGGCTACCAGACCGGATCCGGTTATTCCGGCAGGGCCGTCAAGCCCATCGCCCTCCGCCACATCCTCTCCATGGTTCTGAACCCCATGATGAAAAACATAGAGTACAGTGGCGTGGGAGGCATTGAAACCTGGCGTGATGCCCTGGAGTTCATCCAGCTTGGCTGCCGCAACGTCCAGGTGTGCACGGCCGTCATGCAGTACGGCTACCGCATCATCGAGGACCTTATCCTGGGCCTTCAGAACTATATGGCCGATAACGGCGTGGAGCACCTCTCAGACCTTGTGGGAGAACGCCTGCCGCTGTTCCGCCTCCCGTCAGACCTTGACAGAAGCACCATTGTCTATCCAAAGTTTGACACTTCAAAGTGCATCGGTTGCGGCCGCTGCACCATCTCCTGCGCCGACGGCGGCCACCAGGCCCTCATCTTCAACGAGGAGACCCGCCGGCCCCGGTTCATCGGCCCCAAGTGCGTTGGCTGCCATCTATGCAGGCTTGTATGCCCTGTGGGCGCCATTTCATCGGCCAAGAGGGTGAAAAAGGCGTAATACCTAATCACAAATTGCGACGAGTTCATTTTCTCATCGCCAGCCCCACCTTTTCTATCACTTTCCGTTTGGCGGCGTTGTCGGGGTGGACGTAAAGGTTCAGCGTGGTGGATATCGACGCGTGGCCCAGAATGGCCGATACCGCCTTGTAGTCGCACCCAGCCTCGATGCACCGGGTTGCAAAACTGTGCCTCAACGCGTGAAAACGCACCGGGGGTAGTTTAAGGGCATCCAGCACCTTCCGGAAATATATCCGCATATACCTTGGTTCAAGGGGTTTCCGGGTATTCGAGACAAGGTAGTTATCGGCCTGGGCTGTCCGCTTTAACTGCCTTATTTTTTCCACAAGGTTCCGGCCGATAGGGATGTCCCGCACGGACGATTCCGTCTTTGGCGATGTCACGGAAAGGTAACTCTCTTTCTCGGGTCCATCGGCCAGGTATATCCTCTGCACAGTCTTCCTCACATGAATGACTCTGGCGGCAAGGTCCAAGTCCTTCCACTGCAGGCCGCACATCTCCCCTATCCTGAGCCCGCTGTTAAGGCAGATGAGTAGTCCCAGGTTCCTATAGGAAAGATGCTCTTCCAGATACTTGTGCAGCGCTTTCTGCTCTCTTCCGGAGAGAACCGGGATGGTGGGCTTTGTCTTTGTTCCAGAAGGATAATGGACTTCAAATTCCACGTGCGGCCATAGGCCACCCTTTTCTCCGTACCGGAGTATCATTTTCAGCACCAGGATAGTATCCTGGACGGTTTTTCGGCTTAGCCCCGCCGCGATTTCCCGGTTCACGAAGTCCTGGATCTCTTTCTCCGACGGGACTTCCGCAAACGCCGGGAGGAGGTGCACGTTAAGGAGTTGAACATAAGTGGAATAGGAGGATGGCTTTACCCATTGGCGCTTTTCGGCCTTCCAGGCTGCGGCAACGGTTTCAAATGTTTGTGACATAGTTTTCTGGTTTAAATATCAGGCGTAAAATTATTGTTTTTTTAGGCCGATCCTCCCCCGCCATTATCCTGGCGTCTGATAAACACGTTCCATCCTGATTTTTGCCCGTTTTCCCGGACGGAACGGCTAATAACGCACTCCCATCCTGATTTTCGCCCGATTTCCCGGACGGAACGGCGAATAACGCCCTTATCCGCACACTAAGGGATAAGGTTTGTTTTGTCATGCCCGACGTGTTTTCCGTCATGCCCGACCCCGATCGGGCATCTTCTGCCGCATCCCTTGTCATTCTGAGCGAAGCGAAGAATCTCCAATTGGACAATCAATCAATTAAATCCATAAATCTATGAACAAACAAAAACAAACCTATCTGTCTCCCGAGACAGAAACCCTCGTGGTAAGATTCGAGGGCAACATTCTACAAACTATATCAGGTGATTTGAATCCAAAGACTTGGACACCCGGCGAATCTAACTGGTTCGATGATGAAGACTAAAGTTTCACTCAAGAAAATGAAGACAATGAAAAAGTATTCCATTATTTTGAGTGCTGTTTTATCAGTTTTCGCACTCGCATCTTGCCAGAAAGAACAAGATATCAAAGAGCAGGATATTATTCAGGAAGAGGTCAAAGAGAACGTTCCGTCATCTGTTCCTTTCGTCCTTCGCGCCAACATTCCTTCCGTTGATACAAAGACTACCCTTAACATCAGCACCTGGGCTTTGAATTGGGAGAGTACGGATGTTATCTATGCTGTTACGACAGACAAAGCTTGGGGACAAGACTACGAAGATGATAACTCCGGAGAGACTATTGCTGTTTTTGCATACGATTCTGAAAGCGGCACTTTCTCCACTGATAAGGCCATCTCCGATGGAGATCATACTTTCAATTTCCTCTACACTGCCGGTAATCAGAAATCTTATCACAGAGGAGGAAGCACCACATTCCAGCTTGCAAGCACGCAGACCTTTGACGCTTCTGCCCCTAGCGCAAGTCTGAAGCTCTACGATGCTCTTGCCGCACAGGTCGTAGCAACGACTCCGACCTCTTTTGCCGACGTCGACATGTCCCATCTCTTCTCCCTCATGAAGGTGACGTTGAAGAACAAGACTGGTGATGCCGTAAACATCACCAAGTTCGAGATTGAGATTCCTGGTGAAAAACTATATGGTATTTTCAATGTTATTTTTAATACGACTCCCTCAACAACGTATAATAGAAACGGTGGAGACAAGATTACCGTCAACATCTCCAATGGTACTGTTGCTGCCGACGGCACCCTGGATGTATACTTTGTCATGGGCCCTGTTGCCGGCTATACCGGTGAAGTAACCTTCACAGTAACAGACAGTGCAAGCAACACCTACACTAAGACTAACACGATTTCAGCTCCTGGTGTTACTTTCGCTGCTGGTACTTACAATACTGCATCTTATAGTCTTAAACCTGTGCCGGTTCAATGCGTTACCCTTGACTGGAACTATGCTGGTGGCACTTCGAGTGATCTTTTAGCTATTCCTGGTGTATCTGCAAATGGTCTTGGATCTGATTATGCAGAAAGCCATGCGCCTTATAGAGTCAAATTTGATGGCACCGGAGATTATATTCAAGTGAGGACTGATGCTGCCATTTCAACTGTTTCTGTTGGATACAAGATGATAGGTGGTAATACTACTTCTAATCTCACCTTTAAGGAATCTGCCAATGGATCTGACTGGACTGATGTGCAAACTCTGGTAATCTCCTCAAGTGGGGGCTCTACAGGAACATTGACCACGACCAATCATTTCAATGAGGCATCACGCTTTGTACAGATATACTTTACTAAAGGCTCGAATGTCGGTATTGGTGCTATCTCTATTACAAAACTGAATACCGATCCTGCAATTGAGGCATCTGATATATATGATGTCCCGGCGATAGGATGTACTGATGAGTCCTCAACATACACGGCTTTGAACTTTACAGACGATGTCGAGGTCGGTACCGTTACAGGTTGTGTTTCAGATGCCGATGCCGCCACAGGTGATATTTTTTATAGTGTAATGCCAAATTATGAATCAACTGAGGCTACTGGTACAATAGTTCTTCAGTCTGCTGGTAATAACGCTATAACTAAGACCATTACGGTACATCAGCTCGGTTCTTCTCTAACTGTTTCTACGACAGAAGTGATTATCCCTTCAGATGACGATGAAGCCACCTTCACTATAACTTCCCCTGAATTTGATTGGTCTATTACTGCGGATGATGATTCTCATGTTTTATATGACGCTTCGGGGAATGCATCAAACTCCGCTTCAACAGTTACAGTTACCTCAGATCTTGAAGCCACTGATGCCGTTCAAACCATTGCGACTTTGACTATTATTAGGAACTCTAATAATAGTGACCCTCAAGCCAAACAAGTAGTGATTAAGAAAGCCGCTGCTGGAGAAGTATCTTATACAGTCACTTTCCCTGATGACAATTCTTCTAGTAATGGTCTATCCTCTTATACTGATACTTGGACTGCCATGGCAGGAAGTTTTAGTCTTTCTATCACGAATTTCAACAATAACACCTGGAATAATAATTGGACGTTTATCAAATGCGGAAGAAAGAATAATGCCTCTGTTGCTACGATTATAACGGATTCTGCTATTTCTGAAGCCATAAAGACCATTAAGATTACCATTGATGCTTTGACCGCCTCAAAGATTAATTCTATAATTCTTTATATCAGTAGCGATGGGTCTTCTTGGGCTGAAGGAGGAACCTTTACAAAAGCAACTGGAGAGCAGTCAGTTACTATTTCGAATCCCCTGGCAAATAGGTATTATAAACTTGTGTTTGATTGTGCAAGTGGAAGTAATAATGGACTCCTTACATTATCAAAGATTGTTTATACTACTAAATGAAACGGACCCGGAGGCGGAACCTCCGGGGGAGGAAACTCCACAGATTCCAAGCCGGGATATCTCTCCTGTGGAGAGATCCCGGCGGTGGAACTGTCGGGATCTCCGGTTTCCGGCAGTGAGGTTAACTTCAGTAGCAGCGATGAGGTGACTCCCTGGTATCGTTACGACGTAAATGGCAATAGCGATCAGAAGGTTGTTACTCACACGTTCAAGTACAATGGCAAGCAGTTGAGGAATTATTCCCTTCTGTACGATCGGACCAAGCGAGCGGCATTATGGGTAGCCTATGCCATGAATGGTGATAAGTATCCGCATAATGTGAGTCGTAGTGACAGCTGGCAGTATGATCCTGCGCTGAAAATCAGTAGTACGGATTACTTTGGACAGCCCAAGTTATCATCCAGCTACAGTGGAGGCTACACCCGTGGCCACCAATGTGCTTCGAACGACCGCAGGACAACACTCTATCAGATGTACCAGACCGACTACTTCTCCAATATGACGCCACAGACAGATGCGTTCAATGCGGGATCTAGTACCAGCTGGGATGAACTGGAAGAAGCTATCCAGACATTGGGCTACGCAACTACCGGCAGCGACACGCTGTATGTGGTGACCGGCGCCATCTTCGGAGCTGGATACACGTCAGATGCTAAGGATAACAATAACACTGCTTGTCCTGTTCCTACGCAATACTACAAGTGCGTGATGAAGGTTTCGTTCAACTCCTCTGGAGAAGCTACTTCAGCAAGAGGTGCAGCATTCCTTTTCGACCACAGTACCGGTACGCAGCAGAACAAGACCATAAATGACCTGGAGACACTTACCTCGTTCGATTTCTTCACGAACATCCCTGCAGACATCCAAAATCCTGCAGAGAACGGAACGAACAAATTGACATTATGATCACAGTTCAGAACTAATGTTTAAATGGCAGTCACTTCAGAAGTGGCTGCCATTTTTATGTGCCGCGAATCCACAAAAGCGGCCTTATACCGCGTTCTGGGTGGATTGGTGCAATTCGGACTTCCATCCGGGGAAAGGGGGTGTATTTCAGAACGGTCCTAAAGCATACACGCCCAGCCAAATTTCCGCACAATCTCCTTCAGAAGATTCCTGTCCCGTACGGGAATGGTCACAGGGATGGTCTCCCGCTGGTTCTCGCGCTCTGCCAGAAAAGCAGTATCCAGATTATACTGAGTCTGAAGATTCATCCACATATCGGCAGGAATACCCAACGCCTTCTCAAGAGCAACAGCCATATTCAGCGACACCGCACGCTTGCCGGTAATGGTCTCGCTGATCACCGATGCCTTGACCCCGGTTATCTCTGCCAGCCGCTTCTGGGTCATTCTCCTGGCCTTCAGTTCATCCCTTATCAGTTCCCCTGGATGGGTAGAAATGAATGGCTTTTGTTCTGTATTACTCATAGTGCTTGGATATTTCTGTTAATATAGCGTTCACAATAATGCCGTTTTCATCAGGAGATGTCTTGAATAGCAATCGGTATTTTTCACTTATCCATACGGCATCTACACCTTTAAGATTACCTTCCTTTTTCTCATAATGCAACGATTTAATAAGGTATAGGTTCTCTATACGTACTGCCGCCCTTAGGTAGTTAACCACTTTGACATACCGCTTTATGATATCTTTTGGCAACTTATTGTACTTGTTGTCACTTGTACTTCCCGTTGTGAAAAGATCCTCCAAAGCCTTGTCCTCAAATTCAATAAACATTTAATCCTGATGCAAAGATAACAATAAATATTAGTAAAGTTCGCTATTTTGCGAATAATTCGCAATATTAAAACTGGGGCCCAGTCTAAATCAGACTTGAATATAACTCCTATGCAATATTAAGGACAATAATTGGATATGATCAGTTGAAACGTAAAAAGGTTTTGAAATGTTTTTTGTGAATCACGTGAAACAACACTTACAGGTATACAATCCCAGCCATAGAAGATATTCAAGCTCTACAGGCTTAAGACTCCTTTTAACAAAAGCAGCAGCAACTTACCACGGTGGTGAAGTTGCTGCTACTTGTGTTTGGTAACGGGTTACCTAGAAGTTCTGGAAGGTTGTCCAGCTGGTGTTGGATTCGGCCGATTTCTCTATACCGGAATCATTGTCTCCAGGGAGGTTGGTGAAGAGGTCCAGGCCGGTCATCTGCTCTATGTAGTCAACGCTCTTGGCATAGGAGGTGTAGCTCTGGCTGCTGTATGTTTTATGTTCAAACCAGAAGCCTATGGCCGATGCGCTTGTGACGGTGTTCCCGCTCCATTTTACCTTCAGGAAAGCCTTCCAGTAATAGTTCGGGATAGGCAGCTGCGTGGGATTGGCGTTCTTGCCCGTTGCCCCGGTGAGGTAATGTATGGTCTCGTTGTTACCTACCGTTTTGTAAGCCGGGCCGGTAATCACATAAACAACCTCGCTGGCGTTGCTGCTCACAAGCGACCTTTCCGCTTCCTCCAGTGAACTCCAGATACCCTGATTGAAATTGGTTTGGATCTGAGGAGTCTGGTTGGTTGCATAATAGGTCTGGCGGTTCATGGTGTCGTCACTCTTTCGGTCGGCATTTGGACACTGATGGCCTCGTGAGTAGGTGTCATCTCCGTACATCGTACCATAACTGTTCTTAGTGATATACACCTGTTTGTCGTAGTCGATGTTGGGGTTGTAACGCCAACTGCTGGTGGATGCGCTACCTGTGGTATGAGCCTTTGTCAAAGGATATGCGGTCCATAGGGAGGCATAGTAGGTATAGCTGTAATTGTAGCTATAATTCCTATACTCCTCTGTTGTTCCGCCTTCCCCATAGAACACTCCTACATAGTCCTCGGTGCCAGTTATGGCAGGAAGCTCAAGCCAGCCGGTGGGAACCGCCGGGACGTCGTCTGTAGTGGTAAACGACTTCACGGTGCCAGAGTGTTCCTCGTATTGAGACGTGCTCGCGTCATACTCAAGGACATAGGCCTTGTAGTAGTACGTTGTGCTCTCAGAGAGGCTGGTCAGTTCGCAGGAGAAATTTCCGCTGGAGCTGTTGGAGCCATCATCCGTCACCTGCTCACTCAGATTGCCGGATGAGGTGCCCCAATAGAAGCCTGTTTCGTATATTGTTCCTGTAGCTCCCGAAAACGTGCCCAGCAGGGTGGCCCCTGCTGAGCCCACGCTTTCAGTCCCTCCGGTAACTACGCTAGCGGTAGCCTGCGGAGTGGGTGAACTTCATTTTTCAAAGACAACTACTACACTGCTAGTCTTTCCGACAGCACTAGTACCAGTCTGGACTTTAAAGAAACCATTACCAGTTCCGACAGAAGTGCCAGAATTAGGATTCGAGGTTTTACCATAATATGTAGTAAATGATCCAGAAGTCGAATTAACAGTAACACTTACTATAGAACCCAGATCTGTTGTATTATAAATATAGCCGTTTGATTTTTGCCATTGCATGAGAGAAGAGCTCTGATACACTTGATTTGATGTCCATGAAACACTCATAGTTGAAGAATCTTCCGCTGTTGCAGTTGAAGAGTGGGTCCCATTATTATCAGCATATGATACTGTGGTAAAGTCTGATGGATTGATAGTAAGAGTATACCTCTTTGCGCTACCCCCACCGTCAGATACTGTAATTGTGTAACTATTCTGTGCCGATAAGTAGTTACCGTCTCCGGCAAATGAAGCCGTGATTGTGGCGGAACCCTGAGCACCATTTAGAGTGACGGCACCTGTAGAGGCATCAACAGAGCCAATATTATCACCCGTTAGAGCATAGGTAATGTTGTTGGTAATTGCCGTTACATTAGGATCAGCCGCAGCAACCTGGCCTGAGCATGTACCATAGTTAGAAGTATCGTATGAAAGACTAGATTCAGCAAATGAGAGCGTTACGGCAGTACGATTATCGTAATCGCAGGGAATCAAGGATATATTGGAGCCGTTGTTCGCATAGAAAGCAAAGCGAGGTGCGCCGGTATTAAACCTTAAATATCTATTAGTAAACCTTGCACTTGTGATAGTTGTAATATCATTTTCTACGCTAAACGTGAAATAAGTGGAATGAAGATCATCATCGAGTGCGTCAGCGGCAGTAGCTTTATTATCGTTTACTGTCAGGGATACATACTTACCGGTCTTGTAACTCTTGATGGAATAGCCATTTGTAGCATCCTCCTCAACTTTCCAGCAATAATCATTGGTATTGATACCGGCGGCAATGAAGTCTGATGCGGCAACTGATCCAAAGTCTTTAGTCACAGTAGACTCATAGCGCTCATAATAGTTTGAGCTGTTGACGTTTGAGCTCATCAAATGCCACTTGCCACTATAGTATGATCCAATCAGATAATCACCGTCGAGCGAAGGATTATCAACTCCATCAACACTTTCCATGTTGACATTGAACTTTGTAAGTCCGGCGTTGTGGAACTCCAGGGTGCGGCTGGCGCTTGCAAGATTAACAGTCTTAGTATAAATCTTTTGATTGGTTGTCACTACCACTTTGAAGTTGTCAGTGAGAGTAATCTCGCCAAGTCTGAACCATACGGGAACTGTTCCCGAATAAGTTGTGGAAGACGCAGGAGTAAGAGTCAGAGATTTTCCACCAAAATAAATATCTGTATCGTGTGTCCCCTCTAAAGGATAAACCTTGACATAACCGTAAAGGTTGCCTTCTGTAGTGGAGAAAGTGATACTACGAATCTTCTCTGTTGTTGTAGGGGCCTTGATATTCATCAATGCTGTAGCACCAATACGCTCAAATTCTGCACTTACTGAAGATGGACGAGATGTCTGATTTGTAATGGCACGTGAAATCAGGATATCTGCATTCTTGTCAAATGACGTGGCAGAGAAAGTCTGATTTTCAGGAATTTGGGCACGATAAATAGGATTATCACCTGTATTTTTGGTATATTTTGCAGCAGGATATACAAAAATATACGAGTAATTAGGCTCAGCGGTATTACCACTCAGATCAATCGTGAAAGTTGCTTCAGCTGTATCGGACTCAAGAGCCGTAGATGTGGTTTTACCTTGAATAGTAGGGACGGATTCGACAACACCAACTTCGTAGCAGGCAATAGCGTCTCCGGCGGTCCATGTCAAAGTGTAATTTTTAGAATCAACTTCGTTTATGGCGGTCTTTGTAGTTGTACTGCCGGCGTTGACGGTCATGATGGCGGTCTTGTCTGAGGGCTTCTCCTGCAGCATTTCATTCTCTTTCTGGCAGGATGAGAGTGCCATTAATGCAATGGCAGAGATTGAGAGAATACTAATAATCTGTTTCATAAGGCATCAAGATTAAAAGTCCTCATTAGTGTAGTCAGTGATGTTGCTGTTGTCTTCACTAAAGAATAAACCAGCAGCTAACATTACGCCATAACGGTCGCTGGCGCAAATCATGCCCTCGAATCTTACCACGAGGGTTTCTGTCTCGGGAGACAGATAAGTTTGTTTTTGTTTGTTCATAGATTTATGGATTTAATTGATTGATAATCGGCATAAGATGCCCGATCGGAGTCGGGCATGACGGGAAAACCGTCGGGAATGACGGAAAATGCGCACCAAACCCTATCCCTTAGTGTGCGGCTTTGGGATACAAGTTGGTCTATAAAAAAAGATAAGTGACGCATCTCTAACTTTCCAAGTTGCGAAGTTAACAATTTCCTATAGGAAAAGCAAAGAAAAATCCGGGAAATTTCTTCCCGGATACAATATCTAAACAAAATCACTTCTTAGGTTTTGTAGCTCTCACAAACCGAGTCATCTTTTTCCGTAGCTCTCCCACATCCTCAAGCAACTCATACACAGCATCTTCCGTCATGGCGTCCCGGCAAATCTCCGGTGAGAACTTCCCTCTTTCATCGGCCTCAAAATCTTTAAGCCACTCCCCTGAATCAAGGTACTCCTCCAGCTCTGCAATGCGGTCAAGATTATGGAGCAGCCCCCTTACGGCTACATCGGCACGGTTAACCCTCTTGCGAAGATCCCGGTACACCTTGCCATAATGGTTTACACGGAGAGCATCCTCTCCATACACCTCAAGTATTTCCTTTTTGTCCATATGTTTCCAGTGGAGACTAAGTAGTTGAAGTACAAACAGTTACACGGTTATTTGGGATTACCGGTAATCCCAAATAACCGTGTAACTTATTGATTATAAAGCAATTAAGCAGCACCGCATCGGCATTACAATTAGAGCCTTACATGGATCTCGCCCATATTGACGCCCATCCAGCCGGTTTGGACAATGGGGACCTTCTTGCCGTCAAGGTTCTTCACGTACTCCGGCTTGTCCAGGAAGGTGTGGGAGTGGCCGCCAACCACAAGGTCAATTCCGCGGGTAGCGGCAACAAGTTGAGGGTCAGTGATATCCCCGGGGTTATGTTCCGTGTAGCCGATATGAGTAAGGGCAATCACAAGGTCACAGTGGGGGCGGAGTTCATCGGCATACTTCTGGACCGTGGGAATCATGTCAAACTCCGGGATACGGTTGGCTATGTCACCGGCCAGCATATCCTTGAGGCTGCAGAGGACGCCGATAATCCCTATGCGGCGACCGGCCTTTTCCACAACAACGCAAGGCTTCACGTACTTCCCCATCTCAAAGGGAGAGAAGTCATAGTTGCAAACAACCACAGGTACCTCAAGACTTGAAAGACGCTCTCCAAGGGCCTCTATGCCGTTGTCAAACTCATGGTTGCCAAGGGTTACTGCATCGTACTTAAGGTCATTCAGAATCTCCACCTCCACCGTTCCGCCAAACTCACTGAAATAGGACGACCCTTGGCTGAAGTCTCCGGCATGAAGAAGGAGGACATTCTCCGGGCCATCGGCCTTACGGACGGAATCTATGTATGCTGCACGCTCCAGGGCGCCGCCCATGCCGGCAAATTCACCGGTGCGCTCAGGCTCCAGATGACTGTGGGTGTCGTTTACGTGAAGTATTGTAAGCACGGGGCCCCTGTTACAGGCCGCCATGAAAAGAACTGCCAAAGCAGCTAAAACTATCTTTCTCATACCCTAGTCCTCCATTATTACACGGCCATCGGCCTTGGCTTCAATAACTTCACCCTTGGCCTCCATGCCCTTCACATACCATAGCATCACTTCCTTCAGAAGCACGGTGGAAAGGGTCACATCCTCTGCCAGGGCACCGATATTCAGTTTGTCACCGCCGTCCAGAAGGAAATCTATGGTGGTGACGTTGTAGATGCGCTCAGGGTCAATGGGCTCTCCGCCAACAAGGGCGCTCACAAGTTTATGGTCCTTTACGCGGATTGTGGCGCCGGAAGTGGCCTGGAAGGCCTTTGTTGCAGACAGCTGCTCAAACAATTCCGTTAGGGCCGATCCCTTCATCTTCACATAGCACACGTAGTTCTTGAAAGGGAACATGGAAGAGATGTCCTCCATGGTGATGGCTCCCTTGGGCATGGGTACGCGGATGCCGCCGAAGTTTGTGACGGCAAAGTCCATTGGCACCTTGAAAAGCTCAGTGCCGTAGGCCCTCAGGGCATCGGCAAAGAGGTTTCCAAGAGGAAGATCCGGGTCTGTCCTCAGGTTCTGATACTCCCCTGCACTATGGCCGATAACCGTCTTGAGCGGTGCCAGACGCCTCTGGGCCTCCATGAGGACCTCCGCAACCTCTGCCACCGGGCTATCTTCATCATAGCGGACGCCGGAAGGAGTGAGATAGACATCATCCTCAAACGTGCCAAGCGCCGTGGACTGGTTTTCCAGCGTTACGGGCTGGGCAGCGGCCCTGTGACCGTCCATGGGCACAAGGCGGTAGTCCACCCTGGGGGCACAGGCAGCGAGAATCAGGAGATACCCGGTCAGGCCGCGTATGACGAGATGCTTTATTTCATTTTTAACCATTTCCAGAGGTCTTTGAAAGTAGATTTCTTACCATACATAAGGATACCCACCTTATAGATTTTGGCCGATGCCCATGCGCACGCCACGAAGGTTCCTATGAGCAGTACAATACTTAGCACAAGCTGCCACATGGGCACGCTGAAGGGGATGCGCGCAAGCATCACTATGGGGCTGGTGAAAGGAATCATGGAGAACCAGAACACCAGCTGGCTGTCCGGGGCCTTGAAGGCATACAGGGCCACAAAGAAGCCCAGCATGAGCGGAATGGTGATGGGCAGCTGCAGCTGGGAGCTGTCTCCTTCATTCTCCACTGCACTGCCGATTGCAGCAAAGAGGGACGCATACAGGAGGTATCCGAAGATGAAGAAGAACAGGAACGCAATTCCAATCTCCGCAAGATTGATATTGCCGATGGTACTCATGATGACCTCCATTCCAGAAGGTTCTCCGGCCGATACTGAAGTGGTGTCCGTGACAGCCTTCAGGGAGTCTTCAAGGGTAATCTGACCAGGAAGGTTCACATCCGGAGACATCTGCTGGACCATCTCAGTGGTGGGATCATCACTCATGAGGCCCATAATCTTGTCCTTCCCTATTATACCCATGGCAACGCCAAGCAGCATTCCGGTAAGAAGGATCCACAGCAGGAACTGGGTGATAGCCACAAGGGCAACACCGATAATCTTGCCAAAGAGAAGTTCACTGGCCTTCACGGAAGAAACCAGGACTTCCACCACGCGGGAGCTCTTTTCTTCAATGACGGAACTCATGACCATGCCGGAGAACAGGGCAATGAACATGTAGATGGCCATTCCCAGAATCATACTCAGGGCCATGTAGATGCCGGATTCGGAGATGGTTTCCTTACCGGATTCGTCAATGGTGTAGCTGCGGAGTTTTACGTTGGACTTCACGCCCGCCATAATCTCTTCCAGGTTCTCTACGCCGCTCTGCTCTATGCGGTAAGCCTCAACGGCATCATTGATACGGTCCTCAATCATTGAGCCCGTGTCCATGCCAAGGGGCTTCTCGCTGTAGCAATCGGCCTTGACGCTGCGGCTTTCAGCATCCAGTTCAGAGATGCTGAGGAGAACGTCTATGCCTGTAGCCTTGAGGTTCGACTTAAGGCTATCTGCAATGGCATCCGGTCCAAGGTCTATGTAATCCGTAACATCGTTGTCTTCCAGGTAAGGGAGCACAATGCCGCTGCGGTCTATGACGCCCACTTTCTTGGCCTCTTCCTTAGTACCCATCATGATGACGGTAGGAAGGATGCAGATGGCCGCAAAAAGGATAGGGGCAAGGAATGTAATAAGGAGGAAACTCTTCTTCTTGACCTTGTTCAGATACTCCCTCTCAATGATAATGCCTAATTTCTTAAAGTTCATCATGGCCTATTCCTCCTCTCCTTTAACCAGTTTGATAAATATGTCGTTCATGCGCGGGATAACCTCCTTAAAGGAGTTGATAGTTACTCCCTGGCCGATAAGCTCCGTTAGCTTGGCGTTTACATCCGGCCTTGCCACAACTATTGCGCGGCGGGCAAGGGTATTGTCAGTATACTCAATCTCAACGTTGTCCTCACCGTGCATGCGGCGGATTTCATCCGTACCGCCGGTGACAACCAGCTTACCGTGATTGATGAGGGCGATGTTCTCACAGAGTTCCTCCACGGATTCCATATTGTGGGTGGAGAGGATAACGGTAGCGCCCTCGTCCTTGAGACGCAGGATTTCCTTGCGGATAAGGTCTACGTTAACGGGATCGAAGCCGGAAAAAGGCTCATCCAGTATCATCAGTGAAGGCCGATGCACAACCGTAGTGATGAACTGAACCTTCTGGGCCATACCCTTGGAGAGTTCCTCAACCTTCTTGTTCCACCAGTCTGCTATGTCAAAGCGCACGAACCATTTCTTAAGTTCCACAGCCGCATCACGGGCGCTCATCCCCTTAAGCTGGGCAAGGTACATTGCCTGGTCTCCTACCTTCATCTTGCGGTAAAGGCCGCGTTCTTCCGGCAGGTAACCTATACGGGCAACGTCTTGCTCTGAGATAGGATGCCCCTGGAAAAGGATTTGCCCCTCAGAGGCTATTGTGATGCGGTTTATGATGCGGATGAGGGTACTCTTACCCGCACCGTTTGGCCCAAGGAGGCCAAAGATCTTGCCTTCCGGAATTTCCAGCGACACATTGTCCAGTGCCACCTTTTCCCCGAAGGTCTTGGTTACATTCTTAACTTCAATGATTGCCATTTTCTATGATAGGATTTTTGCTACTAACTCTATTAAAAGCTGTGCCGGTGTAGCTTCTCCGGCGTCCCCGCCCTTACCTTTGTAATCATACTCTGCCAGAAGGGAAATCACCGCCTGACAGCTCTGAAGGGGATAATTCCTCACAGCCGCATCATATTCCTTAAGGAAATAAGGATTCACGCCCAGTGCCTTTGCAACATCCCCCTGCGAGGGACGGGAAGGCAACATGGCGTGATATTTCAGGATACGGCTGAAGTGCGTGAAAAGCGGTGCAACGGCCATAGGAAGCATAAAACGCGGCTGTTCCCCAATATGGGAAGCAATGGTGAGTGCACGGGCATTTTCCCTGTAACTGAGGCACTTTGTAAGTTCAAAGATGCTGTACTGACGGCTTATGCCGATATTCTTCTCTATATCCTCAACGGAAATCTCCTTAACGCCCTCCGGGAGGTTCTTGAGGAGTTTTTCCGTCTCTACAGCAATTTTGCCAAGGTCTGTGCCGGCGCTTTCTGCAAGGAGGGCCGATGCTTCCGGGTGAATCCTGAGTCCAAGCCCCTGGTAGTAATCCTGGATCCAGCGCGGGACCTCATAATCCCTGAGGGCCGGAGAATCCACCACAACGCCGGTTTTGAGGACGGTTTTATAGAGGGATTTTCGTTTATCGGCCGATGCGCCGTGCATGAGAATCACCAGTACGGTACTGTCAAGGGGGTTCTCACAGTACAGTGCGAGCTCCTCCAGGGATTTCATCTGCTGGGCTTCCTTCACCACTACAAGCTGGCGCTCTGCCATCATGGGGAAACGCCTGGCGGCCGTTATTATGGTTTCTGCATCCACATCACCCCCATAGCAGACCGTCTGGTTGAAGTCCTTTTCCCAGTCCTGTAGGCAGTTCTCTAGGATTGCGTCACACACAAGGTCCGGGTAATACGGCTCATCTCCCATAAGCAGATATACACACTTGAAGATGCCGCTGCGGACATCTTCAAGTATGTTGCTGACCTGCCTTGCGGTCTCTATGTAACCCTTCTGGGCAGCCACTTTATTTGGAGAATTTCTTTTCCTTGGCGCGTACGATACGCTCCTTGAGAGCGTCTGCGGCGTCTGTTACTGCTTCCTCGAAGGTACGGGCATTGCGTTCAATAAGGAGATCCTCACCGGGAATGCGGGTTTGGAGCTTTACGCACTTGTTTTCTGCGTCCGGAAGGAGGGAAAGGGTGACGTCAATGTCTCCTAGATTGTCGAAGAATTTCTCTACTTTACCAACTTTCTTCTGGATGTAGTCCAGCAGCTTCTCGTCTGCGTCGAACTTGAGGGACTTAACGTTAATCATTTTTACCTGAGTTTTTTGCCCTTGGATGGGCGTTTAAGTATTGTTGTCTGAGCCTTGCGACTGAATTGTGCGTGTAAACCTCCGTGGCGGCAAGGTTTGCGTGGCCCAGCATCTCCTTGATTGCGTTAAGGTCTGCGCCTTCCTGCAACAGTGCAGTGGCCAGGGAATGTCTTAACACGTGGGGGGATTTCCTCCCTGTGATGCCGTAGCCGTCCAGTTCCTTCTTGACCGCCCTGTCCACGTATTCCGGATAAAGGGGACTGCCTTTTTCCGTTACAAGCAGTGGATCCCGGGGGGTACGGGACGCTTCAGTCATACTAGCTGCTTTCAAATATAGTGAAATTTCCTGAGTTAAAGAAGGAATGAGGGGAATTTCTCTCATTTTATCTCCTTTTCCCACCACTCTAAGAGTACCGCGGGAAAAATCCACGCTGCCGATAGTGAGGGAAAGCAGCTCCGCGCGGCGTATCCCTGTGCTGTAGAGGATACTTATTATGAGCCGCCTCAGTCTCCTTTTGTACAGTTCTGCAAAAAGGGGCTCTTCCAGCTTCAGGCTCTCAAGGAGAGTGAGTTCCTCCTCCCCTGCCGCATGGGCCGATTCCTTTAGATACTCATCCATGGAACTCTCCCTATAGTACTCCGGAAGGCGTTTTTCCATCTTGGGACGCTTCACTCCCCTGACGGGATTGGAGGTCAGTTTCCCTTCCTTTATGAGCCAGTTACAGTATCCGCTCAGAGCACTGAGGTGAAGATGCACCGTCCTGGGCTTATACCCCGCTCCGATGAGATGGGCCTCGTACTCCCTTATCCTTGACGGGATGAGATCCGGCTCTCCCCCACACCATTCACTGAATGACGTAAGGGCATCGGCATAGAGGTCCTGAGTCCGGGGAGAGTATCTCCGGACGTCCCTGATATAGGCGATGTACCTGTCAATCATGGGGATAAAGTCCCAGTTCTGCGGCACGCTCACGCATGAAAGCATCGGCCGCCTCAAAAGTATTGGGGATAACGCCGTCAAGGATGGCTTCCTTAACCATTTCCTTAAGCTGGCCGATAGTATTGCACGGCTCTATGCCGAAGAGTTCCATTATATAGTCCCCGCTGATGGGGTTCTTCCAGTTGCGGATCTCATCCTTGGCCTCCACCTCCGCCATCTTCTCCTTCACCAGTTCAAAGTTCCTGCGAAGACGGGCCACCTTTGCGGGGTTCTTGGAGGTTATATCGGCATTACAGAGGATCATGAGGTCTTCTATGTCCTCACCGGCATCAAAGAGAAGCCGCCTTACGGCGCTGTCCGTCACCTGGTCATCCACCAGGGCGATTGGCCGTAAGTGGAGCGCCACAAGCTTCTGGACGTATTTCATCTTCTCATTGAGGGGCATCTTGAGGGACTTGAAAATCTGGGGCACCATGCGTGCTCCCACTACCTCATGGCCGTGGAAAGTCCAGCCCAGGGAGGGAGAATATCGCTTGCTGACGGGCTTGCCGATATCGTGGAGAAGCGCCGCCCAGTGAAGCCACAGATTTGGTTCACGGCCCGCTTCCTGCTCAAACAGGACAACGTTATCCAGAACCTCAAGGGTGTGGGAGAAGTTCTCCTTGTGGCCTTTGCCATCTACTGTTTCCGTGCCTTTCAGGCGCACAAGTTCCGGGAAGAACTGCTCCAGAAGCCCTGTCTGGTCCATAAGGCGGAAAGCCGTGGAAGGCTTTTTAGTGAGAAGCATCTTGTCAAGCTCCTCCACTATTCTTTCACGGGAAAGGATCTTGAGGCGGCCGGCCATCCTTTTCATTGCATCCAGGGACTCCGGGACTATGTTGAAGCCAAGCCTTGTTGCAAAACGGATGGCGCGGAGCATCCTCAGGGGGTCATCTGAGTATGTCTGCTCCGGATCCAGCGGTGTGCGGATGATGCCCGCTGCAAGGTCCTTGATACCGCCGAAAGGGTCTACAAGGGCGCCAAAGTCATCTTCCTGAAGGGAAAAAGCCATGGCGTTTATAGTGAAATCACGGCGGAGCTGATCCTCCTCAAGGGTGCCGTCCTCCACCACGGGCTTTCTGGAACTGCGGTCATAGGATTCCCTGCGGGCGCCCACGAATTCCACTTCTATACCTTTATACTTCAGCATAGCGGTACCGAAGTTCCGGAAAACGGAAACCTTTGCCCCACACTTTGCGGCAACGGCCTCGGCCAGGGCTATGCCTGAGCCCTCCACCACTATGTCTATATCGTCATTTGGAATACCCAGGAAGCAGTCACGGACGTAACCTCCTATCACAAAGGCCCTTACGCCCAGTTCCCTGGCCGTACTGCCCACCAACTTGAATATGGCGTGATCCAAATACCCTTCAGTCTTTGTCATTGAAGCATATCCTCCCACCTGGGGGCTTTCTGCATGAATTCCCAGCCTCCCATCACACGCTTGAACATGAAGGTTTTAGCGCCGTTTGTAATCACAACGTATTTCACGTCAAGCTCATTGTTATAGCGTATGGCCTGGTCTACTACCTCTTGATTCAGCTCCACCTCCGGCCTTTTGCACTCAACTATCATTATGGGCCTTGCGCTTCGGTCATACACAAGGATATCGGCCCTGTAATCCTTGGCACCATGCCTGAAAGCAACCTCAGAGCCCATCATGTGCTCCGGCACCCCCATCCCCTCATGCAGCACGGAGATGAACCACTGCCTCACGGCCTCCTCCGGCGTATTGCGCACGCTTTTTCTCCTCAGCGGGTCCCATATGTAGTCGCTTTGCATACTGCAAAAATACCATTTTCCACTGTTTTTTACAAATCCCTCCATCAACGGGCCCACCCGTCCGGGAAATCGGCCTAAAATCCGGATGAACCCGGCAAAAAAGGCTTTCCGTCCGGGAAATCGGCCCAAAATCCGGATAGAGTGCTACTGCAACAGGTAGCGACGCCAGAATTCCCGGCTGGCCTTTGTATCATGAGCGCCCTGGTAGCCCCGGTAGCCGTGCATTCCGTCAGGGTAGATCATGAATTCAAAGGCCGATCCCTGCCTCTGGAGTACGTCCATCAGTTGGAGGGTGTTCTGGAAATGGACGTTATCGTCGCCGGTGCCGTGGGTGAGTTTCAGCATCACCTTATCTGAGCCGTACTCTCCGGGATAGTCTTTCACACGGCGTATTACGGCAGTGTCATTATAGCCGTCCGGGTTGTCCTGAGGGGTGGACATGAAGCGCTCCGTGTAGTGGGTGTCGTAGAGAGTCCAGTCATAGACTCCGCCTCCCGCAATGCCGTAAGGATAGTACTCAGAGGCAGTTGTCACAAGGAGCGTTGTCATTGTGCCACCAAAGCTGAAGCCTTCCACGCCAATCTTATCGGCCTTCACGTAGGGTAGGCTGCGGAGCCATTTTGCCCATTCCACAAAGTCACTCACTTCCACCGTTCCAAGGCGCTTATAGATGGCGTCAAGGCCCTCACGGCCGTTGTGGCCGGCGGCGCGGCAGTCCGCAATCAGTTCTATGATTCCGTTTTCGCGGAACCACTGGTAGCGGGAGGGATTTATCCAGCGGTCGTGGACCATAGGGGTATCCGGGCCGCCGTAAATGTCTACGTGGACGGGGTATTTCTTTTCAGGGTCAAAGCCTTCCGGGTAAATGATCACTCCGGGGAGTTCCAGGCCGTCAACGGTAATGCTCACAAGTTCTCCCGTGCCTTCCGCAGCGGCTGCATCACCTCCTTCCAGGACCTTGTACTTGCCCTTGAGGTCATATTCCCTCTGCTGCCATGGCGTTTTAAGGTTGGATTCCATGGTTTTGAAGTGCTTGCCGTCCTCCGTGAATTCTGCCGCCAAAACGTTCATGGAAAGGTCTGAAAGGGGTGTAATCTTCCCCTTCTTTGTAACCTTGTACACGTTTTTCCTGACGTGGGAATCACGCTCGGCAAGGAAGTAGACGGTGCCGTTTTTATCTGCCTTAAGGAGCTGGATTCTCCAGTTGGGGCCGTCCGTAAGGCGTTTAAGGGTAAGGCCGTCGTAGCTGAGGAAATAGATCTGCTGCCAGCCCGTTTCAAAGCTTCGGACCATGTACAGGCCTTTTTCCGTGAAAAGCATGCCCTCAATCCAGTCCAGCCAGGTTGGAACCTCTTCATGGTAGATCTGCCTCTTGCTGCCGTTTTCCGCGTTTACGGCATAAAGGTCCAGGGTGTTCTGGATGCGGGGTTCGCGGGAAACATAGAGGGTTTTGCTGTCCGCGCCCCAGAAAGGCGTCCCAAAGTACTGGTCCTCTTTCTCGTCAAAATCGGCCCAGACCACGGAACCGCCGTTTACGCTTGCAAAGCCTATGCGGACCTCAGGGTTCCGTTCCCCGGCCTTGGGATAATGCGTGCGGCGGAGGGTACCGTCCTGGCCGAAGGGCGAATAGATGGGGAACATGGGCACCAGGGTGTCGTCAAATCGGTAGAACGCTATGGTTTTGGAATCAGGGCTCCACCAGAAGGCGCGGTATTTTGAAGGACGTCCAAAGATCTCCTCATAATACACCCAGCTGGCGTATCCGTTCATTATGGTTTCAGTTCCGTCGCTGGTAAGACGCGTTTCCTCCCCGGATGCCACGCTCTTTACCCAGAGGTCATTATCACGGGTAAATGCAACGAAAGTGGAGTCCGGGCTGAAAGTGGGGTTCAGGTCCTCAGCGGCGGCTGCAAAAGGCAGCATCAGGAGCATTATGATAAAGAGTCTTTTCATCGAAACAGGGTTTTAGGGAAATTCACAAGATAGAGTTTATCCACCGCACGGGTGAAGGCGGTATAAAGCCATTTAAGGTCATCGGCCGTAAGGAAATCCTGCCAAATGGGATTATCCACAAACACGCACTGCCACTGCCCGCCCTGGGCCTTGTGGCATGTGATTGCGCTGGCATATTTGAGCTGGATGGCGTTGTAATAGGGGTCTTCCCTCACTGCGTCGTAGCGCTTTTTCTTGGTGGAGAGGTGGGAATAATCGGCCAGAACCCCCTGATACAGGGCATTTGACTGATCATAGGTAAGGGAGGCCGATTCCGACGAAAGCGTGTCCAGCAGCACCTTGGACGTGATTTCCTGGTTGCCGTAATCCGGAAGCGCAAGGGTTGCATCGGCAAAATGGAGGCCGTAGCGCTCCTCGAAATGACGAATTCTCATTAGGCGCACTATGTCTCCGTTTGCTATATAATCCGTGCCTTCCAGGCCCTCCAGATAGTGATTTTTCACAACCATGAGCTTGTCTCCCCTCACCAGCTGTTCCTCACGGTACAGCACCTGGGCGCGTATGCCGGCGTTGTAACGCACCGCCCTCTTGTTGGATCGGCACAGAACCGCCACTTCATCTTCCCCGAACTTGCCGTAGGCATCTGAAAGGGCATCCAGAAGCTCGCTTCCGGTTATGCTCTCAATATCCGGGAAGCCCTTTGTGACAAGGCCAAGTTCATCAAGCCCCACGGGGTCCTCACCCTCCGCCAGTTTTTCCCTGAGGCGGGTGGCGTTCACAAGGATACCGGAGCCCTCCTCCTGCCTCACCACGGTTGTGAGTGTAGCAAAGGACACCCCGCCAATTCCGGCCATGTATTCCGGGCTCAGGGCGGGCGACGCGTCAAGGCCCACAGGAGGCAGCTGGGCATTGTCTCCAACCAGGATAAGGCGGCAATCTACGCCGGAGCGCACAAATGCAACAAGGTCTTCCAGCAGGTTTCCGGACCCGAAGGCCGATCCCTTCTCCCCTGCCTCAATTCCAATCAGTGACACCTCGTCCACAATAAACAGCGTATTCTTTGCCTTGTTGGGCATAAGCGAGAACTGCCCGAAGCCGTCGTTCCCAAAGGATTTCTGCCTGTATATGTGTTTATGGATGGTGGACGCCGGACGGCCGGCATAAGATGAGAGCACTTTTGCAGAACGCCCCGTAGGAGCCAGGAGGACGCACTTGACTTCCAGTTCCGCCATGGCGTTGATGACCGACGCCAGCGCCGCCGTCTTACCCGTTCCGGCATATCCGTTCACAACCAGGATATCACCTTCATCTGAGGTAAGGAAAGATGCCACTTTCTGCAGCAGGGCATACTGGCAGGGCGTTGGTTCATACGGGAACCAGCGGAGAAATGCGTCGTTCAGAAACCCCTCCCTTGACAGCATCACTTGGACTTGGGGTTGATAATGCTGGAAAGCACCGCAAGGACTGGATAGATTTCCACGCGGCCAAGGAACATATCGGCAGAGAAGACAAATTTCAGGGCCGATGGCTCAGCGTTATAGTTTCCCATGGAGCCTATGCTCCCAAGCGAAGGCCCCACATTGGTAAGGCTTGCAAGTGACCCCAGCAGCGCATGGTTGTTAGGGTCTCCAAGAAGGAGACAAAGCACCGTTGAGAAGCCTATGAGGAGGAAGAAAAGGGCTATGTAGAGCACCTGGGGATAGATATCTTCGTCGTGGAGAATCCTCCGTCCCATCCTCACCTCAAAGATTGAGGAAGGATTGAGGGTTTTGAGGTTCTGCATATGGACGGCCTTGAAAAGAACCATTACGCGGTCCACCTTAAGACCGCCGGTGGTTGAACCCGCGCAGCCGCACACAAGGCTCACAAGAAGGAGCATAAAGCACGGAAGCACCGGCCAAACGGAGTTGTCACTTATGCCGAAGCCCGTTGTGGAAGCATAGCTCACCACATGGAAAGTGCCGTCCAGGAATGCCTTGCCCCAGGAAAGGCCAAGGTCAGAGAACTTAAGGCCGATAGAAGCCACTATTGAAACCACCACAAGCCCAGTCACGTAAAAACGGAGGACAGAGTTCCTCAAGGGCCTCAGGGAACGTGTCACGATGACAACGTATATGATTCCAAAGTGGATGGAGGCCAGAAACATGAACAATATGGTGACAATAGGGACGGCCGTGCCGCTGAAGGCCCCTATGGAAAGGTTCTTGGAAGAAAACCCGCCGCAGGCGCATACGCTGAAGGCGTGACAGATGGCATCGAAGGGCGACATCCCGCAAAGAAGATACGCCACAAATGCCGCCACGCATATGCCGATATATACCCACGCAAAGATGGAAACCGTCTTGTTCACCCGGGTCCTGTAGTCATCCCTGGAGAGGGAGGAAAGTTCCATGTTGGTGAGCCTGAGGCGCACCGGGGACGACGTAGGGATAATGAGGAGGAGGAATACCACAACTCCCAGGCCGCCGATAAAATGCGTGGAAGCCCTCCAGAAGACAAGGCTCTTTGGAAGGGCCTCTACGTCTTCCAGGATGGTGGCGCCGGTTGTGGTGAAACCGGAAACGCTCTCAAACCAGGCGTTTATGACGTTGAACGGACCACCCCAGAGGGCATATGGCAGGGAGCCGAATATGAAGGCGAAGAGCCATGAGAGGAAGATGATCCAGTAACCGTCCTTAAGGCTTATGTGGGGTGTTTTCTTTACAAAGATGAAAGGGAAGATGCCAACCGCAAAAGTGATGGTAAAGCTGATCAGAAGGGGCGCCAGGGCGCTGTCCTGCCCGTTTGCAAGGGACACGAACACTGACAGCAGCATGAACAGCGCACTAACGACGAGTGCGATGCCTACATTCCTGGATATAACCTTCAGATTCATTTACCCTCCTTCATTTCAGAGATGCGGCGCCTGAGATTGCGGTTTTCTTCCGTGAGGGTGGAAACGGATTCATTGAGCTGGCCAAGCTGGTCACTGTTCTCGAACTCATAGGTATAGTGGTGACGGAACTGAAGGAAATCCCTCAGGGCATTGCGCATTCCATATATTGGCCTCACGTAGTAGACCATTATATAGAACAGCAGCATGAACACAAGAAGGATAGCCACGGACACCGCCACTGCGCCGGGTATTATGCTGCGGTAGAAACCGCGGTCAAAGTCTGAGGAATTTTGCTGAAGTTCCGCGTACATGGCACTGCTGAGCTTATCCAGATACCCTCTCATGCGGCCGAAGAGGGGCTGCAGGCGGTTGAAGTACCAGTCTCTGGAGTCTATGAAATTGGATTCCAGGACGTCTTCAAGCTCCAGGGATGCCAGCATATATGCGGAATATGCATACACCACGGAATCGGCCAAAGGACCTGCCACAAAAGACTGGCGCAGGGAGTCACAGTAGCTCACGAACTCCGTTCGGTTGAAATCTGGCAGGGAATTAAGGCCGTCGTCTCCAATCACGGCCAGCATCCTGAGGTTGTAGGCATCTACGGCGTCAACCATGTTCTGGGTGACGTGGATATTTCGGATATCGCAGGCGATCATGGTGGAAACATAGTTGGACATGTGCCTGTACTCCAGTATGGAAATCACGCTGGACATCAGGAGCACAACCGCTATGGCGCTGAAAGACAGCGTCATCTTCATCCTGAGGGAGAGGCGGTATTCCCGCAGCCAATTTTTCAGTTTCACAAACATAATAGGTTACAAAGATACATATTTTTTCTCTAATCGTTATTTTTAAAAATTTTTTCTTATCTTTGCGTTGTTAATAAAATTTTAGCCATGAGAGAGACGTTCCTGGAGAAAAAAGACACAAAGAACTCCCTTCTAAAAAAGCAAATACTCTATCTGTGCATAGAGCATGGTGAACATAGCATATCGGCCATAAGTGAAGCTATAGGCGCATCCGTTCCCACCGCCACCAAACTCATAGGTGAACTTATGGAAGAGGGCTTCATGATAGACCTTGGAAAGTCCGGAACTTCAGGCGGCAGACGTCCCTCCATCTATGGCCTCAATCCGGAGGCCGGCTATTTCATGGGTGTTGACATCCGAAACACCCACGCCAGTATGGCCATCACGGACTTCAAGGGCGGCCTGAAGGTCTTCAAGGACGACATCCCCATGAGCCTTGAGGCCAACGAAGAATCCGTGCACAGGCTGGCTGCATCCATCCGCGATTTCATGAGCGGAACTGACATCCCCTGGAATAAACTCATGGGCCTTGGAGTAAGCATCCCGGGGCGCGTAAACCCCGTCACAGGCTATTCAAACCTGTATTCCTTTGACGACAAACGCCCCATCAGCCAAATCCTCCAGGAAGACCTTAACCTTCATGTGGTGCTTGAAAACGACTCCCGCGCCATGACCTACGGAGAGTATCTTGGCGGCGGCCTCAAAGAAAAGAACATGCTCTATGTGAACGTGAGCTGGGGTCTTGGCATGGGCATGATCCTTGGCGGACGCCTCTACTGCGGAACCTCCGGGTACAGCGGAGAGTTCGGCCACTTCCCTCTCCTGGATAATGGTATAATGTGCCGGTGCGGTAAAGTAGGCTGCCTGGAAACCGGGGCCTCCGGAAGCGCCCTTGTGAGGAAAATGGTAGAGAAACTACAGGGCGGAAGGGCTTCCTCACTTGCTGCAAAATTCAAGGCCGATGGCAAGGTGAACCTCAACGACATCTTCCAGGCCATCAAGAACGAGGACAGCCTTGCAATTGAAGTTGTGGAGAAACTTGGCCTCAACCTTGGCCGCGGCCTTGCGGGCCTAATCAACATCTTCAATCCGGAACTTGTGGTTATTGGCGGAAAGGTTGCTGTTGCCGCAGGAGATTACCTCATGCTCCCCATCCGCACCGCCATCAAGCGCCACGTCCTTAACATCGCAAACAAAGACACATCCATAAAACTCACCCAGCTGCGCCAGAAAGCCGCTCCCACCGGAGCCGCCCTCCTTGTCCGCAGCCGTATGCTTGGAATCCTGTAAACTACTATGCCCAAGATATCACGTCGCGGCCTTGAGATGCCGTCGTCTCCCATACGTAAACTAGCCCCGCTGGCCAATGAAGCCAAGCGCCAGGGCGTTAAAGTGTACCACCTCAATATCGGCCAGCCGGATCTTCCTACCCCGCAGAAGGCCCTGGATGCCCTGAAAAATATTGACCGTAAAACCCTTGAGTACAGTCCTTCCGAAGGGTTTATCGGCCTCAGGCAGAAACTGGTTGGATACTATGCCAAGTTTGGCATCAAGGACATTGCCCCTGAGAACATAATTGTCACTGCGGGCGGTTCTGAGGGCATTCTCCTTACGTTCCTTGCCTGCATGAACCCAGGAGATGAGATGATCATGGTGGAGCCCGGCTACGCCAACTACATCTCCTTTGCTGTTACGGCCGGAATCGTGGTTAAAACGGTTACCTCATATATTGAGGACGGCTTCAAGCTGCCGCCCATGGAGGCATTTGAGGACGTAATTACGCCAAAGACCCGCGCAATCCTTCTGTGCAACCCCGGCAATCCCACTGGGGCCGTCTATTCTCCTGAAGATCTCCAGAAGATAAAGGAACTTGTCCTAAAACATGACCTATACCTTATTTCAGATGAGGTTTACCGTGAGTTTGTGTACACGGACGAGCCCTATGTGAGCGTCATGAGCCTCGGCATTCCTGAAAACGCCATCCTCATAGATTCTGTGAGTAAGCGCTACTCAGAGTGCGGCATACGTATCGGCATGATAGTGACGCACAACCGTCTGGTTTATGATACTATCATGAAATACTGCCAGGCCCGCCTGAGTCCTCCCCTACTTGGCCAGATTGTGGCCGAGGCCTCAATTGAAGGCACTGAGGAGTATTCACGTGAGAGTTACAATGAGTATAAATCAAGGAGGGATTTCTTCATAAAGGGGCTCAACAGCATTCCTGGAGTGTTCTCCCCCATGCCTCATGGCGCATTCTATACAGTTGCCAGCCTTCCTGTGGCCGATGCCGAGGATTTCTGCCGCTGGTGCCTCACGGACTTCCGGATGGACGGTGAAACCGTGATGATGGCTCCCGCCGCCGGCTTCTACCGTAACCCTGACCTTGGCCGCAACCAGGTGCGCCTTGCCTACGTCCTCTGCAAAGAAGACCTCCAGCGCAGCCTCATGCTCATAAGAGGTGCCCTGAAGGCCTATAATCACCGGGAGGTGTAAATTTTTCACCGCGCCGCCTCGTCTCAGCCCCGCCAGCACGTGATCACAATAAAAAACGGCCCCAAATTGCTTTGGAGCCGTGCTCCAGCACGGGACCACAAGAAAAATCGGCCCAAAACTCTTGTCTAGCCGTGCTACTTCTTCCTTTTGCCGTAGTCCTTGGAATTTACAAATTGGTTGACGATGTGCTCCGGAAGATAAAGCGCATCGGCGATGAGGCCTATATCAATTCCATACTCATTGAAAACCAACACCGCAATCCTCCCCTTCTGATCAGGTGTGAGGTTTTGGATCCTGGTTTGCCTGTATTCAGCCATCACCTTGTCAGATACTATCTGGCGAACTTCCGCTATATCCCAGGTAATTGACTCTCCAAGAGACTCAGAGAGTTTCACGTACGCCTCATAGTCCTTGATCATTGCAGTCATATATGCTTTGACCGAGGGAAACAGTTCCAGTATCTTGTCTGTCCTTGCAAAGTTTTTGGGCAGTACTCCAAGATCCGGATGAATCTCCCAATCGGCCGGTAATTCAATGAGAGACTCCGTGATTGAATGAACCTTATGTTTTGAACAATCTTTCACTTTAACCCCACATATATACTTACTCAATTGATTATAAACAAGATATCCCGTTCCCCATATGTGACCCACAGGTGTGCAGTCGCCCTTTTCATATTTGTTCCTTGCCAAATACACAATATGTTTTTTGAGTGATTTCTTGTCTTCAATTGGAACAAGTTTGAACCAATAGTCCTCCGGCGGAAGCGGACAGCCATCTGCTTTAAGGCGCTTTCTGATTCTCGCCATAATGAAGCGAAAGCATTCCAGGCAATCACTTCCATTACCGGCCAGAATGATGTGAATGTGATTCGGCATCAGTTCAAAAGATATGATCTGCACACCAAACTTCAGTGTCAGAAGTGCTATTGTGGTCATCCCCAATGCAAACTGTTCCTGAGTGTTGAACAGCTTACCGCCGTGCCATCCGTCAGTACAGAGATGATAATAGCCACGTGGATAGGAACGGTACTCCAAGATTTGTTTTTGTCTAGAATCCATAGCAAGATACAATTAACGGTTTAAAAGTCCTGCTCCTGCTGTGTGAATCCGCTCCGCTCTGCAAAGATTGCAACTTTTATCCGTTTCAACAATAGTGAAACAAATAAAACGGATAATATGCCCTACGCTACATTACAAGGCCGATTTGTTTCGCATTTTTTGCACATAAAATGCAAAAAATATTTTTTTCCGCATCCGTGGTCGGTGTGAAAAGCGTTCAGCACGGGACGAAATCAAAAATCGGCCCAAAACTCTTGTCTAGCCGTGCTTCAGCACGTGATCACAATAAAAAACGGCCCCAAATTGCTTTGGAGCCGTGCTGGGGGGGGGATAAAAGCGCAATGATTAAGTGTACAGCCCGCCGTTAATGGAGATGGTTTCTCCGTTGATATAGCCTGCATCGGCCGATGCAAGGAAGCCAACAAGTGCAGCAACCTCCTCAGGCTCTCCGAAGCGTGCTGCGGGGATGTCCTTCTTGAGAGTGGCTTCATCCAGGCCTTCAACCATATCCGTACGGATGAATCCTGGCGCCACGCAGTTCACGGTCACTTTCTTACGCGCAACTTCCTGCGCCAGGGCCTTTGTGGCGGCAATCATTCCGCCCTTTGCGGCAGAGTAGTTGGTCTGGCCGGGGAGGCCCTTGAGGCCGCTGAGGGATGCCACATTGATGATACGGCCAAACTTTTTGAGGAGCATGGGCTGAAGCAGCGCTCGGGTAACGTAGTACCAGGAGTTGAGATTGGTGTCAATGACCTTGGACCATTCGGCAGGTTCCAGCCAGATAAGGAGATTGTCCTTCCTGACTCCGGCGTTATTCACCAGCACCTCTATGTATTCTCCGGGGTGTGCCGCCTGCCACCCTGAGATTGCCTCCTGAACGGCCGCAGGATCCGATACGTCAAAGCGGAGGAGTTCCCCGTGGCCTTTGATGAGGCCAAGGGTTTCCTTTGCCGCGGCATCGTTGGAAACGTAGTTGATGAGCACCTCATAGCCCATCTGATGGAGTTTGACGCATATTGCGCGGCCAATTCCGCGGCTTCCGCCAGTTACTAAAGCATATTTCATAATTGAATCATTTTACAAGTGTTGAGGGCCGATATCGATGTCCCAAGGATTCCGTGTAGCCCCAGGTTCTGGCCGGTAAGGAAGAGCCATGGAAGAGGAGTCTGAGCGGAGATAAAATCTGCGTTGGAGGCCTTCTGGATGCCATATCCCTGATTGAGATGGGCGTGGTATTTGAGAACCTTCAGGCCCGGAAGCCGCACCGTAGCGCGGGCAATCATCTCCTCAGGATTTCCCGGGCCAAAACACATCAGTTCCAGGATATTTGTTCCGGGCTCGTCAAAATGGATCATGAGGGAGTCGTCCAGAAAGATTGCTCCGCTCTGCCACTCTACGCATCCCGGCTCCATAAGGCAGTGGACGGAGAAGATGTCCGGGCCGTTCTGAAGCCGTGCAATTCTCTTTATATAAGCCGGCCTCACATGGTCATGGACCAGCCCCATTGTGACTGCGGGATGGAGGTCTGAGATCACATAATCGGCCCTGAAAGAATTGCCGTCCTCGCAGGTAACCACCTGATTTTCAATGGCCGATACCTTTTTGCCGTAACGTATGTCAAGGCCATCGGCCAGCGCTTTGGAAAGGGTTGTCCCGCCGCCTTCAAGGCGCCATGTGCTCCTTGCAAAAGGCCCCAGTATGTGCTCCATCTCAAAGTCAGAGCGCATGTTCAGCCTCAGGAAGCCAAGGCCTTCATCGGAATCGGCCCTGTACCACGGAAGGTCCATAAGCCCCAGCGGACGGAATATCTTTTCCAGAGGTTCTCCCGGGGCAAGGCCGCCAACGGAGTGGAAGCCTCTATCGCACATTGCGCCCTCCCACTCAAAGCCGTGAAGGATGCCGCCCGGGAAAGAATTTGCCTCAAGCACCGTGACGGTGAAACCCCTCCGTGAAAGGATCCTTCCACAGAGAAGCCCGCCAAGGCCGGCGCCTATTATGACAACGTCCTTAGACATTCCTTAGTATGAGAGTGGAGTTGGTTCCGCCAAATCCGAAGGAATTGGAAAGGAAGGTATCGAAGTGAGCGGGGATGGTCTCTCCGGGTATCCAGAGGTGGCAGGAATCTTCGTCGGGATTCTCAAAGTTGATGTTGCCGGCGATGAAGTCGTTTTTCATCATAAGGATGGAATAAATGACCTCAGATGCCCCTGCCATCCACATCTCGTGACCTGTCTGGCTCTTTGTGGACGTGATGGGAACGGTCTTTTCTCCGAGCACGCGGAAGAGGGCCTTTGCCTCATTTGCATCTCCGACGTGTGTGGAAGTGGCGTGAGCGTTCACGTAGCCAATCTCCTTCATGTCAATTCCGGAACGGCGGATAGCCATCTCGAGGGAACGGGCCGGGCCGTCAACGTTAGGAGAGGAAATATGGTCTCCGTTGGCGCTGAAGCCATATCCCAGGACCTCTGCGATGATGGGAGCGCCGCGCTTCACGGCATGCTCATAGCTTTCAAGGATCACGGTTGCAGCGCCACCGCCGGGCACAAGGCCGTCACGGTCACGGTCAAAGGGACGGCATGCCGCAGCGGGATTATCCTCGCGGGTAGAGAAGGCCGATATTCCATCAAAGGAGCCCGTAGCCGCCATATTCACTTCCTGCGCGCCGCCGCAGACTACCATGTCCTGGAGGCCGTTCTGGATAAGGAGGGCTCCAAGGCCGATAGCGTGCGAGCCACTGGCGCATGCCCCCGAAACGGTGAGGTTGATACCCTTGAGGTGGAAAATCACGCCAAGGTTCATTGTGACGGTGGAGTTCATGCTCTGGAAGATGGCGCCTGCGCCGCAGAGCATGGTGTCGTGCTTCTCGATTATCTTTGCAACTGACTTGTATACGGCGTCTGCGGTGGAATCATTTCCGTAAAGAAGCCCAACTTCATTGGCATCCAGATAATCCTGGTCAATGCCCGCCATCTTGAGGGCGTCACGTGTAGCGCAGTATGCGTACAGTGCCGGTTCCGGCATATAAGCGCGCTGTGCGCGGGGGAGTTCCTTCTTGAGATCCGGGGCCGGAACAAAAGATGTAAGACCGCTCCTGAAGCCCATTTCCTTGCGCACAGGGTCCAGGATAATGCCAGATTTGCCGTTATATAGTGATTCTTTTACTTCATCCAAGGTGGTACCAAGGCAGGACCATATGCCCATACCTGTAATAACTACACGATTCATCATACTAACAATAAATTAAGAGGTGCAAAGATACTGATTTACTGGGAGAGTTCCAACCAGCGCATCTCTGCATCGTCAAGTTCATCTTTGAGGGTGCCGTAACGGAGTGATGCTTCCTGGAGTTCCTGGGCCGATAAAGTGCCGGAAGACAGTCTGGCTTCAAGTTCCTCCTTCTCCTCTTCCAGTGCAGGTAGGCGCTCTTCCAGGGCCTTCAGTTCCTGCTGCTCCTTCCAGGAGAGTTTTCGGGGTCTGGAAGATTCCCGGTCGGGGCCGGGAATGACGGCTTTCTGTTTTGGTTTTGAGGCGTCATTGCCGGCTTGACCGGCAATCTTTTTCTGCTCGGCCTCATAATCCTTTATGAAAGTGCGGTACTCAGTGTAATTGCCCACGAAGTCCTTCACAACGCCGTCTCCGCAGAACACAAAGAGGTGGTCTACCAGGCGGTCCAGGAAGTGGCGGTCGTGGGAAACTATTATAAGTGAGCCCTTGAACTCCTGAAGGTATTCCTCCAGTATTTCCAGGGTCATGATGTCAAGGTCATTGGTGGGCTCGTCCAGGATGAGGAAGTTTGGCTCCTTCATGAGGATGGTAAGGAGGTAGAGCCTTCGCTTTTCTCCGCCTGAGAGCCTCTCCACGGGGTTATTCAGCATATCATGCGTGAATAGGAACCGTCCCAGGAGATGGGTGTCATTCACGGTTTCCAGAACGGTCTGGCCCGGCTTGAACTCCATTCCGGACTGGTGGTAGTAGCCAATCCTGAGGGACTCCCCAAGATCCACGACGCCTTCCATACGGCCGCCGAGTTCCGGCTTCCATCCACCTGTGATGAGGTTGAGGAAAGTGGTTTTTCCGGCGGCGTTACGCCCAACTATCCCAACGCGTTCATACCTCTGGAAGTTGTACGTGAAATCCTTCAGGTAGCATTTTCCGTCCCAGTAGAAACTGAGGTCCCGGCAGTTTATGACCTTGTTGCCAAGGTAGGTGCCCTTGACTTGGGTTTCTGACATATCCACCTTTTTTGTGATGTAGGTGTCTTCGGCCCTTTCATTAATGTCCCAGAATGCCTGCTTGCGGTATTTTGCCTTTCCGGTGCGGGCGCAGGGACTGGCGTGCATCCACTCCAGTTCACGGCGGAAAAGGTTACGTACTTTCTCCGTTTCCGCGTTATAATTGTCTATCCTTTCCTGCCTCTTTTCAAGGAAATTCATATAATCTCCGCGGTAGATGAAGATGCCGCCGCGGTCCATTTCCATTACGGTGTTGCAAACCCTGTCCAGGAAGTAGCGGTCATGGGTAACCATAAAGAGAGTACACCTGGAGTGCTTCAGATGGCTCTCCAGAAACTCGATGGCATCTATGTCAAGGTGGTTGGTGGGCTCATCCATTATGTAGAAATCGGCCTCAGAAGCAAGCATCCTTGTGAGCGCCACGCGTTTCACTTCGCCGCCGGAAAGAGCCTTCATCAGTTTGTCCCGGTCCGTAAGGCCGAACTGGTCCAGAAGGCGGTTTACCCTGAGTTCGTACTGCCAAAGGTGGTCCTGGTCCAGCTCACGGGTCCATTCAATGGAGTCTCCCATGATCTGGTCAAAGATGGATTTCCCGGGGTCATAGGTGTAATCTTGCTCCAGGAAAGCAATGCGGATGTCCTTCAGGAAAAGGACCTTTCCGCCACTGTCTGAGGAGTCTTTTCCTGCCAGAATCTTCAGGAGAGAAGTCTTTCCTGTGCCGTTTGGGGCGATGAGGGCCACCTTGTCCCCTTCATTGATATTGAAGTCGATGCCCTTGAACAGAACCTTGGGGCCATAACTCTTGGAAATGTTCTCTATTTGCAGATAACTTGGCATAATATGCAAAGGTACACATTTTTGGCGTGATAGTTGCTGCTATATGAGAAAAAGGAGGTATTGATTATGAAACACTTTCTGCTCATATTATCACTGATGATGTCTGTTGTCTGCGCTTCTGGCCAGGGACATAGACACCAAAACAGGGACATGCATAGGGAGGTTCCCCATATGCAAAGAAATGACCACCGGAGTGGAAACCATCTCTCGGAAAGGAAACTTAAAGGCAGGCAGAGAATGAACGGGAAGCATATGGACAGGGAACATGTCAGGACAATTGTCAGGAACAGGGCCGAAGTTAGGTGCGTAAAAGACTGGCAGGAACTCTGGAACGGCCGCCATGTGAGGCTTCTTAACGGCAGGGTATCTGTCCTTGACTATGACGGAGACACCATAGTAAGGGGGGATGAAGTGGTTCTGCTTTCAAACGGCAGCTACAAGGTAAGGACAGGCGATATCTGGCGTGTCTATGACAGCCACGGAAGCACCACGTCCATTACCGGACATGAAATCATTTCCTGGCCCCACGGCCTATACTGCGTGCGCTTCAGTGACTTCTGGAGAGTGTACGATGAAGACGGAGACCGCCTCACCAACGTATGGGGAGATTACGTAGAGCTTTACGGACGCAATCTCATCCACTGCCGCCGCAGCGGCCGCTCATTCTACTACGATTTCCATGGTAACGAGAGAAAGTAACACCCTTTCGCCCCCGGCACGGCTCCAAAGCAATTTGGGGCCGATTTTTATTGTGGCCACGTGCTGGAGCATCCGTTGAAGACCAGAATTGCGGGTTTTGGGGCTTCATCACGTGCTGGCAGTTGTACAGACCGGGGAAAATCATTATTTTTGTAAAGAATTATGGACAAGGGCAAAATCAAAGTATGCGTGGGCCTTTCAGGCGGCGTGGACTCTTCTGTTGCAGCATATCTTCTGAAGCAGGAGGGGTATGATGTGTTTGCCATGTTCATGCAGAACTGGCACGATGCAGATCCAACCCTCCACGGAGACTGCGAGTGGGAGGAAGACCGCTTTGTGGCAGAGATGGTGGCCCGTAAGATTGGTATCCCGTTCTACTTTGTGGACCTTTCCAGGCAGTATCGGCAGAGGGTTGTGGACTATATGTTTGAGGAGTACTCAAAGGGCCGGACCCCAAATCCGGACGTTCTGTGCAACCGTGAAATCAAGTTTGACGCCTTCTGGGAGATTGCCCGGAAATATGGGGCCCATTACGTTGCAACGGGGCATTACTGCCGAAAGGAGGAGATTCCCGGTCAGGCCGGGGATGACGGGAAATCGGTTTTCCGCATCCTGGAGGGCGCTGATCCCAACAAGGACCAGACATACTTCCTCTGCCAACTCACCCAGGAGCAGCTTTCCAAGGCGCTTTTCCCCATCGGGGACATAGTGAAGCCGGAAGTAAGACGCATAGCAAAGGAAGCGGATCTTCCATCGGCCGAGAAAAAGGACTCCCAGGGCATATGCTTCGTTGGGAAGGTGGACCTCCCCACATTCCTTAAGCAGAAACTGGCGTCCGTGGAAGGAGACATAGTGGAGGTTTTTGATGCGTATTATGCCGATGACCCCCTCTACCAGTGGCAGCAAAACGCCCTCACACGCCTTCTGAAGCCGGGTCTAAGCCTTGACCGCACGGTTCACTATGCTCCGGAAGAGAAAGTTCTCACCTCTGACGGAGAACCGCTGGGTGAGAGCCCGTTCACGGAGATCACTCTCCCGGATGAAGACCTTGACAGGCTTGCCACCCCGGTCAGTTACAACATCACATTTGAAACGGAATCTTACCGCAGCGGTAAGAAGCACATCAAGAAAACACGCTACAAGGCCAACCCCTATGGCGTAATAGTGGGCCGCCACGAAGGCGCGCAGTTCTATACCATCGGCCAGAGGAAAGGTCTTGGCGTTGGCGGGCACAAGGATCCCGTCTTTGTGATTGCAACTGACACAGAGGCCAACCGCGTGTTTGTTGGCGAAGGCCATAACCACAAGGGCCTCAGCCGTTTCTGCCTCAAGATCAATCCTGACGAAATTCACTGGATACGCACGGACCTCACGATGAAACCCGGGGGAACCCACCGTTATCGCGTACGTATCCGCTACCGCCAGCCGCTCCAGAGCGCCACCCTCATCATGCGTGAAAGCGGTCTTTACATTCTCTTCGACCACCCCCAGAGGGGCATCTCTCCCGGCCAGTTTGCAGTATGGTATGACGGAGAGGAAATGCTTGGCAGCGGTGTGATTTCTCAATGAGATACGTCATCAATAACTGCACGGACGCCCACTGGAATATGGCGCACGACGAGTTCCTGCTTGAAGGGCTCACGGGCACTGTTTTCTGCCTGTGGCAGAATGCGCCGGCGGTTATTATCGGCCTTAATCAGAGCGCGTACGCGGAGGTGAATCTCCCTTATCTGGAGGCTGGTGGGATTCTCCTTGCGCGGCGCGTGACCGGCGGCGGGGCGGTGTACCACGACCTTGGAAATCTCAACTACAGCATAGCAGGGCCTGCAAAGGAGGTTGAGAAATGCTATGATCTTATGGCCGATGCCCTTCGCCGCCTGGGCCTTCCCGCAGAGCGTACGGGCCGCAACGACATCCTCGTGAACGGGCTAAAATGCTCCGGCTGGGCAAAAAGGCTCTCGAAAGACCGGATGATGATTCACGGGACGCTTATGTGGGACGTGGATTTTGAGGCGCTCACTGAGGCGCTGGCGGTTCCTGGAAGCAAACTCTCCGCCGCCGGAGTGGCCTCCGTCCGCAGCCGCGTGTGCAACCTCAGGCCCCTTCTTCCGCAGTTCAAATCCCTGGAGGAATTCCGTGATGCGCTGCATGGGGTTCTGGCCGATGGCTCACCAGAAATCCGCCTCACAGACGCCCAGAAGGCACAGATAACACAGCGGACCAAGGAAAAGTTCGGCACATGGGACTGGATTTACGGACGCTCTCCAAAGACGGAATTTGAGCGCACTCGGAAATTCCCCTGCGGCACCGTAACCGCACATTATACCCTAACCCATGGGGTCTTCTCAGAATTGGAATTCACCGGAGATTTCATCGGCAACCGCCCGGCCCAGGAACTATCCGCCGCCCTTATAGGAAAAAGGCTGGAAGACGTCCTCTCCCAGCCCGTTCAGGATTACTTTGAAGGCGTTACGCCCCAAGAGTTTCTTTCAGTATTTCACCAACTGTAGGGTGAGGGAACACAACCTCCAGGAGTTCAGGGACGGTCATGCCCTTTTCCACCGCAATTGCCGCAGAGAGGATAATCTCAGAGCAGGGGTTGCCAAGCATATGTACGCCTACAACCTTATTTTGGGCCGATACAAGAACCTTGCAAAGGCCCTCTCCCCTTTCATTCTCTGCCACAAAACGGCCGGAATAGGCCATGGGAAGCTTCAAAACCCGCACGTCTGGGCCGGCTTCCTGCTCAGTGAGCCCTACGCCGGCAACCTCCGGATTGGTATAGACTATGCCGGGGATGGCCTTGTAACTCATCTCAGAGGGCACCCCAAGCATATTTGAAACGGCAACCTCCGCCTCACGGGAAGCGGTATGGGCAAGCATTGAGAAGGCGGTCACATCACCAGCGGCATAAACGCCAGGAACGGATGTTTCCATACGGGAATTGACCACAATGCCCCTCTCCACCTTCACACCTATGTTTTCAAGGCCGATTCCACGGATGTTTGCGCGGCGGCCTACGGAGAGAAGAATCTTGTCGCCCTGAGCGCGGCAGGTTTCCCCTTCCGGGGTTTCGTAAACCACCTCTGAGCCCTCTACGGCTACCACCTTACAACCAAGATGGAACTCCACGCCTTTCTTGGCGTATTGGGCCTGGAGCATTGCGGAAATCTCGTTATCCATGGGCCCCAGAATCTTAGGAAGCATCTCAATCACAGTAACATGAGAGCCTACTGAATTGAAGAAGGAGGCAAACTCCATCCCAATTACGCCTCCGCCTATCACAACCAGTTTCTCAGGGATTTCAGTGAGCTGGAGGAGCTCACGGTTTGTGACTACAACGGGTGATTCCGCCAGCCCCGGGATTGGCGGCACTGCGGCCTCCGAGCCCGTGCACACAAGGATGCGGGCGGCCTCATAGGTATTTTCATCGGCCTCCAAAGAAAAGCCTCCGGGGATGGCGCCCTTTATGACGGCTTCTGCCTTAACGACCTCCACGGCGGCCTCCCTCATACGCACGCGGACACCGCCAACAAGCTTTTTCACCACCTTTTCCTTGCGCTTCATAACGGCGGGAAAATCCATGGAGGCACCCTCCACATTTACCCCGTATTTGTCCCCGTGACGGGCGTAATCCAGCAGCTTGGCGCTATAGAGGAGGGTTTTTGTGGGGATGCAGCCCTCATTGAGGCACACGCCGCCAAGTTCCCTCTTTTCAAAAAGCACAACTGAAAAACCTCCGCGGGCAGCCTTTTCCGCAGCTACATATCCGGCAGGACCGCCGCCTAGAATTGCAAGATCAAACATAGATGTAAGTTTTAGTGTTTACGAAGATACTAATTTTTTGCTATCTTTGTGAAAACAAAAATGATAAAATGGCAAACACTGGCAAAACCATAGGATGTCTGGCTGGACTCCTTGTTGTAGCGGCCCTCGCAGGCTTCCTTTACTTCAAATTCTGGTGGGTATTCTCTGACGGAACCAAAACCGGAGAACTCAATTCCCTCACTTATACAGGCTATTTATGGAAAACCTATGAAGGTGAGATAATCCTTACCGGTTACGGCAGTAAAAACTCCCAGGGTACCGTCCAGTCCAAGACTTTCAAGTTCTCTGTGAAGGATGAGGATGTGGCCGAGCAACTTACAAAACTTACCGGCTCCAAGGTAACCGTCCACTACAAGGAGTACAAGGGCGCCCTTCCCTGGAGAGGCTATGAAAAATCGGTTGTAGATCACGTAACCCTTGAACCCGGAGAAATCAACGTAGATGAACCGTTCTTCCTCTAGCATGAAACATCTTCTAACTATAGTGTGCACTGTCCTTACGGGCAGCGCACTTTTTGCTCAGAACAGCGTCCTGGATATCCGTGAGGCCCATCCCGGCAAAGACCTTACAATGGAGGAGGCCATCTACAAGGGAGTTGGCTACAGCCGTATCCCACGTGACAAATACCCGGCTCTCCCTTCCAAAGGAGAGGGAAAATTTACCGTATTCCAGGATGAATACAGCCTCTTTATAAAAGACAACGCATCCGGAGAAGTCACTGACATTGCCATCTCCAACAACTCAGGAATAGTCTACGGCCAAACCGTAAGCCGCAATGAATTTGGCATCGACGCCGGATGGTATGTGTCACCGGATTCCACAAAGGTGGCCTTCTACCGCAAGGACCAGACCCTGGTGACAAAGTTCCCACTCCTTGACATAAAGACCCGTACTGGTTCCCTCAAGGAGATATACTACCCCATGAACGGAATGGCATCTGAGCACATCTCAGTGGGCATTTTTGACCTTGGGAGCAAAAAGACCGCCTGGCTTAACGTGACGGACTTTTCGGAGGAACGCTACATCACAAACATAGCCTGGAGCCCTGATGCAAAGTACGTCTACGCACAGATTGTGGACCGCAGCCAGCATCATATGCGCCTCAACATGTACAGGGTTGCCGACGGTTCCTTCGTCCGCACCATCCTCACTGAGGACAACCCAGCCTGGATAGAGCCCCAGGACCCCATTCACTTCATTAAGGGCCGTACGGACGTATTCATCTACCGCACGGACAACCGCAACGGCTTCAGGAATCTGTATCTGGCCGATACCCTTGGCGCCATCCGCGGGCTTCCTACCGCCAGTGCGGACGTAGAGTATCTGGATAACGACGGAACTTTTGTCTTCTATACATCGGCCGAGAATTCCCCCGTCCAGAACCACCTCTACAAGATGAGGCTGAAGATCCCTAAGAAAAACGCCGTCAAAAAGGCGGCATTCTACAAGCCCGTCCAGCTCACTTCCGGCCGCGGCTGGCACAAAATCTTCCTCTACCCCGGTTGCAAGGAGTTCCTGGACATCTGGTCCAACACTTCCACGCCCACACAGATGTGGAAGCGCTCAACAGACGGGAAGACAAATGAATGTCTCTTCGAGGGAGAGGATCCCCTCAAGGGCTACGCCTCCTGCAAGGTTGAACTTGGCACAGTTTTATCGGCCGATAACGCCTTTGAGAACTATTACAGGCTCATCTATCCCAAGGACTTCGATCCTACCAAGAAATATCCCCTCATTGTTTACGTATACGGCGGCCCCCACAGCCAGATGGTCCAGGACAGCTGGCTTGGAAACATCCGTATGTGGGAAATGCTCATGGCCCAGAAAGGCTATATTGTATATGTGCAGGACAACCGCGGCACCTCAAACCGCGGCGCCGCCTTTGAGAAGGCCATCAACCGCCAGTGCGGCAAGGCTGAGATGGAAGACCAGATGGTGGGTATCCGCCGCCTTCTTGAACTCCCATACGTGGATTCAGAGCGCGTTGGCGTTCACGGGTGGAGCTACGGCGGCTTCATGACCATAAGCCTCATGACCACCTACCCTGACGTATTCAAAGTGGGCGTTGCCGGCGGTCCCGTCATTGACTGGAAATGGTATGAGATTATGTACGGAGAGCGCTATATGGATAACCCTGAAACCAATCCTGAGGGCTTTGAGGCCACTTCCCTTATCAACAAGGCCACAAATCTGAAGGGTAAACTTCTCATCTGCCAGGGCGCCGTGGACGACACTGTTGTGTGGGAGCACAGCCTGAGTTTCATCCAGGTGTGCATAGATAACGGCATCCCCGTAGACTACTTCCCCTACCCTGTTGCCCAGCACAATGTCTTTGGCCGCAACAGGATCCACCTGATGGATAAGGTAACTCAGTATTTTGAGGATTACCTGTAGGTAGAGAAACTCACATTCTTAAGGAGAAGCATCCCTGGATCATCCACAAGGGATGCTTCTTCCGTATAGAAGAAGCTACAATTTTCAAGGGTGATATCATGAATCATCCTTAGAGTTCCGGAGGCTTTTATGCCGATACGCGTATCACGGCAGACAACGTTGGAGATGTGGATATCCGTGAACTCCGGAACAAAGGATTCCGTCTGAGCTGCAACTGTGTCGTCACGGCCAACGGGACGGTCTGCATAGGAGGTTTCAAACACCACTGCTTCTCCCTGGATATCGGCCATATAAATATCTGAAATCCAAAGGTTTGAGGTGATGCCGCCACGCTCCGGGGCACTCTTGAACCTAAGGCCGGTGTCTGTGCCTGAGAAGGTGTTGTCACGCACCACTATGTTACTCATACCGCCAGAGAACTCAGACCCTATCACAAAGCCGCCGTGGGCGTGGAAAACCTTATTCCTGGTGATGAGGATATTGTCACAGGGGCCGGCCTTCACGCCGGCCTCTCCGGCACCGGCCTTGAGGCATATGCCGTCGTCTCCCACATCCACGAAATCATTCACCACAAGGACGTTACGGCTGTTCATAAGGTCTATTCCGTCTCCGTTCTGGGCGTTCCAGGGGCAGCGCACGGTAACCCCGTCTATGGTCACATCCTTGCAGCGCTGGGGCACAAGGTGGAATTTTGGGGAATTCTGGATGGTGACGCCCTGGACAAGTATGCGCTCGCAGTCCGTGAAGCGGATCATATGGGTGCGCATCTTCTCCTGGGCCTGATATGAATCGGCAATATTGTCAAATGCCTTTAAATCAAACGGATACCAGAGGTCTCCCTTGGGGGTGACGGTTCCGCCCATACGTTTGAAGGCGTTCCATTCGGTGTCAGAAACTTTACTGCGCTTGACGCCCCTCCACCACTCACCGTTTCCGTCAATGAAGCCTTCTCCGGTGATGCTTATGTCCTTGCGCTTGCTGGCGGTGATAAATGGCACCACCTTTCCGTCCTTGAGGGAAGCCTTTTTGTCGGGGTTCAGAAGGATCATGGCGTTACGTTCAAGGTGAAGGTCAATCCTGTCCTTGAAGCTGATGGGGCCGGTGAGGAAAATGCCCGCAGGGACAATGAGATGCCCTCCTCCGGCCTTATTAAGGGCCGATATAGCCTTCACAAACGCCTCCGTGTTATCCGTAATACCGTCTCCCACCCCGCCAAAATCGGCCAGAGAAACCGTGTATTCCGGAATCTGGGGAAGAGCCGGAGCGGTAAGGGTAATGGGAAGGTCCTTGTAATACTCAGAATAATCCTGAGCGAAGGCCGCCACGGAAAGCAGCATACACAAAGCTATAGCGAAGAATCTTTTCATATCATTGAAGGTCAATTATGCAAATATAGGCAAAATAATTTTGCACATCATAATTTTTTACCTATCTTTGCAGTCCATTTTGAGGGCATAGCTCAGTTGGTTTAGAGCGCTTGCTTGACAGGCAAGAGGTCCGCAGTTCAAATCTGCGTGTCCTCACAAAATAAGGGAGGCAGCCGGTGGCTGTCTCCCTTATTTTGTGCAAATTTCGTTTCACTTTATTGAAGGGGCTACGCCCCCTCAAACACCCCCTTGTCGGCCTTCGGCCTCCGAAGTCCTCTTATTGTGTAATGCTGTCGATCCTTAGCCTGAGGGTTCCGGAGGGTACGCGGACCTCAACCGTTTCTCCAACCTTCTTCCCCATCAGGGCAGCGCCTATTGGGGATTTCAGGGAAATCTTTCCAGCTTCAAGGTCCATCTCGTGGGGGCTCACTATCTCAAAAGACATACGGGCATTTGTAGTGAGGTTGGTGAATTCTACCCGGCTCAGAAGGCTCACCCTGTCTTTTGGGAGGGCGTCGGGGTTTATCACACGTGAATTCTCCAGAACCTTCTGAAGAAAGCGGATACGGCTTATGGTCTTCCCCTGTATCCTTCTTGCCTCACGGTATCCGGCGTTGTCGCTTCGGTCCCCCTGGGCGCTGGCCTCCGCAAGGTCTTCCCTCACCTTCGGATAAACCTCGCCGATAAGATGATGCAATTCGGCGGCAATTTCGTCGTATTTTTGCTTTGACAGGTATTCCATAGCGCATTATATCTGCCCCAGCAGGGACGTAAACTGCTTCCGGATCTCTGCAAGGATTGCGCGCCAGTCCTTGAGGCTTCCGTCCAGATTGTCGGAAACCGCCTTCAGGCAGCAGAACTGGAAGCCGTGCTCCTTGCAGAAAAGGGCAGCGGCGTAGGCTTCCATATCAAAGAGGTCATACTGACCGGAAAGGGTTCTCACCTGCTCCGGGCTGAATGTCTGGGTACTCATAAAGTAGTCTCCGGAAAAGACCGAGGCGCCTTCCCCGGGAATCTCAATCCTGTCGTATATTAGTTCACTGCCTCCGTTTGTGAAAGAGGTGCAGCAGAGAATCTCCCCTATGGGATATCGGGCCGATCCAGCGCTGCCGATATTGAGGATCAGCGGCTTCTGCCCCGGATGTGCCTTTTCCCACTTCACCAGGGAGCTGAACATACGCATCTTTCCCATCCCGGTATAAACCACCGGAAAGCGAACATCATCCTCCGATATCTCGTCCTTGTCGGCCACAAAAAGGACTATATCCCGTCCACGGAGTTCATTCAGTATATTGTCGTCAATCATAACAGGGTGTGCTGGCAATTAATCTTCTGTAAAGATACAACTATTTCCCGGTCTTAGTCACAAAATGCCTGCAAAACGTGACTAAGATCGTCTTCACTTACAATCTTAGTCAAGAAATCGGCCCTAAACGTGACTTAGACCAAAATGACATATCGTGGAAAAGTTGTATATTTGTTTGAAAACAAACAGTATGAATAAACTCGTCGTCATCAACGCCTGCGTCCGTCAGGCCGATTCCCGCACTCTCCGCATAGCCCAGCCCATCATTGGGGCACTCGGGGAGCGCTATGAGATCACCCGCTATGACCTCCCGGAGATGGAGGGAGTAGTCCCGCTCACGCCGTCACTCTTCGAGGCGCGCGGCCGTGGAGATATCCCTGCCTGGGCCCTTGCTGCCGCCAAGGCAATAGCAGCGGCGGACCGCATCCTCATAGCGGCTCCTTTCTGGGACATGAGCTTCCCGGCTGTGCTGAAGGCATTCTTCGAGCAGGTTTCCCTCTTCGACGTCACCTTCACGGACACCGGCTCCACCTGCAGGGGGCTCTGCAAGGCCCCGAAGGTCCTCTATATCACTACCCGCGGGATGGACATCCAGACGGGTGATCCCCGGGAGCAGGCAACGCCCTACCTGAGTGCCCTCGGGTCCCTCTGGAACCTCGGAGAACTGACAACCGTCGCAGCCTGCAACATGGATTACCTCCCGGAGGAAGCCGTCGAGGAGAAGATATCGGCCTGCATCGCCGGCGGTCTTGAACTGGCAAAAGCCTGGTAACAGATGATTATACGCGACGCCCGTCCCGAGGATGCCCCCTTCCTCGCAAAGTGCATCATGTCAGGGATGCATCTTTATGACTTCGAGAAGTACCCGTCGGATCACCTGGCGGGGATCCTCTCAGGCCTCACCGCCTCAGAGACCCTTGAGGATGGCATCCGGAAAGGGCTCTCGCTGGGGTTCAACAGGGTGGCGCTCGTGGCGGACCCTGAGTACTCCCATCTTGTCAGCCTCTACAAGTCGCTGGGGTTCGCCCCGGATGGGACAAGGCACGCCTTCGGGACGGATTTCCTGAGAATGGTCCTTGAAGCCCGGGACAACCAGAGGCGCTGACCCCTATGACATCCCCGACGGAGGACTGGCTCATTGTCTCAATCGGCCCGTTATTTGCAAATTAACATTAGAATGCAAATTTGATTAATCTGATTATTTTAATACAAGTACTATGAAAAAGTATCTAATCATTGCGGCAGCAGCCTGCCTGGCGCTTCTATCATCCTGCGCCAAAGGAGTATCCCACACCGGAGATGAAACCGGAACCCTGTATGGTATCTGGACACTCACCACAAAAAGCATCGAAACCACGGATTCTGACGGTAAAGTCACCACAAAAGATACGGATTACACAAACGTGCACTTCTATCTTTCCCTGAGCGAATTCCCTATTCCTCACGCAGTGGCAAAGAAAGGCAGCCTCACGGCATTCGACCTTGACGACGTTGACGTGGACATCAACCGCTTCACCTACAATGCCGATCAAAAGAAGATCAGTTTCACAAAGATTCTGAGCCTCACCGACGGTCTCACGTACAATATGACCCTGCTTGGCACCTTCGATGTGACGGAACTTACCAAAACCAAGTTTGTCATCAAGCAGAAAGACGTTCTTGGGATTACAACGGTCTACACTTACACCAAAGAGGCAGAGGATAAAAAGTAATATTTCTCTGGGAACACACCTTTATCTTCAGCGCCGGGCCCGAAAGGTCCGGCGCTTGACGGTCTTAGTCACAAATTGCCGGCAAAACGTAACTAAGATCGTCTCCGCTAACAATCTTAGTCAAGAAATGGGTCACAAACGTGACTTAGATGGGAAAGGCAACCAAGCCCCCCACTGAAACTATTCTATATGTAGCACAAGGTACTCTGAGCGGGTACCTATTCTTATTTTTGGGCCCCAGATACCAAGGCCGGAACTCACGTAATAGCGCGTGTTCCCACGGGCGTGGTGCCCCCAGGACTTCTCAAAAATGGCATCCGTCAACCAGGATATGGGCCATACCTGCCCGTGGTGGGTGTGGCCGCTGAACTGGAAATCCACACCTGCGTCCTCTGCTTCCTCAAGGTTGAAGGGCTGGTGGTCAAGGAGGATTGTGAAGCTGTCAGAAGGGTGTTCAAGTTCCCACAGGGCTGCACGGCTTGGATTGCTTCGGTCGTCACGACCGATTATTGTAATGCCCCCAAACTTTGCCACAGAATCCTTCAGAAGAGTGATTCCGGCGGCAGAGAGGAACTTTTCCGCCTCCTCTTCCTGACTTATGTACTCGTGATTTCCAAGAACCGTATACATCGGGGCCTTGATGCGGGCAAATTCGCTGGCATAATCTCCCTCCAGAAGAGGCCTCAACTGGATATCCACAATGTCTCCGCCAAAAAGCACAAGGTCCGGATCCTCAGCGTTTATAAGGTCTATCCAGCGTGCAAGTTCCGGCCTCCGGTTACTGTAACCAAGATGAAGGTCAGAAGCAAGGACCACCGTTATTGGCTTCTCCAGAGGCTTGTCCGTCTTTATGGTAAGTTCCTCCCTGAACTTATGCTTATAGTGGATTCCTCCAAGGACAATGGCAATAGCAATGACTCCAAGAAGGCCCGCAAGAGTATACCAGTTTGAGTTAAGCCAATCCTTGGGGATGAGCCTTACAAGCCTTCCAATATCGGCCAGAATGAACGCAATCAGAAGATACAGATACGCTATCATCCAGGGATGCCCAACCTCATAAAGGGCTGTGATGGTGCCTATGGAGGCGTTTTTCCTGAGGCCGATACTTGCAAACGCCAGCGCCATCCAGATAAGGAAAAGGCCGGCCACGATACTCTTCACCACCCACGTCCCGGGCGTGAGCCTCCATAGATGCCAGGCGACATACGCTGCCGTAGCAAGGAAAATGAGGAATATTATAATAATTGAGGATCTCATATATCAATTGATGGTAGCCAGGATGATGGAAATGTTGTCCACTCCGCCGCCTTCGCAGGCCATATTGAAAAGGTCTTCCGCGGTGGCGCCGTTTGAAAGGGCCTCCTCTATGGCTTCATCCGAGGCCATATCTGAGAGGCCGTCGGATGAGACGAGGAGCGTGTCCCCGGGGAGAAGTTTTCCGTCAAGGCTGCTGATCCTAAGATAGCCCTCGCAGCCGCCCCCGATGCAGTTCAAGAGTAGTTTACTGGCATCCGGGTCTCCGGTAATTCCGCGCTCTGTATCGTCCGTTGTAAGTTGCCGCAGGATTCCGCCTCTGAAACGGTAGGTGCGGCTGTCGCCAGCGTTCACAAGATAGGTTTTGCCGTAGTGCCAGATAACCCCGGTAAGCGTGCAGCCCATAGGACGCTCCTGGCCATCGGCATAAGCCCTCTCGTTGAGCGTACGTGAAATATCGGCCACAGCATCACGGAGGTCATCCTCAAAGCGTTCCTGCGTAATTTCACGGGCCGATAACCGCTCCTGAATCTGCTCCAGGGTGTACTCACTGGCCTCCTCTCCCCTTTCGTGCCCGCCCATACCGTCGGAAACCAGAAGATAGAAAAAGCCTTCCTCCGGAGTTGTTACCGTTAATTCAGAGTTGTCGTCACGGAGGAAAAAGCCGCCAAGGGAAACGGCATCCTCATTGTTGTCCCTCACAAGGCCTTTGTGGCAGATAGCCTGGATACTCAGTCTCATTCCACAGTAAAATCTAAGGTTGCTATCCTTACCCTGTCTCCTTTTTTAAGCGCCTGACGCTGGATACGGGCTCCGTTCACATAGGTTCCGTTGGTGGAACCAGAGTCTTCAATAACCCAGTCGGCTCCGGACTTTACAATCTTACCGTGATTTCCGGAAACGTAAGGGCATGAGGAGAGTTCCGGCCAGATGCCTCCACGGCGGCCGAAGGGGCCCTCCTGAAGGGTGAGGCGCCAGCCGTTGCCTACGAGGGCGGCGGGAGACACCCGGTCGGGGCCGGGTGTGACGGAAGGGCCGGGTGTGACGGAAGGGCCGGGTGTGACGGAAGGGTCGGGTGTGACGGAAGGGTCGGGTGTGACGGAAGGGTCGGGTGTGACGGAGATGTATTTGCGGCCGGGGATGAGGTCACTGCCGCAGACGGGGCACTCCGTGCCGCGTTTGGGGCGCCTGCACTCCGGGCACCATTTGAGTTCCTTTCCGCACTGGTCGCAGAACGCGCTGTCGTCGGGAATCATCTGCCTGCAATCTGGACACTGTATCATAGCACATCCTCCATCATTATGGTTTTACGTTCTTCGGGGGTATGGGCGCCGCCGTCTTCCGCAAGGCGCGCAGCAAGGTTGCCCTTTACCTCGTCAAATAGGTTACGGGCTTCGCGGGCATTGCCGAAGGTACGCTCCCGGTTATTGTAAAGCCCCGTTAGTTTTGCCTTCACGGCGTGCTCAGCCATAGGATCCAGCGTATAGCCGCCCTTCCTTACATAGAGCATAAAGATCCGGAAGAGTTCATCCGGCGTGTAATCCTCAAAGGTAATCCAGTTGCGGCGGGGGAAGCGGGATTCTATGCCGCTGTTGGCGGCAATGAAAGACTGCATCTCATAGGAGTAACCGGCGGCTATGCACACAAACTTGCCACGGTCGTCCTCCAGCCTCTTGAGAAGCGTTTCCAGAGCCTCCTTCCCATAGCCTCCAACGCCTCCGTTGTACCCCTCACTGGAAAGCTGATAGGCCTCGTCTATGAACAGGATGCCGCCCATAGCCGAATTTATCACATTGGTGGTTATGGCCGGGGTATCACCTAAATATCGGCCCACAAGTTTGCTCTTGTCCACTTCCACCACCTTGGGCGATGGCAGGGCGCCCATTGAATATAGGATCTTACCCATAAGGCGCGCAACGGTGGTCTTGCCGGTGCCGGGATTGCCAAGGAACAGGTAATGCCCCAGCGGAATTTCCGGACGGCGGCCCTCCAGGCGGGCGCTTTCAATCTCGTTGTTGATGGTATGGGCAAGTTTTGTAAGGGACGATTTCACCCCTTCAAGGCCGATAAGTTCATTTAGCTGGGCAAGGCACTCATCAATGGAAACCTTCTGCGGCTCTTCGTAAGGGATATCATCCACGTAGGCAAGGCGCGCGCTTGCAAGGACCTCCGGCGTCCACTCCTCAACGGCCATAAGGCGGTTGTTGATGTTGGTCTTGGTCTCCGCAACCTTCTTGATGGCTTCGCCGGCGTTCCCGAAGCGCTCTGTTTTCATAGCCACCATATTCTGGAACATATTGAGGGCCTTCATCCTTGCTGGTTCATCGGCCAGGGTGAAGTTGTACCTCTTGGCCTTGGCGGCTCTCTCGTAGATTTCCAGAAGTTCTTCGGCAGTGTAGTCGTCTATGTGGATGCGGTGTGAGAAACGGCGCGGTAGCCCCGGGTTGGCCTTAAGGAAATCGTCCATCTCCTTTGGATAACCCGCGCAGATGACAACAAACTTTCCGGCCTCGTTCTCCATACGCGTCATAAGGGTCTCCAAGGCCTTTTTGCCCTCGGGATTTGTACCCTGGCCGGCATTGTCCACGGGATTCAGGCCATAGGCCTCGTCTATGAACAGGATGCCGCCCATAGCCTCCGTAATTGCGGCGTCCATAACCTTTGCGGACTCGTTATTGTACTGGCTGATGATGTCTTTGGGCTCCTTCTTGGTAACGCGGTCCGTGGATGTGACGCCAAGGGCATAGAAGATCTTGCCCAGAGTATTGGCAACGGAGGTTTTTCCCGTTCCGGGGTTACCGGTAAGGATGATATTGTACTTAGTAAGGCCTTCCGATCCCTCCCCCATCTCTATGAGCCGCTTCTGGACGGTGATTTCCCGGGCTATACGGCGTATGGCGTCCTTCACGGATGCCATACCCACAAACTGGTCCATCTCTTTCATGACGTCCTCCACGGAAAGTTCCTTTGTAGCCTCTTCACCCACAAGGTCCGCGTAGGTTATTACGTCGTCCTCCGCGCCCCTTGCCCTCAGCCTCTTGACGGCCTTGTCGAAGAGATTTCTCACCTCACGGGCGTTTCCGAAGGTATCGGTGCGCCTCAGGTACATCCTCTCGCATACCTTGGGGAGCATTTCATCGGCCTTGGCGTCAAGGGTGAAACGGACAGGTTCTCCGCCGCGGGTCTCCCCATTACGGACCAGGTACATCCTGAAAATCTGCTCCAGTTCCGCGGCGCTATAGTCCGGGAATTCAATTGTGACGTTGCAGCGGGACGGGATGCCGGGATTCATCCTCACGAATTCCGCCATCTCCTTGGTGTAGCCCGCCATAATGCACACGAATTCTCCCTTGCGGTTTTCAAGAAGGTTCAGAAGCGTATTCACGGCGTCCATCCCGAAACTCCCCTGGCTTCCGGCGCTGCCGTTGAGGGCGTATGCCTCGTCAATGAAAAGGACTCCGCCCATTGCCTTATTCACGTAGTTTTTCACATTGGCCTCCGAGTCTCCTACATACTGGCCGATGAAATCCTTGCCGGAAATTTCCACGAACTGGCCGGTAGGCAGCGCCCCTATGGCACTGAGCACCTCCCCGAACTTTCGGGCGAAGGTAGTTTTTCCCGTACCGGGGTTACCGGTAAAAAGATAATGGTCCTTAAGGAGTTTTTCCTTCATACCACCCTTCTTCCTGGCCTTGATATTCCTCACGATGGCGCGGATCTCATCCTTTACGCTCTGAAGGCCGATATACTGGTCAAGTTCGGCAAGGATCTCTTCCTCCGTCTTTGGAACGAAGCACTTGCCGGAATCTATATCCTCCTCACCGATGATTTTGCTGCCCCTTGAGGCCGCATTCACAAAGAGGGTTTCGGCCACCATTTCAGAGAGGTGACCATTGCTGTAGCCCACATCCTTCTGGCGCATATACCAGGCAAAATGGGACGACAGCTTATTCAGGGCGGCATCTGATGCCTTCACGTGGTACTTCTCCTCCCAGAGTTCTTCCGTGAGCCTTGTAAGGTCTTCTATGCCGAAGGCATCCAGTTTGAGCTCGAACTCGAAAAGGCTGCGCTCTGCCTTATTGTGCTCCAGGAACTCCAGCATGTCGTTGAGCATACCGCACAGAAGGACTATTGGTGCGCCCTCGGTGCTACGCATACGACTGAAAAGCTTATCCAGCTGGTTTACCTCCTTGGCCCTTGTTGTGGGCAGGAGTTTCTGGGCATTGGTAATGACAAGGATGCCGTCCTTGAGGGCAGTTATGTTCTTCTCAAAATCCCCGGCGAACTCGCTCCAATCGGCAGCATCCACCACCTTGGGGGCCAGCGAAGCAACGCCTACGGCGGTTATCTTGGAAGCCACAAGACGGGCGATGAAGTTTTTTCCCGTGCCGGAATCTCCAAGGATGAGGCAGTCCAGACCAATGCGGGTGCCGTTGCCAAGGTTGGCCTTTGCAACCTTGAGCTTCTTGTCAAGTTCGTCCAGTTGCGGGACCAGGGAGTCCTTTGCGATGAGGCCCTTCTGAGTGCTCTCCACCGCAATCGGTTCTCCGCAAAACCTGCAGTATTTTGCTTCCGGACGGTTATTCTGTCCGCATTTTTTGCAAGTCATATGCTACTTTATTAATGCATTTTATGGTTTCAGAATCGGCAATGCCGGTTTCCTGGAGGCCGTTTGCCTTCTGGAACTGCTGAACGGCCTTTTTGGTTGCCGGGCCGTAGGTGGGGCTGGGCGTTCCCTTGAAAAAGCCCTGCTCCTTCAGGAACTCCTGCATCACCTTCACCTCCTCCCCTTTGGCACCGGGTTCAAGGCTTTCCACATCAAGAAGTTTGGGGGCGTCCTTTGGAACCACCTTTTCAATTTTCTCCAGGATGGGCCTTGAAAGGCGCCCGAAACGCTCACTCTTGGGGACCAGCAGGCTGAATCCGAACAGCACCCACACCGCGGCTATAAATATCAGGACAAAGCGGCGGCGGCGCTTTATGTCGTACTTCCAATTTGCAATTTGGTCATCGTCAAATGCGCCGTTGAGCGAAGAATCGAAGGTTGTATCGTCACTGAAAGCGTAGTAGAGCGGTTCAAGAACCTGCTCGTCAAAGCCGGGCTTTGTGAACTTTTTGGCCTGACGGGCATAAGGGCTGGGATTAAAGATGGTTTTGATGCTGAAAAAGATGAGCGCCGCCAGCACAATGGCCGCAAACATATACAGGATAAAACCGCCAAGGAACCTGACAAGGGCCCAGATAATGGCTGCCAGGATACCTCCTGCAATGAGAGATGGGAGGCACCCTCTGTCGGAAGAATCCGATGTAAAGAAAACAACGCCTCCAAGGATAAGGCCGATACTCCAGAGGAAGCCCTCAAGTCTGAGCCCAGACGTATCCAGGACGGGATTCTCTATGATGGAGAAGACCAGCATAGTGAGAAGAAGGAGCGCCGGAATGACCGCCAGGGCTATGGTGCCAACATACTGGATGACGCTCCTTGCGGCAAGGCCCCGGATGCGGCCCTTACCCTCCGACAGGATGCGGGAAGCCTCCTTCCTGGCCTCATCGAAGCGCTGCACGTAGATAATATCGTCGTCTATCCTCCGAAGGTCCTCCAGATAGTCCCTCAGCAGTTTTTCATAGGCAAACTGGGCCGATAAGCCGGCATCCGGATCCTCGTGGTGATGCACTGCCAGAAAGCCCCTCAGACCTCCGTTTTCATATTCATCCCTAAGTTCCCTGGAGCCGTGGGAAAAAACCTCAGAAAGGGTAGTTGCGCTGTCTCCGCTTTTCACAAAATCATAGAAAGGCGTGAATCCAAAACCTTTAATGGTCTTCATACAGGAGACCTGCGCATCATAGGCTGTGTCATTGCGAGGCTGGCACTTATTCAGAAAATCGCGGCTGGTTCTGTCTGTACAATATAATAGCCACTGCTTTTGCTTAGTGAACCGGTCTCCTTTTGTGTCAAAGAAACTGGTCATATAATGATACGCATCCGGATCCATGAAATCCATATAGAAGAGCATCTCCAACTCGTGGGGAATATAGGCCTCGTAAGGATGGACTTTTCTATTGGGACCGCTATCCGTATAATTGTACATCAGGGTATAGGCCATATTGAGGATCCTGCCGATGGCGGGGCCCGTCATAGCGTAGTAAGGGTTGGACGGGTCATTGAGGAGCGTAATATCCGACAGCGGATCTATGGTCTGAACCCTGAGGCAGGCGGTTGCGTAGTCATTGTCGTCCCCGTCAGATGTGCTGACGGGGAGCCTCAGCGTCTTATTTCTCACGTGAGCCCATTCCTCAAAAAACCACGATGCAATCATATGGGCCGTATCTTTGTCCGGAAAGGCGTCGTTACAGAAATTGCTCACGTCCTTGAGCGTACGGACGTCCCTCTCAAGATGCTCCCCGGTTCCCCTTACCGTTCCGCTGAAAGGAAGCGTAGAGACGGGATTCAGGAGGAACATTGCGGCAAAGACACCCTTCTCCTTGTCCAGAGGATAGCGGTTTTCCACTATGTCATGGATCTCCATCATAAGCTCAGGATAGGGAGCCAGCCACTTTTCTATCTGGCCGCGGTAGAGGTATTTCTTTGCAAGGTCTATGTCATCGGCCATACACTGGGAGAGTTCCTCCGGAGTGTTGGCGGTAAGGTGCTTGGAGGCATTGTAGGTGATGCCAAGGTCCTCTATTATCTCATCTTCATCCACCGGGACATCCTTCCCGTCCAGGGTCTTTTCTATCTCTTCCCAGGCCCAGCGCTTGGCAGGGTCCCTGATTAGAAGGCCGCGGCAGATACGGGCAAGGGGATCCGGCATATCGGCGGGAATGGCTATGCGGCCCTTCACTTTGTCGATGGCCAACTGCTTCTCTGCCAGGAAGGCGCCCTCCCCCATCCAGAGGGAGAGGATGGTCATGCCAAGGGAGTAGAAATCGGCCTTGGGAGTGAGTTCTATGTAGGTTTTGTCTGCAATTGTGACGGTATCCGTGTACACCTCCGGTGCGGCATAGATGGGGGTACGGAGCTGCTGGGTGGCGCATTTACCGTCCCTGCCCAATTGGTCAGCGATTCCGAAGTCACACAGGACTGTGGACTTTTTATCCCGGTCCCGGATAAGGATATTGGCCGGTTTTACATCCTTATGAAGGACGCCTGCGGCGTGCAGCTTGTCAAGGGCCATGGCTGTGTTCAGGGCTATGGCCAGAATCCATTCAGCATTACCCTTCAGGCCAGCCTTGGCAACACTCCCTTCCGGGTAGTAGGCCATAAGTTCATAATTCTCCCCATAATCCACAAGCTCCACCACATAGCCTTTTGGAAGGCTCTTGATGGCTGGCATAAGGGCCATATTGGTCTTGAAGCCGGGATTGCACAGTTTGAGGGCATAATCTCGCCTGCCGTCCGTCACAAGGTAGAGGACACCCTCGGAGCCGGAGCCGATAACCTTCTTTACAGTGAGGGAATGCTGCCCTATCTGCAGGGCTGCGCCTGGCTCATACTGTTTTGGGGTGCCCTGGACAGGAGTGCCGCCCTCCGGAGCCAGCGCTGCCGCAGTCTTCTCGATGGCGGCCGTTTTCTCTATGGCAGCCGTCTTCTGGACATCGGCGGCTGTCTTCTGAGGAGCCGCGGCCGTCTTCTGGGCATCTTTCAGGAGGTCATTTAAATCGGCCATAAAAACTACTGCTGCCTTTTATAAACTTTTTTCTCTACCCTGGTGATACAGAGTTCCGCGCCCGCCGTGCCCTCTTCCACCACCTGCATTGAGTCACAGGTGACCCAGTGACCGCCGAACTGAGCCACACAGCACTCTGAGGGGTTGTTGTGAAGAACGTGGCATTCGTTGCATACCCAGCCCATGGTTTCCGTCACCTTAATCCCCCACCAGCGCTCTTCCATAACTTCCATCATGGCAACCTTGCGGGCAGTGTAGTAATTGCGCTGCTCCTGAGGGGTCATACCTGCCGGCGGAAGCATTTCTTCCATCACCTTGTTGGCGTCTTCTATGGCTTTCTCATATTCGGCCATAATCTCTTCACGGGTGCGGCCTATCTTACGGCTCACGACCTTTGGCTTTTCCGCTGCCGTGAAGCCCACCTTGGCCATAAGGGCCTTGAGACGTAGTTCCGCCTCCGTGGGTTCTTCCGGGGAGCCGTCTTCCGGGGAGCCGGAGGTTTCAAGTTCCGCCTCCAACTGGGCAATCTTTACAAGGAGCCTTGCGGTTTCAAGGACTTTGGGATCCTCCTTGGCCTTTTCCACCGCCCGGCGGGCCGCCTTGGAAAGCGGCTGGCCGCACTGGCGGCAGAAGGGACGGAAATTGCGGATATGACAGGAGGGGCATTCCACGCCGTCTGCGGGCATACCGCATTCCGGACAGTCTACGTCTTCCGGATGCATCGGGGCGCCGCAGAACGTGCAATAATCCACCAGTTTGCCGCCGCAGACCGGGCAGATCTCATAATCCGGGCGGTCCAGCGCCGCACCGCAATGGGGGCACTTTCCGGAAGCGTCTTTTTCCCGGTACTGCGGTTTTTCCTGCTGCCTGGATGCAGTCCTTTCCTGCTCCCTGGCCCTTTCTGCTGTCATATCGGAGGCTTGGTTAAAGTGTTATCGGGTGTTAACTTTCACAAATATAACGTTTTCATTCAAATAAACAATTGTTTCCGTGATAGAAAAATAATCACTATATTTGAGCAAACAATAACGCTACACAGTATGTCACAGATGCTCACCTACCCGGGGTTTTCCGTGGTTTTCATCCAGACTTTCTCCGTTCACCACACCAAGGAGTTCATCCTGCCGGAAGAAGCCCTTACCCAGATGAACAAGGAATATCAGGATTTTGATGAGGAACGCGGGGTGTCCGTAGAAAAGGCCGATGCCCTGAAGGTTCCCATCGCCTGGGTGGAGCGTGACATAGAGAACCAGATATTCGTGCTGCCGGACAAAAGCCCGCTGGAGGCGCCTGCATCGGCCAAGAAATGCCTGTTCGGGAAAAAGCGCCGCATCCCTATGAAGGGAAATGTGCGCCGATACAGCCTGAGGGGCTTTGACTTCACTATGCCCATTGTCCCCGCAGAGGATGAAGCCATCTATGAGGCCACACTCAAGGGCCACTGTAACGTGGAGATGAACCTTTTCTTCGGCCACACCGTGAGCATCACGTACCGTTTCCTCTTTGACGGCCACGCCTGCACTCTTTCCCGCCCGGTCACCACGGACCACATCATCGCCTTCCTCAGCAACTGGCTCAGCGCTGAATTCTGGTCCCAGGAAGAGGGCGGCGACAAAACCAGCATAGACTACCAGACCCATTTTGCGGTAGACGCAATTTGGCTGGATGCAGACGGCAACCCTCTGGATAAGCCGGAGTCCATTCCAAACCTTGGCACGGGGCGCAGTTTTGACGGCGTTGCGCTGCGGTACAAGAATTTCATCTATCGGCACTGCTCCCAGTTCAAGGCAGACACCCCCTTTGAAGAGCGCCGCAGGAACACCCGCCGCTGGAGCAAGATGCCTTTCACCGTTGACAATGACCTCCATTATGCCATGGTGGACGTGTGGGAAAACATCCAGCACATTGAGCCGGACGGCACGGACCTCTTTGCAACAGACCGCCCTGAGCGCCTCACTGAGGCTCAGATCATAGACCATATCAGGGATGAGCACAAGAATGAACTGATCGGCCTTCTGTCCCTGTATCCGGAGGAATGGCCTTACCGTGACCCTGCGGCCTATGACGAAGTCTGCGGGGAAAACATAGCAATAGATACTGACGATCTTGTGCTGGCCGGCAGCAGCCTGTGCGTGGTTATAGGCACTTATGGCAGGCGTGGGGCCGGCGAGGAAGGCGTAAACTGGGTTGAGCACCTGAAGGAACGCGCCCACTACCACGTTTCATGGCCGGAATATCTCCTCATCCTGCAGATGATCCTGGCAAAGAAGTATGTAATCGGCCTTGCTACGGACACAGTGGTTCTCTCCACCCTCAACGCGGAGAAAAAGTCCTCGCAGGACCTCATTGGAGAAAATGCGGCCCTGTCCATGCGCCTTACAAGGATGGTCACGCAGCTGGACGTTGTGAAATACTCCAAATATCCCTCCCATAAGGTTATGTTCGACCGAACAACCGCCCGCCTGGGCCTTAACGAGGACTACGAGCGCCTTGAAAGCCTGATGGAAAATGTGGACAACAGTCTTCATAACCTGTCGGATTTCAAGTCCATGCGCAGCGAATTCCTACTGAACATAATCCTGGCCATCATTTCCGTGGCCTCCACCTTCGAGCTGTTCTTCCAGGAGGACGAGATGCCCTTCCTCACCTACTTCGGCTTCGAGAGCAACCGCCTGTCGGCCATCGTGCTGGCAGTAATAGCCTGTGTCACCATCTTTGCCCTGCTGCTTGTCCTGACAAATTCTGCAAGGAGCATCTGGGAACGTATTAAATCGCTTATTAACTATGAAAATTGAAATTGCCAAGGCTAAGGACGCACCGGTTCTGGCCGATATTTTCTTCGGCCACCTTGCAGCACACCCGGAATACATCTCCCACGGAGAGATGCAGATGGGCGTCGGTGAGGGCGTCATCCGTGACGGCGTTCTGGTAGCGCAAACCGCCCCTGACGGACGTGAGAAATGGATGCGTTACATCCTGGACCACATTGAGGATGAGTCGTATGCAGAGGTCTGGAAGGCGGTCTCTGAGGATGGGGACACCGTTGGTTTTGCCGTGGCCGATATTGAGACGGACGGAGACGCTCCCTTCGGGATGGTATGCGACGTCCTTGTTAAAGAGGACTTCCGCGGCCACGGCGCCGGAGATGCGCTGCTTCAGACTGCCATCGGCTGGCTTCGCGGGCGCGGGGTAAGCGGCATCTACCTTGAATCCGGCAAGAACAACCACGCCGCCCACCGCTTCTTCGAAAAGCGGGGCTTCACGCACATATCGGAGATCTACAAACTGGCCTGACTCTTCCATGATAGATCCGCGCACAGACTGCCATTGCCACATCCTGCCGCTTCTTGACGACGGCTCCAAATGTATGGCGGAATCCGTCCTCCTTGCCCGTTATCAGGTGAAGTGGGGGTTCCGGAAGGTTGTGTGCACATCTCACAGGGTTGGGAAGTATCCAAATGTTCCGGAGGATGTCATTCGCACCTGCGATGCCCTCCAGGAGGAACTTGTAAGGCAGAATGTACCTCTTGAACTCACCCCGTCAATGGAATACAGGCTCATCCCTGAAACCTGGCCGGAAACCCTGGAAAAGGGCTGGCTCCTCCCCTGGGAAGGCAATCACATCCTAATAGAACTCCCCATCCACAAGGCCAGCCGCATTGGGAACATCGTCCCGGAAGATGAGATCCGGCGCCTTCTGGACATGGGCTACCAGCCTGTCCTTGCGCACCCTGAGCGGTACCTCTACCTTGATATGGACCGTTACCACAGCTTCAAGGAAGCAGGGGCGCTATTCCAAAGGAATATCGGCTCTGAGGAAGGCCTCTATGGAGAAGCCGTGAGCGTCCGGGCCCAGGCTTTATCGGCCCATAATCTCTTCGACACCCAGGGCACGGACCTCCACAATGAGAGTTACGCCCGCTTTTTCAACTCCTTCGGATTCCACGTCTAGATTCTTACCTGGACAGTAATATCTCTCCCTCCGCGCTAATTGTTCTCCCCTTGCGGTGGAGGTTAAGTGCTTAATTTACAGCTACTTATAGATGTTTCTACCAGAAAAAGTTCTGGTAGAAACTTTTGTAATTACCTGTGTGACAGTAACTTAACCTCCACCATGTCCGCTGCGAGCGTGCTGGGCAGCCCGTGACACAAAAACGCCCGTTTTTGTGTCCGTAGATGTCCCGGAGGGCAGCGCGTAACACAAATAACGCCATTTTTGTGTTACCAGCTGCCCTGATTCTGAATTAAATGGTTATATTTGGATCAGGTAAATAGGTTTATATGTAACAAAATGAAGAAGAAGACCATCATAGGGCTTGTCCTTCTTGCATTCTGCCTTCTTTGCCGGTTCTCCCGGGAAGTGGCGGACTTTTATGCCCAGCACCTTTATCCTGGTATCTGCACCGTTCTTTCCTGGCTTGGAGCAAGGCTTCCTTTTTCCCTGGAAGAGATAGTGGTGCTGGCTTTTGTGGTTACCTTTGTGGATATTCTGGTTAAAGCCATCAAGCACAAGGAGGGATTCCTCCGCTGGCTAGGCAGGACGGCTGTGGTGGCCATGTGGCTCTACGTCTGGTTCTATATGGGCTGGGGGAACAATTACTACAGGACGGGCCTGTATGAGTGGAACGGTATTCGGAAGGTAAAGTTTGAGAAAGAGGCGTTCACAAGGTTCCTTACGGATTATACCGCGCAGCTCAACAGGGCGGCCGATGAAGCCGATGGATTTGATCCCGAAATCCAGGAGTTCGAGATCCGGGCCTTCTATTCCGATTATGTCACTTCCTACGGATACGCCGCCCTGCATAAGTGGCAGCACATCAAGAAGCCTATCCTCAGTCCTCTTTTTTCGGCCGTTGTAGTACATGGGTATATGGGCCCCTTCTTCTGCGAATCCCAGGTTAACCGCTCTCTGCTGGAGCATGAGTACCCCTATGTTGCCGCTCATGAGATGGGACATCTTGCCGGGATTACCAGTGAGGCGGAAGCAAGTTACTGGGGCTTTGAGTGCTGCCGGCGGTCCGGGAACGCTTCTGTCCGGTACAGCGGTTACCTCTCAATCCTGTCTTATGTCCTATCCAATGCACGCTATCTCCTCACAGAAGAAGAATACAACCAGTTCACGGACTCAATCTGTGATAAAGCCAAGACTGATTATACAGCCTCCCGCGAATACTGGAAGGGCAAGAAAGTCAAGTGGATAGAAAGCACCCAAAGGTGGTTCTTCAACCTTTTCCTCCGCTCAAACGGAGTCGCAGAAGGTGTGAAGGACTACTTTGGAGTGGTAGGCATGATAATGACTATGGACGCTCACAGACAGGCGGAACTCGTGGAGATATGAAGAAACTGCCCAACATATAGCTGGTTTGTTCCTGGCGGGCAGTATATTGCGTGCCGGTTTCTGACCGTTATTTCGGGGTCACTTTGGCAGCACGGCTCCTGCTCACAAGGATCACACCTCCAACTATGGCGGCAGCGGCAACTACCTTCTGCCAGGTAATGACGTCCAGACCAGTCCATATGCTCACAATGGTGGCTATGACGGGAGATAGGTAGTTGTACATACTTACCAGTGTGGGCCTGATGAACTTCTGGCCGTAGGGAATGAGGTAATACGCAATCACCGTTGCAAAGACTATGAGATAGCCAATCTCCCAGCGCACCAGGGAGGGAATTGCGGCGTAGTCCGTAGTGACAAGCCCTTTGGCCGATAAAGGAAGCGAGTACAGCAGCGAAAACAGGAACGCCCACTTCATAAATGTCACAACGCTATACTTGGAGATAATGGGCCGGAATATTCCGAGGTACATTGAGAAGGTGAGGCTGTTCAGGAGCAACAACACAAGACCAAGAGGGGTTGTGGCCGATGCACCTCCTCCGTGAACTGAATTGAAAATGAGAAACAGCACTCCGGCAAGGCTAATGGCAACGCCCCCTGCCTTCTTCCCGGTAATTGGCTCTCCCACAAAGAGGAAGGCGAAGAGCATAGTGAATATGGGCCCTAAAGTACCCAGGATTGCGGAGTCTATGGCCGTAGCCATTGTGATTCCCACAAGGAATGTGGTCTGAGTAGCAAAAAGCCCCAGGAACGACGCCAGGGCAATCTTCCACATGTCTCCCTTATCAATCTTCTCTTTTGGCAAGAACAGGGACATTATCCAGAAGGCGGCCGATGCCCCGATGGCCCTCAGAGTGAAAAGCACAAACGGAGACACCACCTCAGAGTTGGCGATGTCCTTGCACAGCACCACATTCAGTCCGAATATGGTGTACGCCGCCGCAATGGACAGATGTCCCTTTAGTGAATCAGATGCCATAGCAAGTGCAAACTTACTCTTTTCCCAACATTTTTCCAACCATTTCGCCTCCTGACACGTAAGTTCCTGACTCACAGCACGTTATACAAAATCGGGTGCACCGCGAAGTGCACCCGATTATACGTATTTGGCTGATAGTTAGCAGTTTACGCGCCAGAGGCGGTTATTGGATAGCAATCTGCTTGATGGCTTCGGCCTTCTGGATTTTCTCCTTCTTGGGGATATGGACGTTCAGAACGCCTTTCTCCACCTTGGCCTCAATCTTTTCTGCGTCAACATCGTCAGGAAGAAGCAGCGTCTGCTGGAATTTCTCATAGGAGAACTCGCGGCGGAGATATCGGCCATGCTTTTTACCCTCCTTGTTCTCCGACTTCTTTTCCATCTCGATATGGAGGTTGTTGTCTTCATCGACGTGGACCCTGAAGTCTTCCTTGTCTAAACCAGGAGCGGCCAGTTCAACCTCATACTCCTTCTCGTTCTCAATTACATTGATGGCAGGGGCCGTATAAGTGGGCCTTTCCATCCAGCTGTTGTCGAAAAAGTCATTGAAAATGTCCGGCAGCCAGTTGTCACTATTCCTTCTAATCATCGGTAACATAACTCAAAAACTTTAATCGTTCCGGTTTTGGGAGTGTCCCTATTTCCGGGGCTCTTTCTAAGGGCCGATTAAAGGAATTGCAAAGCCGGGACCACAGCAAAAAAGATGGACTTTTTGTCACCAGAAGGTGCCAGAAAGTCCATTTTGTGACAAAAAGTCAACGGCTGCCAGTGGAGGAATCACTGTTCCAGGCGGGCCTTGGCGTAGTCCACGGTGAGGTGGAAGACCTTTTTACGGGATGAGGGAGCCTCAAACATAGCATCTCCCATGATACGCTCGCAGATGCTGCGGAGCCCGCGGGCGCCGAGCTTGTTCTTAATGGATGTGTCCACAATGAGATCGAGGACCGCTGGCTCTATCTCAAGCTTCATCCCGTCAATCTCGAAGAGTTTCTGGTACTGCTTGAGGAGGGCGTTTTTTGGCTCCGTAAGGATGCGCTTCAGGGAATCCCTGTCAAGCTGGTCAAGGAAAGTGACCAGCGGCAGGCGCCCAACAATCTCAGGTATGAGGCCATAGGCCCTGAGGTCCATGGCATCTACGTACTGCAGGAGATTTTCCTTTGCTATACGCTGCTTCTCCTCTGCGCCAAAGCCTATGATCTGAGTGTTCTTCCTCTGTGCAATATGCCTCTCAATACCTTCAAAGGCGCCTCCGCAGATAAAGAGGATGTTCTGGGTATTGACGTGGATAAACTCCTGTTCAGGGTGCTTGCGGCCGCCCTTTGGAGGGACATTCACTATGCTTCCCTCAAGGAGTTTTAGCATTGCCTGCTGAACACCTTCTCCGGAAACGTCGCGGGTGATGGAAGGGTTGTCGCTCTTACGGGCAATCTTGTCTATCTCATCGATGAACACAATGCCGCGCTCTGCCTTCTGGAGATCAAAATCGGCCTCCTGCAAAAGACGTGTCAGGATGCTCTCAACGTCCTCTCCCACGTAACCAGCCTCCGTGAGAACAGTAGCGTCCACGATGGTGAACGGAACGTCCAGCATCTTGGCGATGGTGCGTGCAAGGAGGGTTTTACCGGTGCCGGTGGGGCCAACAAGGAGGATGTTGCTCTTTTCCAGCTCCACGCCGTCATGAGGCTTATCAATGAGATTGTGCTGAACCCTCTTGTAGTGGTTGTAAACGGCAACGGAGAGCACCTTTTTGGCGCGGTCCTGGCCAATCACATACTGGTCCAGATAGTCCTTGATCTCCTGGGGCTTTGGGCACTTGCCAAAAGAGGCCGATGCAGCCTTCCGGGCCTGCGAACCCTGGATTTCCTTCACGTAATCTGCGGCAAGGGTGGCACAGTCACTGCAGATGTAGCCATCCACGCCCTGCAGAAGGAACGGGACCTCGGAGTCCGGCCTTCCGCAGAACATGCAGTGATTATGAGGTTTCTTACCTGCCATTATTTGCGCTTGCGAAGGATTTCGTCTACCATACCGTACTCCAGGGCCTCCTGGGCGGTCATCCAATAATCACGCTCTCCGTCCTCTGCCACCTTCTTGTAAGGCTTTCCGGTGTGCTCGGAGATAATGGTGAAGAGTTCCGTACGGGTTTTCTCAATCTCCTTTGCGGCAATGAGGATTTCAGTTGCCTGGCCCTGGGCGCCGCCAAGGGGCTGGTGGATGAGGACGCGGCTGTGAGGAAGAGCGGAACGCTTTCCCTTCTCACCGGCGCACAGAAGCACGGAACCCATTGAGGCTGCCATACCGGTGCAGACGGTTGCTACATCTGGCTGCACGAGCTGCATGGTGTCATAGATGGCAAGGCCGCTATGGACCTGGCCGCCGGGAGTGTTGAGATACATGGTAATATCGGCACCCGGATCCTTGGAAGCAAGGAAAAGCAGCTGGGCCTGGATGATGTTGGCTACGTCGTCATCGATGGGAACTCCCAGGAAAACGATGCGGTCCATCATGAGGCGGCTGAAAACGTCCATCTGGGCAACATTCAGCTGACGCTCTTCCGTAATTGTAGGATTGATGTATCCGTCATAAACCGACGAATAACGAGAAAGGGTCATCGAACTGATGCCCCTCCCCTTCACTGCAAACTTTTCAAAATCAGTCATAAACTGAAGTTTTTACTTTAATTCCCTGAATTTCTCCATGGAGATTTTCTTGTTCTGGAGGGTGATTTCCTCACGGACACGGGCGATAGCGGCGTTGTCCTCGCACTGCTCCTCAAGACGACGATACTGGTTCTGGTCCTGGAGGACGTTCTCTGCAGAAGACTCGATGATGTTCTGGGGAACACCGCCCATTCCGTACATTGCATACTGGTATGCAACATAGGAAAGAGCAGCCTGCTTGACATCCTCACGGGTAACCTTCAGATTGAACTTCTGCATGATGTAGCCGCGGACAAGCTGCCACTTGAAGTCCTCTATGAATGAAGGGAACTCCTTCTCTACCTGGTCTGCAGAGAACTTGCCCTCATTCACGTATACCAGCCACCTCTTGAGGAATGCCTCAGGGAGTTCAAGGCCTGCCTTCTGGACAAAATAGTTGCGGACATCGGTACCGAAGCGGTAGTTGGCATCCTGCTCATGGGAAGCCTTGATACGCTCCACGATCTTCTCCTCAAACTGCTCCTCGGTGGTAACTGCGCCCTCTCCGAACATCTTGTCCCAGGTTTCCTGGTTGGCTTCTGCCGCTACGAAAGTCTTGACGTTCACAACGGTGAAGTTGAACATGGGATCAAGGCTTGCAAGCTGGGCTTTGTCCACCTTTAGCATTGCAGCGCGGTCTGTTTCATTGGTGAAGGCGGCGTTTACGTCCATCTGGAATTTGTCGCCAGCCTTCTTGCCGATGAAAGCGCCACGTGCTTCCTCCGCCACCTGCGCGATGGAAACATACACGCCCTCTGCCTTGTGACCCTCATTCTCTATATCGGCCACAATGTAGTCATTCTCTCCGGCCTTCTTGCCTTCCTGGAGGGAACCGTACTGCTGGAGCATCTGGTCACGGGTGGCCTTCTTCTCTGCGGCGGTGATGTTGATGTCGTAGTAGACAACTTTGTCCTCCTTATTGACCTCGAAATTAATCTCAGGAGTCTGGGCGATGTCAAACTTGAAGGTGAAGTCCTTACCGGCTTCCCATGCAAGCTGGGGCTGGTCCTCTGAAGGCATAGGCTCACCAACTACGCGGATTTTCTCTTCCTTGATGAAGGAGTCTAGGGAATCACCCACCATTCCGTTAACGCTCTCATAGAGGGCCTGGTCTCCATACATACGCTGAATAAGGCCGATAGGTGCCATTCCACGGCGAAAACCTTTGATATCGGCCTTGCGGCGGTACTCATTGAGGCGCTTTTTCAGCGGCTCTGCGTAGTCTGCTGCCGCAATCTCGATGGTTACCTGATAGTTCAGGGCATCGGGCTGGTTTTTAGTTACGTTCATAGTTATATTATTATTTATTATTTCTTTTGGGGCGGCAAAGATAGGAAAAAAATGCCGAAGAATCAACCTCTGCGCTTGGGATAGCTCACCCTACCGTGATAAATCTGCTGAAGATATGTCTTGAGCATACGCTTCATAAGATTAAGGTCATGGATGGTTATATCGGCATCCTCCAGCTGACCGGCCTTTTCCTTACCTGCCACAATTCCTTCCACAAAGCGGTCGCAGGACTCTGCGGAGAAGTCCTTGAGCGTACGGGAAGCGGCTTCTATTGAGTCACAAACCATAAGGATAACCTCCTCCTTGGTTGTGGGCTTCTGGCCGTGATAGTAGAATTCCGCAACATCGGAAGGGTCACCGCCTTCATTAAGGTACTTGTTGAGGAAGTATCCTGCCGGCGAAGTGCCGTGATGGGTGCGGATAAACGCCTGAATCTCATTGGGGATACGGTTTTCCTCAGCAATGGCAAGACCGTCGTCTACGTGGCGGATAATATCAATTGCGCTTTCCTTGTATGACTTACCCTGGTGGTATGAAGCAGCCTCCGGGATGGCGCTCTGGTTCTCCACGAAGCACATAGGGTTCTGCATCTTTCCAAGGTCATGATACAGGGCGGCGGCTCGCAACAGCTGCACGTTGGCATCCGTTGCACGGCCCACGGCGTCTACCATATTCATAACCTGAAGGCTGTGCTGGAAGGTTCCAGGGGCCTTTGCAGAGAGTTCCTGAAGGAGAGGATTGGAGGTATCGGCCAGCTCTATGAGCCTTGTGACAGACACCAGGTTGAATATCTTCTCAAAGAGGTAGATCAGAGGATACAGGGCCACGGTTGCAACTGAGCCGATGAATATGAGAATCACGTCCATCCACCAGGCGGAATTGCTTCCTACGTCTATGAGGCGGAAAGCCAGGAAGATGAGAGCCTCAACGCCAAAGATGATGGCGGCATTGAGGAACTGCCTCCAGCCCTTGCTGAAGTATCCGAATGTCTCAAGGGTTACCGTTCCGGCCACCAGATACATCACAAACAGCTCCATACCGTTTCCGCAGAAAATGAGCAGCGGCAGGAGAATGACCATATAGAACGGCATCACCAGCCTCTTGCGGAAGAATGCAAGGAGATAAAGGGCAAAAACGGGATATGGGATGACGTACTTGAGATGCGGAACAGTTTTCTCACAGATAAAGGTAATGGCCGATGCCAGAAGGAATATTGTGAGAAGGTAATAGTACCTCTTACGGTCCTGGAACACCAGGCTATTGGTGAAATAGACCACAAGGTACAGGATAACCACCAGGGCAAGGGCCAGAAGGAGATTACCAAGGTACAGGAGCACCCTGGGGCCGCTGTAGCCGTAAACCTTGTTGTATTCTTCCTTGTAGCTGTCAAGGATCTGGGCTATCTCCGAGGTGATGATTTCCCCGCGGGAGACAATCTTTTCATCGGCCTTGACATACCCGAGTGTAGGAGAAATGTAGTCTGACGAACCCGCGTGAGTGAGTTCCGTCATGGTCTTGTCAAAGATAAGATTGGGGACGATGGCGGAATAGACTCCGGTGCGGCGGAAAAGGGAATCCAGATTGACGGAAGGATATGTCTTTGCCACCAATGCCACAAGCTGGTCACGGGCCTCGGAAACCTTGTACACCTCACTGCGGGGGTACTGATGCGCCCTCTTGTCCTTCTGGACCGAGATAAGTTCAGTTGAGATTTCTGCCGATCCCCTGTCCAGCTTAACCCTTGCGTCTGAAATGACTCCCTTTGCATAGATGTCAGTGAGGCGGGTTACGACGGTGGGCCTGAGGTTGTTAAGGTCTCCAAGGTCCAGGCTCTGAACGGTCTTGACCACGTTGGAGACAACCTCTTCCGAATACTTGTAGTAAGGGACGATTATTGTTCCGGCGTGCTCCCTCTCTTCCTGGATTTGCTCCTCTGTTTTGAGGATGGGGAAATCGAACTGGGAGATTAGTGTTTCATAGGGCCAGGGTGTTCCTTTCTTATAGTCATAATTGAATTTCGCGGTCCTTGGCATGAGTAGCACAAGGACTGCGAAAACAATAATGAGGGGCAGGTATCTCTGCCAGAGTTTAGGCGTCGATATTTGCATAATGTGCGTTTTCTTCGATGAAGGCGCGGCGCGGCGGGACATCGTCTCCCATGAGCATGGAGAAGGTGCGCTCTGCGTCTGCGGCATTCTCTATGGTGATCTGGCGGAGAACACGCCTTGCAGGATCCATGGTGGTTTCCCAAAGCTGCGTGTCACTCATCTCACCAAGACCTTTGTAACGCTGCACGGTTACACCCTTGTCCGTACCGCGGCCAAGTTCTGCGGTTGCGGCTTCACGCTGGGCGTCTGTCCAGCAGTAGCGCTCCTCCTTGCCCTTCTTCACAAGATAGAGCGGCGGAGTGGCAAGGTAGACGTATCCGTTCTTGATGAGGTCAAACATGTAGCGGAAGAAGAACGTGAGGATGAGGCAGGCAATGTGGGAACCGTCGACATCGGCATCCGTCATAATGATAACTTTGTGGTAACGGAGCTTGGAGAGGTCCATGTGCTTTTCTCCGGATTCGTCTTCCTGGGCCACGGTAACGCCAAGGGCGGTGTAGATGTTACGAACCTCCTGGCTTTCAAATGCGCGGTCCTGGGCGGCTTTCTCCACGTTCAGGATTTTACCACGGAGCGGGAGGATGGCCTGGATGCGGCGGTCACGGCCCTGCTTGGCGGTACCGCCTGCGGAGTCTCCCTCAACCAGGAAGAGTTCGCATTTCTCAGGATCATGGTCTGAGCAGTCTGCAAGCTTACCGGGCATTCCGGCGCCTCCCATAGGGGTTTTTCTCTGAACCATCTCACGGGCCTTGCGGGCAGCGGCACGGGCCGTTGCGGCAAGGACGATCTTCTCTACAATTGTCTTGGCCTCCTTGGGGTGCTCCTCAAGGTACTGGTCCATTGCAGCCGCGGTGGCCTGGGATACGGCCGATGTTGCCTCAGGGTTACCGAGCTTGGTTTTGGTCTGGCCTTCGAACTGAGGCTCTGCCACCTTCACGGAGATGATGGCGGTAAGGCCCTCACGGAAATCTTCAGGGCTAAGGTCTCCTTTGAACTTGGAGAGAAGGTTGTTTTTCTCTGCGTAGTTCTTCAGGGAACGGGAAAGGCCCATCTTGAAACCCTGGAGGTGGGTACCACCTTCAATTGTATGGATATTATTCACATAGGAATATATACGCTCACTGAATCCGGTGTTGTACTGGAGGGCTATGTCAATGGGAATGACTTTGTCTGAGTTTACAGTAATGGGCTCCGGGATGAGCTTGGGAGCACCTGCATCCAGGTAATCGATGAATTCTTTCAGGCCCTGCTCACTGTAGAAGACGTCTGAGCGGAAAACCTGATTCCCGGTGGCTTTGCGTTCACCATCCTCTGCGGTGATGAATTCATCCACTTTCTCACGGAGATCCGTAAGGGTGATGCGGATGCCCTTGTTGAGGTATGCAAGTTCACGGAGGCGGTTTGCCAGGGTGTCGTACTTGTAGACTATTGTCTGGGTGAAGATGGAGGAATCCGGGTGGAAGGTGATGGTGGTACCGGTATCTTCCGCAGTACCTACAACCTGGACGTCAGTGATGGGCTTACCCTTTGAATACTTCTGAACAAAGATCTTTCCTTCACGGTGAATCTCTGCAACCAGAAGATCACTGAGGGCGTTCACGCAGCTCACGCCGACGCCGTGCAGACCGCCGGATACCTTGTAGCTGTTCTTGTCGAACTTACCGCCGGCATGGAGCACCGTAAGAACCACCTCAAGGGCGCTTCTGTGCTCTTTCTCATGCATGCCTGTAGGGATTCCGCGACCGTTATCCTTAACGCGGATGGAATTATCTTCAAGGATTTGGACGTCTACGTCTGTGCAGTAGCCGGCCATTGCCTCATCAATACAGTTATCCACCACCTCATACACCAGATGGTGAAGGCCGCGCTCTCCAATGTCACCGATGTACATGGAAGGGCGTTTGCGTACGGCCTCAAGGCCTTCAAGAACCTGGATACTGTTTGCCGAATACTGTTGTTCGGCCTCTTTCATTTGCTCAATATCTGCCATTTTTATACGTATTCTCTAAAACGTACAAAGATAGCAAAAATTGCGCGGAAAAACAATAGGAAAAAGCTACAAAATGAGCCTTGCTCCAACTGTGAAATAGATACCCTTTTCCGCGTAGAAAGGAACCCTCTGGACGGTCTGGTCAAGAAGGTTTCCTACCTTGAGCCAGAGGCCCAGTTTGGTGGTCATCTGAATGTCTCCAAGAAGGCCAAGGTCTGCATAACCCGGAAGGCTTCCAAGGAAGGCAGTCCTTTCCGTCTGGCCGTCGAAGGTTACACCTGCGTGGATACGCCTGCCCCAATTGTAAACCACCTTGGCATTGCCCTCAAACATGGCGGGGGCGAAGAGGCGGTCTTCCTTGAGCCAGGTTTTGCGGAAGGTGATGTTTGCATGGGCATCAATCCTGTCCCCCTTCCAGCCGCTTTCAAGCTTGGCGTACAGCATATGATACTTGTCAACGTAGCCAAATGCTGGTAACTGGGCATCCGTAAAGCCCCACAGGAGGGCGTTTGCCCTGAAGGCATAACCTGCACTTAAATCATAGTGGAAACGTTCTGAAATATTGCCGCGGAAACCTATTGCGGCATTTAAAGGCTCTGCCGATGCATCCATCTGGCCGGCGAAAGCCGCCAGGAAAGGATTTTCATCGGCCAGGGACTCATATGTATTCAGAATATGGCTGCCCGTAACACTGGCGTAGAGGGCTATACTGTCAGGAATAAGGCAGTAAGAGATATGCACATCCGGGAAAAGGGGAAAATTCCAGGGATGAAAAGCCATGGGATAGAACGCGGGATCCGAGCGGAAGATAAACGATACCTTTGCGCCAAGGTCAAAGGTGAAATCTCCGTTTTCAAAGATGTAGCGCGGAGTGATGGCAAGGTTTCCGCCACCGGAAGCGTCAGTGGAGATAATATCGGCCAAAATGCCAAGCCTCAGGTAATGTTCCCCGAAGCGGGTGCCGATTCCGGCCTCAGTCTTCACGTGGGCTTCCTTCCCCTGAGGGGCCTGCATCACGGTGCTGCGGTTCCTCACAATGTAGTAAAGGCTTGCGTCAGGGTCGCTCTCCAACCTTAGACCAAAGTCTACGGCGTTGTATGCATCTTTTTGATCCGCCTGCCTGGAAGCGAAGATATTGCGATAGCGGATATCTCCCTCCAGACGACCTCCAGTCCAGGTATAGAGGGCGTTTATGCCGGCAACGGTGCGCATATTGAAGCCATCCCGACGGGAGCCGTCCCATAAGAGCCAGTCTCCCTGCAGGCCGATATTCCTGTATTGGCCAAAATACGAGCGGTGACTTCCATACACATTGAGTTTGAAAAAGTCCTTCTGGACAGGATTCCATATTACATCCAGTTCAGGATGCACTGTGTAGCCTGCGCCGCCGCTAAGGTACAAAAGAGACTCTCCTGAAGGGCGTTTTGTGGGCCTCAGTTCCACCAGATAAGGCTTGAACTCATAGGCTCCGCGGTAAGGCACGCTGAGTGCGGAATAGTCAAAGTCCAGATTGAAACGCAGCACGGAATCCGGCATTTCCATAAGCTGGGAGGGCTTTTCCACCACTCCCGCCTGCTGGGCATAGGTATTGGTGACAACCACCGTAGGGTCCAGATTCTGTGCGCGGAGGCCTGCCCCAAGGATGAGGAGCATAAAGGCCGATATGATAAGCTTTCTCATTCTATTTCTGCAGTTTACGGAGCCTTAGCTCTACCTGGTCAAGTACGTCATCCTGAGGACCTTCGGCGGTGTAACCGTCACGGATACTTTCAAAGGTTGCACGGGCCTGGGACATATTACCCTGCTCTGCATAAGTGTCTCCAAGCACTATGAAAGCCTTTGCAAGCCAGTAGTTCTGGCCGGCTGCCTTTGCGGAGAAGGAGAACACCTGCTCCGGGATATCATCGAAGGAGCCTCGGTCGTACTGGTCCTGGATAAGGAGATACGCTGCCTCAGCACCTTCCGATGTGGAAGGATCTGCGCTGAGCGTACGGAAATCGGCCAGGGCAAGGTCTCTGCGGCTGGTACTCATATAGGATTTTGCCCTTACGTAGAGTGCCTCCCTTTCAAGCGCCGTGTCCCCGGATTTGAGGTCCATGACGTCACGGGCGCACACAAGGGCGTCGTCCCACTGGCGTGCCTTGAAGGCTGAGCGCATAAGGCCGATGGTGGCAAGTTTCCTGTTTGCATCCATCTTTGCCGTCTCCTTAACCTTGAGGTATGCGCCGTAAGCCTTTCCGAAGTTGCCCATATCAAAGTTGAGGTTTGCATACTGGACAAGGGCGCTTTCAGAAAGGGCTCCGTCAAGGCCTTCATCCATGGCGGCAAGGTATAGGTCTGCGGCCTGTTCACGGGAGCCGTTGATGCGGTAGCATTCGGCAAGATAGAAACGTGCCTTTGCGCCATATGCAGCCTTGGGATACTTCTGAAGGTATGCCTGAAGGGTGCCGATGGCCTTGGAGTAGTCTCCGGAAAGGTACACCTGCTCTGCGCTGGAGAAATACACTTCCTCCTTCTGGGCCTCCGTGCGGTTGGCCTTTGAGCCAAGGGAATTCACATATGCAAGATATGCCTCAGGATCCTCCCTGGTGCGGTAGATGGACTCAATTGCGAGGAGTGCGTCATCGGCATAATCCCCTCCCTTGTCTACGACCTGCTTGTAATAGCCGATTGCTTCATCCCCCTTGCCTTCATTACGGGCAATCATACCAAGTTCCAGAAGGGCCCGGCACTCAAGGCCGGGGTCCTGCGTGGAGCTCTTGAGTGTACGGAAGGCGCGTATTGCGTCCTCATTGTCCTTCAGGGCCACATACGCGCGGCCAAGTTCGTATAAGGACTCTCCATAATACGGGGCCGATGGATTTGCAAGTTTTGCGGCTTCCAGGAAATGGACCTTCCTCTGGTTATCTCCGGTAAGGCCGCTGGCAACGCCGGCCCTGTATGCTGGATAAAGGTTATCGGGGTTTGGATAATCCGTCATCTGGCGCTCATAGGCGGCAACGGCGGTCACATAATCTCCGCGAAGGAAATAGCAATCTGCGATCCTTGTCTCAGCATCTGCACCCTGCACGGAAGAATCCCCTTCCAGATAGCTCTGGAACCACCTCAGGGCCCTGTCATAATCCTCTTCCTTGAAGTAGGTGTAGGCCATATTGTAGGTAATGAGGTTCCCCTCCTTCCTGCCTCTCAGGGCCGATAGATTATACAGGTCAGTGAGGATTGCGCGGGCATCCGGATATTTCCCGTCACGGTAGAGGGCTTCCGCCTCATAAAAACGTGCAAGCTGGTTGAAGCCGTCCCTTCTGGAGCTGTAATATGACGCCGCCTTGAGATGAGGAAGCGCTGCACGCCAGGAGCCATTCTCCATAAGTTCACGTGCCCTCAGGAGATATGCCTTCATATAGTTTGACATCATCCTGGGCTCAAGTTCCTCCACGTTGTCATAGGCGGCTACCGCAGCCTCATAATCGTGGTTCTGGAGGGCCACCATTGCCATATAGGAGTAAATCTGGTCTCCCTTCTTCTTGGCGTCATAGCGCCTCATATACTCCTCAAATGGAGCGGTATCACGGCCAAGGTCGAAGGCCAGCTTGGCGTAATTGTAGAAGGCGTCCTCCTGTATCTCAGGGGAGAATTTAAGGGCCGATGCCTCCTTGAAAGCCTCCATTGCCGCCACCTTGTTATGGAGCTTGATGTAGCTGTAGCCCATATTGTAGGAGGCGGTTTGACCAAGGGAATCCGTGCGCTCCTCCATTTGGGAGAAATTATCCACTGCCCCCTGCCAATCCTCTGCCAGATAATGGACCTCGCCGGCATAGAAATAGTCACTGCGCGTAAGGGCCACTTTGCTGCGGAGGTTCTCCTCATAGTATGTGCGGGCTTTCTCAACGTCTCCAAGCACAAGATAGGACTCGCTCATTATGCGGGCCATATGCGGCTGGCGGTCCTTTGGAACCTTGTCAAAGAGGTCCTCTCCAAAGTTAACCACATATTTGTAATCCTTAAGGTTAAAGCGGCATTCCAGCACATAATAGTTTGCAAGGGCCTCGAACCTGTGGTCCTTTCCGGCAAGGAGGAACCACTCTGCTGCGTCCTTGAAATTGCCCTGGGCGTAGTTGATGTAACCAAGGATGTAGTAAGATGGTGCTGAATAGTCGTTCCAGCCAAAGCCCCTGGCACGCACCAGAAGGCCCTTAGCCCTCTCCCACTCTCCTACTCCGTATGCGCTGTAGCCAAGCTTGTAAGTGAATTCTGCCCGCTGGTCCTCATAGAGGTCATCAACGGAAATGCGGTTGAACCTTTGAAGGGCGTCCTCAAACCTGCCATTGTCAAAGAGGTCAAGGCCATAGGCATATCCCACCTGGGGGGCCATGATGTTTTCAGCGTACATGCCAAGGAAATCATCGGCCAGGGCATAGGAGTCGTCCGTGCGCATGGAAAGGGCGCACAGAGCCCTCCAGCCAAGGGCGGTTGGAGAAGATTCCTTTTCAAGGAGGGCCGATGCCTCAGAGAACATCCCAGCATTATAGAGAGACTGGATGCGAGACCAGTCCTGAGCATGGGATCCAAGGCAGAATATAAGGCTTGCGGCCAGCGCCGCTACGGTTTTTTTCATCCTCAAGAACATTTTGACAAATTTACGAATTTTTCTGATTATCTTTGCCTTGATTTAGAAGAATCTTTATGGAACCTCTCATTCATTTTAAGGGCGCCGATATCCTCAACGGAGAAAGCGTGGTAATCTACGGACTTGACATGGACGTAATGCCCGGAGACCTTGTGTACATTGTGGGTAAGGTTGGCTCCGGCAAAACCTCCATCATCCGTACCGTCACGGCGGAAAACCGCCTCCTGAGCGGTGAAGGAGAGGCCTGCGGCTACAATCTCCGCGGCATAAAGCAAAAGGACATCCCGTACCTGAGGCGTAAGCTTGGCGTGGTGTTCCAGGATTTCCAGCTGCTCACGGACCGCAAGGTGGAAGACAACCTTGAGTTTGTGCTCCGCGCCACCGGTTGGACAGAGCGTGGAAAGATAGATGCCCGAATATCGGAGGTACTTGAAGCCGTTGGAATGGGCACCAAGGCCCACAAGATGCCACACCAGCTCTCCGGCGGCGAGCAGCAGCGCATAGCCATCGCCCGTGCCCTACTCAACAACCCTGAAGTAATCCTGGCCGATGAACCCACCGGCAACCTGGACCCTGAAACCGCCGATGAAATCCTCCAGCTCCTCCAGAGCCTCAATCGTGAAGGCACTGCCATAGTCATGGTCACCCATAACCGTTACATCTATGAGAAATACCCCGGCCGCGTATTCACCTGCCAGGGAGAGCGCTGCGAGGAAAAGAAAGACAGCGCCATAGACGTGGATATTGAAGAGCTATGACACGCAAAGAACGCTTTAACGCAATCATCGGCTGGTTCCGTGAAAACCAGCCTGTGGCACAGTCAGAGCTTCATTTTGCCAATCCCTTCCAGCTTCTTGTAGCGGTAATCCTGAGCGCCCAGTGCACAGACAAGAGGGTGAATATGGTAACGCCTCCCCTCTTTGAGAGATTCCCTACCCCGGAGGCCCTTTCATCGGCCTCATTTGAAGAGGTCCTTTCCTATGTGAAGAGCGTCTCCTACCCCAACGCCAAAGCCCGGCACCTGATTGATATGGCCGCCAAGCTGCTCTCTGATTTTGGCGGAGAGGTCCCTTCCGACATCGATTCCCTTATGAGCCTTCCCGGCGTTGGCCGAAAAACCGCCAACGTCATTGCTTCCGTGGTGTATGACAAACCGGTAATTGCTGTTGATACTCACGTATTCAGAGTATCCCACAGACTGGGACTTTCCAACGGCTCCACACCCTTTGCCGTTGAAAAGGATCTTGAGCGCCACATTGAGCCGGCACTGAGGCCCGTAGCCCATCACTGGCTCATCCTCCACGGCCGCTACATCTGCACCGCCCGTAACCCCAAATGCTCCTCATGCCCCCTCACTGAGTGGTGCCGTGAATTCCCCCTCCTCCACCCCTCATTGTAATGCCGATGCGGTGGGGATTAACTATCTAATTCCCAGCAACTTACAGAGTTATTTGGGATTACCGGTAATCCCAAATAACTCTGTAAACAACTGTATATCAATAACTTAACTCCCACCACAAACCACTAGTATGTTTCCCTCCTGGTCGGAGTGGAGGCCAAAGATATGGACCGTGCCGCCGTCTTTGACACCCAGTTTCTTACGGAGCTGATCAGATGTGAGAGGGATGTTCCTGGCAGTAACGGACGCCTGTGGATATCGCTTTCCCAACTCCCTGATTGTCTTATTGTTAAGCGGCAGCACTTCAAGTATCTCAAAGCACTTTCCAAACGGCTTCAGTTCATCCGGAGCCAGGCCTGTGTACAGGTGCGTGTGCCGGCCAATTTTTTCCAGTCCAAACCGGCACGGCAGGTCAAACGCCCCGGCCTTCAGCAGCGCCTTTCCCGGCTCAAAAAGAGATACCTTGGACCTGGTCCACACACTTTTGGGACTAGGTGCAATTATCCCCCCTGGACCTGGTCCACCGGGTGTGCCTCTCAGGGCATTCTGGTGCACAGTGCCTGGACCTGGTCCACCGCCTAAAATGCCACCTCGTCCAAAATCCCTTTGGACCTGGTCCACCACATCACCTTGGACCTGGTCCACCACATCACTTTGGACCTGGTTCACCAACAAAATGGACCCGCCTTCATATATTATAGTCACGTATTCCCCTTCATAGCCTCGCTCCAGCAGCAGAAGGAGTTCCTTGCACTCGCCGTCGGCGGCCACAACATGCACTTCCTTTACGCCATGTAACTGACGGCAAACCAAGGTGATATCGGCCATGGGGCTCAGTTTCAGAAGAATCACGGGGGCGGCGGCAAACAGTTCCGGTAGCAGTTGCAGTACATCCGGCTGGCAGTCTTCAAGGCGGAATACCTTTCGGCCATCTTCGGCACGCCTGGCGGGGTCCAAAAAGATAATGTCCGGCCCAAAGCCGCAAAGAATCTCATTCACGTTTCCGGGCTCCAGCCGGCAGTTCCGCACCGTCACGTTTTCCATCCCAAGTTCACGGAAATTGCGCTCCGCCGCCGCGGCAAGTTCCGGCTTCATCTCATTGTACAGCACATCATCGGCAACCTTGGAAAACGCCCAACTATCCACACCCAGCCCGCCGGTAAGATCGGCCAAATGCATTGGGCAACGATTAACACAAAAAACGCCATTTTCGTGTATTTCGTTGACCATTTGGGCAATGAACGACACGTTTTGGGGCGTTTTTGCGCGTTTCGTTGCCCCATAGGCGCTACAAGCCACGGCGGCTTTATAAAACGCCGTTTCAGAAGATGAGCACTGCTCTCCTGAAATCCGGAAAGGATAACGGAGCCCAGGCACCGCATACCACTCAGGGACCTTGGCCTTAAGTTTCCGCCTCACCTCCAGCGTGGTAAGCGCAAGGTCAAAATCCTCTACCTCAGCGGCATACCTGTCACGGGCAAGGGCAAGTTTCCCAAGGTCATCGGCCTCATGGGCCAGTATGAATTCTCCGAATTCCATATTGCAAAAATACGGAATAATCCATAAATTTGTATGATTAACGAATCAAACACTAAAACTACATACCATGAAAACCTACAAAGAAGTAGCCCAGAGCTGGCTTGACGGCAATTTTGACGCTGAAACCAAGGCAGAGGTCAAACATCTTATGGAAACGGATGAGACCGCCCTTGAAGATGCTTTCTACCGCAATCTGGAGTTTTGTACCGGCGGATTAAGAAGCACCATGGGCGTTGGCACCAACCGTATGAACAAGTACACGGTGGGTATGGCCACCCAGGGCCTTGCAAACTACATCAAAGCCCACGTGAAAGGCGCTGCAAGCGTTTGCATCAGCCACGACAGCCGCAACAATTCCCGCCTGTTCGCGGAAATATCGGCCCAGGTCCTTTCAAACAACGGCATCAAGGTCTATCTCTTTGAAGACCTCCGCCCCACCCCTGAACTCAGCTACAGCATCCGCATCAAGAATGCAACCGCCGGCATTATGGTAACCGCCAGCCATAACCCCAAAGAGTACAACGGTTACAAGGTTTTCTGGAGTGACGGCGGCCAGATCACCGCTCCCGTGGACAAGGATATCGTAGCGGAGGTAGGTAAGATTGAGGATCCCGCCCAGGTGGCGTTCAATCCCCTCCCCGGCGTGGATAAAGCCCCCATCGAGATTATGGGCGCCGCAGAGGACGAGTTTTACCTAAAGGACCAGCTTTCCCTTATGCTCTCCCCTGAGGCTGTCAAGAAGCACTCTGACCTTAAGATTGTCTACACTCCCCTTCACGGCTGCGGCGTTCGCCTTATGCCTGAGGCCCTTAAGAGAATCGGCTTCAAAAATATCATCCACGTCCCTGAGCAGGAAGTCCCGGACGGAAACTTCCCCACCGTTGCCTCCCCCAACCCGGAAGAGCCCGCCGCAATGGCCATGGCACTTGCAAAGGCCGATGAAACCGGCGCAGACCTCGTCCTTGCCACAGACCCTGACGCAGACCGCCTTGGCATTGCCGTACGTAACGACGAAGGAAAGATGGTCCAGCTCACCGGCAACCAGACCTGGAGCTTCCTCACCTATTATATCCTGAAGCGCTGGCAGGAACTTGGAAAACTTAACGGAAAACAGTACTGCGTAAAGACTATCGTCACCTCTGAACTCCTTGCCGCCATCTGCGAGAGCTTTGGCGTAAAGTGCTACAACGTCCTCACCGGTTTCAAGTACATCGCAGAGATCCAGAAACAGCAGGAAGGAAAGTCTGAGTTCATCTGCGGCGGTGAAGAGTCCTATGGCTTCAACCTCGGTTCCTTCGTCCGCGACAAATGCGCCCAGGTGGCAGGCTGCGCCGTTGCAGAGTGCGCCGCATGGGCCGCAGAGCAGGGTCTCACCCTGTGGCAGCTCCTCCAGAAAGTCTACAAGGAATACGGCCTGTACGTAGAAAAGATGGTTTACATCGTGCGTAAGGGCAAGTCCGGTGCAGAGGAAATTCAGAAGATTATGGCCGATTACCGCGCATGCCCTCCCAAGGAAATCGCCGGCAGCCCTCTTGTGAAGGTCATAGACTACAACAAGCCTGAAGAGACCGGTCTTCCCAAGAGCAACGTGCTTCAGTTCTACAACAAGGCTGGTGATGTTGTGACCGTACGTCCATCCGGAACGGAGCCCAAGATAAAGTTCTACTTTGGCGCCAAGGGCTCAGACGCCCCCGCCAAGATCGAGGCCCTCAAGGCTCAGTTCATCAGCTAGAGGTGTACGCACTCATCACAGGCGGTAGTTCAGGGATGGGGCTGGAATATGCCCGTCAGCTGGCTGCAAAAGGATTCAACCTCCTCCTGGTAAGTAACCGGGAGGAGGAACTTCTTACTGCGAAGGAGGAACTGTCCGGATTATGGCCCATAGAAGTTGTTACACGCTACCAGGACCTTGCCGCCCTAGATGCCGCAGACACCCTCCACACCTGGTGTACGGAGGAACTTGGCATTATCCCGGACGTTCTTGTAAATAATGCCGGAATGTTCTTTTTCAAGGAGCTCTGCGCCACTGACCTGAATCTTGTCCAGACAATGGTGAATCTCCATGTGAACACCATCACAAGAAGCTGTATCCTTTTTGGAGAGGATATGAAAAAACGGGGCTCAGGATACATCCTTATAATGGCTTCGATGGCTGCCCGTATCCCCGCCCCCGGCATCACAATCTACTCCGCCACAAAAGCCTACCTCAAAAGTTTCGGCCGTTCGCTCTCCTATGAGCTCAAGCCCCACGGCGTAGGCGTCACCACCGTGTGCCCCGCCGCCATTGCCACGCCGCTGTACAGGCTCAAGCCAAGTCTGATGAATCTGGGTCTCAAGACCGGGGTTATCCATTCCCCCCGTTGGCTTGTCAGGAAAGCCCTCAGGGCATTGTTCCGTAAGCGCAGGGTCATCTCTCCCTCCTTTGAGAACTTCCTGGTTCCCTTCCTCTACCGCCTCCTTCCCGGTCCCCTCATCGCCTACCTCTGGAAAAAGATCAAATAGAAGTTCTTGCATATTTCCCGGAAATGGCGTATTTTTGCAGTCCTTTCTACGGGGTATTAGCTCAGTTGGTAGAGCGATAGGTTCGCAATCTATAGGTCAGGGGTTCGAATCCCCTATGCTCCACAAACACCCCCACGTCGGCCTCTCACGCTGTGAGGGCCGATTTTTAGTTGTTAATCCCGCAGATACCCGTGCCGGACCAAATCTTCCCGGCATTGGACTGGACTGGTATAGCCGTCCGCTATCACAAAAAGGTTATCGGCCACAGAAGAAATGGCGTCGTAGTTATGGTCGGTGATGATTATGCCGTGGTCTCCACTCCGCTCGCGGATAAGAGCCTTTACCTCATCGATGTTCACGGGATCTACCTGGGTAAATGGCTCGTCCAAAATGTAGAAAGGGGCGTCGCTGAACAGTACCAGATACAGTTCCGCCAGCCTGGCTTCCCCGCCGGAGAGCTCATATATGGGTGAATCGTAATACCGTGAGAACTTTGGGACGCGGTTCACGAATGTCCAGTAGTTCACACCATACAAGTCAAAGGCCCGGTGGAGTTGCATCCCTTCCGGAATCAGGCGTCCTTGCGGAAGATACTTTATGTGTCGGCCGATAACATACCTGTCGATAGGATGTTCGTCAATACTCACCATCACGTTCTCTACCCGGAGGCCGCCCATGAGGGCACGGAACATACAGGATTTGCCGGCACCGTTGCGGCCCAGAAGGCCGGTAACCATTCCTGTCTCGGAGGTGATATAGCCGCCGCTCAGGACCGTCCTCTGACCAAATCGGACCACCACACTGTCCACTATGAGTTTGTGCTTATCCATAGATCAGATGCATAATGGCCATCAGAACTGCAAGTGAGAGAAAGTCTATCAGAATGACACTGATAAGCAATTTCCTGCGCGAAAGGCCCAGGTTGATGTAGAAGAAGATGGCGTCCCTGTCACGGAATTGCTTCATCAGATACAGGGTAATGGCAGTAAGAACAGCCTTGATGATGAAAGAATCCACCATGAATGCGTAGGAAAAACCGCCGGATTGGAATCCTGCACACACCAGATTATACACTCCCCCTAACAGGAAAATAACTTTTCCATAGCGCCAAGTGAGTGATATGCGGTCCCTGAGAGTCATCAGTGTTCTGGCCGATAAATTTCGATTTATATTAGTGAACTTATTCTGCCGGGACGAAGTACTCTTTTTTGAAAAATAGAGGCCAATAGATCCCTTCATGATTCCGTTCGTACCAGAACCACCTTCCATCGGCACAGAATGTCTGACAGTCGAATTGCAAAAACTCTTTTTTGAGCGCTGCCGTAAGGCGGACTTGCACTCCCGCCTCTACTTCTTCCGGCCATCTCAGATACTCTACGGTCCAATCCAGTATTCTCCCGGTCTTATCATACTTTGACGGGATGATCTTTGTTGTTATCCTGAACCCTTTCAATTCCGGAAAGCCTCTGTGATTAAACTTCTTGGGTAATTCTTGAAGCATCAGATCCCTGCTTATCGTCCCTTTGTGCCGTTTATTTTGATAATGACGGGAGGCCGTCACAACACCAGATTTGATGATAAGTTCTACCTCGGTCTCATTCAAATCATCCCATCCAATTCCCGACATACAAAGGACAGGGCCGGTCCCGCAAATGACAGTCCCGCTGAACCAAGAGGCAAAAATGTTACCGCGACTGTCTTTGAAATCCTTTAAGGCATCCCTAAAATCGGCCTTGTCTGACCCCGTTTTCAAAGTATCCAGATAGAGTTTATTGCCATCTACACGCCACGTGGCCACATAACCCCGGAAGTTCCAGGAAAAGAATTCATTGAAGCCGACTTGATCCCTTAATGAGCAATAGTGCAAAGAATCCAGTTGACCCAGCGGGGCGGTGTTTATAGCATACTTGACATTGTTCATAATGAGCGTGTCGCGTATCTGACGCGTCGTGCTGCTCCAGCAATAAAGCGGGAGCAACAATAGGAGTAACAGTATGATAGCGCGGTTTTTCATATAGGGAATATGCCTGCAATTATAGTGCCTCTGCCGGGTCCAATTCTTTCTTGGTAACGTGCATAACTATGTGTTTGGGCTATCACTTTGGGCGAGGTTGGATTTCGTGCTACCAACCTCGCCAACACAAACACCATTTGAGGCATCTCTAGGCATCAATCCGTGAGCGAGGTTGGTCCCAGAAAAACCAACCTCGCCCAGGGAGCCACCTGCTGCCGGTACTCGCCACGTGCATTTAATGCCGATTTTGCCCACAGTGAGTACCCAACGGTACTGAGCACGTGCAATATATGCCGAAAGTGCACGCAGTGAGTACCAACCGCTACACTGGATAAAGTGATCATAGCCCTTACCAGACACATAGACACATACTTCAGCCACACATCCCCTGCAGTGTAGCCCTGTGGACCAGGTCCACGGGGTGTTACCGTTACATATCGGTAAGTGTTTACGAAACTTAAGCGACACGATGTGGCCTCAGAATGGTCTGTAAGCCGTGGTGGTGTCTTTTACCCCGACATCTGGAACCTGGTTAAACGACACTATGCGGCCTCAGAAGTATCTGTAGTGGGTGATAGTGCCATTTAAGTTTCTGACAGTCAGGACATAACACTCCACCGCAAGGGGACAAACGTTAAGGAGTGGGAAATACACACAATAAAAAAAGCCAGCCGCGTAAAGCGACTGGCTTTTTTAATGGAATACGATCCAGGATTAGATGCTGGCCTTACGATATTCCTTACCGAGTTTCTCGAGGGCGAGGGTAGCCTTGCGAACGCGAGCGCGTGCAGCCTTGTTTTCCTTCTTGTCGATGTCCTTCTCGATAGCAGCGATCTGCTCCTTAATCTTTGCAATAATTGCGTCCATGGTGTGTTGGTTTAGAGGTTAATAATTAATGTATTAATTGTAAAAAGTTTGCTGGATTTTATTTTTCCGAGTGCTAATTTACTGAAAACAAACAATTTTCCAAACTTTTTTTACAAAAAAATGCATTAAAAACGCCTATAAAGCCGATTTTTTGGCATTTTCCACCACAAAAGCACCTTACTTGCCCCCAAAAATGGTGGAATCAAGCTCTAGAAGCCTCATACGCTGCAAGATAGCTGGGACATCCTTTTCAATGAATTCCTTCCTCTGAGCGGCAAGGACGGTGTCCCGGGCGTCATCGGCCACAAAGTAGCCTATTCCCCTCTTGTTGAAGATGATTCCGTCGGCGGTAAGTTTCTCGTAGGAGCGCATCATGGTGTTGGGATTCACGCCTATATCGGCCCCGTATTCCCTGACGGAAGGGATCCTGTCCCCTCCTTTCAGTTCCCCGGACAGAATGCGGTCGCAGATGACGTCCACAATCTGGAGGTAGATTGGTTTATCTGTATTGAAGTTCATAGTCTATCTTTTAATGTTGAAGGGTTTTGATCCTGTACCATACTCCCCATCCAAGGCCCACTGAGCAGAGGCAGGAGAATATTACGCCGCCATTGATTATTCCATTTGTCCAGCGGACAATGGTGTCTTCGTCAAAGTTTTCAAAATCAAGATTCTCAAAGATGGGAGGCATCACAAGACCCATCACAAGAGAAAGTACAGTAGATAGACCGAACAGGATGGCAAGGGCGCCCACAAGCTTGTTTCTCTTGAAGCAAATTCCGCAAAGGAGGAAATAGAGGAAACTGCAGATGTAACTGGCGATGCTGGGAACAGTCATCGTAGATGGAGTTATTCTGAATGGAGACTCCGCATTGATCTGGGCCAGGCCTTCGATAAGTTTTATGTAGGCCGATGAAAAACTAGTCACCAGCGCCTTGCCGTAAGTGGGATCCACCAGGCTCAGGAAGCCGTCCAGAAGAAGGTATACAGCCATAAAGAGGAAGGGTATCACCACAATTGTGATAAGGAGCATGGACACGAATTTCTCACCTTTTGAGGCGGGAAGCATAAGGTATGCGCTACCTGCTTTCTTCTCTGTAAGATGGCCATAGGTGCGAACCTGATACAGTTCAAGTGCCATGAATGCCAGGGCAAACACCACTACGCGGGCTTCGATTACCGGAGTGTGCCATTCCTGAGTAAACACCAGTGAGAAAAGAAGCCATGTAACATAGAAGATGGCGCTTGCGCCGCCTATGAGGATGGCAGCCTTTGAGTGATTGCGCCACATCTGGGTAAGGTCATATTTGAAATAGGTCCAGAACCTCTGGAAAGAAAAAACCTGATTCATATCCTTAATATATTAGAGGTTGAACATTGCCTTGATAACGTCCTTATGGGCGTGAACCGTGTTGAAGAAGGCTTCCACGTTAACCTTGCTTTCCTCCCCGGTAGTATTGGGATACACCTGGATGCATCCGCCGGGAGTCTGCTCAAGATAAAGGGCATCGGCCTTAATCTGAGTGCCGTAGTCAAAGAAGAGTTTCTCTGAAATCTCCTGCATAGTAGCGTTCACCAGCACTTCCTGATTGTCAAGGATGATGATGGGATCTATGATATTCTCAAGGTCCCTCACCTGGTGGGTGGAGATTATGAGGGTGGAATCCTCTGAAGTGTACTTTGTGACGGCCTTTCTGAACTGCGCCTTGGAAGGGATGTCAAGGCCGTTTGTAGGCTCATCCATATAATAATATTTGGCATTGCACGCCAGAGCGAAGGCAATCCAGGTCTTCTTGAGCTGACCTGCAGACATTGCGTCCATTTTCTGATCGGCCGATACTTCCAGCTCAGAAAGGATGGTGAAGAACTTGTCAAGGTCAAACCCTGGCCAGAACACGCCGTGTTCCTTTGCAAAACTGACGGCCTTGGCGTGGACGGGAGTCACTTCATCGGCCAGATAGAACTGGTCTGAAAGCAGAGAGGGTTCACGGTTGAAAGGATTGCGCCCGTCAACTGTGATACTCCCCTCCAGGGGCTTCTTGAGGCCGCAGAGGAGAGTGAGAAGGGTGGTCTTGCCCACTCCGTTCTCTCCAAGAAGGCCGTAGATATTGCCCTCTGAGGCCTTCAGGGAGATGTTTTTCAGTACTGACTTAGGTCCGTAACTGAATCCGAGATTAGAAATTTGAATCATATCGTTTGCGTGTATTAGTTTATTAGTACACCGCAAAGGTACGAACAAATTTTTAATCTCCAAATATTTTTTTCACTTTTTTTACTTTTGTGTCCAAAAACATTGACTGGGGGTTTGTGCCGGGGATTCCCTGGGGCACATCCATACCAAGGATGGCAAAAATTTGCTCCCAGTAAACGGGCATAGTGCCGTCCGAGGCCAGGAAGTTCATAGGCTCAGAGTCGAAGACCTGCTCCCCCGAGGCCGACAGATAACTGAGCTGGACAAGTTCAGAGCAGTACAGTTCCTCATTGTCGGGCAAGAAGCGGGAGTCGTAGGCACGGCCGCAGTAAGTTTTGGCGCGCTCTACGGCAGCATCGGCATCAACTCCCTGAACCCGGCCGATAAAAAACTCCGGAAGTGAACCGTCCCTGAGCGTAAAGTCAGAAAGGAAGGTATCCAGAGGATGGCGGTCCACTCCGTGCTTAATGGTGGCGTCAATAATCCAGGTGCTGTCTCCCCTCACCTCCGCAATTGCAACGTGGATAAGGTTAAGGCCGTCTTTCCCCGTGGAGGCCGATATTGCCGCATCCATAGAATCCGGCTCAATGCTGTAATCTATTGGTATACCCACAAATACAAGGTCTCCGTTACGGAGCGTTGCATCCGGCTGACGGCAGGAGAACGCCGCCAGAACCAGCAGAATAAACTCTAAATAATGTTTCATACTGCAAATATGGCACTTTTCTGAGAAAAAATGACTAACTTTGAAGATACTAAAACTAATGCAATGAAAAGAATCATTGAATGCGTTCCCAATTACAGTGAAGGTAGGGACAAAACCGTCATAGACGCCATTGTAGCGGCAATTGCGGCCGTAGAAGGCGTCAAGGTACTGGACGTTGATCCCGGAGAAGCCACCAACCGCACGGTGGTAACTTTTGTGGGAGAGCCGGAGCCGGTGTGCGAGGCCGCTTTCCGCGGCGCCGCCAAGGCTCAGGAACTGATAGATATGAGAAAACACCACGGCGCCCATCCAAGGAGCGGCGCCACTGATGTCCTTCCCCTTATTCCCGTAGCCGGAATCACACTTGAGGAATGCGCTGAACTTGCCCGCAGCCTTGCAAAAAGGCTCTATGAAGAACTTGGTATCCCCTGCTACTGCTATGAAGCCGCCGCCTTCAAGCCGGAGCGCAAGAATCTGGCCGTTTGCCGTGAGGGAGAATATGAGGCACTGAAAGAAAAGATGGCCGATGAATCCCGCAAGCCGGACTTCGGAGGCCCCTGGAATGATGTGGCTGAGAAGGCCGGAGCCACCAATGTTGGTGCCCGCGGCTTCCTTGTTGCAGTAAACTTCAACCTCAACACCACCAGCACCCGCCGCGCTATGGCCGTGGCCTTCGACGTCCGTGAAAAGGGCCGTAAGAACCCTTCCGGAGAAGGCTGGATCCCCGGTACCCTCAAGGGCACAAAGGCCATTGGCTGGTACATAGACGAATACGGCATCGCCCAGGTGTCAATGAACATCACGGACATAGACGTCACTCCCCTTCACGTCGCCTTTGAGGAGGTTTCCGCAAAAGCAGCCGCCCGCGGCCTGAGGGTAACTGGCGCAGAGATTGTGGGCCTCGTTCCCAAAATGGTCCTCATTGAGGCTGGCCGATATTACCTTGAAAAGCAGCAGCGCTCCCTTGGCATATCTGAGCAGGAGATTGTGAAGATTGCCGTAAAGTCAATGTCCCTTGATGACCTTAAGCCCTTCAACCCCTCGGAGAAAGTCATTGAATACCTTATAGAAGATAAGAAGAAAGGCCTTGCCCAGATGACCGTTGAAGGCTTCACAAGGGAGACCGCATCTGAATCCCCCGCCCCGGGCGGCGGCTCAGTGAGCGCAGCAATGGGCGCCTTCGGGGCGGCCCTTGCCACCATGGTAGCAAACCTCTCCTCCCACAACCGCGGCTGGGATGCTCGCTGGAAGGAGTTCAGTGACGTGGCGGAGGAAGGACAGGTTCTCCTTGACCGTCTACTCAGTCTTATAGATGAGGACACCGCCGCCTTCAACCGCATCATGGACTGCTTCTCAATGCCAAAGGGCACGGATGAAGAAAAGGCCGCAAGGGCCCAGGCCATTGAAGAGGCCACCCTCTTTGCCGCCAAGGTTCCGCTCTGCACTATGGAAACTGCCCTGAAGGCCCTTCCCCTTGCCCTTCAGATGGCCCGTAGCGGCAATCCTGCCAGCGCTTCAGACGCCGGCGTAGCGGCACTTGCCGCAGTTGCTGGCATACGCGGCGCCCGCCTCAACGTGCGCATAAACGCAGCCGGGCTCAAGGATAAAACCCAGGCCCAGCCCCTTCTGGAACGTGCAGACGCAATTGAAGCGGAAGCCCTCCGGCTTGAAAAAGAGGTAATTGAAGTAGTTAACAACCACATAGAACTATGACCTTCAAAGAAGAGATTCTTCAGGGCATTCCGGCCGGCCTGCCGGAAGCAAAGCCCTACGACAAAGATATCAACCACGCGCCAAAGCGCAAGGACATCCTTTCCCCGGAAGAAAAGGTGCTGGCCCTCAAAAACGCCCTCAGGTATTTCCCTGAAGCCGTTCACAAAGACCTTGCCCCGGAGTTTGCGGCAGAACTTAAAAACTACGGCCGTATATATATGTACAGGTATCGGCCTTCCTATAAGATATACGCGCGTCCCATAGACCAGTATCCTGCCAATTCCAGGCAGGCGGCCGCCATCATGGCCATGATCCAGAACAATCTGGACGAGCGTGTGGCACAGCATCCCCATGAGCTTATCATCTACGGAGGCAACGGCGCCATCTTCCAGAACTGGGCCCAGTACCGCCTCACCATGCAGTACCTTGCCACAATGACGGATGAGCAGACCCTTGTCATGTACTCCGGCCACCCCCTTGGCCTTTTCCCCAGCCACAAGGACGCCCCGCGCGTTATTGTCACCAATGGTATGGTCATCCCCAACTACTCAAAGCCGGACCACTGGGAAAAATTCAACGCCATGGGCGTGAGCCAGTACGGCCAAATGACCGCCGGCTCCTACATGTACATAGGCCCCCAGGGCATTGTGCACGGCACCACCATCACCGTTATGAACGCTGCCCGTAAACAGGGTGGCAGCCCCGCCGGGAAGCTCTTTGTCACCGCCGGTCTTGGCGGAATGTCCGGTGCCCAGCCCAAGGCCGGAAACATAGCCGGCGTTGTGAGCGTAACTGCAGAAATCAACCCCAAAGCTGCTCAGAAGCGCTTCGATCAAGGGTGGGTGGATGAACTGCACACTGATCTTACAGAACTTATCGGCCGTATTAAAGAGGCCGTGGCCGCCAAAAAGCCCGTTTCCCTCGCTTACGTTGGCAATGTTGTGGACCTTTGGGAAAAACTGGCCGATGAAGGTGTCCACGTGGACCTTGGCTCCGACCAAACCTCCCTCCACAACCCCTGGGCCGGCGGATACTACCCCGTTGGCTACTCCCTTGAGGAATCCAAGAAGATGATGGCCGAGGATCCCGCCCGCTTCAAAGAAGCAGTTCAGGCATCCCTGCGCCGTCATGTAGCCGCCATCAACCGCCTTGCCGCAAAGGGGATGTACTTCTTTGACTACGGAAACGCATTCCTCCTTGAAAGTTCACGCGCCGGGGCCGATGTCCTTAAACCGGACGGCTCCTTCCGCTACCCTTCATACGTCCAGGATATCATGGGTCCGCTGTACTTCGACTACGGATTCGGCCCCTTCCGCTGGGTTTGCATGAGCGAAAAACCCGAAGACCTTGCAAAGTCTGACGAACTTGCCGTGAAGGTGCTATCGGAGATTGCGGCCAACTCCCCCGAAGAGATTGCCGGCCAGATGAGGGACAACATTCACTGGATCCAGGAAGCAGGCCGTAACCACCTTGTGGTAGGCTCCCAGGCCCGTATCCTTTACGCGGACTGCGAAGGCCGCACCAAGATAGCCCTTGCCTTCAACGAAGCCATACGTAAGGGTGAGATATCGGCCCCCATTGTCCTTGGCCGTGACCACCATGACGTCTCCGGCACAGACTCCCCCTTCCGCGAAACCTCCAACATCTACGACGGTTCCCGCTTCACCGCAGATATGGCTGTCCAGAATGTAATCGGTGACGGATTCCGCGGCGCCACCTGGGTATCCATCCATAACGGCGGCGGGGTTGGCTGGGGAGAAGTAATCAACGGTGGCTTCGGGATGGTGATAGACGGCTCTGAAGACAGCGCCCGCCACATCAAGGAAATGCTCTTCTGGGACGTCAACAACGGCATTGCCCGCCGTAGCTGGGCCCGAAACGCCCCCGCCCGCTTTGCAATTGAGCGTGAAATGGCCCGTACGCCGGAGCTTAGGGTTACCCTCCCCAATGAGGCCGATGAAAACCTGATCAGAAAAACTTTAGACTAATGCATATCATATCCTCAGCCCATCTCTCCCTGGAGAGAGTAAAACAGATAATAGATAACAAAGAGCAGCTGGTGCTTTCACCTGAATCCACCACAGCCATAGTAAAGTGCCGTGAGTACCTTGACCGGAAGATGGAAGACATAGACCATCCCGTGTACGGGGTCACAACGGGCTTCGGTTCCCTTTACAACGTAACTATCCCCAAGAAGGACCTCAGCCAGCTCCAGCACAACCTTGTCATGTCCCACGCCTGCGGCACCGGAGACACCGTGCGCCCTGAGATTGTGAAGCTGATGCTGCTCCTGAAGGTCCAGAACCTATCCTACGGCCATTCCGGCGTTCAGCTTTGCACCGTCCAGCGCCTCATTGACATGTTCAACAATGACGTCCTGCCGGTGGTGTACCAGCAGGGCTCTCTTGGCGCCTCCGGAGACCTGGCTCCCCTTGCACACCTGTGCCTGCCGCTTATCGGCCTTGGAGAGGTGCTATATAAAGGGAAGGTACGCCCGGCGGCCGATGTCTGGAAGGAGCTTGGCTGGGAGCCCATCACGCTTCAGTCAAAGGAGGGCCTGGCACTCCTTAACGGCACTCAGTTCATGAGCGCCCACGCTATCTGGAGCATTCTCAAGAGCATGAGGCTCTCCAGATGGGCCGATATTATCGGCGCCATATCCCTTGATGCCTACGACGGCCGCATTGAGCCTTTCCTCCCGCTCACGCATCAGCTGAGGCCCCACACCGGCCAGATCCTTACCGGCCGGAAGTTCATGGAGGTTCTTGAGGGCAGTGAGCTCATAGATAGGCCCAAGGAGCACGTCCAGGACCCTTACAGCTTCCGCTGCATTCCCCAGGTCCATGGCGCCGTGAAGGATAATATCCTGTATGTGAAGTCAGTGATAGAGAACGAGATAAATTCCGCCACCGATAACCCCAACATCTTCCCCGATGAAGATATGGTGATATCGGCCGGAAACTTCCATGGAGAGCCCATTGCCATCCCCATGGACTCCCTGGCAATTGCCATGAGCGAGCTTGCC